>NZ_JAXAVU010000012.1:0-492712 GCF_033949975.1 Lentzea sokolovensis
CTCATCTCCGAGGAGAGTCACTTCCGGGGCTGTGTCAAGCTTAGAAGTCTTTCGCCGCACTCCGTTCCGGCTGTGTTTCCCGGCCCGTTCCGTGCTGGCATGGAGAAATTTACACGGGGCCCCCAGGAGATCCAAATCGGGGGTCACTAACGGCGTAACCGCAGGTCAGGCACTACGCGGACGGCCCAAACCTGCCAAGATCGACGCAGAGTGTGACCGGGACCACGCCGACAATCTTGTATCCAGGCTCAGCGGGGTGCGGCCGGCAGGTGCACGGAGACCGACAGACCACCGGTCGGCACGGCCACTGCCTGCGCAAACCCGCCGTGAGCGGCCACCGCGGCACGCACGATCGAGAGTCCGAGCCCCGTGCCGGACTGGCTGGTCCGGTCCTTGCCCCCGCGGCGGAACGGCTCGAACAGCTCCTCCACGCGATCCGGCGGGATCAGCTGACCGGACGACGACACCCGCAGCACCGACCACTGCGGCCCCGTCTCCACCACGGTCTCGATCCATCCGCCGACGTGGTTGTGCCGGATGGCGTTCTCCAGCAGGTTGCCGGCGATGCGCTCCAGCAGCGCGGGATCCCCGACCGCGAGCGCCGGTACGCACCGGAACACCGCGCGCAGGTTCCGTGCCTCGGCCTCGGCCCGTGTCGCCTTCCACGCGGACTCGACCACAGCGGACAGATCCACCGGCTCACGCACAGCAAGCCCGATCCCGTCCGTACGTGCGAGCAGCAGCAGCGCCGACACCAACTGTTCGGCACGCTCCCCCGCCGCACGCACGACACCGGCCATGCGTCGCAGCTCTTCGACGTCGGCGTCCGGATCGGACAGAGTCACGTCCAGCTCCGTGCGCACCACCGAGAGAGGAGTGCGCAGTTCGTGCGATGCGTTCGCCACGAACCGGCGCTGCGAGTCGAAGGCCGCTTCCAGCCGGTCGAGCATCGAGTCGAACGTGTCCGCGAGCTCCGCGACCTCGTCACGCGGACCCTCCAGCCGCAGCCGCGACCCCAGCGACTCCGCCGACAACCGGCGGGCAGCACCCGTCACGTCGTGCAGAGGCTTCAAGACACGGCCGGTGAACGTCCACGCTAGGACAGCAGCAGCTACGACCATGCACGCGAACGCGATCAACCCGGCGCGCAGCAGGTCCTGACGCGCGGTGGCCGTCAACGCGTCGGTCAGCACCTTCACGGTGACGGTGACGCCGTCGACCGTGACCTGGGTGTCGGAGGGGAATGACGGTGACGAGTCGAAGACCCGCCCGACCAGCGTCCAGCCGAGGAAGAGCAGGACAGCACTCACCACGGCGACGAGCGCGGTGGTGAGCAGCGTGATCCGGAGACGCAGTCCTGGCCCGCGTCGTCGCACAGGTCAGTCCTCTGCAGAGCCGTTCGAGGCACTGGGAACCCGATAGCCCGAGCCCACGACGGTGTCGATGATGCCCGGCTCGCCCAGCTTCTTGCGCAACGTCATCACGGTGACGCGCACGGTCGTGGTGAACGGATCGGCGTTCTCGTCCCACACGCGCTCAAGCAGCTCCTCGCTGCTGACGACCGATCCCTTGGCCGCGAGCAGCACCTCGAGGACCCCGAACTCCTTGCGGGTGAGCTCGATCGGCTGCCCGCCGCGCGACACGGTGCGCCGCGCCGGGTCCAGTTCGACGTCCTGAGCAGCGAGCACGGGCGGCGTCGCCGGGGTGGCGCGCCGGGCCAGCGCCCGCACGCGCGCGACCAGCTCGGGGAACGCGAACGGCTTCGCGAGGTAGTCGTCCGCGCCCAGCGACAGGCCGGACACGCGATCCTCGATGGACCCGCTCGCCGTCAGCATCATGACCCTGGTGAGCGCGCCGGAGCTGAGGATCTCCTTGCACAGCTCGTCGCCGGACATCCCGGGGAGGTCGCGGTCGAGCACGACCACGTCGTACCGCGTGACGGTCGACTTCTCGTGCCCGCTCTCGCCGTCGTAGGCGACGTCCACGGCCATGCCTTCGCGCCTCAGGCCGCGAGCGATCGCGTCGGCCAGAGGCGCCTCGTCCTCGACTACCAGAATCCGCACGCCTCAAAGGTGCCACATTCACCTGAGAAGGCGCTTAACGACACCTTCACGACCTCCGTGCAGGCCGATCGACAACGACGGTAGAGGCCGTCTGCAGCGCACGAATCTCCAGCAACGCCGGGTGCTCCTCGGCCAACCGGGCCGCGTTGAGCAACGAGCGCAGCGCCGCCGTCTCCCCGCGTGCCCGCTCCAACGCCGCACGTCCCTCCGACGCGGCCACCAACTCCGCCAGAGCGGCTCGACGCAGCTCACCGGGCATCACGACATCGCGCACGGCCACATCGGAAACCGATACACCCAGCTCAGCAGCCCGTGCGGCCACACCGGCCAGTACCTCGGCAGCAATGGCGTCACGCTCAGCGTCAACTGCGGAGTGTGCGCGCGTGAGGACCGCACCGCGCAACGCCAGCTGCACGGCCGTGTAAAGCTCCGCCTCAGGTCCAGCGGACGCCACCACGAACGTCGTCGCCGAGGACACGGCCCAGCGCACGACAACGGTCACACGGACCAGCACGCCGTCAGAAGTAGGTACGTCCTGTGCGGCAGGAGTCATCGTGCGCGGACGAACGTCGACACGGTGCAGCACGACGTGCCGCGGGAACTTGTGCTGGCCGGGCTCCACCTCACCCGCCAGAACACCGCGATCGAACCGAACACCCCGCTCCCACGGGTACAACGTGTGCTTCATCGTCTCCACCTCGTCCGGACAGACCACGACCCCGGCCGGCGGGGCGGCGAACGGGAGTCCACAAGGGACTCGCAAAGCTCGTCGCCCCCGTGTGCGACCGGGGTCGTGGCGCTCAGGAGTTGAACCTGGTGCCTCTCAGCGCCATGCGCTCGCCCCGACAGCGGAACCCGGCGAGGAAGTCCTGCCGGGCCGCGGAAGGCGGCGCGAGGTGGAGATTAGCCGAACTACTTCTCCGCGGGCGCGTCGATTTCCACAGGCAGGCACTCCAGGCGAGCAGCCCACTCCGTCACGCGCCGTGCGACGTCCTGCGCGGTGATGCCGCACAACGCCAGCACTTCGCCACGGTCACCGTGGTCGTGGAAGCGCTGCGGCAGAGCGATGTCGCGCAACGGCACCTCGACATCGGCATCGCGCAGCGCGGCCGCGAGCGAGGAGCCGAAGCCACCGTGCCGGCCACCGTCCTCGACCGTCACCACGAGCTTGTGCGACGCGGCCATCTCCACGAGGTCCACCGACATCGGGTAGATCCACCGCGGGTCGACGACCGTCACGCCGATGCCCTGGTCCTCCAGCCGTTGCGCGGCCTCGAGACCAAGCCCGCCCAACGCGCCCACGGTCACCAGCAGCACGTCGTTGCCCGAACGCCGAAGCACGTCCACGGAACCCACGCGCTCCAACGCGGGCAGGTCCGGGCCGACCGAGGCCTTCGGGTAGCGGATCACCGACGGCGCGTCCGAGATCGCCACGGCCTCGCGCAGTTCCTCGACCAGCGTGCCGGCGTCACGCGGCGCCGCCACGTGGACGCCGGGGATGACGCCGAGGATCGACATGTCCCACATGCCGTGGTGCGACGCACCGTCCGGACCGGTGACGCCGGCCCGGTCCAGCACGACCGTGACGCCCTGCTTGTGCAGTGCGACGTCCATCAGCAACTGGTCGAACGCTCGGTTGAGGAACGTCGCGTAGACGGCCACGACCGGGTGCAGACCGCCGATCGCCAGACCGGCGGCGGACGTCAGCGCGTGCTGCTCGGCGATGCCGACGTCGAAGAAGCGCTCCGGGTACGCCTTGGCGAACGGGTCGAGTCCGGTGGGCCCCTGCATCGCGGCGGTGATCGCCACGATGTCGGAACGCTCGCGGCCGACCTGCACCAGCGCGTCGGAGAACACGTGCGTCCAGGTCCGGCTGGACGGTTTGACGTCCTCGCCGGTGATCGGGTCGATGACGCCGGTGGCGTGCATCTGGTCGGCCTCGTGGTTCTCGGCCGGTGCGAACCCCATGCCCTTGCGGGTGACCGCGTGCACGATCACCGGGCCGCCAAACGACTTCGCGCGCTGCAGTGCGGCTTCCAGCGTCGCCATGTCGTGACCGTCGACCGGGCCGATGTACTTGAGGCCGAGGTCCTCGAACATCGCCTGCGGCGCCAGCGCGTCCTTGATGCCGCGCTTGGCGGCGTGCAACGCGGCGTAGAGAGGCTTGCCGAAGAACGGCGTCTGCTGCAACGCGCTCTTGCCCTTCTCCAGCACGCGCTCGTAGCCGGGACGCAGCCGCAGCGACGACAGGTGGTCCGCGAGACCACCGATCGTCGGTGAGTACGAGCGGCCGTTGTCGTTGACCACGATCACGACGGGACGGGTCTTGTCCGCCGCGATGTTGTTCAACGCCTCCCAGCACATGCCGCCGGTCAGCGCGCCGTCGCCGACGACCGCGACCACGTGGCCGTGGGCGCCGTTGATCTGCTTCGCCTTCGCCAGGCCGTCCGCGTAGGACAGCGCCGTCGAGGCGTGCGAGCTCTCCTGCACGTCGTGCTCGGACTCCGACCGCGACGGGTAGCCCGACATGCCGCCCATCTTGCGCAGCCGGTCGAATCCGTCACGGCGGCCCGTGACGATCTTGTGCACGTACGACTGGTGACCGGTGTCGAACACGATCGGGTCCTGCGGCGAGTCGAAGACCCGGTGCAGTGCCACGGTCAGCTCGACGACACCCAGGTTGGGGCCCAGGTGCCCGCCCGTCTTGGACACCTTGTCGACCAGGAAACGCCGGATCTCCTCACACAGGCGCGACAGCTGCGCCTCGTCCATCCGTTTCAGATCAGCTGGTCCGTGCACGGACTCCAGCAGGGTCACCACGCCCACCTCACTCCTGAAGACTTCGGCTCAGTCTACGGAGACGCGACTGAGACGCTGCCTCAGCTCGTCTCAGGCACGAGCAGGGCGATGCACTCCATGTGATGGGTCATGGGGAACGCGTCGAACGCCCGCAGCTCCGCGAGCCGGTACCCCTGAACTGTGAATTCGGCCAGGTCGCGGGCCAGAGCGGCGGGGTCGCAGGCGACGTAGACGACCCGTTCGGGACGGCGTCGTGCGACTTCAGCCACAACGACCTTGCCCGCCCCCTTGCGAGGGGGGTCGAGGACCACGACATGAGGGTTCTCGACGGGCAGTTTGCGGGTCACGGCGAGCTCCACCTTGTCCGCCACCCACTCCACCTGGGACATGCGGCGGAGGTTGCGCCGGCCGTCCTCCACGGCACCGGGGAAGGACTCCACGACCAGCACGGATCCGTTTTCGCCGACCTGCCGTCCGAGCACGGACGCGAAGAGCCCCGCACCGCCGTAGAGGTCCCACGCGCGTTGCCCCGGCTCGGCCGCGGCCCACTCCCCCACGACGGACGCGAACGTGTCCGCGGCGGCCGGGTGGACCTGCCAGAAACCATCCGCCGAAACTCGCCACTTTCGTTGGGCGGCGGTCTCGACGGCCGTACCGGTTCCGGCGCGTCGCGTGGTGTGTCGGCCACGCACCTCACCCACATGACGGTTGCCGTCACCGTCCTGGACGATCGTGAGCTCCTGTGCCCGCCACTTTCGGTCGGTCACCGACTCGACCATGCCCGGCTTGGAGATCACACAGTGGTCGATCGGGATCACATCGTGGGAACGCAGGCCCCGGAAGCCCGGCCTCCCGTCGCGGCCGACGGCCATCCGGATCCGGGTCCGCCACTCCAGCGGACCGCCCGGCAGCGCCTCCACGACCACGTCGCGTTCGATCTTGGCGAGCCTCGACAGCTGCTCGCGGACGACCTCGGCCTTCAGCTCCCGTTGCGCGTCCCACGAGACGTGCTGGAAGTCGCAGCCGCCGCACATCCCCGGTCCGCTGAACGGGCACGGCGCCTCGACGCGGTCCGGTGACGGCTGCAGGATCTCCACGGCGTCCGCACGGCAGAACGAGCCGCCGTTGTCCTCGTACACGGACACCACAACGCGTTCGCCGGGCAGCGCGTGACGCACGAACAGAACGCGCCCCTCGTGCCGTGCGACGAAGTGCCCGCCGTGGGCGACAGGTCCTACTTCTACTTCGAACTTGCGTCCGGTCCAGTCTTCTTTGGTGGTGCTCATCGGTCGTCAAGTCCCCTTCGGACAGCGCCGGGCGCGATGACGTCCTTGTCCTTGACCTTCTTCACCGAGGACTCGAGCTGCCACGGGACACTGGTCACCATCACACCCGGCTGGAAAAGCAGCCTTCCCTTGAGCCGCAACGCGCTCTGGTTGTGCAGAAGCTGCTCCCACCAGTGGCCGACGACGTACTCGGGGATGAACACCGTAACAACGTCGCGCGGGTTGTCCGACTTGACGCGCTTGACGTAGTCGAGAACGGGCTTGGTGATCTCCCGGTAGGGCGACTCGATCACCTTGAGCGGGATCTTGAAGTTCTCCTTCTCCCACTCCGCGACGAGCCGGCGCGTGTCGCCGTCGTCGACGTTGACGGTGACGGCCTCCAGCACGTCCGGACGCACGGCCTTGGCGTAGGACAACGCCCGCAGCGTCGGCATGTGCAGTTTGGACACCAGCACCATCGCGTGGTTGCGCGCGGGCATCGTGCGCACGCGCTCCTGCTTGCGGAGCTCCTCGGCGACGGTGTCGTAGTGCTTGCGGATCGCGGTCATCAACGCGTAGATGGCGGCCATCGCGGCGATGGCGATCCACGCGCCCTTGGTGAACTTGGTGATCAGCACGATGATCAGGACGGTCGCGGTCAGCGCGAGACCGAACGTGTTGATGGCCTGCGAACGCCGCATCCGCCGGCGCGCCTGCTCGTCGGTCTCGGTCTTGAGCAGCCGGTGCCAGTGCTTGATCATGCCGAGCTGGCTGAGCGTGAACGACACGAACACACCGACGATGTAGAGCTGGATCAGGCGGGTGACCTCGGCGTCGAACGCGATCACCAGCACGACCGCGAACCCGGCCAGGAAGATGATGCCGTTGGAGAACGCCAGCCGGTCGCCGCGGGTGTGCAGCTGCCGCGGCAGGTAGCGGTCCTGGGCGAGGATCGAGCCGAGCACCGGGAAGCCGTTGAACGCGGTGTTCGCGGCGAGCACCAGGATCAGCGCGGTGACGCCGGCGATGAAGTAGAAGCCGGGCGGGAAGTTGTCGAACACGGCGTGCGCGATCTGCGCGACCATCGTCTTCTGCTCGTAGCCCGCCGGGGCGTTGGTGATCTGCTGCGCCGGGAACTCCGCCATCCGCACGTCGGTCAGCTGGGCGAGGATGATCAGGCCCATCAGCATGACCACCGAGATGGTGCCCATCAGCAGCAGCGTCGTCGCGGCGTTGCGGGACTTGGGCTTGCGGAACGCGGGCACGCCGTTGCTGATCGCCTCGACACCGGTGAGGGCGGCGCAGCCGGACGAGAACGCCCGCAGCACCAGGAACACGAACGCGAGTCCCATCAGGTGGTCCTGCTCGGCGTGGATCTCGAGGCCCGAGCTCTCCGCCCGCATGTCGTCGCCCATCACGAAACCGCGGAACAGGCCGTAGCCGATCAGTCCGAAGACACCGATCATGAAGGCGTAGACCGGCACGGCGAACGCGCTGCCGGACTCGCGGATGCCGCGCAGGTTCACCGCCGTCAGCAGCACGATGGCCGCGACCGCGAACTCCGCCTTGTGGGTCGCGACGAACGGGATCGCGGAGCCGATGTTCGCCGCGGCCGCCGAGATCGACACCGCGACCGTGAGGATGTAGTCGACGAGCAGGGCGCTCGCCACGGTGAGTCCCGCTCTGCGGCCGAGGTTGACGGTCGCGACCTCGTAGTCGCCACCGCCGGACGGGTAGGCGTGCACGTTCTGCCGGTAGCTGGCGACCACGGTGAGCATCACCACGACGACCGCGACCCCGACCCACGGCGCCATGGTGTACGCGCTCAGGCCCGCCACCGACAGCATCAGGAAGATCTCCTCGGGCGCGTACGCGACCGACGACATGGCGTCGGAGGCGAACACGGGCAAGGCGATGCGTTTGGGCAGGAGGGTGTGCGCGAGGCGATCACTGCGGAACGGCCGTCCTACCAGGAGGCGTTTGGCAGCGGTGGCGAGCTTGGACACCGGCAGAGCGTAAGGGGTCCGCTCACCGGGACGGGCTAATGCTCGGTAGGTTCTGCGGAGAGTTCGCCTGAGGAGGCATGTCGTGCACGTGGTGATCATGGGGTGTGGCCGGGTGGGGGCGTCCCTGGCCAGGGCTCTGGAGCGACTCGAACACCAGGTCGCCGTGATCGACAAGGACCCGCAGTCGTTCCGCAGGCTGGGCAGCGACTTCCACGGGCAGCAGGTCGTCGGCAATGGTTTCGACCGCAATGTCCTGATCGAGGCGGGTGTCGAGCGCGCGGGCGCGTTCGCGGCGGTCTCCAGCGGTGACAACTCGAACATCATCTCGGCGCGGGTGGCGCGCGAGACGTTCGGAGTCGAGCACGTCGTCGCGCGCATCTACGACCACAAGCGTGCCGCGGTGTACGAGCGACTGGGAATTCCGACCGTGGCGACGGTGCCGTGGTCGACCGACCGGTTCCTGCGGATGTTGCTGCCCGAAGGCGCGGCGACGGCGTGGCGCGACCCGTCCGGGACCGTGGCGGTGCTGCCGATCGAGGTCGACGAGGCCTGGGTCGGGCGGCCGGTGCGCGAGCTGGAAGAGGCGATCGGCGCGCGCGTGGCGTTCGTGATGCGCTTCGGCACGGGCGTGCTGCCGGACGCCAAGACCGTCGTGCAGGCCGACGACACCATCTACGTGGCGGCGCTGTCCGGCACGATCACCGACGTCGCGGCGGCGGCGCTGCAGGCACCGGAGGAGAGCTGATGCGGATCGCTATCGCTGGTGCGGGAGCGGTGGGGCGGTCCATCGCGCAGGAGCTCGTCTCGGACGGGCACCAGGTCATGCTCATCGAGCGGGACCGCAAGCACTTCGACCCGAACTCGGTCGAGCAGGCCGAATGGGTGCAGGCCGACGCGTGCGAGTTGTCCTCTTTGGAGGACGCGGGCATGCACCTGTGCGACGTGGTGATCGCCGCGACCGGTGACGACAAGGTCAACCTCGTGGTGTCGCTTCTGGCCAAGACGGAGTTCGCGGTCCGTCGCGTCATCGCGCGTGTGAACGACCCGACGAACGAATGGCTCTTCACCGAGTCGTGGGGTGTCGACGTCGCCGTGTCGACGCCACGACTGTTGGCCGCCATGGTCGAGGAGTCCGTGACGATCGGTGACGTCGTACGGCTGATGACGTTGCGTCAGGGCCAGGCGAACCTCGTGGAGATCACGCTCGACGAGTCGACGCCGTTCGCCGGCCGTGCGGTCTCGGAGCTGGAGCTGCCCCGTGACGCCGCTCTGGTGACGATCCTGCGTGGCGGGCGGGTCATCGTGCCGCAGCCGGACGACACGCTCGAAGGCGGCGATGAGCTGTTGTTCGTCACCACCGCCGCCGTCGAGCAGGACATCAAGACCGCACTGGGGTACTAGGCCCACCAGTACTGGTTGCCGCCTCCGTGGCAGTCCCACAGCTGCACGGAGGCGCCGTTCCACCAGTTCGCGCCCGCGATCTCGACGCACCGGTTGCCGGACTGCCACGACCGGATCCGGCCGACCTCCGCGGTCGTCGAGGCGGGTCGGTAGAACAGCTGGAAGGCGTTGTTGCTCGCCTGGCAGTCGTACATCTGCAGGTGGGCGCCGTTGTCGAGGTTACCCCAGGCGGCGGTGAGGCATCTGCCGCCGTCGGCGTTGCGCAGTCTCAGCCCGTCCCAGTACCAGCGCTGGGTGAGGGCGTTCTGGCAGTCGACCATGATGACGCCGGCACCGTTCTGCCCGGTCGCCGCCGTCATGCACCGGCCGTTGAACTTCGACTGGACGTAGATGGTGTTCTGTGCCTGCGCCACGGAGGACGTCACAAAAACGCCACCGGCGACGAGGGTCAGTGCCGCCAGGATCGCGGCCTTGCGTTTGAGAAGGTTCATGGACTTTCGACGCCTGCCGCTCACCGCCTGATACAGGGCATGCTCGTCCGGTCCGGTATCTGCGCATCGGAAGCGAGCACTTACCACCTGTGAGCGATCAGCTGCCCCTGGTCGGGCGCGAGAGAGAGCTTCGGACCGCGTTGCGTGCGCTGGCCGTGGACGGCGCGGTGCTGCTGTCCGGCCCTCCGGGCGTGGGCAAGACACGTCTGGCCGCCGAGGCTCTCACCGCCGTGCCGCACCCGGTGGTGCGTTGTTACGCCACGGTCGCCACGTCCCGGATTCCACTCGGCGCGATCGCGTCGCTCGTGCCCACCGATCTGTCTGCCTCGCGGGGGTCGATCCTGCCGTCGTCGTCCGTGCGCGCGGCCGCTGAGCATCTCTCTCGTGGCGGGCGGCGAGTGTTGTCGGTCGATGACGCGCATCTGCTCGATGACGCGTCGTTGTTGGTGTTGCAGCATCTTGTGCGTCACCGGCTGACGCGGGTCATCTGCACCGCGAGGCCCGGTTGGGGCATGGAGGGGCTGGCCGTCGTCGGGGTGGACGCGCTGGACCAGGAACGTGCGGGCGCGTTGCTGGCGACGGCTCTCGGCGGACCTGCCGACACCTCGACGCGGCACCTGGTGTGGGCGAACAGCCAGGGAAATCCGTTGTACCTCAAGGAACTCGTCGCCGCGGGCCGGCACTCCGGCGCGCTGACGGAGACCGTGGGCGGGTGGAACTGGAGCGGACCGCTGGAGCTGTCCGGGCGGCTCGCCGAGCTCGTCGACCTGACGCTGGGACGGCTCGCGGAACCGCAGCGGCGGGCGTTGGAGCTGCTCGCGTACGGCGAACCGCTCGAACCCAGGTTGCTGCCAGTTCCGCAGGACCTCGTCGACATGGGGTTCGTGCGCGTCGGTGACGACGGACGCGCACGCGTCGCGCATCCGCTCTACAGCGCGCGCTTACGAGCGACGTGCCCGACTTTACGGGCGCGAGCGCACCGCCGTGCGTTGGCCGATCGGCTGGAATCGGAAGGCGCGAACCGGCCTGATGACGCGGTGCGCGTCGCGACGTGGCGGCTCGACAGCGGGACGGCCGAGTCGCCGGACGTGCTGGCCCGGGCTGCCGAGCACGCACTGTCCGCTCAGGACTGGGAGCTCGCGGAACGGCTCTCGCGCGCCGCCATGGCGCGTGGGGCGACATCACGAGTGGGGCTCGTGCTGGGTCTCGTGCTCATGTACCAACGTCAGTGCGCACAGGCTGAGGAAGTGCTCGCCGAGACCATGGCGGCGGGCGGCGACGTGCTGACGGTGATCCAGGTCGGCTGTGCGCGCGCGTACAACCTGTTCTTCGGCCTCGGTGACGAGGACGCCGCCGTGGCCGTGCTGGATCTCGTCACCGCACGGGAGCTGCCGGCCGAGTCGGAGCACGCGGTGCTGTTCTTCGCGCTGACGTTCGCGCTGGAGGCCGCGCCGTTGGGAATCGCACGGCTCGGCGCCGAGCTGCTGATCGCCGAGGGCGGCTGGGCGGCGACGGCGGGACGACAGGTGCTGGCGTTCGCCGACCAGTTTGCGGGCCGCTACACCGAGGCCATCGCACGGGTCGAGGACAACCATGAGGCCGTGCTGGCGACAGCGGGACGGTTCCCGTCGTTGATGAGCGCGGCGAACGGTGTCCGCAACGAGAGCACTCTGCGGTGCGGTGATCTCGTAGGTGCGGAGAAGCGTGGCGCGCAGGCGTTGGCCGAGGTGATCGAGGAGGACCGCTGGTCGGTCACGCAGGTGCCGCCGCGGGTGCTGCTGAGTCAGAGCGCCCGGTTGCGGGGAAGGGCCGCGTCGGCGGTGCGGATCACCGCCGAGGGCGTTCCGGACCCGGCCGCGCAGCCGATGATGTGGGACGTGTTGCTGCTGGCCGAGTTCGCGGCCGGTGCGGCGTTGCAGGGGCAGTCGGATCGCGCTTTCCGTGCCTTGGCTCGCGCCGAAGCCGGGTTGCGTCCCGCGTGGCGTATCGCGCAGTTCGCCGTGGGTGCTGCACGGTCGTGGGTGCTCGCGGGCGCCGGGCGCGTCAACGAGGCGATGCAAACCGCGTTGGACAACGCGACCTTGGCTCGGGCGCACGGTGCCTATTCCGAGGAGATCGGGTCGCTGCACGACGCCGCACGGTTCGGTGCGGACACCTCGCCTCGCCTTCTGGAGCTCGCGAAGTCGCGTAAGGATCCGCTCACGACCGCGTACGCCTCGCACGCCCAGGCGCGCGCGTTGCGTGACCCGGCGGGGTTGGAGGAGGTGGCGGCGGCGTTCACGGCGTGCGGTGCCACGTTGTACGCGGCCGAGGCGCTCGCGGAGGCCAGCAGGCTCTCGCGGTTGCACGACCGGCCTCGTGACGCGGACCGGCTGGAGCGGCAGGCGGCGGCGCTCGCGGAGTCGTTCGACGGCGCGACCACGCCCGGTCTGGTGGTGACGAGCACGCTCGCCGCGTTGACGCCACGCCAGTTGGAAATCGCGCGGCTGGCCGTGGCCGGGCTGACGAACGTGGAGATCGGCGAACGGCTCGCGATCGCCAAACGCACCGTGGACAACCATCTGCACACGACGTACGCGGCGGTGGGCGTGACGGGACGGGGTGGCTTGCGCGCGTTGTTCGGCCAAGGCGCGTAAATCGATGTGCGCGGTGAGCCGGACCTTCGGCACACTGCGAGTTGTGTGGCCGTTCGTGGGCAGAGTGCGGGAGCTCGAGGACGTGATGTCCGCGCTCACCGGAGCCGACGAGAAAGGCGCCGCACTCGTCGGTCCCGCCGGTGTGGGCAAGACCCGGCTCACGGACGAGGTCGTGGCACGGCTGGAGCACACCGGTCTGACCGTGCGGCGCTGCTACGCGACGGTGGCGACGTCGACGATCCCGTTCGGGGCGATGGCCGCGATGCTGCCCGCCGACATGCGCACGGCGAACCCGCTCGGTCGCGCCGTGGAGCACCTTCTGGCTTCACCGCGGCCGTTGACGATCGTGGTGGACGACGCGCATCTGCTCGATGACGCCTCCATCGCGTTGCTGCACCACGTGATCCGGCACGGACACGCGCGGGTGCTGGTGACCTCGCGGCCCGGTGAGCGCACGGAGCTGTGGCAGGAGGGGTTGCTGCGGCGCTACCCGCTGGGCGACCTGTCACGGGCCGAATCCGATCTGCTGCTCGAACGCGCGCTGGACGGGCCGATCGACACCCGGTCCGCGTCGCTGCTGTGGTCGGGCAGCGCGGGAAACCCCTTGTACCTCAGGGAACTCGTCGTGTCGGGCCGCGCGGTGGGGGTGTTGCGCGCGGAGGACGGCATCTGGTCGTGGCACGGCGCGATCGAGCTCGGCGGACGGCTCGCGGAACTCGTGCAGTCCAACCTCGGCCGGCTGGAACCGCCGCACCGGCACGCGCTGGAACTGCTCGCGTATTCCGAGCCGGTGGAACTGGACCTGCTGGCGTCACTGGTGCGGGAGGAGACACTCGACGACCTGGAGACGCGCGGGTTGATCCGGGTCGTGCCGTCGGGGCGCCGCATGGTCGTGCGGCTCGGGCACCCGTTGTACGGCAGCCTGCTTCGTACGACGTGCCCGACGTTGCGCGCGCAGTCACACCAACGCGCGTTGGCCACCGCTCTGGAAGCAACAGGCGCACGCCGCCGTGAAGACCTGATGCGCATCGCCACCTGGCGACTGGACGGCGGTTCGCCCATCTCGGTGCACCTGCTGGCCGCGGCCGCCGAACAGGCCTGGGCCGCACAGGACGTCGCGCTCGCCGAACGCCTGTGCCGCGGCGCCGTCGAGGCGGGCGGGCTGACCCGCGTCGGGCACGTGTTCGGCCAGGTCCTGATGCACGGCCGCGCACCCGACCAGGCCGAGGCGACACTGGCGGACGTCATGGCGGGCCCGTTGTCGCCGGAGGATCTGAGCCGCCTCGGCGCCACCCGGTCGATGAACCTCCACTTCGGTCTGGGCGACGCGAACGCCGCCGCCGCGGTGCTCGACCGCGTCGACGTGCCCGGCCTCCCCGCCGACCTGCGCGACTGGCTTCAGGTCGTCCGGGTGATCGAGGCCGCGCAACACGGCCACGTGACGACAGTGCTGGAGAGCACCTATCAGCCCGTGGCGCCGCATCTGAGCGTCCATTTGCGACGCACCAGAGCGTTGTGCCTCCTGCACGCGGGCCGCTATCGCGAGGTTTCGAAGGAGATCGCCGCCTACGAGGCGTTGGAGGACTTGTCCGAGCCCGACGACGGCACTCTGCGCATGCGTTGCTTCGCGCTGGCGTTCGCCGGCAACCTCGCCGAAGCGGAAGCCCTCGCGCTGACGATGCACGACCGGGCGTTCGACGAGTTGGCCTTCACCGGCGCGACGTCGCTCTACGGCGTGCTGTCGTTCTGCGCGCGCATGCGAGGCCACGGCTCCCAAGCCCTGCGCCTGGCCCGCGAAGGCAGCCCGAAATCCCCGTCGCGTCCCTTGATCTTCGACGCCATCGCGCTGGCGAACCTGGCCGGCTCCGCGTCGATCTGCGGCGAGGCCACCCTGGCCCAGGAAGCCCTGGCCCGCGCCGAGAAGGCCCGCCGCCCGGCGTGGCGCCTGACCGGGACCACGGTCTCGGTGACCCGTTCCCAGGTGCTCGCCTGCACCGGCGACCTCCGCGCCGCCGCCGACGCCGCGATGGCCGCCGCCGACGAATGCGCCGAACTGGGCGCGCACGGCAACGAAGCCATGGCCCTGCACAACGCCGCCCGTCTCGGCGTGGACACGTCCCAGCGCCTCACCGCCCTCACGTCCACGATGGACGACCCGATGACAGCGGCCTACACGGCACACGCGACCGCCCTCGCGCACGCCGCACCGACCGCGCTGGAGGCCACGGCAACGGACTTCCAGCGCCTGGGCGCCACCCTCTACGCCGCCGAAGCCCTCGCCGCCGCCACCCGCCTGCACCGAACCCAGGGCAACGCCCGCGCCGCCTCCCAGGCCTCCGCCCGCCAGGCCCTGCTGATGCGCGACTTCGACGGCGTCCGCACCCCGGCCCTGTGCGCCGACGACCTCACCCACCTGACCCGGCGCCAGGCCGAGGTCGCCCGCCTCGCCACGTCCGGGCTCACCAACCAGCAGATCGCCGAACAGCTCCACACGTCCAAACGCACGGTCGACAACCACCTGCACGCGATCTACGGGGTTCTCGGCGTGACGGGGCGCGACGAACTGCGAACCGTGCTCGGCCCGTCCTGACGCCTCGCCGATACCCCAATATCCGATATATCGCGCACCCGACCTGGACTTACGCCTCCGCCCGCCCTTCGGACCACCTTTGCAATGAGTCTTTTGCGGACGTCCGCAAACGTCTTTTGCATCCGGGTGGGCAGCGGAGCGAGCGACGGGCCAGGCGTTCAGTCGGCCGCGGACAGCGCCTCGGCCAGTCGCCGCGCGGTCTCCTCGGCGGCGACGGCGTAGTCCGGCGAGGTCCAGTCCCGGCCCCACGGCTCGGCGACGATCGCCAGCGCGGCCGTCGCCGTCGGCACCAACCGGTCCAGGTCGGGGATGGGCAGAACCGCGGCGGCCTTCCCGGCGACGTCGTGCCACCACTGCTCGCCGGCGCGATGCCCGGAGAGTCCGGACGCGACCACGGCGACCGCTGCGACGACTTCGTCGGCGAACAACTCGCGGCCGATGCTCTCCGGGTCGGCGATCGGCCGGCCGAGTAGCGCGGCGAGCACGTCGGCGCGGCTGTCCGCCGGCCGGGCGGCGAGGTCGTCCAGCAGGTCCAGGGCTCCGTCGCTGTCGAACGGGCCGGTGCCGAAGGTGCCCATGACTCCGTCTTCTCCTTTGCGTTGTGGCCGGCTGTGTCACGCCCAGAACAAACGCGGCCGGCGCCCCCAGTGGGAGGCGCCGGCCGCGTTCGAAGTGGAGCGGGTCAGTCTCTGGACTTGTCGCGGGACTCGGCGTCGACGACGCGCTTGAGCTCGTCCATGTCCGGGGTGAGCAGGTCGTCGGCCGTACGTGCGAGCACGTCCTCGACCTCGGCCTCCGCCGTGGCTTTGGCCTCGGCGGCCTCCTCGGCCGCCTTGAGGCGCTTGTCGGCGCGGCGGACCGCCCAGACCGTGGCGAGCAGGGCGATGGCCATCAACGGGTAGCCCATGCCGAGGCGGGCGACGGCGAGCCAGCCGACCTGGTCCTCGTCGTAGAGCCAGCGCTGGACCACGAAGCGGGCGAAGAAGACCAGGGCCCACACGAAGGTCGCGATGTCGTAGTCGCGGACCGAGGCCTTGTCCTCGCGCCAGGAGCGGTCTCTGCCGTTGAGGAACGTCCAGATCACGCCGGCGAGCGGCCGGCGCACGACGATCGACAGCAGGAAGGCGCTGCCGTACACGACGCTCTGCCAGATGCCGAAGAGGAAGAACCCCTTGGCCTCGCCGGTCTTGTAGGCGATGAACGCCGCGATGCCCACGCCGAAGACTGCGGAGATCGCGGGCTGGATGGTGCCTTTGCGCACGGCCAGGATCACGCCGATGACGACGGCGGCGGCGAGCGAGCCGATGATCGCGGCCATCAGGTTCTTGGTCGCGAAGTTGATGATCACGAAGACCAGGACGGGCAGCGACGAGTAGAGCATTCCGCTCACGCCGCCCATCTGCTCTAGGACGGTGGGCTGCTTTTCTTCGGTCTCAGCTGAGGTCATGAAGCGTTCTGCAACTCGTAATAGGGGTTGTAGAGCACCTTGCGCCCGTCGCGCACGGCGATGCGGCCCCGGGCCTTGATCGTCCGACCAGGCTCGATTCCCGCGATGCGGCGGCGACCGAGCCAGACGAGCGTGACGCCCTCGGTGCCGTCGTAGAGCTCGGCTTCCAGGGTGGCGGCCGCGTCCCGGGGGCAGAGCTCCACGCTGCGGAGCCTTCCGAGGACGGTGACCTCCTCACCGGACTTGCAGTCGCAGGCCTTCACCGCGCCGACGGCCTCCGCTTTTCGCGAGAGGTCGTCCGCGTCGAGCTCGGTGACGTCGCTGGTCAAGCGACGCACCAAGCGGCGCCAATAGCCGCTCATCCCCGACTCCTGCATTGCTCTGGTGGCCCCGTGGTGTGGGCCGTCTGACAGTGAGGGTACGCACGGGCAACGACAATCTCGGGCGTGCCTGCCGAGACCGTCCTCCTGCTGCCCGGAACCGCCTCCGACGAGGTGTTCGTCCGATCCGTGTTCACCGAGCCGTTGTCGCAGGTCGGTGCCGTTCTCAACGCACCACGCGTTCGCACACTCGGTGAACGGTTGACGGCACTCGAAAATGCCCCGGCAGGCCACCCGATCGTGGTGGGTGGCGTCTCACTCGGCGCGCACGTCGCCGCGCGGTGGGCCGTGGCCAACCCGGACCGGTGCGCGGGGCTGATCCTGGCGCTGCCGGCGTGGTCAGGGGCCCCGGACGAGGCACCGGCGGCGCTCGCGGCCAAAGCCAGCGCGGAGATCGTCCGGACGCAGGGCCTCACGACGGCGCTCGCGGGCACGACCGGCTGGCTGCACGACGAGCTGAACCGGGCCTGGCGCGGCTACGGCGAGCAGCTCGTGCCGCACCTCGAAGAAGCCGCCGAGTCGCTCGCGCCCACGCTGGACGAGCTGAGGTCGCTGGACGTGCCGACGGGAATCGTCGGGTGCACCGATGACCCGGTGCACCCGATCGCGGTCGCGCGGGCTTGGGCGGAAGCCATCCCGCGCGCCGTGCTCGTCACAACGACGCTGAACGCCTACCCGCACGCACTGGGGCGCGCGGTGCAGGCGTGGCAGCGGGCTCGTTAGCCCTCTTGCTGCTGGATGTGCCGGGCGATCGCCTCGGGAAGCTCGACCGGCAGCGGGGTGCGGGGCGGCATCGGCTGCTCGCCGCGCACGACCACGGTGCCGCGCAGCATCTCGCGCAGCGCCTGCGCGTTCTGCTCGAAGTGCTCCTCGGGGCCAGCCGCGACGCCGCGCAGCATCCACCGCGGGCCGTCGACTCCGACGAAGAGGATCCGCACGCCCTGGTTGCGCGCGGTGATCTCCTCGCCCCACTCGCCGTTCTCCCGGTTGATGCGGGCGCCGTCCTCCTTGAGGCCGTCGATCAGCTCGGCGCCGACCTCGCGCCAGAGGCCGCCCGACTTCGGCGCGGCGAACGCGCTGACCGTCAGCTGGCCGACGGACGTGAGGACGTGCACGGCGCGCACAGAGCCGTTCTGCTGGTCCATCTCGACCTGCAGCTGGGCCTCGTCGGGCATCGGCAACTGCACCGAGCCCAGGTCGAGCCGCTCGACGTCGTCCTGGGGCGCGACCGTCGAGTCCCACGGGCCGTCGACGTCGTCGAAGACCTCGTCGTGCTCGGGACCGGTCTCGACCGCCCCCGAGGAGTGACGACCGCGCTTGCGGCGCCTTCCGAACATGCCCCTACCCCTCCGCCTTCATCCGGGCGAGCACCACGTGCCCGCCGGTCGAGCCATAGCCTCCCGCACCGCGCTCCGTTTCCGGCAACTCGGTGACCTCGCGGAACACCGCGTGCTCGACGCGTTGCACGACGAGCTGGGCGATCCGGTCGCCACGCGACAGCGCGATCGGCTCACGAAGATCATGGTTCACGAGGCAAACGCGGATCTCACCGCGGTAGCCGGAGTCGATCGTGCCCGGCGTGTTCACCACGCTCAGGCCGACCCGCGCGGCCAGTCCGGACCGCGGGTGAACGAACCCGGCGAACCCGTCGGGCAGCGCGATCGCGACACCGGTTCCGACCACGGCGCGCTCACCTGGTGGAATGACCACGTCCGACGTGGTGACCAGATCAGCGCCCGCGTCGCCATGACGGGCGTAGGCGGGCACGGGAACCCCCGGATCGAGCCGGGTCAGCAACACCTCGACGCTGGACACGGCGGCCGAGATTACCCTGACGACGTGAGTGAGACTGCCGTGACCGCCACTACGACCTTCCGCGAACGCCTGTACGTGACGTGGTGGATCTGGCCGCTGCCGCTGCTCGCGGCCGCGCTGCTGGCCGCCGAGGTGCACATGGGCTTTCCCGGCGTCCGTTCCTGGCTGCCCTACGTGATCCTGCTGCCGCTGACGATCGTGCTGATCGTGCGGATGGGATCGACGAAGGTGGAGGTCGCGGACGGCGAACTGCGCGCCGGTGACGCGCACATCCCGCTGGAACTGCTCGGCGAGGTCGAGATCATCGCCGCCGAGGACCGCCGCAGGGTCATGGGCCGCGAACTGGACCCGGCGGCGTTCGTCGTGCACCGGGGCTGGGTCAAGCCGCTCGTGCGGGTGCGCGTGACCGACCCGGAGGACCCGACGCCCTACTGGGTGATCAGCACACGGCATCCGAACGAGCTCGCCGCCGCGATCAAGTCCTGAAAGAACACAACTGGGCGCCACCCGTGAGGGTGAGCGCCCAGTTCTTTCTTCGGAGGACTGAACTCAGGCGCAGTCCCGGCAGATGTACGTGCCGCCGTTGTCCTCGGCGAGCCTGCTGCGGTGGTGCACCAGGAAGCACTTCGAGCACGTGAACTCGTCGGCCTGCTTGGGCAGGACCTTGAACGTGAGCTCCTCGCCGGACAGGTCGGCGCCCGGAAGCTCGAAGTTCTCCGCGCTCGCGTCCTCGTCGACGTCGACGACGCCGGACTGCGTCTCGTTCCGCCGGGCTTTCAACTCCTCGAGGGAGTCTTCAGCGAGTTCGTCCGCCTCGCTGCGACGCGGCGCGTCGTAGTCGGTCGCCATCTTCTTCACCCCTGCGGTCTACGGAGACTGTTCGTGTCGCTGGTTAACGCTCCAGCGACCTCTTTTGTGCCCCACGTCAAGGTGACGTAGGTCTCGCACACCCGGCGGGCAAGCCAACCCCCTTGACGTGACCGTCGGCTTGATCGAAATGTGTGCGGAGCGCGCAGAGGGTAGCTCATTGTCCAGGTGGCTCGTCATCGGGTTACCCCTTACCGACCGGACGGGTGACACGACCTTTCTACGCTGGACCGATACCCTGTGCGGGAGCACGTGTGCTCTGGCGTGCAACCTGACGCCGGGCCGATACCGTCCTGACTGTGAGCAATCAGGCCGGTGCGTTCGGTCACGCACGTCAGGGCGCGCAACAGCCGGGCAGGGCCTAGGCTGACCTCAGGGGACGGATCACGGGGAGGACTCGAACGTGGGATCCGCATCGGGAAGCTTGACGCCTTACAAGAGGCGTCGGCCCGTGCCCGCGCTCGTCCTGTTCGCGGTGCTGTTGGTCAGTTCCGTGTTCGTGTGGGTGAAGGTGCTCGGCAACGCGAGCGACGTGGACGCGGCCATCAAGTGCAACGTGCCTGGCAACGTCGCGACGACGACCTCGGCGGTCGCGGGGGCCGATCCGGCCGGCGCCACGTCGACGGCACCGCCGCCCGCGCTCGGCACCGTCCTGGAACACGACGCGCTCGACCGCACGAACCCGGTGCCGGTCGGCGAGGTCAACTTCAAGGTCGTCAACGCCTCGACGCAGCGCAACCACGCCAAGGCCGTCGCCACGATGTTCACCGAGCTCGGCCTGAAGCAGGCGGCTGACCCCGGCAACGACCTGGTGTACCCGGCGGGCGACATGAACTGCCGCGGCCAGATCCGCTTCGGCGCGCCCGGTGCGTCGGCCGCGAGGACGCTGTCGCTGCTGGAGCCGTGCCTGGAACTGGTGCGCGACGACCGCCAGGACGCGACTCTCGACATCGCGATCGGCAAGAAGTTCGACGAGGTCAAGCCGAACAGCGACGCCCGCAAGGTGCTCGACCAGCTCAAGGAGTGGGCCGAGCAGCAGCCGGAGCAGCAGGGCGGTCAGGTGGCCGCGGCCGCCCCGCCGACGCTCAGCGCCGACAACCTGGCCGGCGCGCGCGACGTCACCTGTTCCTGATCATCTGCGAGCACCGCACCACCACCCCTTCATGCAAGGAACGTTTGCGGACGTCCGCAAACGTTCCTTGCACAACCAGTATATTAGCGCTCTGACCTGCTGATTCAGACCTCGCCGAAGCCCGACTCGGAGAGTGCGCCGTACAGGGCGTCGGCGATGCCGGGCGCGGCGGCGAACGTCGCGTCCTCCCCCAGTTCGGGAGAGGAACCCGGCAGCCGCACGACCGCGCCGGCCTCCGCGGCGATCAGCGCGCCGGCCGCCCAGTCCCACCGGCCGAGACCGTGCTCCGTGTAGGCGTCGAGCCTTCCGGCGGCCACCGAGCAGAGGTCCAGCGACGCCGCACCGGCCCGGCGCAGGTCACGCACCCGAGTCGACATCCGCGCCCACGCGTCCGCCTGCCGCTGACGCCGTTCCGGCCGGTAGGCGAACCCGTACCCCAGCAACGACAGGGAGAGGTCGGTCGTCGCGGAGACGCGCAACGGCGCACCGTCCAAGTAGGAGCCGTAGCCGCGTGCGGCGGTCCACACGCGGCCGGTCGCCGGTTCCACCACGGCGCCCGCGACGGACTCGCCGTCGAGCTGCGCTGCGATCGACACCGAGTACCAGGGGATTCCGTAGAGGTAGTTGACGGTGCCGTCGATGGGGTCGACCACCCAGGTCAGGCCCTCGACGGCAGCACCGTCTCCTGGACCGCCTTCTTCCTCGCCGAGCACCGGCTCGCCGGGACGCAACTCGGAAAGACGCGTCCGGACGAGTTGTTCTGAGGCGCGGTCCGCGGCGGTCACCACGTCCGTCGATGTGCTCTTGGTGTCGAACGAGACGACGGCGGAAGCACGCATGCGCTGAACAAGAGCGCCCGCTTCCCGTCCGATGGCCGTCGCGATGTCGACGAGTGGCCGGGGATCGAACACGACCGGTTCCCTCCTGCGTCACTAGCACGGGACTATCGGAGACCGTCAGGCTAATGTCTGCGCACCACAGGTACTGAATCGAAGCAAGCAGGATCGAGTAGGAAGGACCACGGGGATGGGCATCACCCGCGGGTTCGGTGTGGACATCGGCGGCTCGGGCGTCAAGGGCGGCCTGGTCGACCTCGAAGCAGGAGCACTGGACGGCGAACGCTTGCGGATCCCCACGCCCCAGCCTTCGACACCGGAGGCGGTGGCGGAGGTCGTCGCGGAGATCGTCGAGAAGTTCCAGTGGGACGGCCCGGTCGGCGTCACGCTGCCGTGCGTGGTCAAGCACGGTGTCGCCCTCAGCGCCGCGAACGTGGACAAGGGCTGGATCAACTGCGACGCCCAGCAGCTCTTCGCCGAGCGCCTCAAGCGCAAGCCCGAGGACATCGTCGTGATGAACGACGCGGACGCGGCCGGCATCGCGGAGATGTCGTTCGGCGCGGGCGTCGGCAAGAACGGGACCGTGGTGCTGCTGACGTTCGGCACGGGCATCGGCAGCGCGGTGTTCCTCGACGGCAAGCTCGTCCCGAACACCGAGTTCGGCCACCTCCAGGTCGACGGGCACGACGCGGAATCGCGCGCGGCCGCCTCCGTGAAGGAGGACAAGGGCCTGTCCTGGGAGGAGTGGACGCCCAGGGTGACCAGGTACATCAATGTGCTCGAGGACCTCATCTGGCCGGACCTCGTCATCGCGGGCGGTGGCGTGAGCAAGAAGGCGCACAAGTGGTTGCCGTTGCTCGAGGTCCGCACCGAGGTCGTCGCCGCAGCGCTCAAGAACGACGCGGGCATCGTCGGTGCCGCGTGGGCCGCCGCGCACGGCGTCAGGCCTTGACGAGCGTTCGACACCGAAACGTGTCCGACTCGATCTAGCTGCGAGAACGCAGGTGAGAGCGCCTCGAAGCACCTCGGGGCGCAACACCGAGTCACGGACGTCGTTACAATGGAACGCACACCCGCCAAGCAAGATCGGCGGGGAGATCCCCCGAACTCTGGCGACCGAGGTTTCGCGCCCTCTGGTTTGCCGTGAACGACCGTCGCGAAAGGGCGTACGTGGCAGCCGCAGAATCCGCAACCCGACGCTCCAGCTCCGCCGCGAGCGCCGCCAGGACCACCAAGGCGACCGCGGCCGGCGAGGCCGAGGAGAAGCCGAAGCGCAAGACGACCGCTGCGGCAGCGAAGAAGCCCGCAGCCGCCGCCAAGGCCCCGCGCAAGACGGCCGGCAAGGCCGATCCTGCCGCGAAGGGCGCCGCCAAGAGCGGCGACGAGCCTGATGACATCGAAGGCGCTCCCGGCGCCGAGGACCTCGTCGAGGACGTCGAGATCGTCGACGAGCCCGTCGTGGACGAGCCCGAGGAGGCGGAGGACACCGCCGACAGCAAGACGGGCGACTTCGTCTGGGACGAGGAGGAGTCCGAGGCCCTGCGCCAGGCGCGCAAGGACGCGGAGCTCACCGCCTCGGCCGACTCGGTCCGCGCCTACCTCAAGCAGATCGGCAAGGTCGCCCTCCTCAACGCAGAGGAGGAGGTCGAGCTCGCCAAGCGCATCGAGGCGGGTCTCTACGCCGCCGAGCGCGTGCGCCGCTCCGAGGAGGACGCGGAGAAGCTCACCCCGCAGCTGCGCCGTGACCTGCGCTGGATCGTCCGTGACGGCGAGCGCGCCAAGAACCACCTGCTCGAGGCGAACCTCCGTCTCGTCGTGTCGCTGGCCAAGCGCTACACCGGCCGTGGCATGGCGTTCCTGGACCTGATCCAGGAGGGCAACCTGGGTCTGATCCGCGCTGTCGAGAAGTTCGACTACACCAAGGGCTACAAGTTCTCCACGTACGCCACCTGGTGGATCCGGCAGGCGATCACCCGCGCGATGGCCGACCAGGCCCGCACCATCCGCATCCCGGTGCACATGGTCGAGGTCATCAACAAGCTCGGTCGCATCCAGCGCGAACTGCTCCAGGACCTGGGCCGCGAGCCCACCCCGGAGGAGCTCGCCAAGGAAATGGACATCACGCCCGAGAAGGTGCTGGAGATCCAGCAGTACGCGCGTGAGCCCATCTCGCTGGACCAGACGATCGGCGACGAGGGCGACAGCCAGCTCGGTGACTTCATCGAGGACTCCGAGGCCGTCGTCGCTGTCGACGCCGTCTCGTTCACGCTGCTGCAGGACCAGCTCCAGTCCGTGCTCGCGACGCTGTCCGAGCGCGAGGCGGGCGTCGTCCGGCTGCGCTTCGGCCTCACCGACGGCCAGCCGCGCACGCTGGACGAGATCGGTCAGGTCTACGGCGTCACGCGTGAGCGCATCCGCCAGATCGAGTCCAAGACGATGTCGAAGCTGCGTCACCCGTCGCGCTCGCAGGTTCTGCGCGACTACCTCGACTAGGTCTTACCCAGTCATACGCACACAGCCCCGCACCGGTTCGGTGCGGGGCTGTTGTGTTTTGCTGCGGCATGATTCTCGGCCGGCTGCCGGTGGACGAACAGGTCGACGCGCTGTGTGCCACCCTCGCGCACAACGAGGTCCTCGTGGAGGTGCTGCGCGGCGCCGCGGAGTTGGACCTCCCCAGGTGGTACCTGACCGCCGGGTGCGTGTTCCAGACGGTGTGGAACGTGGTCACCGGCCGTCCACCGGCCGAAGGCATCAGGGACTACGACCTGTTCTATTTCGACGACTCCGATCTCGGCTGGGACGCCGAGAACGAGGTCATCCAGGCCGGTGAGCGCGCGTTCACCGATCTGCCCGCGGTCGTCGAGATCCGCAACGAGGCACGGGTGCACCTCTGGTACGAGGATCATTTCGGCGTTCCCTGCGCGCCCCACACGTCCACCGAAGCGGCCATCGACTCGTTCGCGGCGACCACGTGCTGCCTGGGCATCCGTCTCGAATCCAGCGGCAAGTGGCGTGTCTACGCGCCACACGGTCTCGCTGACGTGTTCAACCTCGTCGTCCGCCCCAACCCCGTGCTCGCTCCCCGCGACGTCTACGAGGCGAAGACCGCGCGGTGGCGCGGGCAGTGGCCGGAGCTCACCGTGCTGCCCTGGCCTGAGCAGCCGAGATCGAACGCATCCGAAAGATGAGTACCCCTGTACTCATGTGCCGCCCATGCGTCCGCGACACCATCAAGTGTGTGGCTGTGCCGGAGGGGTGCACAGGGGCAGTTCCGGACAACGGAACGAGGGGGCGGGAAAACATGGGCAGGTCGGTACTCGAAGGGGCTTTCTCCCTGCTGGACAAGCTGACGGACGACGGTGAGCTGGGGCTCACGCAGCTCGCTGATCGCTGCGACATGCCGAAGACGACGGTGCATCGCCTTCTGGAGCAGATGGAAGTCCTCGGCGCGGTGGAGAACGTGCGTGGCCGCTACCGCATCGGCGCACAGATGTTCCGGTTCGGACAGGCCTGGGAACCCGCGCCGGGCATTCTGCTGGTGGCTCGGCAGCCGTTGCGGGCGTTGTCGGCGACGATCAGGACGTCGACGATCCTCGCGGTGCCGCGGCGGGACCGGGTGCTGGTCGCGGCGGCGAGCATCGTGCGGGCCGAGGACGTGGCCCGGTTGCGGCCTGGGGCGACGGTGCCGGCGGGCATGGAGTTCGTCAGCGCTCCGGTGCGCACGCCGTCCAGCAGCGTCATCGGCACGGTGTGCGCGGTGCTCGACAACGGACACAGCGCCACGGCTCTGAGGGAGGCCGTGGGACACGCCGCACGTGCGATCAGCGCAGCCCTCGCGAGCTGATCGGACAGGCCTGAACAAGCGCTCGATCGGGATTTTGATCACGGTTCCGCGTCCGAATCGTGGGACGTTCGTGACCTGTTCGCGGAGGGCGGACAAGGGCAACCGATATCACACTCCCGGCCGCACGCAACCGACCGGATGGCCCGAACGTGCTGCTCCACCAGCGGGTTTCTGGTTGCTCAGCGTGCGTGTCAAGACGGTGAACCGGTGGCAAACCCAGGTGTAGTCCTGCTGCAGGCGGGTAAATCCGATAGTGACGCGAGTCGCCACGTACACGGGAACACTGACTATCGCCGAAACGTCTGTCAGAGTGGAGCCAGCGAGCACCGCGCACCTGCCAGGGGCGCTGTGGTCGCAGCTTGGTAAGAGGGCACCGGAACACCTCAGTTCCGTTGCCGGGACGGAGGGAGATTCATCATGACTGCAGCACTCACCCGCCCCGAGTTGACCGCTGCCGACCGCTGCGACCGCTGCGGGGCTGCTGCCCAGGTTCGCGCTTTGCTCCCGTCCGGGGGCGAGCTGCTGTTCTGCGGGCACCACGCCCGGGCGCACAGTGAGAAATTGCGCGAACTCGCTGCTGAAATTCAGCAGGGCTGACTTCCACCCCACCTAGCCGCTCGGGGCGGAGATCCTCCAGGGATCTCCGCCCCCTTCGCTTTTCCAGTGCTTCACAGAGCGTCCAGGACGGGTTCGAAGGCCAGTTCGGCCGCTCCGACGAGCTTCGCGTCGCGGCCCAGCGGAGAGGTCACGACTTGGGTTCCGCCCACCGCGCGGGAGACCAGGCTGCGCACCTGCACGGCCGCGCTCACCGAGTCCACCACCGACGCCGGCAGCGCCGTGTACAGGTCGCCGAGCACGACGAGTTCCGGGCCGAGGACGTTGACGATGTTCGCGAGCCCCAGTGCGAGCCAGTCGGCGAACTCGTCGAGCACCGACGGGTCGTCCAGCGCCCGCAGTGCCGCGACGACGGCGCCGCGTGGTGCGTCGTCGGGAAGGCCCAGGGCCCGGCACAACGCCGGTTCGCCCACCTCGGTCTCCCAGCAGCCGTCGCAGCCGCAGTAGCACCGCAGGCCGCGCGGGTTGACGACCATGTGCCCGAGTTCGCCGACGTAGCCGCCGGAGCCGCGCAACGGCTGCCCGGACAGGATCACTCCCCCGCCGACGCCGACGTCCGCGGAGATGTAGACCATGTCCGCGGACTCCCGCGCCGCCCCGCGCACGTGTTCCGCGAGTGCGCCGAGCTCCGCGTCGTTGCCGACCTGGACCGGCAGCTTCAGCACCGCCTCCAGGCGCTTGCCGAGTGCCACACCGGTCCAGTGCAGGTTGGGTGCCTCGTGCACGTGCCCGTCGGCGCGTCGCACGACACCGGGCACCGAGACGCCCACCCCGACCGCGGTGGCGTCGAGGTCGTCGGCCATGAGGCGCGCCGACTCGACGATGTGCGTGATGACCTCCCCCGGATCACGCGTCCGGTGCAGGTTCCAGCTGTCCCGCCCGAGGATCTCCCCGCCGAGGCCGACGAACCCCATCGCGACGTGCTCGACGCGCACGTCGATCGCGATGACGACGGCGGCGCTGGGCTGGGGCAGCACGAGAAGGGACGGGCGGCCCGCTCCGCTGCGCAGAGCGGGCACGCGTTCGGCGACGACACCGGCTTCGGCGAGGCCGTCCACCAGGGCCTTGATCGTGCTGCGGTTGAGACCGAGCTCAGCCGCGAGCGACGCCCTGGTGGACGGTCCGTCGATGTGCAGGCGGCGCAGCAACGCCGTCCTGTTGTGCCTGCGGATCTCGTCGGGACGAGTGCCGGACGTAGGTCCTGTCACCTCGTCAGCGAGCCGACGTGGCCGCCCGGCGGCGGGACAACGCGTCGACGCTCGCGGCGAGCAGCAGGACCAGGCCGGTCACCATGAACACGACGGCGGAG
Source organism: Lentzea sokolovensis (assembly GCF_033949975.1). NCBI lineage: Bacteria > Bacillati > Actinomycetota > Actinomycetes > Pseudonocardiales > Pseudonocardiaceae > Lentzea > Lentzea sokolovensis. The sequence continues at coordinate 27,497 of NZ_JAXAVU010000012.1, forward strand.
GGCTGCTTGAGCAGGCCCATGCCGTTCGCGATGACCGCCAGTACCGCACCACCGATGACGGCGTCACGCAGCCGGCCCTTGCCGCCGAACAGCGACGTGCCACCGATGACGGCCGCACCGACCGACATCAGCAGGGTGTTGCCGCCACCGGCGTTCGGGTCGACCGAGCCGACCTTCGAGGAGTAGACGATGGCGCCGATCGCCGCCGCCGAGGAGGCGATCACGAAGACACTCATCCGGATCTTCTCCACGTTGATGCCGGCGCGGCGCGCGGCCTCCTTGTTGCCGCCGACCGCGTAGAGGTGACGGCCGTAGCTGGTGCGGTCGAGCACGAACGTGCCGATCACCAGCAGGACGAGCACCAGCGGCACGACGTACGGCACGCCCGCGATCACCACGAGGGTGCTGGGCGACCGGTTCTGCGTCAGCGCGAACGTGGCGACCGCGGCCAGCAGCGCGAGGCCGCCGATCTTGGTCAGGACCAGCGCGGTCGGCTGGGCGACGAGTCCCTTGCGCAGCCGGGTGAAGTGACGGTTGAGCACGAGGGCCGCGTAGCCGCCGACCGCGACCACGCACAGGATCCACGACCCGGCGGTGCCGATGTTGCCGTTGGCGACCTGGAAGATCGTGTCGTCACGCAGGCCGAGCGTGCCGCCCTGGCCGATGAACTGCAGCACCACACCGCTCCACACGAGGAACAGCGCCAGGGTCACCACGAACGACGGGATGCCGATCTTCGCGACCAGGTAGCCGGTGATGCAGCCGATCGACGCGCCGACGCAGATCGCCAGCAGCATGCCGATCCACGCGTTCGCGGGCACGCCGAGCAGAGCGATGACCAGCGCGATGCCGGACAGCACGACGCCGGTCCACAGGCGCATCAGCAGCGAGAGGCCGACCGCGAGGACCAGCCAGCCGCAGAAGACGTAGAAGACCCCGTCGCCCATGCCACCGAGCAGGTTGCCGCCGTGGATCAGGTCCAGCGCCATCACCGAGGCCGTCACGCCGGACGCGGTGCCGGCGGACAGGTCGATCTCGCCGAGCAGCAGCACGAACACCAGGCCCATCGCGATGATGGTGATGCTGGCGCCCTGCTGGAGCAGGTTGGCGAGGTTGCCGAGGGTGAAGAACGATTCGGACAGCGAACTGAACACGATGAGAAGCACGATCAGTCCGAGCAGTGCGGGCAGTGAGCCGAGCTCGCCACCGCGGACGCTGGCCCAGTAGTCCCTGACGGCCTCGCTGGTGGAACGGGAGGTCGTGTCGATGCCGAAGTCGGAGATGGCGCCCTGTTGGGCAGCCTCCGACTCGTGCGTTTCGGTGGTGTCGGTCATGCTCTTCGCCTCTTCGGTACTCATCAGATCGTCGCCGCCTCGGGGCGGGCGATGCCCAGGTCGCCGGAACGACCGGCGGTGATCAGCTCGACGACCTGGCCGTGGGTGACGTCCTTGGACGACACGACGGCGGCCATGCGGCCGAGGTAGAGGCACGCGATCTTGTCGGCGACCTCGAAGACGTCGTTCATGTTGTGGCTGATCAGCACGACCCCCAGGCCCTGCTCCGCGAGCCTGCGGACCAGGTCGAGCACCTGCCGCGTCTGGGCGACGCCGAGTGCGGCGGTGGGCTCGTCGAGCAGCACGACCTTGCTGTTCCACAGCACGGCCTTGGCGATCGCCACGGTCTGGCGCTGACCGCCGGACAGCGACGACACCTGCGTGCGAACCGACTTGACCGTGCGCACGGACAGCGACGCCAGCGTCTTGCGCGCCGCCTGCTCCATGTCCGTCTCGTCGAGCAGGCCACCCTTGGTGCGCTCTCGGCCGAGGAACATGTTCTGGACGATGTCGAGGTTGTCCGCCAGGGCCAGGTCCTGGTAGACGACCTCGATCCCGAGGTCCGCGGCGTCGCGCGGGCCCTTGATGTGCACCGGCTCGCCGGCGAACAGGACCTCGCCCGAATCGGTCGGGTGGATGCCCGCGATGCACTTGACCAGCGTCGACTTGCCCGCGCCGTTGTCTCCGACGAGAGCGGTGACCTCGCCGGGTTGGACGTCGAGGTCGATGTCGTGCAGGACGTGCACGGGACCGAAGCTCTTGTTGATGCCGCGCAGCTCGAGAATCGGCTCGCTCACTGGGTTTCCTCCGTGGTTACCACGCGGCGAGAGGCGGGGTGCGTCAGATGCGCACCCCGCCTTCACCGCGAGCGGTCTTACTTGATGCCGAGCTCGGTGCAGGCAGCCTGGGTGTCGGCCACGCAGATCTCAGCGGCCTTGACGAAGGCGGCGTCGACGACGGTCTTGACCTTGTCCTTCGTGATCAGCTGGGACGTGAGCAGCACGGACTTGACGTCGCGGTTGCCCTTGGCGTCCTTGGTGACGCCTGAGGCCAGCTTGTCGGCGCCGGCGGTGTCGCCCTTGGCCAGCAGACCGGCCAGCTTGGCGGCGGCCTCGGCCTCTTCCTTGATCGGCTTGAACACCGTCATGTACTGGTCGCCGCGGAGCACGGCCTGCAGACCGTCCGGGGTGGCGTCCTGACCGGTGACCGGAACCTTGCCGTTGAGGCCGACCTTCTTGAGGACCGTGATCACAGCGCCGGCGAGGCCGTCGTTCGCGGCGACGACGCCGTCCACCTTGCCGCCGTTGCCGGTCAGGATCTGCTCGAAGACCTGACCACCCTTCTGGTTGTCCCAGTCGTCGATCGGCTGCGACTGGACGAGCTTGAGCTTGCCCGAGTCGTACAGCGGCTTGAGGATCTTCTTCTGGCCGTCCGCGAAGAGGGTCGCGTTGTTGTCCGTCGGCGCGCCCTCGATCTCGATGACGTTGGCGCCCTGCGGCTTGTCCTTGAGCGCGTCGGCCAGACCCTGGCCCTGCAGCTCGCCGACCTTCACGTTGTCGAACGACACGTAGTAGGACGAGGAGCCACCGAGGTTCAGGCGGTCGTAGTCGATGACCTGGATGCCCTGGGCCTGCGCCTTCTTGGCGACGGAGGCACCGACCTCGCTGTTGGGCGTGGCGATGATCAGGACCTTGACGCCGTTGTTGATCATGCCGTCGGCGAGGGTGCTGAACTTCTGGACGTCGCCCTGGGCGTTCTGAATGTCGGGGTCGAGACCCTCGGCCTTCAGAGCCGCCTCGAGGAGGGGCTTGTCGAAGCCCTCCCAGCGGGCGGAGGTCTTGGTCTCGGGCAGGATCACGCCGACCTTCGCGCCCGTGCCGCTGCCAGAGTTCGATTCGGTGCTTCCTCCGGTGTTGGAGGACGTGTTGGCGCCGCACGCCGTAACCGCCAGGGCGAGGCCCGCGGTAACAGCGATGGAAGCGAGAGTCTTGCTGCGCATCCGCCATCCCTTTCACTGCGCTGTGTCACAGAGAATGTTGTGGCGCACAACGTATGCCTGACATATGCGTGACCGGAACCACACTGGATCGATTAAGTCGCAACGATGCGGTAACCCTGGCGAAATTTAGTCACTGAGAGTCGTGAGAGCGTTACCACCACGCTACTGATTCCAGCGGCGATATATCGGATATCGCCCGCGGCGAACACTCGCCTGTCACCTCCCGGACATCCCTAGGTTGGGTGCATGACCGTCGACAAGGAAGCCGCCGAAAGGCTGGCGAACTCGTTCGGTGCCGACGCGGCTCGCTACGACCGCACCCGCCCGGCCTACCCGGACGAGCTGGTGCGGAAGATCATCGAGGTCAGTCCGGGGCCCCGCGTGGTCGATGTCGGCTGCGGCACCGGCGTCCTGTCCCGCCCGCTGCTCGCGGGTGGGTGCGAGGTGCTCGGCGTCGAGCACGACGAGCGGATGGCCGAGTTCGCCCGCGGCACCGGGGTGCCCGTCGAGGTGTCGAAGTTCGAGACCTGGGATCCCGCCGGCCGCGAGTTCGACGCCGTCGTCGCCGGGCAGTCGTGGCACTGGGTCGACCCCGAGGCGGGCCCCCGTCAGGTGGCACGGGCGTTGCGGCCCGGCGGGGTGTTCGTGGCGCTCTGGCACGTGTTCGCGCCGCCGGAGCCGATCGCCCAGGCCTTCATGGACGCCTACCGGAAGGCGGCGCCGGACATCCCGTTCCGCGTCGGCCAGAGCCGTGACGAGGCGTTCGAGGCCTATCAGGCGGGCTGCGTGCGCACCGGTGAGGCGTTCGTCGGCACCGGTGCGTTCTCCCACACCGACCAGTGGCGGGCGAGCTGGGAGCAGACCTACACGACGGCCGACTACCTCGACCTCATGCTCACCATGGGCCCGATGGCCCTGCTCGGCACCGAGCAGGTCACCGGACTCCTCGACGACGTCGGCGGCGCGATCGACGCGATCGGCGGCCGCTTCACGACGCACTACGACACGCTGGCCGTCGCCGTCACCCGCAACTGATATATCGGATATCGGGAACCTGTTCTACCAGGAGCGCAGGGTCGAGATCCGCTCTTCGAGCTGCTCGATGGTGGCCATCGCGGTCGGTGGCCCACCGCAGTACTCGCGCAGCTGGTTGTGGATCTTGCCGTGCGGCTTCTTCGTGCGGTGGTGGTGCATCGCGACGAGAGTGTTGAGCTCCTTGCGCAGTGACGCGAGGCGTTCCTGCACGCCGACGGGCCTCGCCTCCCGCACCGCGACCTCGGGCTTGGGGCGTTTGGCTGCGGTCGCCATCTGCTCCTCCTGCCGCTGCAGCAGCAGGGTCCGCACCTGGTCGGGCTCCAGCAGTCCCGGCAGGCCGAGGTACTCCTGCTCCTCCTCGGAGCCCGCGAGGGTCGGCGCGCCGAACGACGAGCCGTCGAAGATCACCTGGTCGAGCTCGGCGGTGGTGCCCAGGGCGGTGAAGGCGCGTTCGTCCTCACCGGGTTCGTCCTTGGTCTGATTGGCCGCCGCCATCAGCTCGTCGTCCCAGCCGTCCTTCTCGCGGTGCGGCTTGCCCAGGACGTGGTCGCGCTCGGCCTCCAGCTCGGACGCGAGCGCCAGCAGCACCGGTACCGAGGGCAGGAACACCGAGGCGGTCTCACCGGGCTTCCGGTTGCGCACGAAGCGGCCGATGGCCTGGGCGAAGAACAACGGCGTCGACGACGACGTGGCGTAGACGCCGACGGCGAGCCGCGGCACGTCGACGCCCTCGGACACCATGCGGACGGCGATCATCCAGCGTTCGTTCGTCGCGGCGAACTCGGCGATCTTGCCGGACGCCTTCGGGTCGTCGGAGAGGACGAGCGTGGGGATGTGGCCCGTGACGCGCTGGAGCACCTGCGCGTAGGCCTTCGCGACGGTCTGGTCGGTGGCGATCACCAGGCCGCCCGCGTCGGGCAGGCCGTTCTCGCGCTTCTGGGTCAGCCGCTGGTCGGCGGCGCGCAGCACGGACGCCACCCAGTCGCCGGCCGGGTCCAGGGCGGTGCGCCACGCCCGCGCGGTCTGCTCCTGGGTCAGAGGCTCGCCCAGGCGCGCGGTGAACTCCTCGCCCGCACTCGTCCGCCACGACGCCTCACCGGAGTACGCCAGGAACAGCACGGGCCGCACCACGCCGTCGCGCAACGCGTCGGAGTACCCGTAAGTGTGATCCGCCTTGGACGTCTTGAAGCCGCCGTTGCTCTCCTCGTACTGCACGAACGGGATCGGCGAGTCGTCGGAGCGGAACGGCGTGCCGGTCAGGCAGAGGCGGCGCACGGCAGGCGTGAACGCCTCACGGATCGCGTCACCCCACGACTTGGCGTCGCCGCCGTGGTGCACCTCGTCGAGCAGCACGAGCGTCTTGCGGTTCTCGGTGCGCACCCGGTGCAGCGTCGGATGGGCGGCGACCTGTGCGTACGTGACGGCCACACCGTGGTAGTCGCGGGAGGTCATCGCGTTGGTGTTGCGGAAGTTCGAGTCGATGTGGATGCCCTGCTCGGCGGCCGCTTTCGCCCACTGGTGCTTGAGATGCTCGGTGGGTGTCACGATCGTGACGGCCTCGATGGTCCGATCGGCCAGCAGCTCGGCGGCGACGCGCAGTCCGAACGTCGTCTTGCCCGCGCCCGGCGTGGCGACGGCGAGGAAGTCCTTCGGCTTCACGGCCAGGTACTTGGTCAGCGCGCGGCGCTGCCATGCCCGCAGCGGTCGCATTGCTGCTGTCGCTGTCACAGACGTGTTTCTCCTCATTTATGCAGGTCAAACAAGGCAATACCCTCAGGCGGACGATGGCCGAGGGCACCGCGACTGTACCTGTTCCGAGCGTCGATGCCGCGAAACGTGGCGGTATGCACCATGCTTGTCACTGCGATGGGTTCGCCTTCCGACAACGACGCACGCAGGTCCGGCCGCAAAGGGCCGCTGCGTCTACTCGCGCGCACGCTGTCGAAGGCGTGGCAAGGCAACATCTTCTCAGAAGCCGCCGAGGCCGCGTTCTGGCAGACGCTGTCGTTCCCGCCACTGCTGCTCGGCGTGCTGGGCTCGATGGGCTGGATCGGCACCTGGTTCGGCCCCGAGATCGTCCTCTCCGTCCAGGAGAAGATCATCGGATTCACCCGGACGATCTTCAGCGGCGACGTAGTCAACGACGTGATCCAGCCGACCGTCGCGGAGATCCTCTCGACCGGCAAGGGCGAGATCGTCTCCATCGGCTTCCTGATCTCGCTGTGGGCGGGGTCGTCGGCCATGTCGTCGTTCGTCGACGCGATCACGGTCGCCCACGGCCAGTACGGCGTGCGCAACGAGCTGTGGCAGCGGATCTTCGCCCTGCTGCTCTACATGGTGTCCCTGGTGGCGCTGGTGATCGGCCTGCCGGTGCTGGCACTCGGCCCGGACGTCCTGCCGCAGTTCTTCCCCACGTCCTGGCAGCCGTACATCGCGACGTGGGTCGGCCGGTTCTACTACCCCGGCGTGGCCCTGCTGCTGGTGCTGTCGCTGTCACTGCTCTACAAGGTCGCGCTGCCGCGAAGGCTGCCGTACCACCGCGTGCTGCCCGGCGCGATCCTCGCGATGGCGGTGTTCATCCTGTCGTCCATCGGCCTGCGCCTGTACATCCAGTGGATCACCACCACCGGGTACACCTACGGCGCGCTGGCGACACCGATCGCGTTCCTGCTGTTCGTGTTCTTCATCGGCCTGGCCATCACGATCGGCGCGTACTTCAACAGCGCCATCCAGGACATGTGGCCCGCCCGCATGACCCGCCGTCAGCGCCGCCGCTGGCGCAGGCTCGAGATGGAACGCGCGGCGTCCCGCATCCGCGAGGAGACCGCGCAGCCCGCACCGGAAACGGACGACACGGTCTACTCCGCGCCCTCCCCCGCCGACACGCAGCTGACGACGCCGCTCAAGATCCAGGAGCAGCGCCAGCACTCCGAAGAAGAGAAACAGCGGGGCTAGCAGGCACGAGAACAGCAACGCCCGGCGTCTCGAGTCGACTCGAGACGCCGGGCGGGTGAAGTTCTGGGGGCGAGGCTCAGTCGCCGTCTCCGCCGGGAGGCAGGTTCTCGTAGATCTTCTTGCAGTCCGGACACACGGGCGAACCGGGCTTCGGCGACCGCGTGACCGGGAAGACCTCGCCGCACAGCGCGACCACGTGCGTGCCCATCACGGCGCTCTCGGCGATCTTCGCCTTGCGCACGTAGTGGAACATCTTCGGCGTGTCGTCCGAAGACTGGTCGGTCTCGTCCGGCCGTACGTCGACCTCAGGAAGAGTCTGGGTGCTCACGCGCCCAGGGTACCTGGGATGATGTCCCCTCGTGACCACGCTGCACATCGCCGATGAAGTTGCCGCCGCACTGGCCGAGAACCGGCCCGTCGTCGCTCTTGAGAGCACCATCCTGTCCCACGGCCTGCCCGCGCCGCGCAATCTGACCGTCGCCGCACGCCTGGAGAAGGTCGTGCGGGAGGCCGGTGCCGTTCCCGCCACGATCGCCGTGCTCGACGGCGTACCGCACGTCGGCCTCACCTCCGCCGAGCTCGACCGCGTCTGCAACCAGGGCGACCTCGTGAAGCTCTCGTTGCGCGACCTGGGCCCCGCCTACGCCCTGGGCCGCAGCGGCGCGACGACCGTGGCCTCGACCACGGCCCTGGCCCACCAGGCGGGCATCCGCGTCTTCGCGACCGGCGGCCTCGGCGGCGTGCACCGCGGCGCACGCGAGACGTGGGACGTGTCGGCCGACCTCGACGTGGTGGCGACGACGCCGGTGCTGATCGTCTGCTCCGGCGTGAAGTCGATCCTGGACATGGGCGCGACCCTGGAGGTCCTCGAGACCCGTTCGGTGCCGGTCGTCGGCTACCGGACGTCCCGCTTCCCCGCCTTCTACCGCCGCGAGTCGGAGTTCGACGTCCCGTGGCGCGTCGAGACCGCCGCCGAGGCCGCCGCCGTGTTCGCGGCCGGTGGTCGCGGCATGCTGCTGGCGAACCCGATCCCCGCCGCGTTCGAGATGGACACCGCCCTGCACGACCGCCTGCTCGCCGAGGGCCTGCAGAAGCTCGTCGACGGCGACGTGCGCGGCAAGGACGTCACGCCCGTCCTGCTGGAGCACTTCCACACCGCGAGCGAGGGCGTCAGCCTCGACGCCAACGAGGAACTCGTCGTCAACAACGCCTCGGTCGCCGCCGCTGTCGCCGTCGAGCTGTTCCGATGAGGCCGATCGTGGTCGTCGGTGACGCGGGCCTCGACGTGGTCGCCCGCCACTCCGGCCCCATCGCCCACGGCGGCGACGTGCGCGCGAAGGTCACCATCGAGCCAGGCGGTGCCGGCGCCAACACGGCCGTGTGGCTGGCCGCGTGCGGTGCCTCACCGGTCCTGGTGGCCCGCGTGGGCGCCGACTCGGCCGGACGCCAGGTCCACGCCGAACTCACCCACGCCGGCGTCCAGTGCGCCTTCGCGGTAGACCAGGACCTGGCGACCTGCTGCGTCGTCGTCCTGGTCGACGAGAACGGCCAGCGCTCGATGCTGCCCGACCGCGGCGCGAACGCCCGCTTCTCCCCCGCCGATCTCGACCCGGGCCTGCTCACCGGCACCGACGGCCACCTGCACCTGTCCGGCTACGTGCTGCTCGACGCCACCTCACGCCCGGCAGGCCTGGCCGTGCTCGAAGCCGCCCGCGCCGCCGGCTGGACGACGTCCGTGGACCCCCAGGCGGCCGTCCTGATCCACTCGGCCGAGGCGTTCCTCGAAGACGTGCGCGGCGTCGACTTCCTGCTCCCCAACGCCGACGAACTCCTCGCCCTCACCGGCTCCTCCGAACCGGCCGCGGCGAAGTCCCTGCTGTCCCACGTCGGTGCCGTCGTGGTCACCTCAGGCCCGGACGGCGCGGCATGGGTCGACGCCGACGAGCTGGTCTCAGTCCCCGCTGAAGTCACCGAGTGCGTCGACTCGACCGGCGCCGGCGATGCTTTCGACGCGGGCTTCCTCGCGGCCTGGCTGTCCGGTGCGTCGGAGCGTGACGCGCTCCTCGGCGGTGTCCGGGCAGGCTCCCGCGCGGTCAGCGTCGTAGGCGCCCAACCACCGCGCTAGCCCTTCGGTCCAGCCGATATATCAGCTCGCGAGCTGATATATCGGCGACCTCCGCATGCCCGCCGACCTCGCCGCCGAGGCCATCAGCCCAGTTCACCACGCTTTCCTCGGCCCAGCCGGATGCAAAGAACGTTTGCGGACGTCCGCAAAAGACTCATTGCAAAGGCGGGGCGGCGCGGGTGCAGCCCTAGCAATGACTCGTTTGCGGACGAAGTCCAAAGAGTCATTGCACAGGGATGGGCGGCGTCCGGCGACGCCCTGATCGTGCGGGAGTCGGCGGCGGATCAGCCGTCGATGACGGTGGTGCTCTTCTGGGTGATGGCGCGGCGCTCGACCTCGTAGCGGTTGGCCTTCTCGGTCTTGCGCGGCGGCCTGTCGTTCGCGATCAGCACGGCCATCCACGGCAACGGCACGGACAGCACGATGAAGAACAGGGCGAGCCACCAGGTTTGAGCGAACAGCGCCGCGAGGATGAGGCACGGGAAGCGCAGGCTCATCATGATCGCGTACTTGCGGCGCCGAGCGGCGTGCTGTTGCTCGTAGGACGGGGCCGCCTCGGTGATCAACACCGGGGTGTCGTTCCGGTCGGGACTGCTCACGACACCACCTCCACGTGTCTCATGGTCCCACGTCCGAGTGACCGCCGGGACACCCGGTCGGCGGTTAGCATCCGCGGGTGGTCGCCCTTGATCGCCTCGTGGACGTGCTCGGCAGTCTGGGCACGCATCTGGCCTGCGCGCCGAGGGGCCGTGACGCCGAACTGCGCGGGGTGGCCCTGCACGATCCGGCGGAGAACACGCCGGCCGCGGCGGGCGATGTGCTCCTGGGGCTGGGCACGCCGTCGGTGGCCGCCGCCGCGCGTCTGGTGTCCTCCACCGCGGCTTCCGCCGTGGTGTTGCACGGGAAGCCGCCGCTCGACGAGCGGGTGATCGCCGCCGCCAAGAAGTCCGGCGCGGCGGTGTTGCTCGTGGATCCGTCGGTGCCGTGGGGGCAGCTCGCGAACGTCACGCAGACGCTGGTCAACGGCGGTACGCGGACCGGCGACCTGTTCGGTCTGGCGGACGTCATCGCGGGTGTCGTGGGCGGGCCGGTGACGATCGAGGACCAGCAGTCACGGGTGCTCGCCTACTCCTACCGGCAGGAGGACGTCGACCCCGTCCGGGTGCAGACCATCCTGGGGCGGCGTGTTCCGGAGGAGGCGCGGCGGGCGCTGGACGAGTTCGGCGTGTTCACGCACCTCGCGTCGTCGGACGAGCCGATCTTCGTGCCGAAGCTGACCCCGCAGCTGGGCAACCGGCTCGTCGCCGCGGTGCGGGCGGGTCGTGAACTTCTCGGCTCGGTCTGGGTCGAGGTGACGGGGCCGGTCGACGCCGCCCGGAGTGCCGCGCTGGTCGACGGGGCACGCACGGCGGCGTTGCACCTGCTGCGGTCGCGGGCGTCGACCGACCTCGAACGCCAAGCCGAGGCGGACCTGGTGATCCGGCTGCTCGAACACCCGGAGTCCGCCGACGTCGCGCGCCTCGGTCTGCCGACGGCCGACCTGCGGGTGATCGCGGTCCAGGCCCACGCGGGCGAGGGCGAGCACGGGGCAGCGGTGCTCGCGTTCCAGCGGGCCACCGCGGGCTTCGGCTGGTCGCGGCCTGGGCGCAGCGCCTTGTTCGGCAACGTCCTCTACACCGTCATCCCGGCCGCCGACGACGCCGCCGGATGGGTGCGCTCGCTGGTGCGCGAGCTGCCCGCCGAGGCGACGGTGCTGGCGGGAATCGGAGGTCCGGCCGAGGCGACGCAACTGCCGACGTCACGGCAGGAAGCGGATGAATGCCTCGCGCTCTCCACCGGTACACCCGTTGTGTACGACGACGCCTGGGCGAAGGTCCTGCTGCACCGGCTCGCCGCCGTCGCCGAGGCCGGGCGACTGCCGACCCGCGGGCCGATATCCAATATATTGCGCTACGACGCCGAGTACGGGACGCAGTACGCGACGACGTTGAGGGCGTGGCTCGCGGCTCAGGGCGACGTGCGGGCGGCCGCGAAGGAGCTCAACGTGCACCCGAACACGTTGCGGTACCGCATGCAGAAGATGTCCGAGGTGACGCCTCTCCCCCTCGACGACCCCGACCAGCGGCTCGCGATGGCCATCGCCCTCCAGATCACGCGATGACCCAGGCGGCGTGAAAGCATCTCCACCCGTGCACCCCGATCTTTCTGTTGACCTCTGCGCCCGTTTGCGCGGGGCGTTCGAGACCGCCGGTTACACCGCGGACGGCGTCGTGGAGGCGCTCGGCGCCCAGGCCCACTCCGCCCTCGGCCGAGGTGAGCCCGAACCGGCCCGCCGCGCCAGCAAGGACGCCGGGACGCTCGGCACGCTGATCCGCCTCTTCCTGCTGGGTGACCACGAGCCGGAGCAGGACGTCCGCAAGGCGCTCGACGGCGTCGGCATCGACGACCTGGTCGCCAACGAGGTCCTGGCCCCCGCCCTCGACGCCGCGAACCTGAAGGCCGGCCTGGACGTGCGGCCGTACGAGGACAACTGGTGGGTCATCGCCGACCTCGACTCCGACCTGCGCGGCAGCGCCGTCCCCGAGGACCACGTGCTCGGCGTCGGCCACGCGTCCATCAGCCTCGCCCGCGCGACCAAGCGCACACCGGTCGGCACGCTGCTGGACCTCGGCACCGGCTGCGGCGTCCAGGCGCTGCACGCCAGCACGCACGCCGAGCGCATCACCGCGACCGATCTGTCCGAGCGCGCGCTGAGGCTCGCGCAGGGCACGTTCCGCATCAACGGGCTCGACGTGGAGACGCTGCAGGGCGAGTGGTTCGGCCCGGTCCGCAACCGGCGGTTCGACCAGGTCGTCTGTAATCCGCCGTTCGTCGTCGGCCCGCCGCGCGTGGACTTCGTCTACCGCGACTCCGGCCTGGGCGGCGACGACGCGTCGGCACTGGTCATCCGGCAGCTGCCCGCGTTCCTCAACGAGGGTGGCGTCGGCCAGCTCCTCGCGTCGTGGGTGCACCGCAGGGGCGAGGACTGGGAGGAGCGCGTCTCCGGCTGGCTTCCTCGCGGCGGCATCGACGCGTGGTTCGTGCAGCGCGACATCGCCGAGCCCGCCCTGTACGTCGGCACGTGGCTCAAGGACGCGGGCGTCGACCCGCGCAGCCCCGAGGGGCGGCAGAAGGCCGCGGCGTGGCTGGACTGGTTCGAGGAGAACGACGTCCAGGGCGTCGGCTTCGGGTACGTGACGCTGCGTCGCACCGACGAGATGCACTCCCAGGTCATCTGTGAAGACCTGCGCCACGCCTACGACGACCCGCTGGGCCCGGAGGCGGCGCGCTGGCTCGACAACGTCGCGTGGCTGCGCGCGAACCCGGACCTGCTGAGCCGCCGGTTCCGGGTCGCCGACACCGTCCTGCTCGAAGAGGTGTCCGAGCCGGGCGACGAGGGCTGGCGCAAGGTCGTCGCGCGTCTGCACCGCACCGACGGGCCCGGCTGGCAGCACGAGGTCGACGAGGCGACCGCCAAGCTCGTCGCCGGTTGCAACGGCTCTCTGCCGTTGGAGGACCTGCTCGCGCTGCTCGAGTTCGCTTACGGAGAAATCGACGCGGAAGCCGCCTTGCCGATCGTTCGTGATCTCATCCGGCACGGAATGTTGATTCCCGCGTGAAAGCAGTTGTGGCGCGCGTCACAGAAGCGAGTGTCGAAGTCGAAGGGGACATCGTCGGCGCGATCGACGAGCCCGGATTGCTGGTGCTGCTCGGCGTCCATCACGACGACACGGCCGAGCACGCTCGCAAAATGGCGCAGAAGCTGCACGGTCTGCGCATCCTCGACGACGAGCAGTCATGTGAGTCCACAGGTGCTCCACTGCTGGTCGTCAGCCAGTTCACGCTCTACGGGGACACTCGCAAGGGCCGCCGTCCGTCCTGGACGGCGGCCGCCCGGCCCGAGCACGCGGAACCCTTGGTGAACGCCGTCGTGCAGGAACTACGCCAAAAGGGCGCGCGCGTCGAAACGGGACGATTCAGAGCCGAGATGAAGGTACGGAGCGTGAACGACGGTCCGTTCACGGTGATCGTCGAGCTCTGACTAAACGGTTCTCAGGCAATCCTCAGATTAGTCGCGCAACCGCTGTGACAGCGATGACGTCTTCAGGTCATGGAAGTCGGGAACGAATTCGGAATCGTCTTCGTTACCCAGGTATCAGCCAGCTAGCGATGGGATCCCGAGCGGGCCCGCCGCAACCGGCAACCAGGGCGCAGCGCCGCGCCGCCTTGACCGCCACGCGCGACTGTCCTGACCGACAGCAGCGTCGCCCGCACCAGGGGGAGGGAGATCCATGACCGTCACGAGGATCTCCGACCGTGAAGTCGGAGAGAACACGCCCACCGTCGTCGAGCACGAACTCGACGCGCAGGGACCAGCAGCCGACCTCGTTCGAGTCTACCTGAACGGAATCGGCAAGACCGCGCTCCTCACGGCTGAGGAGGAGGTGGAGCTCGCGAAGCGCATCGAGGCAGGTGTGTTCGCGCAGCACGTCCTCGAGACGGCCAAGCGCCTCACCCCCACCCGCCGCGACGAGATGGGGGCGCTCGTCCGCGACGGCCGCCGCGCCAAGGACCACCTGCTCAAGGCCAACCTGCGCCTCGTCGTGTCGCTGGCCAAGCGCTACACGGGCCGTGGCATGCCGCTGCTGGACCTGATCCAGGAAGGCAACCTGGGCCTGATCCGGGCGGTCGAGAAGTTCGACTACACCAAGGGCTTCAAGTTCTCGACGTACGCGACGTGGTGGATCCGCCAGGCCATCACCCGCGGCATGGCTGATCAGGGCCGCACCATCCGCCTCCCCGTCCACCTCGTCGAGCAGGTGAACAAGCTCGCGCGGATCAAGCGCGACCTGCACCAGACGCTCGGCCGCGAGGCGACGAACGAGGAGCTCGCGAAGGAAGCCGGTCTCAACCCCGACAAGGTCGCCGACCTGCTCGACCACGCGCGTGACCCGGTATCGCTCGACATGCCGGTCGGCACGGAGGAGGACGCTCCCCTCGGTGACTTCATCGAGGACTCGGACGCCACCGACGCCGAGAGCGCCGTCATCTCCGGGCTGCTGCAGGACGACCTGCGCCGCGTTCTCGCGACGCTGGAGCCGCGCGAGCAGGCCGTGATCCGGCTGCGCTACGGCCTCGAGGACGGCCAGCCGCGCACGCTCGACCAGATCGGCAAGCGGTTCGGCCTGTCGCGCGAGCGAGTGCGTCAGATCGAGCGCGAGGTCATGTCCAAGCTCCGTCAGGGCGAACGCGCCGCGAAGCTGCGGGCCTACGCCTCGTAGCCGGAATCGTCCCTGGTGGCGTTACGGTCGGGTCTCACCCGCCGAGCAGTATTGACTTGTGACTCAACTCACGGCACGGTCGGGCGTTACCAGAGCCACGCGACGCCCGTCGTGAGTCGGGTTAGCACGCGAAGGAAGGTCGGGACGGCCGGGGGCCGCCTCGGCCTTCCGCGTTTGCGGGACCCCTGCGAAAACGGTTGCGAAGAACACGGTGGACGGGGACCAGTACGTCCCTTTGGTGGCGGTACGGTTTTCTGATCCGAACTGCACACCGTTGGAGTTGTGTACCCCGTGCCCACCACATTCGAGTACACCGACGTCCTCCCCCTCGCGAAGGACACCGAGACCGAGTACCGCCTCGTCACCTCCGACGGGGTCAAGCTCATCGAGGCCGGTGACCGCAAGTTCCTCCAGATCGCGCCCGAGACGCTGACGCTGCTCGCGAAGGAAGCGATCCGGGACATCCAGCACCTGCTGCGCCCGTCGCACCTCGCCCAGCTCCGCAAGATCATCGACGACCCCGAGGCCTCCGGCAACGACCGCTTCGTCGCCATGGACCTGCTGCGCAACGCCGCCATCTCGTCCGGTGGCGTGCTGCCGATGTGCCAGGACACCGGCACGGCGATCATCATGGGCAAGCGCTCGGAGACCGTCCTGACCGGCGGCGACGACGAGCAGGCGCTGGCCCGCGGCGTCTACGAGGCCTACCAGGAGCTCAACCTGCGCTACTCGCAGATGGCTCCGGTGACGTTCTGGGACGAGAAGAACACCGGCACGAACCTGCCCGCGCAGATCGAGGTGTTCCACAAGCCCGGCCAGGAGCCCGTCTACGAGTTCCTGTTCATGGCCAAGGGCGGCGGTAGCGCGAACAAGACGTTCCTCTACCAGGAGACGAAGGCGGTGCTGAACCCGAAGCGCCTCGCGTCGTTCCTGGACGAGAAGCTCCGTTCGCTCGGCACCGCCGCGTGCCCGCCGTACCACCTCGCGGTCGTCGTCGGTGGCCTGTCCGCCGAGCAGAACCTGAAGGTCGCGAAGCTCGCCTCCGCCCGCTACCTGGACAACCTGCCGTCCGAGGGCTCGGCGCTGGGCCACGCGTTCCGCGACACGGACCTCGAACAGCAGGTTCTGGAACTGACCCGCAACTTCGGCATCGGAGCCCAGTTCGGCGGCAAGTACTTCTGCCACGACGTGCGCGTCATCCGGCTCCCCCGCCACGGCGCGTCCCTCCCGGTCGGCATCGCGGTGTCGTGCTCGGCGGACCGCCAGGCCAAGGCCCGCATCACGGCCGAGGGCGTGTTCCTGGAGCAGATGGAAAGCGACCCGGCGCGGTTCCTGCCCGAGATCGAGGGCGAGGACCTGTCCGACGAGGTCGTCCACATCGACCTCACCCGCCCGATGGCGGAGATCCGCGACATCCTCACCAAGCTCCCGGTGAAGACCCGCGTCTCGCTGACCGGTCCGCTGGTCGTGGCCCGCGACATCGCGCACGCCAAGATCAAGGAACGCCTCGACGCCGGCGAGGAGATGCCGCAGTACCTCAAGGACCACCCGGTCTACTACGCCGGCCCGGCCAAGACGCCCGAGGGCTACGCCTCCGGGTCGTTCGGCCCGACCACCGCCGGCCGCATGGACTCCTACGTCGAGCAGTTCCAGGCGGCGGGCGGATCGCTGGTGATGCTCGCCAAGGGCAACCGCTCCCAGCAGGTGACCAACGCCTGCTCGTCGCACGGCGGCTTCTACCTGGGCTCGATCGGTGGCCCGGCGGCGCGGCTGGCGCAGGACTGCATCCGCAAGGTCGAGGTGCTCGAGTACCCCGAACTGGGCATGGAGGCGGTCTGGAAGATCGAGGTCGAGGACTTCCCCGCGTTCGTCGTCGTCGACGACAAGGGCAACGACTTCTTCGCGGAGACGTCGACCCCGACCCTGCAGATCAGTTTCCGCCGCTAGGTTCCCTCAGCAACCCCGAAGCCCCGATCAAACAGTACGGTTGTCCCGTATTCGTTTCGATCGGGGGTTTCGCGTTGATCCACCACGTGCAGGTCACCTGTCCGCCAGGAGCCGAAGACGAGCAGCGCGCGTTCTACACAGGCGTGCTGGGCTGGACCGAACTGCCCAAGCCACCACTGCTCGCCGCGCGAGGCGGCTGCTGGTTCGCGGTACCCGGCGGCGGCGAGATCCACGTCAGCGTCGAGGACGACTTCCGCCCCGCGCGCAAGGCACACCCGGCGTTCGTGGTCGACGTGACCGCGGTGGCCGAATCCGTGGCGGCAGCGGGCCACCCGGTCGTCTGGGCCGATCCCGCGGAGATCCCCGGCCGTCTCCGCTTCCACACCTTCGACGCCGCCGGCAACCGCGTGGAGTTCCTCGCCCACGCCGGAAACTGATATATCGGCTCGGTCATGCCGGTCGCTTCCCGGCCTTTGCAACGAGTCATTTGCGAACGAAGTCCAAAGAGTCATTGCTAAGCAGCAGGTGAGAGGGGCGGCCGAGCACTGGGGGCGCACGCGAGGGCGTGTGGTGCGCCACCTCAGTGCCGGACGACCGCGAACTGCGGGGTGCCGGACGCTCAGCCGGTTTCCTCGCGGGCTTCGAGGACCAGACGGCGGTTGCCCAGCGGCGCGTCCAGGCGGACGGTCAGCGGCACCTCACGGATCTCCTGGGTGCACACGGTGCCGGAGGGCTGCTTGGTGATCGTGACCAGCGTGATCTGGACGACGTCGGCCGACTGGCCGGTGATCTCGGCACGGGCCTCCTTGCAGCCGCCGCCGACGCCGAAGACCTCGATGTCACGGCCGTCTCCGAAGACATAGGCCTCGTCGCGGTAGGTGTCTGACAACGATGTCGTGTCGACCTTGTCCTTCGCCACGGACGTGACGCCGGGCGGCACGACGGGCTTCTGCTCCGAGATCGAGACCGGAGGCTGGAC
Source organism: Lentzea sokolovensis (assembly GCF_033949975.1). Lineage (NCBI taxonomy): Bacteria > Bacillati > Actinomycetota > Actinomycetes > Pseudonocardiales > Pseudonocardiaceae > Lentzea > Lentzea sokolovensis. The sequence goes on from NZ_JAXAVU010000012.1 coordinate 45,192, forward strand.
GGGAGCGGTGGGGTTCCCGCTCGACGAGCCCGTGCCGGGGGTGCCGCTCGAACCGGGCGCGGTCGTGCCCGTGGGCGCCCCGCCCGACGAGCTGGAGCCGGGTGCGCCGGACTGCGTGCCGGACGAGCAACCGACGAGCACGACGGCGAGAGCAACGGCTGCGACGGCGTTTCTCATGCGGACCATCCTCGCAAACCGGGACGGGAAGTCCCTGTCAAATGTCCTGCGACCTGTCCGGTCGAACTTTCACCGGGAAGGAAAGAGGTACCCGGCCGGCGGGGCAGATGCCGGCCGGGCACCGCGGGGAGGAAGGTCTACTTCTGTTCCTGCCGCGACGTAAGCACGACCGTGCGCTCACCAAGGGGCTCGGAGAGCTGCATCGTCAGCGGAGGGAAGCGGATGTCCATGGTGCACATCTGCTTGGTCAGCGGCAGCGTCTCGAGCAGCTCGATCTTCACCGTGGAAGCGTTCTGCTCCAGCACGGACGCGCTCGCCTTGCCGCATCCGCCCTCCTGGGCGACGACTCCGACGGTCTTCCCGTCGCCCTGTGTCCAGACGGTGCGCGGATGGTCCGGCGTCAGACCGTTGGCATCGAGCTTCGTCACGGGTTTGCCGTCCGGCGGCACTTCTCCGGGTGCGATGTTCGGGGGCAGCTCTGAGGGTGAGGTGGCGGTCGGCAACTCCTGACCGCCACCTGCCCCGGTGCCCGCGTTCTGCGCGCTGCCACAGGCCGAGATGACGAGCAGCAGGACGCCAGTGCCAACTACGGTTCCTATGTGCCTCATGTTCAAAGGACGGAACCGCGCTCACAGCGGGTTGCAGTGACTTCTCTTCACAGTTAGCGGCTGACGGCCGCCACAGCCTCTCGCAGAGCTTCCAACCGTGCCGCGGACGCAAGGCCTCCGTGGTAGAGGTGGAACTCCTCCACACCGGCATCCAGATAGGCGAGCCACTCCTTCGACAACGCCGCGCCGTCGGCAGGTTTGGGCGGCAGCCCCAGCACGTACGCGGCGATCCGCGTGTCCGGTGCGGCGGAACGAAGAGCCTCGATGCCGGGAACCGCGATCTCCGGGCCAGGCCAGCACATCGTCGTCAGGACGTCGACATCGGCGCCGACTCCCCCGGCCACGGTCGCGAACGGCCCAGTGCCCCAAGGGTCTGCCGTCACGTGCATTCCAACCCGGATCGAAGGCGCCGCGGCACGAATCTCGCCGACCAGCTTCTGCCGCAACGACCGCACCACGCCGGTGCGCACGGCCTGAACGTCGTCCGCGAGCGCACCCAACGCTTCCTCAACGCTGGGTGCACCGCGATCGACCCCGGCCCGGACCGCTTCACGCAGGGCATCCGGGTCGGCGTACAGGGCGGTGCAGGCAGAGCAGAAGCACAGCGACAACAGCTTCTGCTGCACCGCGTTCCAGTCCGTGCCGTCGGTCTTCTCGTGGTGCCCGCCGTGGAAGAACCCCAGCGGCCCGCAGGCCTCCAGGATGATCCCGTCCGGCGCGCCGAGCTCCAGCACCTCGGACACCAGCACCGACGCGTACTCGACGACGTCGGGCTGCGCGGTGCACAGTGCGTACGGGTAGCGATCCCCGAACGCGTTCACCACGGTGACATCGGGATGCAGGTCGCCCAGCCGCGAGTTGTGCGTCAGCACGGTCCACGCGTACACCGGCAGTCCGGCGGCACGAACCAACGCCGCCGCGGCACCGAACGAGTCCGAACCGTCCATCCAGGACGGTTCGGCGGGCACCAGACGGCCGTACTTCTCCGAACGCACCGGCAGGTAGAACGCCGCGTGGCGTGCGTCGACCATCCGATGCGAAGGGTGCAGAGGCGTCGCGGCCCGCACCGTGTGATACGACGCGGCAACGGCGATCGCGTCGACTCCGAGCTCCTGGTACCGCGTGACGGCCTCAGGGTCTCCGATCAGGTCCCACGGATAGGCGTGGACAACCGACTTCACCACCGGGGACGCTTCCTCTCGTAGCTCGGGTCGAACTTCTGCATGTAGCCCGTGTCGTCACGAGCCGTGATGCCGCAACGAACGTAGTTCTCGGCCATGCGCGCCAACGCGTCCCGATCCAGCGTCACACCGAGGCCCGGCGTGACGGGCACCGGCACCGCACCATCCACAAAGGACAGAACCCCTGGTTCAACGACCTCGTCGGCCGCGTTCCACGGGTAGTGCGTGTCGCACGCGTAGTTCAGGTTCGGCGTCGCCGCCGCCAGGTGCGTCATCGCGGCCAGCGAGATGCCGAGGTGCGAGTTCGAGTGCATCGACAGGCCGATGCCGAACGTCTGGCAGATCATCCCCAGCTGACGCGACCGCTGCAGGCCGCCCCAGTAGTGGTGATCGGACAGGAGCACCTGCACGGCGTCCTGCTCCACCGACGGCTTGAGGTGCTCGAACGCGACCACGCACATGTTGGTGGCCAACGGCATCGGCGCCTTCGCGGCCACCTCCGCCATCCCGGAGATCTCCGGCGTCGGATCCTCCAGGTACTCCAGCACGCCGTCGAGCTCCTCGGCGACCTTCAGCGACGTCGCCGTAGACCAGGCCGCGTTCGGGTCCAGCCGCAGCGGGTGCTCCGGGAAGGCCTCACGCAGGGCGCGGATGGCCTCGATCTCCTGCTCAGGAGGGAAGACACCGCCCTTGAGCTTGATCGACCCGAACCCGTACCGCGAGATCATCTTGGTCGCCTGCGCCACGACGCCGGCGGGGTCGATCGCCTCGCCCCACTCGTCCGGCTCGGCCCCGGGGTGCCCGTCCCACTTGTAGAACAGGTACGCCGAGTACGGGACGGCGGAGCGAACCGCGCCACCCAGGAGGTCGTGCACCGGACGGCCCAGCGCCCTGCCCTGGATGTCCAGGCAGGCGACCTCGAACGGCGAGTACACGCGGTCGACGGTGCTCTCCGCCGTGATCTTCCCGGTCAGGCCGTGCTTGTCCTGCCCGGCCTTGCCACCGAGAACGGCGGAGACCCGCGCGTGCATCTCGTTCAACGCGAACACGTCGAGGCCGATCAGAGAGTCCACAACGGACCTCGAGCGCTCCAGGTGCCCAAGGTCGCCGTAGGTCTCCCCCAGTCCCGAAATGCCTTCGTCGGTGTGCACCTCGACGATGGTGCGCAGCGCCCACGGCTCGTGGACACCGGCCGAGTTCAGCAGCGGCGGGTCCCGGAACGCGATCGGTGTCAGAACAATCTCGGTGATCTTCATTCCGAACGCCCTCTCAGCTCAGCAGAGCCTTGCCCGCAGCGATGATCTTGTCGAGAGCGGCCAGGTGCTCGTCCAGCGGGTCGATCAGCGGCGGCCGCACGCCGCCCACATCGAGCCCGTTCGCGCGCACCGCGGCCTTCACCAGGGCGACCGCGTAGCCGGGCACCTTGTCCCGCAGCTCGACGAGGGGCTTGTAGAACTCGAAGAGGAAGCGGTTCACCAGTTCGATGTCACCGGACTGCACGGCGTTGTAGAAGCCGAGCGAGATCTCCGGCGCGAAGCAGAACACCGCCGACGAGTACAGCTCGACGCCGATGCCCCGGTACGCGAGCTGGGTCATCTCCGCGGTGGGCAGGCCGTTGAAGAACTGGAACGGCTTGTCAACGTTGGCACGGACGGAAAGCACGATCCGCTGCATCTGGTCGAGGTCGCCGATGCCGTCCTTGAAGCCCACGACGTTCGGGATCTGCGCGACCTCGACGGCGGTCTCCGGCGTGAACCGCGCGTTGTTGCGCTGGTACACGATGATCGGCAGCTCGGTGACGCCCGCGACCTCGGCCACGTACCGCACGAGTCCGGCGGCCGGGTTGGTCACCAGGTAGGGCGGCAGCAGCAGGATGCCCTGCGCACCAGCACGTTCGGCCGCCTGGACGAACTGCTTGGTCGCCACGACCGAGCCGCCCGCACCGGCGAACACCGGCACCTTGCCCGCGGTCGCCTCGACCGCGACGGCCACCGCGCGCTCGAACTCCTCCAGCCCCAGGGCGTGGAACTCGCCGGTGCCGCAGGCGGCGAACACCGCGCCCGGCCCGGCGGAGACACCGTGCTTGACGTGCTCGGCGAGCACGTCGTACGCGATGTTCCCCTCGCTGTCGAACGGGGTCACCGGAAAGAACAGCACACCATCGAGTTGCATAACCAGACTCATCCCTTGATCGCTCCGGTGGTGATCCCACGCAGGAAGGACTTCTGCAGCGACAGGTACACGACCAGGCTCGGTACCAGCGCCAGCAACGCTCCGGCCAGCACGATGCCCGTTCCGACCTGGTCGTCGGATCGAAGCGCGAGAAGTGCGACCGTGAGCGTGTAATCGGAGGGGTCAGCGGCGACGATCAGGGGGAGCAGGTACTGCTCCCAAATCATGTTGAAGCCGAACACGGCGATGACGCCGAGCGCGGGTTTGCACAGCGGGAGGATGATCTGCGCGAAGAGACGCAGCTCCCCGGCACCGTCCACTTTGGCCGCCTCCTCCAGTTCGCTGGGGATCTCCTTCATGAACTCCGTCATGACGAAGATGGAGAAACCCCAAGCCCCCAACGGGAGAATGACGCCGAGCAGGGTGCCCTTGAGACTCACGTGCACCAGCGGTAGGTCTCCGATCACCAGCGACAGCGGGATCGCGATGACCTCCTCCGGCAACATCATCGTGGCGAGAATGACCAACAGTGCGATGGCCTGACCGCGGAACTTCTTGCGCGCCAACGCGTAGGCGGCGAACACACTCACCGTCAGCTGCAGCAGCAGCGCACCACCTGCGATGATCAACGAGTTCATCAGGTAGTGCCAGATCTTGTTCTCCGCCGCGACCTGGAAGTTGATCAGCGACGGGTTCGCCGGGATGACCGACAGCTTGGTCGGGTCCGGGTTGTGGTCGAACGCGCCGGAGAAGATGACCAGCAGCGGGCCGCAGAAAAGGATTACAGCGAGGGCACTGAAAAGGAAGCGGGTGGCCCTGCTGCCCCACGCGTCCGGCCTGGTGGACCAGCCGATGGCGCTGTCGAAGCGGCTCGAGTTGACGCTCATCGCGCCTCCTTCCTCCGGCGGTACCACTGCACGCTGACCGTCAAAATCAAGGTAACCAGGAACAAGAGCACAGAACCAGCCGAGGCGAGTCCGGCTTCGGACTGTTCGAACGCCGTGGTGTAGACGCGGGTCATCCAGACGTCGGTCGACCCCGCGGGGCCACCTCCGGTGAGCACGTACACCTCGGTGAAGACGCGCAGGCCGCGGATCGCCGCCAGCGTCAGCAGGATGGTGATGACGGGCCGCAACGCGGGGAGCGTGACGTTCCAGATCCGTTGCGGCGTCGACGCTCCGTCGATCGCGGCGGCCTCGTACTGCTGGCGGTCGATGCCGGCGAGCCCGGCGAGGATCAGCACCATGTCGTACGGGGCGTGCTTCCAGATGCCCACGAACATGACCGACACCAGCGAGGTGTCCGTGCTGTGGATGTACTCCCAGGGCCCGAGGCCGACCCACGAGATGAGCTCGTTGAGGAAGCCTTCCGGCGCCGGGTAGAAGAACAGCCGCCAGATCTCGCCGATGACCGCGGTGGCCGCCACGACGGGCAGGAACACCGCGGACCGCACGAACCACAGCGACTTGGTGTGGCCTTCGAGCAGCAACGCGAGGAAGAAGCCGATCAGCATCGCGCCAACGGTCTGACCGCCGGCCAGCACGAGGGTGTGCCAGCTGGCGGTCAGGAACTTCTCGTCCTGCAGGATCGTCGCGTAGTTCTTGAATCCGACGAAGATGTCCCCGAGGAACGGCCGGACCTCGAACAACGAGAGCCGGATGCCCTCGCCCATCGGGATGAACTTGAAGACCAGGAAGATCAGCACGGCGGGAAGCAGGAACAGCCACGGGACGAAGGTGGCTCCCGTGAGGCGACGCCGGCGGCGTCGCCTCACGGGGTGGGTTTCGACGGCACCGCCGCCACTAGCCGTCGAGCCCACGTCTCGGGTGTCGCCGAGTGACTGAACTGCCGTCACTTCGACGCCTTCTGGTTCTCGAGCTCCTTCTTCAGCGCCTCCGCCAGCGTCTTCAGCTCGGCCGAGGAGTCAGCGGGGCACTTCGCGAAGATGGAGTTCAGGGTCTCCGAGGTCTTCTGCCGGAACGGCGCGAAGTTCGGAACGCTGGGGAACGGCCGCGCCTCGCTGGAGTACACGCCCGCCACGGTCGCCCACCGCGGGTCCTTGTACGTCGCGTTGACGTCGACGGTCTTGTTGACGGGCAGGCGCACGACCGGCTGCGGGTCGCCCTTCATACCGGCCTGCTGCGCCTCTGGCGTGATCAGGTACTCGGCGAGCTTCTTCTGGTCGGCGGTCTTCGCGGAGCCGGCCATCTGGTAGATGTTCTCGCCCTCGCCGAGCACCGTGGCGCCGGCCGGGCCCTTCGGGGAGGCGATGACCTCGTACTTGTCCTTGCCGACCGACTTGTCGAAGCGGCCGATCATGTACGGGCCGGTGAGGTAGATGCCGCTCTTGCCCGACTCGAACAGCGGGTGCGCGTCGTTCGTGCCCAGGGTCAGCGAGCCGGGCTGCATGACCTTGTCCTCGCAGAAGAGCTTGCGCAGCCGTTCGACGGCCTTGGTCGACTCCGGTGAGTCGATGCCGACGCGGAACTTGCCGTCGCCCTCGTCCTCGAGGATGTCGCCGCCGCCCTGCCAGATGTAGCTGGCCGCCCACCACGCGAGGTAGCCGCGGTCGGTCGTGCCGGGCACGAGCATGCCGTAGGTGTCGTTCTGCCCGTTGCCGTCGGGGTCGTTCTGGGTGAAGGCCTTCGCGAGGTCGTCGAGCTCCTCCCACGTGGTGGGGATCGGCTTGCCGAGCTTCTCGCGCCAGTCCTTGCGGATCAGCGTGACCATCGCCTGGGTGGAGTAGGGGATGGCGTAGAACTTGCCGTCCGCGCCCTTCCCGTTGTTCCACGCGCGGTCGACGATGTCGCCGCTGCCCGCCACGTCGTCGCGGTTCACCTCGGTCGTCCAGCCCTGCTTGACGAAGTTGCCGAGCGAGCCGGTGTCGGTGATGACGACGTCGGGGAGGTCCTTCGACGCGGCGCGCTGCTGCACCTGCTTGTCGAAGTCGTTGAAGATCGGCTTGTAGTCGACCTGCACACCGGTCTTCTCGGTGAACGACTTGAAGATCTTCTCGTAGACCTTCGCGGTCGCCTCGGTCGAGCGGGTCCACACTTCGAGAGGCTTGTTCGGGTCCTTGGACGACGTCGCCGTGGTGCCACCGCTGCCACATCCTGCGAGCAGCGCTGCCACACCGAGTGTGGCAAGTGTCGTGGCTGTTCTACGGCGCATCGTCGGAGCCCTTCGTGTTCAGATATGTGAACGTGGGTCGTACTTGTGAACCTGAGTCAGGACTGTAAGAATCAGCACAGCAACGTGTCAAGGGAAAGTTTCTTCCCTGTTTCGAGGAGGCTGCAGGTGGCGTCGCCGATCGGCAAGGGCACGGCTCGTCCCGGTGCGGTGAAGTCCGCCGACCGCACGGTGGAGTTGCTTGAGGTGTTGTCCGCGTCGGACCGCAGGCTCACGCTCACGGAGTTGCACCGCGAACTCAGCTATCCCAAGTCCAGCCTCTACATGTTGTTGCAAACGCTGGTGGCGCGCGGGTGGGTCGAGGTCGACGCGGACCGCGGCACCTACGGCATCGGCGTGCGCGCACTGCTCGTCGGTACGTCCTATTTGGACCACGACCCCGTTGTGCGCGCGGCGATCCGCGTGATGGAGCAGGTCCGTCAGGACATCAACGAGACCGTCCACCTTGCCCGTTTGGACGGCGCGGACGTCGTCTACCTGGCGAGTCGCGAGTCCGAGCACCACCTCCGGGTCGTCTCGCGCGTCGGCCGCCGGCTGCCCGCGCACTCGACGTCGCTGGGCAAGGCCGTGCTCTCGACGCGGACGCCGGAGGAGGTCGACCTGATCCTTCCGGCCGAGCTGGCACCGCTGACGCCGAACACCGTGATCGATCGGGCGGCGCTGCACGAGCAGCTCGCCGGGTTCCGGAACGTCGGCTACGCGCACGAACGCGAGGAGAACACGCCCGGGCTGGGCTGTTTCGCGGTGGCGTTGCCTTACCGAAATCCCGTTCTGGACGCTATGAGTTGTTCGGTTCCTCTGGGCAGACTGGACCCCGAGCACGAGCGGCAGGTCATCTCCGCTCTGCTCGACGCCGCCCGGCAGATCACCGAACTCCTCCGCCAGTTCGGTCGCTGAGCTTTGCCGACACACCTGAACAAGACGGAGGGCTCCAACCCGTGACCGCACGCATCCTGATCACCGGCGCCGGTGGCGGGGTGGGCACGCTCATGCGTACCCGCCTCGCGGCGGAGGGCCGTGTCCTGCGGCTGCTGGACATCGCGGAGCTTCCCGCGGCCGCCGACGGCGAGAACGTCGAACTCGTCGAGGCGTCGGTGACCGACATGGCCGCGATGGAAGCGGCGCTGAAGGACGTCGACGCGGTGATCCACCTCGGTGGCCACAGCCTCGAGGAGCCGTGGGAGAAGATCCTCAGCGTCAACATCGACGGCACGCACACGCTGCTGGAAGCCGCGCGCCGCCAGGGAGTTCGCCGGGTGATCCTGGCCAGCTCGAACCACGCGGTCGGCTACGTCGAACGCGCCGACGGCGAGGCCGGCGACTACGCGTTCCCGCGTCCGGACACCTACTACGGCGTGTCCAAGGTGGCGCTGGAGGCGTTGGGATCGCTTTATGCCGACCGCTATGGCATGGACGTGATCGCGATCCGCATCGGTTCCTGCTTCGAGAAGCCGCGCGACGTGCGGATGCTGTCGACGTGGATGTCGCCGGACGACGGCGCGCGCCTGTTCGAGGCGGCACTCTCCTTCCCCTCCCCCGGTTTCCGGATCGTGTGGGGCGTGTCGGACAACAAGCGCGGCTGGTTCTCGCTCGACGAGGCCCGCGCTCTGGGCTACGAGCCCCAGGACGACTCCGAGGAGTACGCGGCCGCGGTGCTGGAGCAGCACGGCGGTGAGCTCGATCCCTCGTCGTACGCGGCGAGGTACGTGGGCGGGGCCTGGTGTGGCCCCGATTTCGACACGGCAGTCAAGGAGGCAGGGCGTTGAGCCACGTCGTTCAGGGATACAACCCGCGCACCGGTGAGCCGTTCGGCGAGCCGGTTGCGAAGACCCCCGACAGCGAGGTGGACCGGATCGCTTCCGCCGCGGCCACCGCGTTCTCGGCGTGGTCGGTCGCTCCGGCGGCGGATCGCGCCGTGGTGCTGGAGAAGGTCGCGGACGCGCTGGACGCCGAGTCGTCGTTGCTCGTCGAGACGGCGGACGGCGAGACGGCGCTGGGCGTGCCGCGGCTGACGACCGAGCTCAAGCGCACGACGAACCAGCTGCGGTTGTTCGCGGAGGTGCTGCGCGAGGGCAGCTACGTCGAGGCCACTTTGGACACGGCGAACCCGGACATCATCCCGCCGCGCCCGGTGCTGCGGCGCGTGCTCCGTCCTTTGGGGACGGTCGCGGTGTTCTCCGCGTCGAACTTCCCGTTCGCGTTCTCGGTCGCCGGTGGTGACACGGCTTCCGCGCTGGCGTCCGGTTGTTCCGTTGTGGTGAAGGCACATTCGGCGCACCCCTCGACGTCGCGCGAGACCGCGCGGGTCGTCGTGGACGCTCTTCGCGAAGCCGGTGCGCCCGAGGGTGTGTTCGGCATCGTGTACGGCACCGAGTCGGGTGTCGCGCTGGTGAAGCATCCTGCGGTGCGCGCGGTCGGTTTCACCGGCTCGACCGGTGGCGGGCGGGCGCTGTTCGACCTGGCGCAGGGCCGGCCGGACCCCATCCCGTTCTACGGCGAACTGGGCAGCGTCAACCCGACGGTGATCCTGCCGGGCGCGGCCGGGCGCGAGGACATCGCCGCCGGATTCGCGGCGTCGCTGACGATGGGCGTCGGCCAGTTCTGCACGAACCCCGGTCTGGTCTTCACGCCCGAGGCGCTGGTGCCCGCGCTGGGTGAGGCCGTCGCGGCGACGGCCGGTGGCGCGATGCTGAACGAGCGGATGTGCGACTCCTACACGGCGTCGACGGACGCCCTGGCCGCGTCGGACCTGGTCACCGTCGTGTCCGCGGGCACGCGCCCGGACGAGGCGTGGGCCGTGGCTCCACGCCTGTTCAGCGTGCCTGTGTCGGTGTTCGAGGAGAACCTCGAGAAGCTCACCGAGGAGCACTTCGGCCCGGCCGCCCTGGCCGTGACCTACTCCGATCCCGCCGAACTGCGCTCGGTGCTGGCGAAGCTGCCGGGCACGCTGACCGGCACCGTGCACGCGGAGGAGTCGGACCACGCGGAGGCCGGTGAGATCGCCGAGGTCCTGCGGCACGTCGCGGGTCGCATCATCTTCAACGCGTGGCCGACCGGTGTCGCGGTGGCGTGGGGTCAGCACCACGGTGGTCCGTGGCCGTCGACGACGAACCCGCTGCACACGTCGGTGGGCGCCACGTCGATTCGCCGCTGGATCGCGCCGGTGACGTACCAGTCGTGGCCGGACGCGTTGCTGCCGGCCGAGTTGCAGGACGCGAACCCGCTCGGCATTCCGCGCCGGATCGACGGAGTGCTCGGCGTGCACTGAAAGGTCGTTCTATGAGCGGGGCCGCTGACTTCATGTCGGCGGCCCCGTTTTTCGTTGGGAGGACATGGGATGGTCGGTCGTCGGGCCTACAACTTCATGTACCGGACCTGGGCGCCGTGGGAGGGCGGGCCCCGTGCCGAACTGGTCGAACTGGTGACGTCAGGCCGGATCTCTCCCGGCCGCGCGATCGATCTCGGCTGTGGCAGCGGAGCGAACTCGATCTTCCTGGCGGAGCACGGCTTCGACGTGACGGGCGTGGACTTCTCCCCCGTCGGACTGGAGAAGGCCCGGCGCGCGACGCCGCCGTCGTTGTCGGTCGAATGGCTGCCAGGGGACCTGACGGCCACCTCGATCCCCGGCGTCTCCGGGACGTTCGACCTGCTCGTCGACTACGGCGTGCTGGACGACCTGGGCGGGCCGGCCCAGGAGGCGATGGCGGCGACCGTGCTGCAGCTGTCGCACCCCGGTTCGATGTTCGTCATGTGGTGCTTCTACGACGAGATCCCGTGGTGGAAGCGTCGCGGAGCCCGGTTCCCCGGTCTTGCCGTGGGTGACGAGCAGCGGCTGTTCGGGGCGTCGTTCGACATCGAGAGGCTGCCGGAGCCCGCTTCCGGGAGCGGTTTCGCCTGCTTCCTAATGAGACGCTCCTGATCGGGATTGATTAGTCGGTTAATACCAATACGGCGAGGCGCACGCCGTATTCGTGTTGGTGACATGTCACCACACCAACAGCAGACCGATGTTTAAATGAATTCGACAGCTCCTTTCGCGGCCCGCCGGGGCAAGATGGTTATCGCACGGCGTCGTCCAGGGGAGCGGGACATGACCGACCTGCGTTTCGCATGGCTTGAGATCACCGGCAAATGTCAGCTGAGCTGCACGCACTGCTACGCGGAGTCCGGACCGCGCGGCGACGAGGGCGTCCTCAGAACTCGTGATTGGTTCCGGACCATCGATGACGTCGCCGAACTCGGCGCGCACTCGATTCAGTTCATCGGCGGAGAGCCGACATTGCATCCCGATTTACCGGAGTTCGTCGACCGCGCGCTCACCGCCGGACTCGAGGTCGAGGTGTTCAGCAATCTCGTGCACATCAGCCCACGCCTGTGGGACACCTTCTCCCGTCCCGGCGTGCGCCTCGCGACGAGCTACTACTCCGACACGGCGTCCCAGCACGAGGCGATCACCCGCCGCCGTGGCAGCCACGCCCGCACCCGCGCGAACATCGCCGAGGCTTTGCGCCGGGACATCCCGCTGCGCGCCGGCGTCATCGATGTCAGCTCGTCCGAGCGCATCGGCCTCCAGCGCACCCGCGCCGCCCAAGCCGACCTTTCGTCGCTGGGCGTCTCAAAGGTCGGCATCGACCGGCTGCGCCGCATCGGGCGCGGCGCAAACGCTTCACCGGGTTCTGACCAGCCCAGTTCTGACCAGCCCAGTTCTGACCAGCTCTGTGGCCGCTGCGGCCACGGCGCCGTCGCCATCTCACCGTCCGGCGACGTGTGGCCGTGCGTGTTCGCCCGCCGAATCCAGCTGGGCAATATATTGGATACTGACCTGGCGACGATCCTGTCGACCGCCCAGCTGACCCCGTCGATCACCGCCGGCCCGTCGTGCTGGCCTCAGGGCGGCGGCTCCTGTGCCCCGAACGACGACCCACCTCGTCCCTAGACGTTCCCGAGCCGCGCGGCGATCACCCTCGCGCACTCGACCGCCTCGGCGTTCGCGGTGTCGACCTCGACGTCGTAGCTCATCCCGCGATGCACAAGTTCAGCCTGCGCCTCGGCCATCCCGGCAACCCGATCACCACGAGCAAGCTCGCGCCCGGCGGCGACAGCGGCGTCACACCGCACCCCGACCCACACAACGTCGAGCCCGTCCAGCGCCTTCTCCCACCGCCGCCGCGACTCGGTCCCACCGAGGAACACGTCGTCCACGATCACCCGCGCCCCCGCGCGCACCATCGCCGCGACGCCGTGCATCCACGCGTCCTCCAGCAACCGGAACTCGGCCCCGACGCTGACCTCACCGTCGCCCGCGAACCCGATCCCCTCCGACCCGAGCCGCAACCGCGCGGGCATCACGTCGATCAACGTGTCGACCCCGATCGCCAGCCACGCCTCCGGCAACACCGCCTGCAGGCACCGCGCGACCCCCGACTTGCCGGAGCTGGACCCACCGTTGAGAACGATCACCTGAGCACTCGACGACACGCTCCGACCGTACCCACGCCGCCCAGCGCCCACCCCTCCTGTACAGCCCTCGAACCCTTCGCAGCTCACAGCCCGCCCGCCACCTGATATATCGCTCCTCGCCCCACGCCGGATGCAAAAAACGTTTGCGGACGAAGTCAAAAGACTCATTGCAAAGGTCGACATCGAGGGCGGCGACGTGGGGCAGCGGCGCAGGGCAGGGCGGCGAGTCAGCGGCGAGCGGCGCCGGCCCGCCGTTCCTCCTGCAGCTCCCGCTGGTACCCGAGGAAGTCGACCTCCAGCGTGTGCCGCTTCGACTTCACGTACCGGCGCCGCAGCGTCTCCCGGTAGGAGGTGATCTCCGCCTTCATCTCCGGCACCGACGGCAGCGTCCCGCGCCCCGAGATCAGGTCGGCGATCCACTCGGACTGCGCCTCCGCCAGCGGCATGATCGCGCCCAGCGGCTGGATCAGCCCGAGGAAGTAGAGCCCGGGATGCGCCGGATCCACGACTCGCCGGTACAGCGACACCTCGTTGTCCGAGGACGACACGGCGGGGAACTCGGCAGAGGAGAGGAACGGGAAGTCGACCTTGTACCCGGTGCAGTAGACGATCACGTCGACGTCCTCGCGGGATCCGTCCGCGAACACGACCCCGGACCCGTCCAGCCGCGTCAGGTTCGGCTTCACCGTGATGTCGCCGTGCCCGAGCCGGGTCAGCAGGTCGTCGGACACCGTCGGGTGCGCGGCGAGGATGCCGTGCGACGGTTCGGGCAGGCCGTAGTCGGAGAGTTTGCCGCGCGCCAGCCGCAGCATTGCCCGCACGGACAGCGCTTGCAGCCAGGCGGGCGCGAAACGGGCGAGCGGTGAGGTCGTCAGGTGATCGGTCGGCATGCCGAAGAGGTACTTGGGCATGATGTGCGCGCCTCGGCGCATTGCCAGAAACGTTCGCGCGGAGACGCGTGAGGTCTCGACCGCGATGTCACAGGCGGAATTGCCGATGCCGAGAACCAGCACCTTCTTGTCCGCGAATCGTTCGGGCGTCTTGTAGAAGTGCGCGTGCATCTGTTCGCCGTCGAACGAGCCGGGAAACGCGGGCTCGGGCATCCGCGGCGACCAGTGGTGCCCGTTCGCGACGATTACTGAACTATAGACACCCGAAATCTCCTCGCCGGTGTCGCGATCGCGCGTGGTGACGGAATAGCCACCGGGCGCGACGGAAACCGAGGTGACCTCGGTCCGGAAGCGGATGCGGTCGCGGAACCCGTGGTGCTTCACGAAGTCGTCGAAGTACTCGGCGATCTGGAAGTGCGACGGATAGGCGGGCAGACGCGCGGGCATCGGGAAGGACTTGAACTCCATCATCTGCCGCGAGGTGTTGATGTGGAGGGACCGGTAGGCCGACGACATGCCGTTGTCGTTGAGGTAGCGCCAGTTGCCGCCGATCTCCGACCCGGTCTCGAAGCAGTCGAACTCGATGCCGCGGGCACCGAGCACCTGACATGCGGCGATGCCGGACGAGCCCGCACCGATGACGCACACGCGTTCCATGACTCTGAAGTATTTTCACGTTCAAAGCGGCTGTCAATCACCTGGACACGGTCATAAATCGGACGAGATTGTCAGACCTCAGCGCCATGATGCCCCCATGACAGACGCGATCGTGGCCGAAGGCCTGGTCAAACGCTACGGATCGGTCGTCGCGCTCGACGGCCTGGACCTCACCGTGCCCGAAGGCACCATCACGGGTCTGCTGGGTCCCAACGGCGCCGGCAAGACGACGGCGGTGCGGGTGTTCACCACACTGCTCGAGGCCGACGAGGGATCAGCGCGCGTCGCCGGGCTCGACGTGCGCAGGCAGGCCGGCGAGCTGCGCACGAAGATCGGGCTCTCCGGCCAGTACGCGGCCGTCGACGACAACCTCACCGGGTTCGAGAACCTCGACATGGTCGGCCGTCTGTACCACCTCGGCCGAGCCAGAAGCCGGGAACGAGCCCGCGAACTGCTCGCCCGCTTCGATCTCGAGGACGCCGCCGACCGACCGGTGAAGGGCTACTCCGGCGGCATGCGGCGCAGGCTCGACCTCGCGGGCGCGCTGGTCGCGAAGCCGACCGTGCTGTTCCTCGACGAACCGACCACAGGCCTCGACCCGCGTTCCCGGCTGGGCATGTGGGACGTGATCGAGGAACTGGTCAAAGGCGGCACGACCCTGCTGCTCACCACCCAGTACCTCGAAGAGGCGGACCGGCTCGCCGACCAGATCGCCGTGATCGACCACGGCAAGGTGATCGCCGAGGGCACCGCGGACCAGCTCAAGGACCAGGTCGGCGGCGAACGCCTCGAACTGTCCGTCGCCACGTCCGCCGAACTCGGCAGCGCCGCCACCACATTGGCAGGTCTCGCCGTCGGCCAGATCGAGTCCGACGACCGCCAGAACCACCTCACCGTGCCGGTCACGGGCGGGTCCTCGGTGTTGATGGAGGCGATCCGGCGCCTGGACGCCGAGTCGGTGAAGGTCCTCGACATCGGGTTGCGCAGGCCGACGCTCGACGACGTGTTCCTCGCCCTGACCGGTCACGTCGCGGACGACTCAGTGCGGGAGGAACAGAAGTGAAGCTGCTGCAGGCGCTCGCGGACGGCGGGGTCGTCGCCAAGCGCAACCTGATCAAGATCAAACGCGTGCCGGACCTGCTGGTGTTCTCCACCGCGGCACCGATCATGTTCGTGCTGCTGTTCGCCTACGTGTTCGGCGGCTCGATCCAGATCCCCGGCATGGACTACCGCGAGTTCCTGATGGCCGGCATCTTCGCGCAGACCGTGTTGTTCGGCGCCACCATCACCGGCAGCGGCCTCGCCGAGGACATGACCAAGGGCATCATCGACAGGTTCCGCTCGCTGCCGATGGCTCGCTCGGCCGTCCTGGTCGGCCGCACCACGTCCGACCTGGTCAACAACGCGCTGGTCATCGTCATCATGATGATCACCGGCCTGATCGTCGGCTGGCGCATCCACTCGTCGCCACTGGAGGCCCTCGCCGCGGTCGGGATCCTGCTGCTGTTCGCCTACGCGTTCTCGTGGGCGATGGCGTGGATCGGGCTGCTGGTGCGCAGTCCCGAGGTGTTCAACAACGCCAGCTTCATCTTCATCTTCCCGATCACCTACATCGCGAACACGTTCGTGCAGTCGGAGAACCTGCCCGCGGGCCTGCGTCACGTCGCCGAGTGGAACCCGGTCTCGGCGGTCACGCTGGCCGCCCGCGAACTGTTCGGCAACACCTCTCCCCTGCAGACTCCACCGGACGTGTGGCCGCTGCAGCACCCGGTGCTCGCGTCGCTCGGCTGGGTGGTGGTCTTCCTGCTGATCTTCGTTCCGCTGGCCAACCACCAGTACAAACGCGCCGTAGCCCGCTGAGTGGAACGGGGTGTACCGAACCGCGTCACGCCCAATACGTTGTGCCCCATGCGAAATCTTCTCGTGGCAGTCACGTCGGTACTGGCGTTCGCGGTCTCCACCGGCACGGCGGCGGGCGCGCCGCTGCCGTGCCCGGAGATCTTCGCGACGAACAACACCGCGATCATCACCGACCCCGCCGACCCGCGACTGCAGGACAGACTGGTGCGGTTCGACCGCGAGGTCCGCGCGATCGTGCACGCGAACGGCGGCCGCACGACCCGTTCGACGCTGCTCGACGGCGTGTTCTGGTCGAGTGACCAGCAGCAGACCACGTTCGAACGCTCCCGCAAGTTCGACGTCACCCTCGACGAGGAAAGCCTGCGCCACACCGCGTCCACGATCAGCAAGCAGTTCCGGCAGGAGTCGGTGCTCACGTTCCGCTTCCTGCTCGCGAACTCGCCGAAGGTCGACGCCGTCCAGGTCGAGGTCGACGGCATCACCGCGAAGCAGGTCCGCGACGGTCTGCTCAAGGACGCGGTCGCACGCGAGAAGCTCGGCGGCGGCAGCGTCACGTTGCAGAACAAGGCGATCCTCATCGCGGACATCAACGACCTGCCGACCGTGCGGGCGTTCGTCACGAACATCGGTGGCGACCTCCGCAAGGCCAAGGTGCGCAAGGGCACGTGGGAGTTCGTGAGCGCGGAAACTCTTTTGTGGAACGGGCAAAGCGCCGCCTAACCTCGTGGGCATGGCAGCAACCCTGGTCCGCGGCCAGAACGTGGACATTCGCATGTGGACTCGACCGGACGAGGTCGAGGAGTTCGCCATGCGGCAGCTGCAGAACATCTCCTCGCTGCCGTGGGCGTTCAAGCACATCGCGGTCATGCCCGACGTGCACTACGGCAAGGGCGCCACGGTGGGTTCGGTGATCGCGTTGCGCGACGCCGTCTCCCCCGCGGCCGTCGGCGTGGACATCGGCTGCGGCATGACCGCCGTGCGCACCTCGCTCACGGCCAGTGACCTGCCGGAGACACTGCGCGGCCTGCGGTCCCGCATGGAGGCCGTGGTCCCCGTCGGTTTCGGTCAGCACAAGGCGACCGCGTTCACCGAGAGGGACGCGTCCGACTGGGGCACGTTCTGGAGGAAGTTCGACGACCTCACGCCCGTCGTGAAGGCGCGCGCCGACAAGGCGCTGCACCAGATGGGCACGCTCGGGGGCGGCAACCACTTCCTGGAGGTCTGCCTGGACGGCGACCAGCGGGTGTGGGTCATGCTGCACTCCGGGTCGCGTGGGATCGGCAACGAACTGGCGCAGCACCACATCGCGGTGGCGCGCACGCTCGCGCACAACGCCGAGCTGCCGGACCCGGACCTCGCCGTGTTCCTCTCGGGCACGCCCGAGATGGCGGCGTACCGGCACGACCTGTACTGGGCGCAGGACTACGCGCGACGCAACCGCGCGGTCATGCTGCGCCTGGTCTGCGACGTGCTGCGCGGCGAGTTCCCGCAGATCGTCTTCGAGGAGCCGATCTCGGCGCACCACAACTACGTGTCGGAGGAGAACCACTTCGGCGAGGACGTTCTGGTGACGCGCAAGGGTGCGATCCGCGCCGGACGTGGTGAGCTGGGCATCATCCCGGGATCCATGGGCACCGGTTCGTACATCGTGCGCGGGCTCGGGAACCCCGACTCGTTCGAGTCGGCGTCGCACGGCGCCGGCCGCAGGATGTCGCGCAACAAGGCCCGCAAGACGTTCACGACGAAGGATCTCGCCGACCAGACAAGTGGTGTCGAGTGCCGCAAGGACTCCGGCGTGGTGGACGAGATTCCGGGCGCGTACAAGGACATCGACACCGTCATGGCGAACCAGTCCGACCTGGTCGAGGTGGTCGCCAAGCTCAAGCAGGTGGTTTGTATCAAGGGTTGATGTTTCCCTTGTGGGTGAACGGGAAGCCTCCAGGACAGCAGAGTCTTTCTTGCCTGTCTTGGAGGTTTTTCCATGTCAACGGGCGCCATCATCGGCCTGGTGGTCGCGGTTCTAGTGGTGCTGGCGGTCCTCGCGTTCGTGCTGAGGCCCGCTATGCAGCGCAAGAAGCTGCGTGACCGCTTCGGCCCTGAATACGACCGCGCGGTCACGGACAGCGACAGCAGAACGGCCGCGGAGAAGGAACTCGCGGAGCGGGAGCACCGCCACAGCGAGTTCGACCTGAAGTCGCTTTCCCAGACGGCACAGGAGAGTTACCGCCGGCACTGGGCGAACGTGCAGACGAAGTTCGTCGACTCGCCGGAGAGTGCGATCGCGGACGCCGACCGGCTCGTGACCGATCTGATGTCCGAGCGCGGGTACCCCACCGAGGGTTACGAGGCGCAGCTGAGCGTTCTGTCCGTCGAGCACGCGCGGACCTTGGAGCACTACCGCAAGGCGCACGACATTTCCGAGCGCCACGAGCTCGGCGAAACGAGCACCGAGGACCTGCGCACGGCGATGGTCCACTACCGCGAACTCTTCACGGATCTGCTCGAACACGGCGCCGAGCCGCGCAAGGACAGGGAAACCGTGCGGAAGGAGAAGACTGATGTCTGAGGCACCGACTCACGCCGCTGGGGTTCCCACTCCGGCTCGTCCGCAGCAGGGTGACCGCACCCCGCAGCAGACGCAGCGCACCGACGCGGAACGGACTGACGCGCAACGCACCGAGGCCCAGCGCACCGACGCGAACCGGACCGACGCGAGCCGGACCGACGCTCAGCGCACTGACACTCAGCGCACCGACGCGAATCGGACCGACGCGAATCGGACCGACGCGCAGCGCACCGAGGCCCAGCGGGCCGACGTGAACCGGACGGACCCGAGCCGGACTGACGCGAAGACCGAGGCTCAGCGGACCGAGCACCAGCGCACGGAAGCGCAGCGCACCGAGCACGAGCGCGGCGAGCAGAACCGCACCGACCGGCAGCCCACCGGGTCGCAGCGCGCCGACCAGCCGCGCACCGACCAGAAGCTGTCCAGCAAGCTCGAGGACGAGTGGCAGTCGGTGCAGTACGAGTTCGTCGACGACCCGAAGGCCGCCGTTCGCAAGGCCGACGACCTCGTGACCCGCGCCCTCGAGGAACTGAACACGCGCCACCGCTCCCTCACCAAGCAGCTCGAGGGAAACGGTGATCCACAGACCGAGGACCTGCGACTGGCTCTCCACCGCTATCGGGAATTGTTCAAGTCGCTGGTCGCCGTCAAATAAGTGCTGGAAGCCCCGGCGCCGTGGCCGTAACAGGTGGCGGCGCCGGCAGGCATGTCCGGACCTCTTCCAGCCTCAGCTGGGCAGTTCGCGGATCTCCATCTCGAGCACGTCGATCTCGTCGCTGATCGCCTCGTCGAGCATGTCGTCCAGCAGCTTGCGGCACTCCGCCGATCCGCAACGGGGAAGTCCCGCGCCGAACCTCGGCACCTGCTCCCACCACACCGCCGGGTTGTTCCAGAACGACCCGGAACCCTGGTCGACACCTTCGAGGCAACGCAGCCTCTGGTCACTCGCCGGAAGGGCTCGCACGAACTCGATGAACAACGCGAGTGCGTCGGGATTGCTCACCGGGACCGCGCCGTAGCCGCGCAGGCAATCCTCGAGTTCTGCGAGGAACTCCGCCTTGAAGGACACGGCACACCCCGCTCCTCCGCACCGTTGCGGACGCCTGAAGTTCGTAGCGTCAACAGTACCTCCGCGACTTGAGCGGGAAACGAGTGCGAACGGGCGGTATCTTTCCTGCACCCGCACGGGGTGCGGTGACCCGCAGTCACTTCACCTGATGGTCACGTTCCTTCGTGCGACACGTAGCGGGAAACGAGGAAACCGTTGTCCAGCTTGACGATCTGGCCCACGACCAGCTTGTCGGCCGGGTCGGCGCCGGATGTGCCGCTCGCACCGGTCCGGTCGAATGTCAGCCTCCCGGACGCGCCCGGGAAGTCACGCAAAGTGCGCAGCCTTTCGTAGAGGTCTTCTCGTGACGCACCAACGGACGTCTGCCGCGCGACAACGCTGACGGCGTCATAAGCGAGCAGGACGTGTCCGTTGGGGCCCGAAAGGAATGCCCTTCTGGCGTGTTTCTTCTGGGCGGCCTCGTACGTGGTGAAGAACTGTTGCGTCGGTTGGGGAATCGGCTCGCGGCCCGGCGTCCACGCGAACGTCGTGAAGTAGAGCCGGCCGTCGGCGAATCGTTTGACGTCTTCCAGATCCGTGAAGTTCGTCGTCTCCAGCTGGGTCAGGTCGTCGCCGCCGAACACCACCGGGTCGGTGCAGTTGCTGTGGCTGAGTTCGGTCAGGAGCCCGCCGACCTCCGCGGTGCGGCCCGTGTAGAGGATGAGCGGGTTCGGAGCCTTCTCGCAGATGTCCGTCACCACCTGCCCCAGCTGGGTGGTGACCGCGTTGGCCGTCTCGTCGTAGTCGTGGCGTTCGGGCTTGAGCACAGCTTCGAACTTCTCGGCGAGATCCGAGCTGTACTCGTCTCCCGGGCTGCGCACGAGATGCAACGGGCGACCGCGCAGCGCTTCGGTGCGTTCGATGATGCGGGCGGCGACCTGCGCCTGACGGTCGTTGGCCGGCGCGACGCGGAAGAAGTACGGCTTCTGGCTGAAGTTCGTCGACGACAACGAAGACCCGACCATCGGGATGCCGGTCGGCTGTTCCTTCGACGGGGCCAGCACGGCGAGCGCCGACTGGGTGGTCTCGCGGCTCTGCCCGAGACCCGTCACGGCGATCACCGACGAGTCCCGCGCGGCGTAGTCGCGGATCTGCTTCGCGACGTTCTCCGCGTACTTGGACTCGCCTCCGAAGTTCGCGAGAACCAGGCGCACCAAAGGATTGCGTCCGAGTCCGTCGAGCTGGTTCCAGTCGCGCTGGGCGAGGTAGGCGCCGCGCAGTTCGTTCACGCCCGCGGACAGGTCCCGCTTCACGCGTTCGCTGGAACTGAGCATGGTGGCGACGACGATCGTGACGACGCTGCGGTCCTTCACCTTGGTGGCGCGGTCGTTCTCCTCCGCGATAAGCGTCGCGAGCTCCTCCACTTCGGCGTCGTCGTTGTTCTGCGCGGCCGGGTCGCCGTACGCGAACCTGCCCGGCTTCTCACTCAAGCCAACACATTGCACTCCATCCATTTTGGACATGCGCGTGCGTTCACCTCTGAGGTCCGCGACGAGCTCGGCGGGTTCGAGAACGCCGTAACGCAAGCAGTTGGTGCTGTTCTGGAGGTAGAAAGCCGCGCCGTACAAAGCGAGCAGCACGACGACGAGATAGACGGTCACGCGGCGCACCGAGTTGCGACCCGGCCAGCGCCGCGGATACGGGAACCTGCCGACCGTGGACGGGCGCGGCAACGACACCGGCGGCGACGCGGGCGTGTTGTGCTCCAGCGCGCGTTTCGCCGTGCGGTAGGCGGTCAGGCGTTCCTCGGCGCCGTCGAGTTCCTGGTGGGTGCGCAGAACCTGGTCGTACATCTCGACGGTCGGGCGGACGGTCCTGCTGCGGGAGCGCAGTTCCCACGTCGCGATGACCGCGTCCTCCAGCAGCCCCGTCTCCGGGCGCACGACGCTGTCGTAGCGGCGATGCAGGTTGCGTTTCGTGCCGGTTCGCAGGCGCTCCCACCACGCGCGCGGCTCTTCGTCGAACTCCGGTTCGCCTTCGCCCGGTGGCATCGGGGCCTCGGCGATGGCGGCGAGCTCGGCGATCCAGCGGTCGCTGCGTTCGTCGACGTGCGGGCGCAGGCGATGCGCGACGAGATGGACTTGGCCGAGCGCGAGTGCGTGGTAGAGCGCGTCCTCGCGTTGCCCGAGGCTGTCGTAGCGGTCCTTCAGCAACCGGTGGACGTTCGCGTGCGAGAACGGCTGGTCCGCGGGAACATCACGGAGCCTGCGTGCGAGAAGGTCGCGCAACAGCGGGTGCAGGACGAAGTTCTCGCCCTCCTGGCCGACGAAGCTGAGCTGTGCCAGCAGAGCGCGCATGTTCTCGGCCGACCACGACGGCGGCAGCAGCGCGCGGATCACGTGCCGGTCGAGCACCCGCGGAGCGGCGAGACGGGCGAAGATCTCGCGCGCCGCCTCGCGTTCGGGCATCTCCTCGGTGCCCGGAATGCGTTGGAAGAAGCGGAGAAGCAGGTAGTCGCCGACGGTGGCGTCCTGGAACGTCGTGGTCTCGTCGACCGGCAGCCGTTCGTCGAAGACCGACCGCACCGACGGCAGCACCTGGTCTCGCGCGAACACGAACTGCACGAGCTGGATGGCGAGCCGCACCGCGAGCGGGTGGCCGTGCGTGACCTCCTGCAACTCCTCCACGAGCGCCTCGGACTCGACCGTGCTGTTGCGGGTGCGGTTCCACTCGGCGAGGAACTGCCGCGTCTGCGCCAGGGTGAAGGGTTCCAGGCGCACCGGCTTGAAGACCGCCGAGTCGTCCAATGCGGGCGCGGACTGCTTGGTGGCGATCACGAGCAGCGGCACGTTCGGTTCCTTCGCGCGGCGCTCGGCGAGCAGGCTCAGGAAGTCGGTCGCCCGCGCGGCGGGCCGCGGCCGTTTCGGGGGCAGGTAGGAGTCGATGCCGTCGAGCAGGTCGGCGCCGTCGAGCAGCAGGAGGCTGTTCATCCTGCGGTAACGGCGAAACCGGTAGGCGGCCGTGATGTCGGCGAGGAAGGCGGCGACGAGCAGGCGGTCGATCTCCAGCGTGTCACCGGAGCGGTGGAGGCTCCACGTGTGCACGAGTGCGGCGTCGAACTTCAGGCGCTGTCCCGATTTCAGTTCCTGGCCGGCGTAGTTCTCGAACCAGCGCAACGCACTCGCGACCCGCGGCCCACCCAGCAGCCAGCGCAACGGCCGCGGCGCGACGACCGCGAGCCCGATGAGCCACAACAGCAACGGCCGCAACACCTTGCCCAGGCCCTGGGCGGGCGGCAGCATCTCGACGACCTCGGCGGCGTCGGCCACCGCGACGAGCCGGGTCATCTGCTTGGCGGCGAGCTCACGGGCGCGGTGGTGCGGATCGTCCGCGGGCTCGGTGTGGAGCGCGAGCCGGGCGAGGTCGTAGCGCGGCAACCGCATGCGGCCGAACTCGGCGTGCCGGTAGGAGCGCAGCTGCTCGGCGGCGACGTCGAGGATGTCCTTGCAGGAACGGGATCCGGCCTTGTCGAGGTCGACCTTCGCCGTCGGCGCGTCGCGGTACCGCCGGCGGACGTGGTCGAGCAACGACGTCTTGCCGCTGCCGCCGGGGCCGAACGCGACGATCACCGGCAGGGGGTGTTTCGCGCGGCGTTCCACGAGGGACTCCACCAACGCGGTGATGTCGTCCCTGCCGACGAGCCCGATCTCCGGTTCCAGCGCCATGATCCTCAGACGCTTCGGAGACCGATCCTGTTCCGTTCCGAATGAACCGGCTAGCGGTCCGCGTGCAGCCTGGCCACGAAGCTGAACCGATCACCGCGGTAGAGCGAGCGGGCGCGTTCGATCGGGTGGCCGTCGACGTCGTAGGAGACGCGGTGCAGCAACAGCATGGGCAGCGCCGGGTTCGTGCCGATCAGCAACGCCTCGCGGGGCGTGGCGAGCACCGTCTCGACGCGTTCCTCGGCCTCGGCGAAACGGACGCCGAGCCGTTCGGTGAGACACGCGTAGAGCGAGCCGGCGGGGTCGAGCTTCTCCAGCAGGTCCGGGAAGCGCCCGAGGCTCAGGTACGTCGACTCGAGGCCGATGCGTTCGTCGTCGGCGAGCAGGACGCGTTCGAGGTGCACGATCGGGTCGCCGGGTTCGAGCATCAGGTCGCGGGCCAGGCCCTCGTCGGCGCCGAGCTCCTCGACCGTGATGACCGTGCGGTTCGGCTCAACGCCCTGACGACGCATGCCCTCGGTGTAGCTGACCAGGGACAACGGCTGGACGAGCTTGGGCGGCGCGACGAACGTGCCGCTGCCCTGCCGGCGGATGAGCTTGCCTTCGAGCACGAGTTCGCTGACGGCCTGCCGCAACGTGACGCGCGAGACGGAGAACCGTTCGGCGAGTTCACGTTCGGAGGGCAGGACGGTGCCTTCGCCGAGGTTCTCGACGAGGTCGAACAGCTCGGCCTTGACCGCGTAGTAGCGCGGGACTCTGCCGTGTTCTGGAATGCCCGCGCGAACGGGTCGATCAGCGCGGTGCGGCGGGACGCGGTTCACGTGGCGTGAGCCTACGTGACGCCCCGTGTGATCAGGGGGCCAGCTTCGGCGGGTCGGGAATCTTGTAGCCGGAAGATCCGATGTTGACCTCGAGCGACTTGCGCCAGGCACCCGTGTCGATCATCTTCTGCATCGCGGCCTGGACCTTCGTCTTGCTGGCGGGGTCGTCGCGGTGCAGGCCGACGCCGTACTCCTCCTTGCTGAACGGGTCGCCGACGACCCGCAGGAGCTCCGGGTTCTGGGCGGCGTAGCCCGCGAGCAGTACGTCGTCGGTGGTGACGGCGTCGACGTTCTCCGCGAGCAGCGCCGTGACGCAGTCGCTGAACTTGGCGTACTCGACCATCTTCACGTCCTTCGCGAACTGGTCGCGGACGTACTCGGCCGAGGTCGAGCCGGCGGTGGAACACAGGCGCAGGGTCGAGTTGAGCGACTTGGGGCCTTCGATGCGGTTCTCGTTCATGCGCACCAGCAGGTCCTGGCCCGCGACGAAGTACGGGCCGACGAAGTCGACGATCTGCTTGCGCTTGTCCGTGATCGAGTAGGTGGAGACGACCATGTCGGCCTCACCGCTGGTCAGCAGCGTCTCCCGGTTGCCGGGCTGCGCTTCCTTCCAGGTGATGTTCTCCTCTTTGACGCCCAGTTCGTTCGCGATGTACTTGGCGACGTCGACGTCGAACCCGCGGTAGCTGCCGTCGAGCCTGCGGATCGACAGTCCCGGCTGGTCGTACGACACGGCGATGACCATGCGGTCGTCCGAACTGACCTTGCTGGCCATACCGGACCCGCCGCCACCCGCGCACGAGGCGAGCAGGAGCACGGCCGCACATGTTGTCGCGACCAGGCGGAGAAGTGCTCTCGGCGTCATTCGTCCCTCTTACAGCGGTCATCCACTACAGCGGTATTCCACGGGCATGCGCCTGCGCACCTGCTTCGGCGCTGCTGGGCGATGCGGGAAACCTAAGCGGCGAACCGACGCATGTCCATACCTCGACACGAATGGAAACAACGGAATCGGTGCGGTAACAGATCAGTCCGGCGTCGCCCAGGAGTCAGCGCAGGCGACGCGGACCGGCGTCGTGCAGGGACGGAGGCGGGCCGATGACGATGCGGGCGCTGCTCACGAAAGCCCCTGCGGCAGAAGCAAGAACGGGTTCGAGCTTCAGGGAACGCACCTCCGGAAGGTCCTCGGCCAGCGCGGCCAAACGGAGTACCAAATCCTGAAGTGCTTTCAGGTCTGCGGGTTCGTCGCCGCGGTAACCAGTGAGCAGAGGCGCTGCTTTCGGTGCGGCAACGAGTTCCGCCGCGTCGGTGTCGGTGAGCGGTACCGCCCGGTAGGCCCGGTCGCCGAGAAGATCACTGACCAGACCCGACAGTCCGAACCAGACCAGCGTGCCGAAGCTCGGGTCGTCCTGCAGGCCCAGGACGCAGCTGACTCCCTTGGGCGCCATGCGTTGCACGTACACGCCCGGTTTGCCGGAGAGTTCGGCGAGGTCCTGGTAGGCCCCGGTGACCGATTCGGCTTGGGCGATGTCGAGTCGGACGCCGACGAGATCCGTGCGGTGGCGCAGGCGTTCGCTGGTGGCCTTCATCGCGACGGGGTAGCCGAGTTCGTCGGCCGCTTGCACGGCTTCCTCGGCGCTGTGGGCGATGCGGAACGGGACGACGTCGATGCCGTAGCACTCCAGCAGTTCGACGGCTTTGCGATCGTCGAGGCGGACTTCGCTCCACGGGTTGTCCACAATGGATCGCGCCTTGTCGGCGTCGATGCCTTCGGGACGCACGAAGTTGCCCTGCGGCGCGGCACGCCAGCGGGCATAGCGGACGGCGCGGGCCAGGGAGAGCACGGCGCGTTCGGGGCTGGCGTAGCTGGGGATCGACCCCTTGCCGGGCATCTTGAGCTCGTCGGGAATGCCCTCGACCGCCAGGAACGTGGAGACGATCGGCTTCGTGCGGTGCGCGGACTCCTTGATCGCACGCGCATAGGCGGCGCCGGGGACCGCGATCGGAGGCACGAACACGACGACGAGCGCGTCGGTGTCGGCGCGGTCCAGGGCCTCCTTGACCGCCTTCGCGAACTCCTCGGGCGTGGCCTGGGCACCGAC
Source organism: Lentzea sokolovensis (assembly GCF_033949975.1). Taxonomy (NCBI): domain Bacteria; kingdom Bacillati; phylum Actinomycetota; class Actinomycetes; order Pseudonocardiales; family Pseudonocardiaceae; genus Lentzea; species Lentzea sokolovensis. The sequence continues at coordinate 71,645 of NZ_JAXAVU010000012.1, forward strand.
GTCGATGGGATCGCCCGCGAGTTCGAGGTCCTGGGCGAGCAACGTGTCGGCGGCGAGCAGGCCGATCGCGGTGGAGTTGCCGACGACGGCGACGCGCTTGCCCTTGGGCAGCGGCTGGTGGGCCAGCAGGAGCGCGGTGTCGAACAGCTGGGCCAGCGAGTCGACCCGGATCACGCCGGCCTGCTCGAACAGGGCCTGGACGCTCGACTCGTCGACCTTCGCGGCGGTGGCGGCGAGGCCGGGGACGACGGCGTGCCGGCCGGACTTCACCGCGACGATGGGCTTGGTGCGGCCGAGTCGGCGGGCGAGCCTCGCGAACTTGCGCGGGTTGCCGAACGACTCCAGGTAGAGCAGGACGACGTCGGTGGCGGGGTCGGTCTCCCAGTACTGGAGCAGGTCGTTGCCGGAGACGTCGGCGCGGTTGCCGGCCGAGACGAACGTGGACAGGCCCAGACCCCAGCCGGCGGCGTTGGCGAGGATGGCCGTGCCCAGTGCGCCGGACTGGCAGAAGAAGCCCGCGCGGCCCCGTGCCGGCAGCTTCGGGGCGAGGCTCGCGTTGAGGCGGACCTTGGGGTCGAGGTTGATCACGCCCAGTGCGTTGGGACCGACGACGCGCATGCCGTGCGCTCTCGCCTCCGCCGCGAGCCTGCGTTCGGCCGACAGCCCGTCGGGCCCCGTCTCGCCGTATCCCGAACTGACGACGACGAGCGCCTTCACGCCCTTGGCAAGGCATCCGTCCATGACCTCGTCGACGCTGGCCGCGGGGACGGCGACGACGGCGAGGTCGACGTCGTCGGGAATGTCGAGCACGGTCGGATAGGCCCGCACGCCCCGTACGGCGCGATGCTCGGCGTTGACGGGGTAGACGGGCCCGTTGAAGTCGGCTTCGAGGAGGTTCTTGAGGACCGCGTGCCCGATCTTGGTCGGATCGGTGGACGCGCCGATGACCGCGACGCTGCGAGGGTGCAGCAGGTTGTGCACGCTGCGGGCCTCGGCGGCCTGCTCGCGGGCCCTGGCGACGGCGACGGACTCGTCGGTGGGGTCGATCGCGAACTCCAGGTGCAGCACGCCCTCCTCGAACGCCCTGCTGACCTGGTAGCCGGCGTCGCGGAACACCCGGACCATCTGCCCGTTCTCGGCGAGCACCTCCGCCTCGAACCGCTCCAGCCCGACCTCCCTGGCCGCGGCGGCGAGGTGTTCGAGCAGGATGCTGCCCAGCCCGCGCCCCTGGTGGCCGTCCTCGACGACGAACGCCACCTCGGCGCTGTCTCCCCGATGGCCCTCACCGTGCAGCCGGTCGAACCTCCCGACGGCGACGATGTCGTCGCCCAGGAGCGCGATCAGCGCGACGCGGTCGTGGTGGTCGACAGTGCTGAACCGGTCGAGGTCCCGCTGCGGGATCCGCGGATACGGCCCGAAGTAGCGGAAGTACCGCGTCCGTTCAGACAACCGGCCGTGGAACTCCCGCAGCTTCTCGCCGTCGTCCGGCGTGATCGGACGCAGGTGGACGGTGCCGCCGTCGCTGAGGACGACGTCCGCCTCCCAGCGCCGCGGGAAGTCGAACGGATCTCTGTGCCCGTTTTCGGAGCCCACGTGGCTTCAGTCCCTGGGGTCGTCGGGATCAAGTCCATGCAAGGGGAACACAGCGCGACGGGTCTCGCGGATCGCCTTGTCCACCGGCTCCTCCGCGTCCCCACCCCACGGCTGGTGCCCAGGGTCGCATCCATCCGTCATCGACGCAGGCAAAGGCCACTCGGGTGCGATCCGTGTCGCGTGCGCGATCCAGTCCGCCGGCAACGGCCGGTTCGGGTCGACATCGCGGTCCAGGACCGTGGCCAGCAGGTGCGTCCACGACCGCGGCACCACCCTGAGCAGCTCGTACCCGCCACCTCCGAGCGCGAGCCACTTGTACCCGTGCTCGTTAACCAGGTCCCGGAACGCCTGGTAAATCGCCCGATGCCCGTCAACGCTCAACGACAGATCCGCGAGCGGATCCTCCTTGTGCGTGTCGACACCGCACTGCGTCACGAGCACCTGCGGCCGGAACGCCCGCAACAACGAGGGCACCGTCGCGTGAAACGCCCGCATCCAGCTGCCGTCCCGCGTCCCCGCGGGCAACGGCACGTTGACCGCACTGCCCTCGGCCCCGGCGCCACCGACCTCACCGGCCCACCCGGTACCGGGCCACAGGCTCATCGGATGCTGGTGCAACGAGATCGTCAGCACCCGCGGGTCGTCCCAGAACGCCGTCTGCACCCCGTCCCCGTGATGCACGTCGACATCGACGTAGGCGATGCGTTCCACCCCGCTGCGCAACAGCCACTCGATGGCCACCGCGCAGTCGTTGTAAACGCAGAACCCGGCCGCGCTGTCCGGCATCGCGTGGTGCAACCCACCCGCGATGTTGACCGCCCGATCCACCTCACCCGACGCGATGGCCCGAGCCGCCACCAGCGACCCGCCGACGACCAGCGCCGAAGCCTCGTGCATCCGCTCGAACACGGGATTGTCCGGCGTCCCCAGCCCGTGCCCGACATCCCACCCGGCCGTGGGCGCCGCCTGCACGGCACTCAAATAGCCGGGCTTGTGCACCAGCTCGATCTCTTCGTCGCCGGCCGGCACGGGAACCCTCAGTTCAACGCCGTCCAGCACGCCGAGCGCCGTGGCGAGCCGGACGGTCAGGTCGAGCCGAACCGGATTCAGGGGATGGTCGCCACCGAGGTCGTACCCGAGGAAGGACCTGTCCCAGACAACCGCGGCTGGCTTACCCATGCCCAGCAACCTACAGTCGCATTTTTCCGGCGCCACATTCCGGCGCGCCCTTCTGGCGCACCTGGCCGGAACCGATCGCACCGAACAGGGGTCAGAGGCGACATGCACCTGCGACCAGCGGCCGTCCTCCTCGCACTGGGCCTGACCCTCGCCGCCGTCACAGGCTGCGCCGAACAGGTCAAGGGCTCAGCGGCAGCAGACCCGAACGCGGTCCAGGAACCCGCCGACCCCACCACGACCACGAAGAAACCACCCGCCAGCACCCCGGCCTCCAAGCCGGCGGACCCGACCGCCCCGAAACAGGGCGACGTGAAGATCACCACCAAGAAGAAGGCCGTCGGCCTGGAAACCTGCGGCATCCTGAAAGCGGCGGACATCGAGGCCGCCACCGGCGGCAAGTCCTCGGCGGACGGCGGCTGCATCCACACCACCACCGGCCCGTCCACGGTCATCACCCAGATGGTCACGGTCCCCGAGGTGGCGGACCAGGAAGGCGAGAAGAAGCAGATCGAGATCGGCGGCAACACGGCATGGCAGGTCAGCGCCTCCAAGGAGGACTGCCAGGTCACCGTCATGCTGACCGACGACCCGAACGCCATCACCTCTGCCTTCTCGGTGAGCGTCCTGGCGATCGAGGAACTGGACACCTGCGCCACGGCCCTCAAACTCGCCACCGAGGGCTTCAACCGCATCCCGAGCGCCTAGCCCCCGCCAGGCGACATCAGCCGCTGGTCGCGACCTCCCGGTCCAACGCGCACCAGTTGGACCACGACCCGGCGTACAACGCCGCCGGCTTCTCGGCCGACGTGATCCCCGCGACCTCCAACGCAAGCACCACGGACGAGGCGGTGACGCCCGACCCGCAGTACGCGCCGACAGCCACACCACCCGACACCCCGAGCCCGGCGAACCGCGCGGCCAACTCCTCCCGCCCGAGCCACCGCCCGTCCGCTCCGACATGCCCGGTCGTCGGCGCGTTGAGCGCCCCCGGAACATGCCCGGCCTTGGGATCCACCGGCTCGGTCTCCCCGCGATACCGAGCAGCCGCCCGCGCGTCGAGCAGCACACCTTCCCGAGCGAGCGCCGCGGCCTCGTCCGCGTCCAACACGGGCATCTGCCCAGGCCGCACCACCACATCACCGGCATCACCCTCGGTGTCACCCGTCGGGGCCGCTGGCACGTCCGCGGTCACCGGCAGCCCGGCGGCCTCCCACGCGGCGAACCCGCCGTCCAGCACCGCGACCTCACCGAACCCGGCCCACCGCAGCAGCCACCACACCCGCGCCGCGACCGACCCGTCTCCACCGTCGTATGCCACGACTTGACCACCCTCGCGCACGCCCGCACCGCGCAGCACCTCCTGCAACCGCTCCGGATCCGGCAGCGGATGACGGCCCCCGATCCCGGGCGGAGCGGACAGCTCGGTGTCCAGATCCACGTACACCGCGCCAGGCACGTGGCTGACCTCGTAGTCTTGGCGTCCGGGTGGTCCGCCGAGACGCCACCGGACGTCCAGCACGACGGTGGTCGAACGCGCACTCAGCGCATCGGCGAGGGCCTCAGGAGTGATCAAGGGATGCACGGCTCACATCCTGCACCCGCGCGGACACCTGTGTCCCCCGGCACGACTACCATTGACACCATACGAAGGGGAGCGGGTGTGAACGACCTCATCGACACCACGGAGATGTATCTCCGCACGATCTACGAGCTCGAAGAAGAGGGCGTGGTGCCTCTGCGCGCCCGCATCGCCGAGCGCCTCGGCCAAAGTGGACCGACGGTGAGTCAGACCGTCGGCCGCATGGAACGAGACGGCTTGGTCATCGTGGCGGAGGACCGCCACCTCGAGCTCACCGAGCAGGGCCGCAACCTCGCGATCGCCGTCATGCGCAAGCACCGGCTGGCCGAGCGCCTCCTCGTGGACATCATCGGGCTCGAGTGGGAGCACGTGCACAGCGAGGCATGCCGCTGGGAGCACGTGATGAGCGAGGCGGTCGAGCGCAAGCTCATCAAGCTCCTCGGCAACCCCACCACCTCGCCCTACGGCAACCCGATCCCCGGCCTCGACAAGCTGGGCGACGGCGAGCCCGCCCCGCCCGCCGAGGCGGACCTGCTGCGCGTGGACGAGGTGGCCCGCCGCGGCGGCGGTCGCGTCGAGGTGCGCCGCATCGCCGAGCACGTCCAGCTCGACCCGGACCTCATGGCCGAGTTGAAGGGCGCCGGCGTCGTGCCGGGCGGCACCGTGGAGGTCGAGGCGCTGGGTGGCGCCAAGGTCATCCAGGTGCGCGGCGGCAACGGCACCACGGCAGAGCTCGACCCCGCGGTCGCCCACGCCGTCATGGTGCTCGCCCGGTGACCCAGGCGACGACACCGGCTGAGAAGGCGGCCGAGGCGTTTCAGCGCCTGCACGGACGTGCGCCCGACGGGGTCTGGTCGGCCCCGGGCCGCGTCAACCTCATCGGCGAGCACACCGACTACAACGACGGCTACGTGCTGCCGTTCGCGTTGCCGCACCGCATCGCGGTAGCGGCGTCGCCCCGTGCCGACGGCGTCATGACCGTCAGCACGATGGGCGACGACGGCGGGTTGCAGGAGGCGGACCCGGTCGTGGTCGCCGACCTAGTCCCCGGCACCGTCAAGGGGTGGGCCGCGTACCCCGGTGGCGTCGCCTGGGCCCTGCGCGAGCAGGGGATCGCCGTCACCGGTGGAGCGGATCTCGTCATCGCGGGCGACGTTCCCGCGGGGGCCGGTCTCTCCTCCTCGCACGCTCTGGAATGCGCTGTCGCGCTCGCGTTGCTCGGCCTTGCCGGCGTCGACGCCGAGCGGGCGGACATCGCGCGCTGGGTGCAGCGCTCCGAGAACGACTTCGTGGGTGCGCCAACCGGCATCCTCGATCAGACGGCATCGCTGTGCTGCATCGAAGCGCACGCCCTGTTTTACGACGTGCGCTCCGGCAAGCCTGAGCAGGTCGCGTTCGACGCGGCTGCCAGCGGGCTCGAGGTCCTCGTCATCGACACCCGCGCCAGCCACGCCCTCGTCGACGGCGGCTACGGCGCCCGGCGGGCAGGCTGCGAGCGCGCGGCCGGCATCCTCGGTGTTCCCGCGCTGCGCGATGTCGACATCGCCGAGCTCGACCAGACGCTCGTCCGGCTGCCCGAAGAGCTGCGTCCGCTGGTAAGGCACGTCGTGACCGAGAACGACAGGGTCCTGCGCACCGTCGAACTGCTCCGCAACAGCAGGCTCGCCGACGTCGGTCCCCTCCTCTCGGGCTCGCACGCGAGCCTCCGGGACGACTACCGGGTCTCGTGCCTCGAGCTCGACGTCGCCGTCGACTCCGCGATGGCGGCCGGTGCCCTGGGCGCCCGGATGGTCGGCGGCGGTTTCGGTGGCTCGGCCATCGCCCTCGTGCCTGTCGAACGGCACGACGAGGTCGAGCGGTCCGTGCTCGCCGGCTTCGCCTCGCGCTCGCTCACGCGGCCGAGGCTCTTCACGGCGGTTCCGTCCGCGGGCGCGGGCAGGGACCGGTAGCCAAGAACGATCTTGACCAGGAATGCGAGGACTGTGGTGAAGCTGCTCGTCACGGGCGGGGCCGGATACGTCGGCAGCGTGTGCGCCGCCAGGCTGCTCGAAGGCGGACACGAGGTGGTCGTCCTCGACGACCTCTCGACCGGACACGAGGACGCCGTCCCCGCGGGAGCGCGCTTCATCAAGGGCGACATCGCCGAGGTGATCGGCGATGTCCTCGCGGAAGGGTTCGACGGAGTTCTGCACTTCGCGGCGAAGTCCCTCGTCGGCGAGTCCATGCAGGACCCCGGCAAGTATTGGACGGGTAACGTCCTGACGGCGATTCGTCTGCTCGACGCGATGAAGGATCACGGCACGCCGAAGCTCGTCTTCTCCTCGACTGCCGCGACGTACGGCGAGCCGAGGGAGGTGCCGATCCCCGAGACCGCGCCCACCGCGCCCACCAACACCTACGGCGCCACCAAGCTGGCCATCGACCACGCGATCACGTCGTACGCGGCCGCGCACGGCCTGGCGGCGACGAGCCTTCGGTACTTCAACGTCGCCGGCGCCTACGGCAGCATCGGCGAGCGGCACGCGACCGAGACCCACCTGATCCCGCTCGTGCTCCAGGTCGCGCTCGGGCAGCGTGAGCACATCTCGATCTACGGCGAGGACTGGCCCACCGAGGACGGCACCTGCGTCCGCGACTACATCCACGTCACGGACCTCGCGGACGCTCACCTCCTCGCGCTCGAGCACGCCACCGCCGGCGAGCACCGGATCTACAACCTGGGCAACGGCACCGGCTTCTCGGTCAAGCAGGTCATCGACACCTGCCGCGAGGTCACCGGCCACCCGATCCCCGCCGTCGTCGCCCCCAGGCGCGCCGGCGACCCGGCCGTCCTCGTGGCCTCCGCCGAGCGGGCACGCACCGACCTCGGCTGGAAGCCCGAGCGCGCGGACATCACCGGCATCGTCCGCGACGCGTGGGAGTTCACCCGCGCCCGTCACGAGGCCTGAGCCGGGATGACCGACTTCGCCTCCTTCGAGAGCTACAACGCCACCCCGCGGCTCGCGTCGCTCGCGCTGTCCCCGGACGGCACCCGGCTCGTCACGGTCGTGTCCACGCTCGCCGCGGACGGCAAGACGTGGCAGGGCGCTCTCTGGGAGGTCGATCCCACCGGGGAGCGGGAAGCCGTCCGGCTCACCCGCTCCGCCAAGGGCGACTCCTCCCCCGTGTTCGCACCGGACGGATCGCTGCTGTTCCTGTCGGCTCGCCCGGACCCGCTCGCGAAGCCTGGCGAGGCCAAGGACAAGAAGGCGCTGTGGCGGCTTCCCGTCCACGGTGAGGCCGCCGAGGTGCTGCGGCCCGGTGGCGGAGTCGGTCAGGTGCGCGCCGCCGGCGAGACGGTGCTGTTCACGTCGTCGGCGTACCGCTTCACGGAGTTCGGCGACGGCGACAACGCCAAGCGCAAGGCCCGCGAGGACGCCGGCGTGACGGCGATCCTGCACGAGTCGTACCCGATCAGGTACTGGGACGCGGACCTCGGTCCCGCCTACCCGCGACTGTTCGCGGCTCCTGTCGCGGACGTCAGCGCCGAGAAGGTCACCGCCCTCAGCGAAGACTCCGAAAGCCGGCTCAGCGACGAGGACGTCGCGCTCAGTCCAGACGGGAAGTGGGCGGTTCACGGCCACGCCGTGGACGTCAGCGCCGCCTACGGCCGCAGGATCGAGCTTCGGGTCGTGGCCACGACCGACGGCACCTCCCGGGTCATCGCCTCCGAGGACGGTTTCTCCTTCCACAGCCCCACGTTCACGCCGGACTCCGCCGCCGTGATCGCGATCCGGTTCCGCGAGTCCACTCCGGACTCCCCATACCGGCGCGACCTGGTGCGCATCGACCTGGCGGACGACTCGATCACGCCACTGGCACCCGACTTCCAGGAGGAGCCGGACCACCCGGTGGTGAGCCCGGACGGGTCGGCGGTCTTCTTCACCGCGAGCCTTCTCGGGCACCAGCCACTGTGGCGGCTCGACCTGGCGAGCGGCGAGATCACGAAGTTGACGGTCTCCGGTTACTACAGCGATCTGGTCGTGAGCCCGGACAGCCAGACGCTGTACGCGCTGCGCAACTCGGTCGACCATCCGCCGCAGCCCGTGCGGTTCGCCGCCACCGGAGCCGACCAGGATCCGGAACGGCTGCGTGCGCCCGGTGCCCTCGGTTCGGTGCCCGGCACCCTCACCGAGATCTCCACGGTCGTCGCCGACGGCAGGACCGTCCGTTCCTGGCTGGTGCTGCCGGAAGGCGCCTCCGCCGACTCGCCCGCGCCGCTGGTCCTGTGGGTCCACGGCGGTCCGGTCATGAGCTGGAACGGCTGGACCTGGCGCTGGAACCCGTGGCTGATGGCCGCGCGCGGCTACGCCATCCTGCTGCCCGACCCCGCCCTGTCGACCGGGTACGGGCCGGACTTCATCAAGGCCGGCTGGGGTCGTTGGGGCGCCGAGCCCTACACCGACCTCATGGCCATCACGGACGTCGCCGTCGAGCGAGCCGACATCGACGCTTCCCGGACTGCCGCGATGGGCGGGTCGTTCGGCGGCTACATGGCCAACTGGATCGCCACCCAGACCGACCGGTTCCGCGCGATCGTCACCCACGCGTCCCTGTGGCACCTCGACGCCTTCTCCGGCGGCACCGACAGCTCCTACTTCTGGATGCGGGAGATGGGCGATCCCCTCACCCAGCCGGAGCGGATCCTGGCCAACTCCCCGCACCTGCGGGTGGCAGACATCAAGACCCCGATGCTCGTCATCCACGGGGACAAGGACTATCGGGTTCCCATCGGTGAGGGGCATCGCCTGTACTTCGACCTCGTCCGGCACGGAGTCACCGCGAAATACCTTTACTACCCAACCGAAAACCACTGGATCCTCACCCCCGGGAACTCTCGGGTCTGGTACGAGACGGTGTGGGCGTTCCTGGCCGAGCACGTCCTGGATCAGGACTGGGAGCGACCCGAACTGCTCTGAGCTCCGGCGAGCAGCTCACGGGCGCTGTCCAGGTACTTGGCGGACAGCGCCCGCATCTCCGATGGTGGGAACGCGGCGCCGACGGCGGCGCGGATGAGCTTGCTCAGCGCATGGCCGGGACATGCCTCCTCGGCCGCGTCGAGCGCGATGGACGCGATCCCACCGTCGCCACGCTGGTAGGCATAGAACGCGAGCAGGCAGGCGGGCTCCGCTCGTTCCGGTGCCGGGCTGGCCCTGGTGAGTTCGAGCCACAGGCGTTCAGCCAGCCGGGACCGGGGCTGCGCCGCGAACCCCATGCTCGCGTCGCGCACCTCAGGCACTGACAGCGCTCTCGCCAGAGCGACGATCTCTTTGTCCGGCAACGATCCTTTGCGGTGCTCCACGGCGTCGATCGCCTCACTCACCCGACGCAGCTCGGGCCTCGGGTCAGGGTCGTACGAGGTCGTCACGAGTTCGTCGAGCAACGAGGATCTGCGTTCCAGCGCCTCGGGTGGATCCAGCGCGGCGATCGCGGCCATGGCGGCACGCGACTCGAACGTCACGTTGCCCTCGTGCGCCGACGCGGCGGCCATCGCGGACAGCTGGGGATCCGGCAGTGTGCCGTGGCAGTCGATGTCGAGATAGCAGAGCCATCGCGCGTCCTTCTGGCACGACGGCAGCCACACCGCCTCGACGACTTCGATGCCCACGCCGCCCAGTTCGAGTTTGAGCGTGGTGACCAGTGGCTCGTGCGGCAGTTCTTCGGGCATGTGCTCAGACGGCGGGCACACGACCACGAGGATCACTTCCGTCGCGCCCTGTTCCTGCAGCGGACCTTCCAGTTGGGCCGCGAGAAGGCCTCTATGTCGCGGGCGGGGAAGGTCGACGCGCATGGTCATGCTGACCAGATGGTCTTTCAGCACCAGCACGACGAGCGAGTCGGCCGGGTGGAACCCCATCAGGTGCGGGATCGCGGCGTAGAGATCGCCGGCTTCGCGGACGCGGATCGGCTTCGAGAGGGCTGAGGGCATGGGCCCACTGTGGAGGGTGGGACCTGGTGGTGAGCCGGGTCGGCCGCGAGGTTGTGGACAACTCGGCGGTTGTGGACAAGTTGAGATCTTGGGGCACTCGGGAGCGGGCTTTTGTCGGGGGTGGGTGCTAGGTTGCCGCGCTTCGGCCTTGGAAGACCGAAGCGCGGCACCACCTCAGAACGTCTGGAACACGGTGCGCCAGCCACCGACGACAGGCAGTTCCACCGACGTCCGGGTGAGGTCCAGCGACAGGCCGGCACCCGGTTGCGGGCGCAGCGTGTAGTCGTAGTCGCTGGAGATCACGACGAGCTCGAGCCGGTGACCGGTCTGCAGGACGTAGTCGTCCGGCACGATCGGCACCTCGACGTCGTAGAACTTGCCGGGCTTGATCGGCGACGTCTTGTCGGGCCGCTCCCTGTTCTGCGGGTCGGTCGAGCCGCGCGTGATGACGTGCGACCGGCCGTCCGGCGCGCGGTCGACGAGCAGAGTCGTCACGTTCGCCGCGGGCCGGTCGAACGCGACCCTCAGGTTCGCCGTCGACTTGCCCGACAACCGCAGCGGCTTCTTCGCCGCCTCCGAGGTGTAGGAGAGCCGGTTCGGCGAGGTCGCCAGGTCGATCAGCGACTCAGCCGTCTTCGTCGCGTCGTCGGTGAGCTTCTCGACGCCGCGACCGGGCAGAATTCCGAGTCCGCCCTTGGCGGATCCGCCCGCGGACAGACGCAGCTTCACGTCGGACGTGCCGGGAGCCGGCCAGTCCTTCTCGTCGACCCACGTCTTGTCCTCGCGCTGCAGGGTCGCCTTCGGCTCCTTGTCGACGCCGTTGCGGTGACCCCAGAGGTACTGGGTGAACCAGCGGTTCAGCGTGCGCCGCCACTCGACCGAACGCAGCGTGTCGGCGTCGGTGTGACCGGACTGGTGCAGCCAGATCTTGTGCGGCGCACCGACCTTCTTCAACGCCGAGTACCACTGCTCGACGTGCGTCATCTTGACGTTCCAGTCGTTGAGCCCGTGCACCGCCAGCACGGCCGCACGGACCTTGCGGACGTCGTTCAGGTAGTTGCGGTCGTCCCAGAACCGGCTGTAGTCACCGGTGATGCGGTCCTGGTCCTTGGCGATCTCGGCGATGATCGGCTTGCAGATCTCCCGGTCCGCGCGCGTGTACACGTACTCGGCGAGCACGTCGGCGTCCTCACCCTGGAACGTGCCGGGTGCGACGACGGCGCCGTCCGCGCGGTAGTAGTCGTACCAGCTGGAGATCGCGGCGATGGGCACGATGGCTTCGAGGCCGCGCACGCCGGTGGAGGCGACGGCGTTGGGCAGTGTTCCGTTGTAGGACACGCCCATCATTCCGGTCTTACCGGTCGACCAGGTCGCCTTGATGGCTTCGCCCGTGGCGGTGCGTGCGGTCGCACGGCCGTTGAGCCAGTCCACAACGACCCGCGCGCCGATCGTCTCGTTGACGTCGCCCGTCGTCGGGCATCCCGTCGACTTGCCGGTGCCAAGCGATTCGGCGTAGACGACGGCGTATCCGCGCGCGATGAAGTAGGCCTCGTAACGGCCCGAGGTGATCGGGTTGGGCCCGAGGGCGGCGGTGATGCGTTCGTCGGAGGAGGACTTCAGCAATCGGCCGTCGCGCTTGTCAGGCACGTACAGCTCGACGTCGACGTTGTGGTTGGCGACGTCGTTGCCGCCCGAGAAGTACGGGCTGACCATGTAGACGACGGGGACTTTGAGACCCCGTTCGGTGGCACGTGGCCGGACGACTTCGGTGTAGACCTCGTCGTCCTTGCCGTCGCGGTCGCTGTCGACCGGCGCCCGGACCCAGAGGCTCTCCTTCACCACGTCCTTCGGATCGAAGACGGGTTGCGCCTCGCCGTCGGAGAACACCGGCCCCTCGGCGGCTTGGGCCGTCGCGGGCAGGAATGGCAGAACCAGCACCGCTGTCAGCAGTGCAACTCTTCGTGCGCCCCTCACGAGGCACCCCCAATGCGGAAGCCAGAGACAGGGATTCGCCTGCACCCTCTCCTTTGACTGCAAGACATGTCACCCGTCGAACGGCCCTTGACCTGAGAGCATGGACCGTGCACATTTCTGACTTCGTCCACGCGTTGCCGAAGGCCGAGCTGCACGTCCACCTCGTGGGCGCGGCTTCCGTCGACACCGTCCTAGCGCTCGCCCGCAACCACCCCGGCGGACGGGTGCCGGCCGATGAGGACGCATTGCGGAAGTTCTACGAGTTCAGAGACTTCCGGCACTTCATCAACGTGTACGGCATCGTCAACGACCTCGTCACCACCGGCGAGGACATCCGCACACTCATCGTCGGATACGCGCGTGACGCCGCACGGACCAATATCCGATATGCGGAACTGACGATCAGCGCGACCAGCCACCTGCGGGCGGGCATCGCGCCCGACGAACTCGTCGAGGCGTTGCACGCCGGCCGCGACGAAGCGCTCGCCGTGCACGGTGTGGCGTTGCAGTGGATCTTCGATGTTCCCGGAGTCTGGGACCGCGACTGGGGCATGACGAGTGCAAGGTTCGCGACCGAGCACCGGCCCGACGGGCTGGTCGGGTTCGGGCTGGGCGGATTCGAGTCGGACTCGCCGAGGTCGAACTTCCGCGAGGCGTTCGCGATGGCACGCGACGCCGGGCTGCGCATGGTGCCGCACGCCGGCGAGACGACGCCGCCCAGCGAGATCTGGGCCGCGCTGCGCGATCTGCGCGCCGAACGGATCGGGCACGGGGTCAGCGCTGTGCAGGATCCCGAGCTGGTGCGGCACCTCGCCGACGAGGGCGTGGTAGTAGAGGTGTGCCCGACTTCGAACATCCGCACGGGCGCGGTGAAGTCATTGGACGAGCACCCGTTGCCGAGGCTCATGGACGCTGGAGTGCCGGTGACGATCAGCACCGACGACCCCGGCATGTTCCACACCGACCTCGACCGCGAGTACCTGCTGTGCCACGAGCGGTTCGGGTTCGGTCGCGACGAGCTCGCCGGCCTCGCACGGGTGGCGGTGCGGGCGTCGTACGCGCCGGACGAACTGAAGGACCAGTTGTTGAAGGAGATCGACGCGCTGTGAGCGATGTGAGAGTGGTGACGACGACGGTCGATTCCGCCGAGGCCGCGGAGTCGCTGGCGAAGGGCGTGATCGAGGCACGGCTCGGCGCGTGCGTGCAGATCGTGCCGATCCGCAGCGTCTACCGGTGGGACGGCGAGGTGCGCGTCGACGCGGAGTGGCAGTGCGTCGTGAAGACGTCCGCCATCCGCGCCGACGACCTCGTCGCGCACATCAAGGCGCATCACACCTATGACGTGCCCGAGGTCGTCGTCACCCCCGTGACCGGAGGTAACGACGACTACCTGGCGTGGGTCTCAGAGGAGACCTCTTAGGTGACGTGGCAACGGTTCGGTGTGCAGGACGCCGAGCCTCTGTGTCGCCCTCGTCAGCGCCACGTACAGCTCGCTGGGCGACATGCGGTGCGGTTCGACGACGAGGACGACGTCGAACTCCAGCCCCTTTGACGCGCGCGGCGGCATCCAGCCTTCTCCGATGACAGCGATGGTGCGCTCGTTGCATGCGCTGGCGTGCGCGTCGAGTTCGTCGCGCACAGCGGCCGATATATCAGTCACGCGACGAGCCCACGGACGCACGCCGGACGTACGCACCGACACCGGCGCCGACACGTCGGGGTCGACGAGCTTCAGAACCGGGGTGGCGACGGCCATGATCTCGGCGGGCGTCCGGTAGTTGACCTCCAGCCGGCGGTAGGCGAACCGGTCGAACACCGACCCCCAGCTCCGGACACCGCCCGCCGCCTGGCGCTGGGCCAGGTCACCGACGACGGTCATGGACCTGTTGGGGCATCGGCGCAGCAGCACTCGCCAGTCCATTGCGGACAGTTCCTGCGCTTCGTCCACGACGACGTGGCCGTAGGTCCACGTGCGGTCGCCGGCGGCGCGTTCGGCGAGAGTGCGCTGGTCGCGAACCTCGTGCCGGGCTGCCAGCACCTCGGCGTTGACGAAGTCCGTGACGATGTACTCGTCGGAGTCCGCGCGCCTGTCGATCGACAGGACGTCCATGACGCCCCGCGCGTAGTCGACCTGTTCTTCCTCCTCTCGCCTGGCCTCACGTTCCGCGGTGCCATCGGACCCGAGCAGGTCGGCGAGCTCGTCCAGTAGCGGCACGTCGGACACCGTCCACGCTTCGGCGTCGGGTCGATACAGCTCCGGTGCGCCGATCCGGAAACAGCGGCCTGCGTACAGGTCGGCGAGCAACTGCTCTGGCGTGAGCAGCGGCCACAGCCTGTCGACGACGTCGCGCAGCGCGGAGCTGTGGCGAAGTTCGTGGCGGACGTCCTCCTCGATCTCCGGCCAGTCGACCCCGATCAGCCGCAACGCCGGCGCGACGAGTTCCTCGGCGAGCGCGAGGAAGAAGTACTTGCGGGCGGCGTTGTGCGGCAGGCCGTAGTAGCGGGTCTTCTCTCGTGCGAGGGCGGCGATGTGCGCGTCGAGCGGGACGATCACGTCTTCCAGCTCGATCTCGACGGGTTCGTCGGGAAGCTCCTGCCGATCTGCGACAGCGACTGCCAGCAGGTCCAGAACTGATATATCGCCTTTCATCCGTTGCAACGACGGTGAGTCCTCGAGGTCGGTCACGAAGCCGGGGTACAGCTCGCCGGGCGTGGCGAACACGACGTCGGTCTCCCCCAGCGACGGCAGGACGTCGCCGACGTAGCGGAGGAAACCGGTGTTCGGACCGACGATCAGCACGCCATGCCGCGACAGGCGTTCACGGCGCGTATACAGCAGGTATGCCACGCGATGCAGGGCCACAGCGGTCTTGCCGGTGCCAGGACCGCCTTCGATCACCAGCACGCCGGGGCCCGAGTAGCGGATGATCTCGTCCTGTTCGGCCTGGATCGTCGAGACGATGTCGCGCATCGTCGCGGTCCGCGGCGCGTTGAGGGCGTCGAGCAGCGCGGTCGTGTCGGTCAGCAGTTCGTCGTCGTGGAAGTCGCACAGCTCTCGGTCACGAACGCGGAAGTGCCTCCGCAGTACGACACCTTCCGGGTTCGCGGCGGTCGCGGTGTAGAACGGCCGCGCGGCCGGTGCGCGCCAATCCAGCAGCAGCGGTTCGAAGTCGTCGTCGAACAACCCGACGCGTCCGATGTAGGTGCAGTCGCCTTTCTCCGAGTCGATGCGGCCGAAGCACAACCCCTCCTCCGCCGCGCGGTACTTCCCCACTTCCCTGGTCAGCAGCTCGATGGACGCCTCGCGGTCCAGTCGCTGGGTAACGGTGTCCCGCAGCGCGGCCGCGAGGTCGGTGGCCGCTTTGTTCCGTTCTTTGTCGAGCTTTTCATACAGAGAGGTGATCCGTGCCTGTTCGCTCGCCAACACCTTGCCCCCTGTGATACAATAATTCTGTCTTCCCGGAAAATTCATTCCGAAAATGCAAAGCCATTCTTTTTATCACACTTCAGTCGCGCGTGGAACCCTTCGTGAGATCCCGCGACGAAGTTGATCCGCGCAGGTCAGCAAGCCTGCCGAGCGACAGCCGACTCTCCAGTCCCATTGCGCAGACCGATGAGTCAGCGCTGACCGCGAAGCCCCCGTAGTCCAACGGCCGACGCTCCGGCAATTCGTCGTCCACCGCACCTGAAAATGTAAGATTCAGCGAAGCGGCTCGCACTGCAGGAGAGATCCCCGAGGACGTGGTCAAGGCATGAAGCTGGTCATCCTGGGCGGAGGCGGCTTCCGAGTGCCGCTCGTCTATCGCGCACTGCTCGCCGATCGCTCGCCCAGGCGCGTGACCCAGGTCGTGCTGCACGATCTGGACTCCGTCCGCCTCGCCGCGATCAGTGGCGTCCTCGCCTCACTCGCGACTGATATATCGGATGCGCCGGCCGTGACGACGTCGACCGATCTAGACGAGGCATTGCGCGGAGCGGACTTCGTGTTCTCGGCGATCCGCGTCGGCGGGCTGGACGGACGCGCGGCCGACGAGAGCGTCGCGGCGGGCTGCGGTGTGCTCGGGCAGGAGACAGTCGGCGCCGGCGGCGTCGCATACGGGCTGCGTACCGTGCCCGTCGCGCTCGACATCGCGCGCCGTATATCAGTGCAAGCGCCGGACGCGTGGGTCATCAACTTCACGAACCCGGCCGGCATGGTCACAGAGGCGATGTCGACGCACCTCGGCAACCGCGTCATCGGCATCTGCGACTCCCCCGTCGGGCTTGGCAAGCGGGTCGCGCGGGCGGTCGGCGCCAGTCTCGAAGACGCGTGGCTCGACTACGCCGGCCTCAACCACCTCGGCTGGCTGAGGGGCGTCCACGTGCGTGGGCGCGATGTGCTGCCAGACCTGCTCGCCGACGCCGAGCGGCTCGAGTCGTTCGAGGAAGGCAAACTCTTCGGCGCGGAGTGGCTGCGGATGTTGGGTGCTATCCCGAACGAGTACCTGCACTACTACTACTTCACGCGTGAGGCGGTGGAGTCCGGCACGTCACGCGGGGCGTTCTTGCTGGAGCAGCAGAAACAGTTCTACGCGGCGCCTTCGTGGGAAAGCTGGGAGCGAACCCGTCTCGAACGCGAGCAGACCTACATGGCCGAGACCCGCGACGACGAACGCGACAGCGACGACCTCGACGGCGGCGGCTACGAGCGGGTCGCCCTCGACCTGATGCACGCGATCACATCCGACCAGCGAGCCACTCTGATCCTCAACGTGCCGAACGGAACGACGTTGTCGTGTCTCGACGCGGACGCCATCGTCGAGGTGCCGAGCCTTGTCGACGCGAACGGCGCGCGGCCGGTGTCAGTCAGCCAGGTGCCGGACGAGGGTGTCGGACTTGTCACCGCGCTCAAGGTCGTCGAACGCGCCACCATCAAAGCGGCCATCAGCGGTGAGCGTGCGCACGCGGTGAAGGCGGTGGCGTTGCATCCACTCGTCGACTCCGTCAGCATCGCTCGCAAGATCGTTGACGCACATCCGCTTCTGTCCGGAGTCTTCCGGGCTACGTTCTGAGATCGTGGACACCACACTGTTGCGGCAGCTCAACGACGATGTCTGGCACCCGTTCCGGCTCGCCTACGGGCGGCTGGACGCGTCGGCGTTCCTGGACCTGTACTCGCCGGACCTGATTCGCGCGGGCGGCCCGGCGAAACAGGTGTTCGGGTTCTCCGAGTACGCCGACCAGACGGAGCGGTGGTTCGCGGAGCTCGCTGACCGCGGCAGCTCGGTGAGCATCACATTCCGGTTCGTCGAGTGCGTCGCGGCGAACGACATCGCGAGCGAGCGCGGCATCTTCCAACTCGAGTCGACGCGCGCGGACGGCGACGGACGCACGTTCTACGGCCGCTTCCACACGTATTCGCGACGCACAGACGGACGGTGGCGCATCTGCGTCGACTATGACACCGACGAGCGGTCAGCGACGTTGGAGGAGGAGTTTCTCGCTGCGGCAGGCGTCGACGACGTTGACGCGTTCAAGGAGTGACCAGGGTCTGATGCCGAGTGGCGGTGTTCTTAACTACGCTCGTCCGCAAATGGACACCACCACCTCTCGCCGCGTGCCACTCGTCATGGGCATCGCCGTGCTCGTGCTGCTGCTGGACCAGGCCACCAAGTTCTGGGCCGAGAGCGCGCTGACCGGCCGCGCGCCCATTCCCGTTCTCGGGGAGTTCCTGCAGTTCAGGCTCCTCTACAACCCCGGTGCCGCGTTCTCGATCGGCGCGGGGTCGACGTGGATCTTCACCATCGTCGCGGCCGTCGCCGTCGTGATGCTCGCCCGGTACGGCATGCAGCCGCAGTCGAGGCTGCGGGCGATCGCACTCGCTTTGATGCTGGGCGGCGCGACGACGCACCTGCTCGACCGGCTGTTCCGGCCGCCGGGCTTCGCGCGCGGGCACGTCGTCGACTTCATCGACTACAACGGCTGGTTCGTCGGCAACGTCGCGGACATCGCGCTGGTCGGCGGGGCGATCCTGCTCGTGCTGCTGAGCTTCACCCCGACGAAGCAGCCTGCTTCGTGAGCGTGTCGGCGCGGCGGGTCGTCTCAGGCAGCCGGTAGCGCGGAGCCAGGCGCAGCACCTCGGCACACGCACGGTCCAGGTCGATCTTGTGGCCGACCGACACGAAGACGGGTTTCACACCGTCCTGTGTCCGCAGTGCTCTGCCGACGACCTCGTCGCCGTTGTCGCCGTCCATGACGAGGTCGCTCATCGACCCGCGGGCATGACCTGGCTGCTCGAACGCGCCCATCGCGTTCTTGGCGACGCCGACGCTCGGGATGCCGGTGTGCACGCCAAGATGGCACGCCAGGCCGAACCTGCGCGGGTGCGCGAGGCCCTGACCGTCCGCGACCAGCAGGTCGGGCACGACGGTCACCTGATCGAGGGCGCGCAGCAGGACGGGCATCTCGCGGAACGCGAAGAGCCCGGCGATATATGGGAAGTCCGTCGTGTCCTCGACGACGACCTCGTCGAGGACGACCAGCGTCTTTGCATCGAACACCACGCAGACGCCCGCAACTGTGTCATTGCTACGGTAGCCGACGTCCAGGCCCGCCACGGTGTCTATGCACAGGTCAGGGGTACTGGTGGTGATCACCTGGGTGCGCAGGCGCTCCTGTGTTGCTACGGCGGCGTCAATTCTCGGGTCAACCGTTCTGGGCCACTCCACGAGCGACAGTGTGCCGTGACGCGCCGTAGTGGGCCGCGAGCAGGTCATCGCCGAAGTCACCTGAATGGCGACGCCACACTGTGTGGACGTGATTGGCCTCGTTGGCCGTGTTGTCGTACTCGATGAGCAGTTCCGGGCCCTGGACGCGGTAGTAGTGGCCCTCGCCTCGGCGTAGCGAGCCCTCCCACGAGAAGTGCAGGCGTTCTGGGTCGATCTGGGCGAACTCCTCGTCGGCCAGTTCGTACGCGAGCCGATCGAGGTAGAGGCGGACGATGTCGACGAGCAGTTCCGCGGCGGGTTTGCCGAGCTGGGCCGGGGTCACGCCGACCGGTTCAGACGGGCTGATTCGTGGCGCGTTGCCGGTTCGGATGTCGTGCGGCGCGGTGTCCGAGACGACGGTCAGGCGACGGGCGGTCGGGCCCATGCGGTCGAGGAGTTCGCGGGCGAGTTCCTCTTCCAGCCGCAGCGGCTGGCCGACCACGCGGCCCCGGTAGAGAACGCGCGCAGGGTTCGCGCCGAGGAAGAACGGTGTCGCGGAGACACGGCCGTCGGCGACGACGACGTTCACCGACAGGTGGTGTCCTTCGACGCGCCAGCCCCAAGGCTCATCGCTGCCGGGCGTGCCGAAGAGCACGGTCCAGAAGTCGCCGCTGTGCCGGTCCCGGCGCCCGCCTTCGCGGTGGTCGAGCACGTCTTCCAACGCCATCACCGCTGCGGCTTGGGCGTAGGCGTGTGGGCTGAGCACGGTCGCGAGCATGCCGTGCACCGCTTTGCGCTGGTCTCGCCGGAGTTCACCGAGCGCGAGCCCAGAGCGAGTACCGGGTGTATACGCCCAGCGGTGCCTCAGGTCATCGTCCGTGATCGCGCGAATCGCATGTTCGCGCTGGTCAACAGCGAGCAGACTGATATATCGGTGCGTGGCGTCAGCGACGTCGTGCAGCATCACTCGAACTTATAGGCCTTGAGGTCGATGTTCTGATGCTCGACATGGGTGCACTTAGGTGTTAAAAATCTTACGTAATGAAGTTGCCACATGATGATGACGCCGTCTGGCGCGCCCTCGCGAACCCGCTGAGGCGCGCGATCCTCGACGTCCTGCGCACGGGACCGCGCACCACGGGAGAGCTGGTCGAGGAGTTGGAGACCAGCCGGCACGTTGTCATGCAGCACCTCGGTGTGCTTCGCGAGGCCGATCTGGTGCTCGTGGAGCCGCGGGGCCGGAAGCGGGTCAACCACCTGAATCCCGTGCCCATCCAGCAGATTCACCAGCGGTGGGTCGCGCATTACGAGGAGAACTGGGCAGCGGCGCTGGTCGGTCTGAAGTTCACGGTCGAGAGCGCTGAACAGGAGGATGAGGATGTTGGCTGAACCCGGCACCGAGCTGTTGCACAGCATCGTGATCGCCGCGCCCATCGAGAAGGTGTGGGCGGAGATCACCAAACTCGACGGCAAGCAGCGCGCCATGATGGACGCGGTTCTCGACTCCGCGCTCGAGCCGGGCGCGCCGTTGTACTACCGGTCGACCGACGGCAAGCGGGTCTTCGTCGTCGGCCGCGTCATCGAGGTCGATCCGCCGCGGCTGCTCTCCCACACGCAGCGGCTCACCATGCGCGACGACCCGTGGACCGTCGTCTCTTGGGAGCTCGAAGAGGTCGATGGCGGTACGCGTGTCACGTTGCGTAACTCCGGCTGGCCCGAGGGCGTCAAGCGGCTCGACAAGGTCGACACCACTTGGAAGGGCATCCTCGCCGCGCTCAAGCAGGTCATGGAGTCCGGCGACGTCGGCACCGGTCTGAGGTTCCAGTACGCGATGATGCGCGCCTTCATGTGGGCGATGCCGGCAGGCACGAAGTCCGAGAACGTTCCCGAACCGCCCGGCGTCGACCAGGCCGTCTAGAACGTGAAACCTGGCTTAGCAATGAGTCTTTTGACTTCATCGTCCAAAGGCTCATTGCTAAACGGCAGGTCAGACAGGGTCGCGAGAGCGATATATTGGTTGGAGCTAGGCGTGGCAGGCGATGGGGCCGCCGTGGAGTTCCATCATGTCCATCCAGACACGAGGGAGTTCGAGGCGTTCGGAGAGGGGCTTGCCGTCCAGTTCGTGGTAGGCGCGGTGGAGGTTGCCGACCAGGCGCTCGGACTCCTGCCACGACGAGAAGCGCGACTCCCCTGCCTCTTGGACGACCTCCATCGGGGTCTTGGCGGCGGCGTGGCCGGACGTCGCGAGTTCTGAGAGATAGGTCGTGTAGGCGACCAGGTCGTCCAGGACGCGGTTGATCTCGGGGCCTCGCAGTAGCGGACCGTGACCGGGGACGACCACCGCGGCGTCGAACGAGCGCAGGAACTCGAGTGCGGACAGGTAGCCGTGGATGCTGCCCTCGGCGAGGAAAGGCTGGCCGCCCGCGAAGACCAGGTCGCCGGTGAACAGGACGCGCTCGGCGGGCAGCCACACGACGGTGTCGCCGCGAGTGTGCGCCGGGCCGGGGTGGTGCAGTTCGACCACACGCGTACCCAGGTGCAGGGTCAGGGACGTGGCGTAGGTGAGCGACGGCGGGCGGACCTCGAGGTGGCCGTAGTCCGGGCCGGTCAGGACCTGCGCGGCGATCAGACCGGCGGCGAGCACCTCTTCGCGGCACGCCTCGTGGCCGACGATCACGGTGGACGGTGGCATCAGCCAGTTGCCGAAGGTGTGGTCGCCGTGGTGGTGGGTGTTGATCACGTAGCGGGGTTCGGCGGGGCACACCGACGCCACCGAGGCGAGCAACGCGCGGTTGCGTGCCTCGGTGGACGTGGTGTCCACGAGCAGCAGCGTGTCGTCGGAGCCGACGACGACGCCGGTGTTGTTGATCATCCAGGACCCGTCGGGCTGGATGTAGGCGTGGACTCCTGGTGCGACCTCCACCAGTTCTGGGACGAGTCCGGGCCGGCCAGGAGAAGGTTTCACCCGATCCAGCGTAGTGAGTGGCTCGGGTCAGCCCTGGGCGATGTAGGCCTGCAGCTGGTCCTGCGACTGTTCGAGCTGCCCGATCCGGCTCTTCACCACGTCGCCGATGCTGACGATCCCGACCAGTTGCCCGTCGGACAGCACGGGCACGTGCCGGAAGCGCCGCTCGGTCATCACGACCGTGAGGCTGTCCACCGTGTCCGACGGCGAACAGGTGAAGACGTCGGCGGTCATGATCGCCGACACAGGAGAAGACAGCAGGTCAATTCCCACTTCGTGCAGTCGGCGCACCACGTCGCGCTCCGACACGATCCCCGCCACGCCGGAAGAACCGACGACGACGATCGCGCCGATGTTGTGTTCGGCGAGCGCTCTGAGCAGTTCGGACACCGGAACGTCCGGGTCGATTGTGGCGACGGCTGTTCCCTTGGCCCGCAAAACGTCAGCGATCCTCATCTGGCGCCTCCGATCCTGTCGGTCCGGTAGCAACTCAGGCTAGATCGGATCCGGACAGAACGGGAGATCGAACCCACGAAGAGAGCAGGGGACGCGCTCGTTCGACCGCGTCCCCTGCTGGTGTCGCGCCTGGTTCGGCGTCGGCTACGCGGTTCCTCCGCGGCGACGGGTCGCGAACTGGCGCGGCTGGACCAATGGGGCACGCAGCTGTGGCTGCTGAAAGTGCGCGTTCTGGTCCTGCTTGCCCCGCTTCTGCGCACGACGCGCAGCACGGTTGCCCGGCTCGGGCTGGGGTGGGGTGGTGTCAGGCATGCGAAAGCCTCCTCGCGAAGAGGGCGTGCAAAGGGCACGGCGAAAAACAGCCGTGAGAGATGGACCCGCTCATGGGTCACCAGAGGCGTGCGACGACGAGGTCGCGAGGGCAGCGTCAAGAGCGCTGCGGGGCTTCATCAGATGAGGCGCATGTCCGCAACGTTAGCGACGCCGTCGTCGCACGCCAACCGAATTAATCCGGAGATCTAGCCTCGTGCGCGAGCGGCTGCCGCTCCGGCGCCGAACATCACGAGGATGACGGTCACCACCGCCCACTTGCGGGACTTGGTCAGCGGAGTGGTCTCGGGATCGGCCGCGAGTTCCTGGCGGGGCTCGGTCCTCTGACGCGCGGCGCGGACCGGTACCGGTTGC
Organism: Lentzea sokolovensis; assembly: GCF_033949975.1. Classification (NCBI taxonomy): domain Bacteria; kingdom Bacillati; phylum Actinomycetota; class Actinomycetes; order Pseudonocardiales; family Pseudonocardiaceae; genus Lentzea; species Lentzea sokolovensis. The sequence continues at coordinate 94,729 of NZ_JAXAVU010000012.1, forward strand.
GGCGCAAGGGAAGACGGCGTGGTCGTGGCGACCGGCGGCGGCCGCACAATCGGCACGGCCACCGGGGCCTGAGCAGGAGGAACACCAGGGGCGGGAGGCGCAGGGGGCAACGGCACCTCGGGGCGCGGGGCGGGAGGTTCGACGCGGGGCGGCATCGGGTTCGGCAGGCAGCCCGCCGCGTCGATCAGGCTCATCTGCGGACCTGTCGAGAGCTCTGCCGCCGTGGTGCCCGTGACGCGATAGAGGCGGCTGTAACCGTTGTAGCCGTTGTTGATCGCGTAGACGGTGCCGGCGGCGTCGATCAGCACGGCGCCGTAGGTGGACTTGCCGGGCAGACCGGCGATCTCCGTCCTGCTCTGGACGCGCCCGGACACCGGATCGAACGACACGACCTCGCCCGGTCCCCGGCCCGCGGCCGACACCCCGGTCAGCTTGCCGGTCGCCGGGTCGGCGGTGAAGTCGTCGAGTGTGAGAGCGGGCCAGTCCAGCACGACGGTCCGCACGATCTTGAGGTACGACGGGCTGGCCGGGTCGATGTCGATGGCGTGCAGCCGGGCGGTGTCACGCACGTAGAACGTGGTGCCGACGACCGCTCCCGCCGACACGTCGTCGGTGCGGAACCAGTGCGCGTCAACAGGTCCGAGGTCGTTGACCACGCCCTTGGTGTCGATCAGCACGACGTGCGAGGGGTTCTTCCACCAGTGATGTCCCTTGGACGTGAGACCGACCAGACGGCCCAGCGTCGCCGAGTACCCCAGTGCGTTCAGCGCGTAGTCCAGGCGGGCTACTTCTGTCACCCCACCGGATGAGACGTCCACTTTCGTGAACGTCGAGAAGTCTCCACGATGGGATGAACGGACTTGATAAGCGTCACAGTTCGGGAGTGCGGCTTGAGCAACGGCGCTGGTGAACGGCGCGGAAAGCATCAACAGGGACGAGACACCACCCAGTGCGAGCATATTCCGCCGCCACCGGAATGGAGTAGCCCAATACGACAACCGGGTATCACTGCTGTTGCCGCGCATTCCCACCTGACCATTACTCGTTAACCAGACCGTGCTGTACCGGTCACAGTAGACCGTGGTCTAATCCCACACCAGAAAGGAGCCGAATTGAGCATTTACCTCAGCGGCACGCTCTGGGTTCTCGGTGCCGCCGTCATCTCCGCCGTTCTCGTCGTCATCACCCGCCGGTTCGGCTCGGAGGAAGTGGGCGAGAAGAACCTCGGCGCGGGCGGATCGGTGTTCAGCATCGTCGCCGGCCTGCACGCGGTGCTGGCCGCCTTCATCCTGATCTCCCTGTTCGACGCGGCCAACGGCGCGGAGGAACAGGTGCAGAAGGAGGCCAACTCCCTCGTCGCCGTCAACTGGGCCTCGGACTCGCTGCCCGAGCCGGCCAAGACCAAGGTCGACGACCTGATCCGCGACTACGTGTCGACCGTCGTCCGCGACGAATGGCCCCGCATGCGCGACGGCGAGACCGTCGACAACGAGGGCTGGACCAGGTTGAACCAGATCAGGGACACGATCGCGGCGGCGGCGCCGGACGGCGACTGGCAGCAGGACCGCAAGGCCGAGGCGGCGAACCAGCTGTGGGAGGTCTACCAGGCCAGGCAGGAACGCCTGGACGCGGCGGACAACGGCGTCAACCCGGTCGTGTGGCTCGCGCTGCTGATCGGCACCGGTCTCTCGCTGCTGTTCCCGTACCTGTTCCGCGGGCCGACCCTGACCTCACAGCTGCTGATCACCATCACGCTGACCTCTACGCTGGTGCTGCTGCTGTTCGCGATCCACCAGCTGCAGAATCCGTTCAGCGGTGGTGTGCTCATCCCGTCGGACGCGTTCAGCTCCGCACTGGACCGGCTGAGCTAGCGCGAATCGGACTTTCCGTCGGCTTCCTCGATCTGCACGGACAGCACCTCGCCGTCGATGACCTTCGGCAATGCGTCCGTCTGAGCGAAGTAGCGATTTGCGAATGCGCCGACCGCTCTGGTAGAGGCGGCGTCGATGCCCCCACCGATCACGCCGCCCAGCACCGGAACACCCTTCGCCGCGACGGTGCCGAGTTTCTTCGTACCGTATTTTGTGATGAGCGCCGACGCGGCCTTCTTGGTGAACTGCTTGATGCCGACCTTTTTGAACAGTTCGGTTCCGGCGTTGCCGAGCAGGCACAGCAGGATGGCCATCTGCACCTCATCGCTGTCCACGTCGTGGCCGCGCAACGACGCGATGGACGCGATGAGGTGCGTCTGGATGACGTAAGTGGCCGCGATGTTGGACGGCAGCGACACGGGAAGCGTGATCAGGCCGCCGAGGTTCGTGACGAAGCCCTGGGCACCCGCCAGCGCGACGTGCGTGCGAATGAGGTGCTTGATCGCATCGACCTCGTCGCCCTTCTTCACGAGCGCGTCGGACGCGGACTCGCGGGCGCTCTTGAACGGACCGAAGCCGTCTACGCCGGCGCGCAGCAGGTAATCGGCGATGCCCTGCTGGACCTTGTTCAGCTCACCCTTGGACTCAGCCACAATCCCGACATTACGCGTTCAGCTGCCGCAGCGAGGCCTCGACGGTCTGTTCCAGCAGAACCGCGATCGTCGTCGGGCCCACGCCTCCGGGCACCGGTGTGATCAGACCCGCGTGGGCAGCGGCCGCGAAGTCGACGTCACCGACGTTGCCCTCGTTGTATCCGGCGTCGATCACGACGGCTCCGGGTTTGATCCAGTCCCCCTGGACGAACCGCGGCTTGCCCACCGCGGCGACCACGATGTCCGCCGTACGCACGATTTCCGCCAGGCCCGCGGTCTTCGAGTGGCAGATCGTGACCGTGGCGTCGCGGGCGAGCAGCAGCATCGCGGCAGGTTTGCCGAGGATCGGACTGCGACCGATCACCACCGCGTGTTTGCTTGCGATCTCCACGTCGTAAGCGTCCAGCAGGCGCATGATCCCGCCGGGCGTGCACGACACGAACTCGTTGTGCCCGAAGGACATCCCGGCGAACGAATGCATCGTGACGCCGTCGACGTCCTTGTGCGGGGCGATCGCCTCGAACGCGGCCCGCTCGTCCACGTGGCCGGGTACCGGGTGCTGCAGCAGGATGCCGTGCACCGCAGGATCGTCCGACAGTTCGCGGATCTTCGCCACCAACTGCTCGGTCGTCGTGCTCTCCGGCAACGCCACGTGGCGGGACTCGAGTCCCGCCTTGTGGCACCGGTTCTGCTTCATGCGCACGTACGTGACGGAGGCCGGGTCGTCGCCGACGATCACGGTGGCCAGGCACGGTTTGCGGCCGGTGAGCAACGTGTACTCGGCGGCCTTCTCGGACGCACGCGCGACGATGGCGCGCGCGAGTTCGGTTCCGGACATCAGCACGGGGCAACCTCCACAGGTGAAATCGCCCAGGCGCGCGGCTTCAGTCAGTCCGGGCCGCTTCCCGGTGGTGCTCCACCTCGATTGCGCCAGTCACGACCCGTCGTCCAGTGTAATGACCGCGCCGGTGCTGCCGTCCACGGTGATCCGCTCCCCGGTCTTGATCCTCGTCACAGCCTCGCGCACGCCCACGACCGCGGGAATGCCGTACTCCCGCGCCACGACCGCGCCGTGCGAGTTCGCGCCGCCCATCTCCATCACCAGGCCGCCCGCCGTCAGGAACAGCGGTGTCCAGCCGGGATCGGTCGACGGCGCCACGAGGATCTCGCCGGGTTCGAGATGGGCGCCGACCGGGTCCATCACGACACGCGCGATGCCGGTGACCGTGCCCGCCGACGCCGGTGTGCCGACGAGATCACCCTCTACGGGCGCACCGTGGTGCACGGCTTCGGGTTCCGTGCCGTCCGACAGCAGCACGCGCGGGATGTGCCTGCGTCGCATCTCGCGGCCGTAGACCTCACGACGCCCGGCCACGAGCGGGCGCAGATCGCCTTGCGGGGAGCGCATCTCCTCGAAGTTCAGGAAGAACACGTCGTCCGCGGTGTCGAGCCGGTCGGCCGCGACGAGCTGGGCGCCGATATCGGTGACGCGCTGCCGCAAAGCGCCGAACAACGTGATGATCAGGTACTTCGGGCACTCCCGCAGGCCGGCGAGCAACCTGGTGCGGCGCAACGCGAAGCGCACGAACCAGCCACGGCCCCAAGCGCGCCTGGCGAGCGTGTCGATCATCGCCTCGGCCTCGGCGGCGCCACGGGCGAAGACCGCGTCCGGGTGGCCCTGGTCTCCTTCCAGGCGCAGGAAGTTCTTCACGACACCGATGACGTGCGCGGGGTCGTCGGACCACCTCGGCAGGCCGAGGTCGATCTCGGCGACGGCGCGGTGACCCCACCGTGCGAGGAACCGGTCGAGCGCAGCGGGGCGTTCGCCGTTCTGGAACTGCCGCAGCGCGACGGGGTCGTGGCGGATCTCCTGTGCCAGGTCCCACATCGCCATGTCCATCTCGGTGGTGATGTTGTTCGGCAGGCCGCGCAGGACGGTCTGCAGCTCCCCCGGCCTGGTCTTCACGACCTTGCCGACCAGGCCGAGCATCGCGAACCCGATCAGCGCGGTGGGCGCGAGCCGGGGCAGCACGGGCACGACGCACTGTTGCAGCGCCTGCTCAATTGAGAGCGCCTTGGACTTTTCCAGGATCTCGCGTTCCAGCAGCAACGCGTTCCGCACGGCCTTCTCGGGGTTCGCCAGCGCCTTCATCGCCGTCACGGGCACGTTGAACCGGCGGCCAAGCCGGAGGACGCGCTTCACCGCGGGCGCCGGCGAGGAGTTCCTGATCGCGAACCTCGGGTCGTCGAACAGGCCGCGCAGCACCTCGGAGGAGCGCGCCTCCATCACGCCGAGCAGCCGCGTGATGAACTCGCGGCCGACCTTGCTCTGCAACGCCTTGGTGGCGTCGAAGAAGATGCGCTCGCCTGCCTCCACATAGGACTTGCTCTTCGGGTCGCCGATCACGATCTCCAAAGCGGACTTGGCGATCTCCCGGAACACCGCGCGCCCCATCGGCGTGATCGGGCGTTCGAGACCCTGCGCGAGGCTGAAGCAGAAGTAGACGTGCGCCTTGCCGTCCGGGTTGTCCGGCAACGGGAACAGCGTCGTGATCGGGCGCGCCTGGGTGAGGTGCAGGTCGCCGTCGTCGTCGATCGCCCACTCGGTGTCCTGCGGCGACCCGTAGTGCTGCTGCACCTTGCGGCCGAGGACGGCGAGCGCGTGGATCTGCCCGTCGGTGAGGCACTGTTCGTCGCTCTCGCCGACCTCGACGTGCTCAGTGCCGCCGCCGGGTAGCGAGCGGATGACGAACTTCTTGTCCCCCAGCCGCTTCTCGACGATCTCGCCTCCGTCGACGACGAAGTGGTCGGGGTTGACCGCACCGGACACCACGGCCTCACCGAGACCAGGACTCGCGTCGATGACGATCTGGTCGCGCGTGCCGGTGACCGGGTTCGCCGTGAACATCACGCCGGACACCGCGGACTGCACCATCCGTTGCACGACAACGGCCAGGTAGGTGGTGGTGTGGTCGATGCCGTTCGTGTCGCGGTAACTGACCGCGCGATCTGTCCACAGTGACGCCCAGCACCGGCGCACGGCGTCGACCACCGCGTCCTCGCCGACGACGTTGAGGAACGTGTCCTGCTGGCCCGCGAAGCTCGCGAACGGCAGGTCCTCGGCCGTGGCGCTGGACCGGACTGCCACTGGTACGTCGTCGCCGAGTTCGCGGTACTCGGCGACGATCGCGTCCCGGATGTCCTGCGGCACAGGGGTTTCCAGCAACGTCCTGCGAGCGTTCTCCGGAGTGGTGCTCGCCAGTTCGTCGGCCTGCGCTACGGCGCGATAGGCGTCCGTGGTGACGCAGAAGCCCTGCGGAACCGGCAGGCCGGCGCTGGTGAGCTCACCGAGGTTCGCGGCCTTGCCGCCGACCGTGGCGAGCATCGAGCCGTCGATGGACTTGAAGTCGATCGTGAGCGCCATGGTCACCCCTCCAGGTTCCGCTGAGGAGGAGGTTACGAGCGTTCGGCCAAAAACTCAACAGGCGATGAATAAATCACTCCGCCGAGATCAAAACTCCTGTTCAGAGCGGCTCACCCAGTCCGGAAGGGGTTCACGTTCCCGTCGCCACTGCTTCGGCGGGCTCGCGACGATGCCGCCGACGATCGCGGCCGTGGTGTCGATGTCACCACCCGCCCTGACACACGTCGTGATAGCGGCGCGGTAGTCGCCGAGGTGGTGGGCCGCGACCCAGAGCGTGAACGGCACGGTGTCCTGCGCCGTCACGCGCGAGCCGTTGCCCAGGACGTACGCGGCCTCCTCGGCGTTGCCGATCTTGCGTGCCTTCTCGATTCCCTTGCGCACGAACGAGTCTTCGAGGTGGTCGAGCACCGTCCCGAGCAGATCACGTGGTGGCGCGCCCGTCAGCCGTGCCTTGGCCGCGACGGCCGACGCGTGCGCCACGGCGAGGCCGCCCATGACGCCCTCCGGATGCTGGTGCGTCACCTCGCTGGCCCGGATCGCTTGCGCCGTAACGACTTGATGGTCGTCGGCGAAGTAGGCACCCAGCGGTGCGATCCGCATCGCGGCGCCGTTGCCGCACGAGCCCTGCCCGTCGAACGCGCTGGAGGCCGCCTCTTTCCACGGCGTGCCCTGGCGAATCTTGCGCAGGATGGTGAACGCCCCCGCGCCGTAACCGCGGTAGGGCTCGCAGCGATCGGCGAACGTCGCCGCGAGCCGGGTTTGGTCGACGTCGCCGTGATCACGAAGCTCGGCGACGAGGTTGCAGGCCATTTCGGTGTCGTCGGTCCACTCCCACGGACCCCGTGGCGGCTTACCAGCCGCGAGGTCGGGCAACGAGCGGCCAACCATGAAGAACTGTGCGCCCAGAGCGTCGCCGACGGAGAGCCCGTCGAGCGAGGCGTATGCGAGGTCCAGGCGCGCACGAGTGTGCAGAACTATGCGCATCACCTGCGATTTTACCGGTTTGACCTGCCCTGGGCACATGGATTTGGAGCTGCGGAAGCTGCGGTGCTTCGTAGCGGTCGCGGAGCATCTACTCGCGCGAGGACCTCGTGCACGTGCCGATCGAGGACATCGCGCTGGCGTGGTCCGCACACCGGCAGACGCCGCTCATCACTGAGTTGCAGAGATGGTCAGCGCGACAGCCCGGCAGGGGTGAAGACGAAGCTGTCGCGGAAGCCACCGTCGCCGCGCCGGGTCGCCATCAGCCGCATCTCCGGCATGAAGTGGAAGAACACCAGCGCCCCCGACCGGTCCGGGTAGCCGAGCGTCTTCGAGTACTTGGGATTCGTGCCGCCCAGCCACAGCGGCGGCTCGCCGTACTCGGCGATCACGTCGTCGAGCAGGCAGTCCCGCTCCCCCAGCACACCGGGGATGCGGCTGTCGGCGTCGAGCGACAGCCAACCCTGCCGGTGCGCGAGATCCGCGTACACCGACGCCATGACGTCCTCGCTGCGATGCCCGAGCGCCTCGTGCACCGCGCCGCTGACCATCGCCGCGTTCGCCGCTCCGCGCTTCACCAGCGCGTCGAGCTCGATCTGCCACCGGTCCGTGCGGTCGTCGGCGAACGCAAGCGCGTCCAGCAGGGTGAGGATCACCGCCTCACCGCCGTACATGCCGGGACGCCGGACAGCGGCGTTGAGCTGACCGAGCAGGTAACGGCGTAAGTCGTCGAACGAAGGCATCTCTCCCCCTTAATGCGAGATGTTCTATCAGTTGCGGGTAGGCGAAACGGAATCGCCTTCATGACCGACAGGGGAGTCAACGACTGGGGAGAGGACCACATGAGCATCAGCAACCGGCAGATCGTCGCGTACTGGGTCGAGCACGAGGTCGATCTCAGCCTCGACTGGAGCACGGCCCACGAACGCTGCTGGCGCTGCGGTTACAGGTCCTCACTGGAGCAACACCTTGTCGTGCCTGCGTCAATGGGCGGCAGTCGCACCACGGACAACGTGGTGCTGCTGTGCGGGCGCTGCGTCAGCGAGTCGCCGAGCCACCTGGATCCGCAGTACCTGTGGCGGTGGCTGCGCGCGACGTCCATGTCGTCCAACGACACGTACTGGACGCTGCGCGGCTGGGAGGAGTTCGAGATCATCTTCGGCCGCAAGCCGCTGGAGTGCTTCAAGGAGGCGGCGGTCGACCACCGCTCGTTGAACGCCGAATGCCGGGCGCTGGCGGCGGACGAGTTCGCGAAGACCGTCTTTCGCTTCGGGGAGGGCCGGCTCAACCCGTCGACGATCGCGTGTGTGATCGCGGAGATCGAGAAGAAGCTGGCGGACCGTCACGGCATCAAGCTGCCGTAACGGGCCGCCGACAGCGGGAGGGCGCGTGCGGCTTTGGCGTTGACTGGAACGAAGCCCACGAGCGCTGCTGGCGCTGCGCTGACAAGTCGCGGCTGGAGAAGTGCCACATCGTGCCCGCGTCACTGGGCGGACCCGACACTGCGGACGACCAACGTCCCGCTCTACGACACCTACTGGACAGTCCGCGGCTTCGAAGAGTTCGAGACCATGTTCGACAGGAAGCCGATCGAGTGCATCCTGGAAGCCGGCGTTGACGGACGTGCCCTGGCTGCTGACTTCGCCGATGCACTTGACGGCGAGTTCGAGAAGGCGATCATCCATTTCGGAGAGGGCCGCCTCAATCCGTCGACGATCGCCTGCGTGATCGCGGAGGCCGAGAGAAAACTGGCCGACCGTCACGGAGTCACACTTCCGGAGGCACAAGCAGTGCGAGCTCGCAAGAGCCTCTTCTGACCGCAGTGATCGTCGCTGCCTGCTGAGGAACAGTTCCCCAGCAGGCAGCGATCACCGATCAGCTGCAGCCGGACGTGCTGCCGCAGCCCTCGCACAGGTAGCAGGAGCCGGCCGGACGCATCTTCGTGCCACAGGTCATGCACAGCGGCGCGTCCGCGGCCTTGCCCAGGTGCAGCTCCAGCAGCTCGGTGGAGCTACCCACGTGCTTCGGCGTCTCGACGGCGGCCTCGACCTGCTTCGGAGCGGCCTCCACCGACCCGCGCAGACCCTCGAGGTCCACGTCGGACGACACGGGGGCGCCGTACTCGCCGGCCACCTGTGTCGAACGCTCGTCGGCGGTGAAGATGCCGAGCTGCGCGCGCTTGTCGTAGGACAGGTAGTCCAGCGCCAGGCGGCGGAACAGGTAGTCCAGCACCGACGTCGCGATGCGCACGTCCGGGTCGTCGGTCATGCCCGCCGGCTCGAAGCGCAGGTTCTGGAACTTCGAGACGTAGAACTCCAGCGGGATGCCGTACTGCAGGCCCACCGAGATGGACATCGAGAACGCGTCCATCACGCCGGCCAGCGTGGAGCCCTGCTTGCCCAGCTTGACGAAGATCTCGCCCAGGCCGTTGTCCGGGTAGGAACCGGCGTGCAGGTAGCCCTCGGCGCCACCGACCGTGAACGACACGGTCTGCGACGGGCGCTTCTTCGGCAGGCGCTTGCGGACCGGGCGGTACTCGACGACCGTTTCCGCGGCCTTGGCCTCCGCGCCCTTGTTCGCGCCCTTGCCCGCCGACAGCGGCTGGCCGACCTTGCAGTTGTCGCGGTAGATCGCGAGCGCCTTCAGGCCGAGCTTCCAGCCCTGGTAGTAGATCTCCTCGACGTCCTCGACCGTGGCGTTCTCCGGCATGTTGACGGTCTTGGAGATCGCGCCGGACAGGAACGGCTGGGTGGCCGCCATCATCCGCACGTGGCCCATGGGCGCGATGGAACGCTCGCCCATGGCGCAGTCGAAGACCTCGTAGTGCTCGCGGCGCAGGCCCGGCGCGTCGACGACGTGGCCGTGCTCGCCGATGAACTCGACGATCGCCTCGACCTGCTCGTCCAGGTAGCCGAGAGCCTTCAGAGCGCGCGGCACCGTCTGGTTGACGATCTGCATCGAGCCGCCGCCGACGAGCTTCTTGAACTTGACCAGGGCCAGGTCCGGCTCGATACCGGTGGTGTCGCAGTCCATCATCAGGCCGATGGTGCCGGTCGGGGCCAGCACGGACGCCTGGGCGTTGCGCCAGCCGTTCTTCGCGCCGATCTCCAGCGACTGCTGCCACGCCTCGGTCGCGACCTTGTGCGTCGCCGAGTCGTTGCCGCCGTAGGTGCGGATCAGGTCGTTGGCGGCGGCGTGCTTGCGCATGACGCGCTGGTGCGCCGTGGCGTTGCGCTTGTAGCCGTCGTACGCGCCGACCATGCCCGCGAGTTCCGCGGAACGGCGGTACGAGACACCGGTCATCAGCGAGGTGATGGTCGCGGCGAGCGCGCGGCCGCCCTCGGAGTCGTACGCGTGGCCGGTGGCCATGAGCAGCGCGCCGAGGTTGGCGTAGCCGATGCCGAGCTGGCGGAACTTGCGGGTGGTGTCCGCGATCGGCTCGGTCGGGAAGTCCGCGAAGCAGATCGAGATGTCCATCGCGGTGATGATCAGCTCGACGGCCTTGGCGAACGTGACGGCGTCGAACTTGCCGTCGTCGCTCAGGAACTTCATCAGGTTCAGCGACGCGAGGTTGCAGCTCGAGTTGTCGAGGTGCATGTACTCCGAGCACGGGTTGGACGCGGTGATGCGGCCCGACTCGGGGCAGGTGTGCCAGTCGTTGATCGTGTCGTCGTACTGGATGCCGGGGTCGGCGCACTCCCACGCGGCCTTCGCGAGCTTGCCGAACAGCTCCTTGGCGTCGACGCGCTCGATGACCTCGCCGGTCTGACGGCCGCGCAGACCGAAGTCGTTGCCGCTCTCGTAAGCGTGCATGAACTCGTCCGACACGCGGATCGAGTTGTTCGCGTTCTGGTACTGCACCGACACGATGTCCGCGCCGCCGAGGTCCATGTCGAACCCGGCGTCCCGCAGCGCGCGGATCTTGTCCTCTTCGCGCGCCTTGGTCTCGATGAACTCCACGACGTCCGGGTGGTCGACGTCGAGGACGACCATCTTGGCCGCGCGGCGGGTGGCGCCACCGGACTTGATGGTGCCCGCGGACGCGTCGGCGCCGCGCATGAACGACACCGGGCCCGACGCGGTGCCGCCGGAGGACAGCAGCTCCTTCGAGGAACGGATGCGCGAGAGGTTCAGGCCGGCACCGGAGCCGCCCTTGAAGATCAGGCCCTCCTCGCGGTACCAGTTGAGGATCGACTCCATGGTGTCGTCGACCGCGAGGATGAAGCACGCGCTGACCTGCTGCGGCGAGCTGGTGCCGACGTTGAACCACACCGGCGAGTTGAAGCTGAACACCTGGTGCAGAAGCATGTAGGTGAGCTCGTGCTCGAAGATCTCGGCGTCCTGCTCGCCCGTGAAGTAGCCGTGCTCCTTGCCGGCGCCCACGTAGGTCTTCACGACGCGGTCGATCAGCTGGCGCAGCGACTGCTCCCGCACCTCGCTGCCGACGGCACCGCGGAAGTACTTGCTGGTGACGATGTTGGTGGCGTTCACCGACCAGAAAGCGGGGAACTCGACACCGCGCTGCTCGAAGTTCACCGAGCCGTCGCGCCAGTTCGTCATGACGACGTCGCGGCGCTCCCACGTGACCTCGTCATAGGGGTGGCGGCCTTCGGTGGTGTAGACGCGCTGAATCTTCAGCGCGGCAGGCTTCGCAGCCGCCCGTGCGGCTGTCTTCTTGGCTGAGCCGCCGACGGTCTCGGTCACGGTGGATCTCCCTCGTGCTGGTGCTTAGAAAAGATGGTTGTCTCACGCGCTCTGGTGCGCGTGGATCACTGCTCGGCCGGTGCTTCCTCGGCTCTCGCAGTGCGAAGATCAAGAATTTCCTTCTCGAAGTCCTCTACGGACGAGAAGGACCTGTAAACGCTCGCGAAGCGCAGATAAGCGACCTCGTCGAGCTCACGCAGGGGGCCGAGAATGGCGAGGCCCACCTCGTGACTGGCGATTTCCGCGCATCCCGTCGACCGGATCGACTCTTCCACCCGCTGGGCGAGTTGCTGGAACGCGTCCTCGTCGACCGGGCGGCCCTGGCACGCCCTGCGCACACCGACGACCACCTTGTCGCGGCTGAAGGGCTCCGTCACGCCGGAGCGCTTGACCACGGCGAGAACCGCTTCTTCGACCGTGGTGAACCTGCGGCTGCAGCTGTTGCAGGAGCGGCGGCGACGGATCACCTGTCCCTCGTCGACCTCACGGGAGTCGACCACCCGCGAGTCCGAATGACGGCAGAACGGACACCGCACGCCACCTCACCCCTTCCCAGCGCAGCACTCACCGCAGCAGCCACACTGGTCGGGTTACCCACAACCTGTGGACTACTTACAACGGTGGAACCACTAGATGTAGGGGTAGAACCTAGATCGCAGCGGACGTCGACGCAACTCGACACGGCGCGTCGCGTGTCACTCTGTTGGAGGAACCGCGAGCGATCAGCGGTGATTACGCAACGACGCCCGCACATGACGGAGAGAACACGTCACGCCGGGCGCCGGAAACACAAGATGTAGGGGCAGGCCTACGGGGTGACCCCCGCCTGCTGTAGATAGAGCACGCCGAGCGCGACCACCGTCAAGGCGCTCAGCACGCCGACCGCGACGAGTTCGAACACCGACTCGCGCTTCGGCCGGACCTCGCACGAGCTCGATTCGCGCGACACCGGCACCGCGACCGGGCGCGGCTTGGTCGCGGGCCTGCGCGGCATGACACGGGGACCCGAACGGAGTGGACGTCCCGCTGCGACGTCCGCGTCTTCAACTACCCGCATCCGCTTCTCGACGAGTACCGCCATCACGACCTCCATCGCAGGTCAACCACCATGATCGAACAGGGGTTCGATCGAACGTCCGTGCGAATTTCTACCAGACCGACTCTCCGAACGCCACAACACGCGCCCAAATACCTCGAACAGGTGTTTGATCTGTGCAGCAAACACGACTACCGTCGACCACGAAGATCGACGGAGGCCGGATTCCCATTCGAACTGGGGGCGGCGAGGAGGACAGCGACCGTGGCAGGCAAGACGATCGACCCGGATCCCGCTCTTGTGGAGACACAGGTGAACGAGATCGCGGGAAACGCCGGCCTGACTCTGCGTCAGCGCAAGGTGCTCGACGTGATCCGCGATTGGGTCGACCGTTTCGGCTACCCGCCGAGCGTGCGCGAGATCGGTGAGGCCGTGGGTCTCACATCGACCTCGTCGGTCGCCTACCAACTGCGCGCGCTGGAGCGAAAAGGTTTCCTGCGCCGCGACCCGAACCGCCCGCGCGCGGTCGGGATGCTGCCCAACGAGATCGACGCCGGTATCGACCCGATGTCCAAGCCGACGCCCGCCTACGTGCCGATGCTCGGCCGGATCGCGGCTGGTGGCCCGATTCTGGCCGAGGAGTCGATCGAGGACGTGTTCCCGCTGCCGCGCGAGATCGTCGGCGAGGGTGAGCTGTTCCTGCTGCGCGTCGTCGGTGACTCGATGATCGACGCCGCGATCACCGACGGCGACTGGGTCGTGATCCGCAAGCAGCCCACGGCCGACCAGGGCGAGATCGTCGCCGCCATGATCGACGGCGAGGCGACCGTGAAGACGTTCAAGCGCAAGGACGGCCACGTGTGGCTGATGCCGCACAACACGGCCTACCAGCCGATCAACGGCGACGAGGCCACCATCCTGGGCAAGGTCGTGACCGTGCTCAGGCGTCTTCCGTAGCTTCTCCGCGGGCGTGCTTCTTCTTCTCGAAGAAGTCGAGCCACTTCTGCCGGGTGGACTCCATGTCCACCACGACGAACGCGAAGAACTGGCCCATGTCCTTGAGGCGGGCTCCCACCGGGGTGCCGAGACCGAAGATCTCGGCACCTTCCAGTCCTGTGTGCGCCCAGACCGAGTTGCGCTGGGCGCTCGACAGCCACGCCCGGTACCAGAGGTCATCGCCCAGGAAGTAGCGCACGCGCTTGCCTTCGCGTTCGCTGTGCAGCAGGTCGATCTCCTGCAGGTAGCTCGTCGACCGCGAGATGGTCGCCGGGCTGACTGACAACCGCAGCACCAGTTCCGTCGCGGACAGGCTGCCCTTGTCGGTCATGAAGATCTCCGCGAGGATCCGCGCCGCCGTGCGCGTGAGCCCGGTCTGCCGGAACACGCCGACCAGCCTCAGGTGGAATTCCTGCACCTGCGCCGGACTGCGGTCGAACGAGTACGCCTCCTCGTCGACGTCGAGATCGTCGACGGCGGGCATCCGGCGCATCGCCCGATCGCTCGCCGCCCGGTGCGCGGCACCCGGCCGGTAGTTGTTGTGGCCGCCGTTGCGGGTCACCTCGCGCTGGATCGTCGAGGCAGGCCTTTGCAACCGCCTCCCGATCTCGGAGTATCCCAGCCCGTCCCAGAGGAACTGGGCGATGAGCTGCCGTTCTTCTTCGTCTAGGCGTTTACCAGGCACAACCCCATGGTGCCTTGCGCTTCAAGCCATTGCAATGAGTCTTTTGACTTCGTCCGCAAACGTTTTTAGCTTGCAGGTAGGGGAAAGACCTCGTTGCAAGGGGGGAGCAATGCCACTGAGTCCGATGACGTTTCCGGACGGGCACGACGGCTGGCGCGCGCACGATCACGCGACTGTGCGCGCGGTGCTCGCGGACGGGCGGTTCAGCATCCGGCCGGATCTGATGCACAACCCGTTCGGGCCGGGGAGTCCCGGTGACGCGCCGCCGTCGCCGCCTGGTGCGTTCACCGATCACGACCCGCCGGAGCACACCCGCTACCGCAGCCGGCTGACCGGTCAGTTCACCGTGCGGCGGATGCGGTTGCTCGCCGAGCGGCTGGAGGTGATCACGGCCGAGCATCTGGACGTGCTGGCGGCGCAGGGGTCGCCGGCGGATCTGGTCGAGCACTTCGCGGTGCCGGTGCCGGGTCTGATGATCTGCGAGTTGCTGGGGGTTCCGTACGAGCGGCGTGTGGAGTTCCAGCAGGACGCGATGGTGCTGACCGGAGCCAGTGGCGCTGGAGCCGGTGAAGCCGTGGCGATGTTCGAGGCGTTCGAGCGGCTGCAGCGGTTCATGCTGGAGATGGTCGCGGCGAAGCAGGCGGAGCCGACGGACGACGTGCTGAGCGACCTCGTCCACTCGGAGCCGGCTGGGTCGGGCGAGTCGCCACTCACCGATGACGAGATGGCCGCGATGGGCATGGCGTTGCTCGGAGGCGGGCTCGACACCACGACGAACATGCTGTCGCTCGGCGCGCTGGAGTTGCTGCGGGAACGGGCGCGGGTGGAGGCGATGCTCACCGATCCCGGCGCCGCCGTCGAGGAGCTGCTCCGATATATCAGTTTGACGCCCGCTACGGCGCGCACCGCGTTGGAGGACGTCGAGATCGACGGCGTCGTCGTGCGCGCGGGTGACACCGTGTTCGTCGAGTTGGGGTCGGCGAACCGCGATCCGGCTCGCTACGCCGATCCGGACGTCCTCGACCTGGCTCGGGGAACGGCGGGGCATCTCGCGTTCGGGCACGGCATCCACCAGTGCATCGGCCAGCACCTCGCGCGGATCGAGTTGAAGATCGCCTTTCCCGGGCTCTTCACGCGGTTCCCGAAGCTGCGTCTGGCCGTGCCGGAAGAGGAGTTGCCGCATCGGGCGAGCCTGGTGATCGGCGGGCTGGAGCGGATGCCCGTCGCCTGGGACTAGGACTGATTCAGGCCCGAAAATCAGGCCCAGAAATCAGGCCCTGCGGCGGAAGCGCAGGCCGATGACGAGGGCGGCGACGAGCACGATGCCGCCCAGGGTCAGCGCGAGAGGCCAGTTCTGCCACGAGCCGCCCGGCGATTCCGAGGGAGACGCCTGCGGCTGGTCGGCGGCCGGCGGAGGTGTCGTGGTCGTCGGCGGGGGTGGCTGGGCCAGGGCCGCGGCGCCCGCCACGGCCCGGATCGGGGTGCCGGTGCCTTCGGAGGCCGAGAGCAGGGTGCCGTCCGGGTCGAACGCGATGGCCTCGCCCTGAGGCTCGTTCGGCAGTGGGACTCGGACCGGGTCGCCGGACAGCGCCTTCACGACGTCGCCGTCGGGGACCGGGTAGAGGTAGGCGTCGGTGTAGGTGCGCAGGGCGATGACGGAGCCGTCGGGTGTGGAGGCGGCTCCGGTCACGAGACGCGAGTCGAGGGTGCCCTCCAGGGGGCCTCCCGGAGTGTCCGTCGTCGACAGCGACACGCGTGCGACCTGCTCCAACGGCACCGATATATCAGTTTGGAGCGGAGCCGTCGGGCGATATACCAGCGCGGAACCGAGGGGTTCCTTGGTGACGATGTACGGGGTGCCGGACTTGTCGATGAGCAACGCCTCGGCGTCGTGCTTGCCGTCCGGGTACGTGACGCGGAACCGCTCCACGGCGCCCGAAGGCGAGACCTTGTGCAAGGCGACCGTGGAGCGGGACTTGTTGTTGTCGCCGGTGTCGGACGCCCAGAGGGTGCCGTCCGGCGTCATCGCCAGGTCTTCGACGTCGTAGGGGTCGACGGGCGCGGTGATCGTGCGCGTCACGACGCAGTCGCGGCCCATGACCTGGATGCGCAGCGTGCCGTTGTCGCTGTCGCTGACGGCGAAGAACTGCTTGCCGTCGGACGTGAGCCCGGAGAGCTCCTGCATGGCTACCGGGCACACGTCCACGGGTGGAGGCGGGATCAAGCAGGCGTCCCGTTCGTCGCGAACTCCTCGAGCGCGCTGGCGAGGTCCGGACGCACGCGGGCGCTGAGCAGGGTGCCCGACTCCGTGTGCTTCTCGGACAGGATCTCGCCGTCGCGGTGCACGCGGGCGACGACCTCGCCCCGCGCGTACGGCACGAGAGCCTCGACCACGACCTCGGGACGTGGCATCAGCTCGGCGATGCGGACCCGCAGTTCCTCGATGCCGAGGCCCGAGTGCGCCGACACGAAGGACGCGTCCGGGAACAGGTGCCGCAACCGGGCCATGCCCAGGTCGCCGACCGCGTCGATCTTGTTCACGACGAGCAGCTCGCGCGGCATCGGCGTGTCGGTCTTGTCGTTGATCTCGGACAGGACCTCGCGCACGGCCTTGACCTGCTTCTCCGGCATGCCGTCGGAGCCGTCGACCACGTGCACGAGCAGATCGGACTGGCCGACCTCCTCGAGGGTCGAGCGGAACGCCTCGACCAGCTGGTGCGGCAGGTGCCGGACGAAGCCGACCGTGTCGGTCAGCGTGTACGGCAGGCCTTCCGGCGTCAGCGCGCGGCGCGTCGTCGGGTCGAGGGTGGCGAACAGCGCGTCCTCCACCAGGACACCGGCGCCCGTCAGCGCGTTGAGCAGCGACGACTTGCCCGCGTTCGTGTAGCCCGCGATCGCGATGCTCGGGATCTCGTTCGCCGTGCGGCGGCCCCGCTTGGTCTCGCGGACGACGCCGATCGCGGCGATCTCGCGGCGCAGCTTGGAGATGCGCGCGCGGATCCGGCGACGGTCGGTCTCGATCTTGGTCTCACCGGGACCGCGCAGACCCACACCGCCGTTGCCGCCACCCGCACGACCACCGGCCTGCCGCGACAACGACTCACCCCAGCCGCGCAGGCGCGGCATCAGGTACTGCAGCTGGGCCAGCTCGACCTGCGCCTTGCCCTCCTTGGACTGCGCGTGCTGCGCGAAGATGTCCAGGATGAGCGCGGTGCGGTCGACGACCTTGACCTTGAGCTTCTCCTCCAGCTGACGCAGCTGGCCTGGCGAGAGCTCGCCGTCGCAGATCACGGTGTCGGCACCCGTCGACTGCACGACGTCGCGCAGCTCGGAGACCTTGCCGGAGCCGATGTACGTCGCCGCGTCGGGCTTGTCGCGCCGCTGCACGAGGCCTTCGAGCACCTCGGAACCGGCAGTCTCGGCGAGGCGGGCGAGTTCGGCCATCGACGCGTCGGAGTCCGCCGCCGTGCCCTCGGTCCACACCCCGACGAGCACGACCCGCTCCAGGCGGAGCTGCCGGTACTCGACCTCGGTGATGTCCTCGAGTTCGGTGGACAGTCCCGCGACACGGCGCAGCGCGGCGCGTTCGACACGTTCGAAATCACCCGTGGAGAAGTCGTCCTCCTCCCAGGTGGCGTCGAACTCCGGGTCGAACTCTGTGCTCTGGATGTTTTCCGTCATTTGCCCTTCATCGTCCCACGGACAGTTAGTCCCCCGGATACACCGCGAGGTAGATCGCCACACGGGGAACATCCGGCTTGACCGGTTGCGCGGCCAGCTCATCCATCAACGACGCGAGCCGCTGCTTTAGTTCCTCGGGGTCGACGGTGACGACCAGACGGCTCTGATCCACGTCACTGAGCCCGATGTCGGCAACCTCGCCGAGGAAAGCGTGCAGCATCGCTTCGCCGACGGCGACCGCATTTTCGCTGTTGTCGAGCTCCCAGGACAGTCCTGTCGACCGATAGGGGATCTCTTTCGCTCCCCGGTTGCCCGCGCGGGGAGGCATCGCCTCCAGGAATCCGGCGGCGACGAGCTTGCGCACGTGGTGCAGCGTCGTGGCCGGGTCCCTGCCCAGCCGCTGGGCCAGCTCCTTGTTGGTGAGCGGGCGGTCGAACGTCATGCGGATCATGCGCAGCCGCAGGTCAGAGCTCAGCGCCGCGGCTTCGTCGCTCGTCGCGGGACGTCGCTTCCGGGAGAGTGGCACGAGCACAGTCTAAGTGATTGACACTTTCCAATCACTCAGCGCAGACTTCTCGGCATGGCGCTTTGGGGGCATCACGACTTCCGCCGGCTGTGGCTCGGCGACACCATCAGCCAGTTCGGCTCGACGATCGGGCTGACGGTGATCCCGCTGCTCGCGGCGGGTGCGCTGCAGGCGACACCGTTCGAGATGGGACTGCTGGCCGCGGCGGGCACGATGGCGTTCCTGCTGATCGGACTGCCCGCGGGCGTCTGGGTCGACAGGATGCGGCGCAAACCGCTGATGATCACGATGGACGTCGTCCGCGCCGCGCTGATGCTGAGCGTGCCCCTCGCGTGGTGGATGGACGTGCTCGACCTGCCGCAACTGATCATCGTGAGCCTCGCGGTCGGCGTCTGCACGGTCTTCTTCGACGTCGCCTACCAGTCGTACCTGCCGTCGCTGGTGGGACGCGACCAGCTCGTCGAAGGCAACTCGAAACTGCAGGCCAGCATGTCCGTGGCCGAGGTGTCGGGGCCGGCGATCGGGGGCTACGTGGCGCAGTTCCTCGGCGCGGCCAACGGCGTGCTCGCGACCGGTCTCGGCTACCTGAGCTCGGCGTTCTTCCTGTCCCGCATCAAGATCGTGGAGACCGTGCCGGAGCGCCACCCCGATCCGCACCTGCGCCGCGAGATCATGGAGGGGCTGCGGTTCGTCTTCGGCAACGCCACCCTGCGCAAGATCGTGGCCTGCACCGGCACGTCGAACTTCTTCCACGGCATCCAGAACGCCGTCAGCGTCCTGTTCCTGCTGCGGGTGGCCGGGCTGAGCGAAGGCACGGCGGGTCTGATCTTCAGCGCGAGCGGTGTCGGCGGCGTGCTCGGCGCGATGGTCGCGCACCGGCTCGGCGTGCTGATCGGACAGGCGCGGCTGATCTGGTTCGTGCCACTGCTGACCTGGCCGTTCGTGCTGCTGATGCCGTTCACCAAGCCGGGCTGGGGCATCGTGTTCGCGATGGCCGGGCTCGCGGTCAGCGCGTTCGGTGTCGTCGTCTACAACGTCGGCCAGGTGAGCTACCGGCAGGCCATCTGCCCCGACCACCTGCTGGGCCGGATGAACGCCTCGATCCGCTGGGTGGTCTGGGGCGCGACGCCGCTGGGCGCGCTGCTGGGCGGCGGACTCGGTTCGTGGATCGGGATCGTGCCGACGCTGTGGGTTTCCCTGATCGGCTCGGTGGCCGGAATGGGGTGGGTGCTGTTCTCGCCGCTGCGCTCTATGCGGGACCTGCCGGCCACGTCTAGCGTCGAGGCCCATGGCTGACACCTCGGTGCTGCGGGACGGTCTTCACTTCGGCGAGGGGCCGCGACGCGGTCCCGATGGACGCCTCTACTACTCCGACTTCTACGCGGGCGAAGTACACGCCCTCGACCTCACGACGGGCGACGACGAGGTCGTCGTCGCCTTCGACGGCCAGCCCTCGGGCCTCGGCTGGCTGCCCGACGGACGCCTGCTCGTCGTGTCGATGCTCGACCGCACCGTCCGTCGCCTGGAGGGCGACGACCTGGTCCTGCACGCTGATATATCGGACATCGCGACCTTCCACGCCAACGACATGCTCGTCGACTCCGAGGGCCGCGCGTACGTCGGCAACTTCGGTTTCGACCTGCACGGCCTGATCGACGACGTCGGTATCGCGCGACTGCTCGAACCCGACTTCGAACCGCCGGGCGCCGCGCTCGCGCTGGTCCAGCCCGACGGGTCCGTCAGCGTCGCCGCCGAGGACCTCAAGTTCCCGAACGGCATGGCGCTGCTGCCCGACCCCACGGGTGAGTCCGAGAGCGGCACCATCTTGGTCGTCGCCGAGACCGTTGCGTTCCAGCTCAGTTCGTTTTCGGTAGACCGCAACGGATCGTTGCAAAACCGCAGGGTGTGGGCCGATGTGAAGGAGTTCGGGATCGCGCCGGACGGGATCGCGGGCGACGGGGACGGCGTCTGGGTGGCTGCCGCGTTGCAGCCCGCGGTGTTCCGGGTGACCGAGGGCGGCAAGATCACCAACAAGGTGGAGACGACGCAGACGTGCTTCGCCGTCGCGGTCGTCGACGACAAGCTCGTCTGCCTGACCGCGCCCGACTCGAACCCGAGCGTCGTCAGGCCCGACCGGCTCGGGAAGATCGAGATTTACCAGCTCAACTGATATATCGGATATCAGTTACGCGGTATCGGATCAGGCAAGGGCGTCCCACCAGGACTTGTCGAGCTCGCCGCGGGCGACGAGCACGGCAGGTCCGGTGAGGGTCGACGTCGTCAGCTCGATGGTGACCGACACCTGACCGCCGAGGACGTCGACGGTCGCCGAGCCCGTGGTCCTGCCCTGGCCGGCGAGCCAGGAGGCGACGGACGCGACGGTGCCGGTGCCGCACGAGCGGGTCTCGCCGACGCCGCGCTCGTAGACGCGCATGCGCAGCGCGTCCGCGCCGATGACGTTGATGAGTTCGACGTTGACGCCGTGCGGGAACATCACCGGGTCGAAGCCGGGCGGTGCGGTGAGGTCGAAGTCCTCGACCGGGACCTCGGTGACGCACGCGAGGTGCGGGTTGCCGACGTCGACCGCGAAGCCCCCGATGCCGGAACCGTCGACCGCGGCGATGGACGTGCCGGTGACCCGCGCGGGGCCCATGTCGTTCGTGACGGACCCGTCCGGGTGCGTGGTGACCGTGCGGTCCCCCGCGCGCGTGCCCACGACGAACGTGCCCTGCGGCTGGTGGCCCGCGTCGACCAGGTAGCGGGCGAAGACGCGCAGGCCGTTGCCGCACATCTCGGCGATGGATCCGTCGGCGTTGCGGTAGTCCATGAACCACTTGCCCTCGGAGCCACCTGTGCGCACGACGCGCAGCACGCCGTCGGCGCCCAGGCCTCGCTGCCGGTCGCACAGCGCCTGCACGCGGGCGACGGTCAGGTCCAACGCGTCATCGAGGTCGGGCAGGACGACGAAGTCGTTCTCCGTGCCGTGCCCCTTCACGAACTCCACGGGACAAGGTTACCGGCGGCCTCCAAAAGATCAGGCCGAGCACCGTCGAGCCAGGTGATGCGCTGGTCACGCCGGAACCACGACCGCTGCCGGCGCACGAACCGGCGGGTGGCGCGTTTGGTCTCCTCCGCGGCGAAGTCGATCGTGCAGGCTCCGTCCATTGCGGACAGCACCTGCTGGTAGCCCAGCGCGCGCGACGCGGTCTTGCCGTCGCGCAGGCCGAGCCGGACGAGAGCGCGCACCTCGTCTTCCAGGCCGGAAGCGAACATCGCGTCCACTCGCTGGTCGACGCGGCCGTCCAGTTCGGACACCTCGCGGTCGACGCCGATCTGGACGGTGCCGTAACGGGCGGGGCCGGGCTTGGGGAGATTCGCCGAGAACGGTTGCCCCGTCAGCTCGATGACCTCCAGCGCGCGCACGATGCGGCGGCCGTTGGACGGCAGGATCGCGATCGCGGCGGCCGGGTCGAGCTCCTGCAGACGCCGGTGCAACGCCTCCGAGCCCGCCGAGGCCAGTTCCGCCTCGAAACGCAGGCGCACCGCGTCGTCGGTGCCGGGGAACTTCAGGTCGTCCAGCACGGCCTGCACGTACAGCCCCGATCCGCCGACGAGGACCGGCGGACGGCCGGCGGCGAGCAACTCCTCGACGACGGCCCGCGTTTCGCGCTGGTAGGCGGCCACCGACGCGGTCTCGGTGACGGACAGGACGTCGAACAGGTGGTGCGGCACGCCACGGCGTTCCGAGAGCGGCATCTTCGCGGTGCCGATGTCCATGCCGCGGTAGAGCTGCATGGCGTCGGCGTTGACGACCTCTCCCCCGAACCGCTCCGCGAGCGCGACGGCCAGGTCGGACTTGCCGGTCGCGGTGGGTCCGACGACTGCGATGGGGGTGATCACGGGCGCTCCCAGACTGCGACGTGGTAGCCCACGCCGAACGGTGCGAAGAACTCGGCGCCCAGGCCGCGCCACGGTCCTGGCACGCCCGCGAGGACCTGCCACGCCGCACGACCCTGCGCGCCCAGTTCACGGGCGAGGCCGACGTCGAGACCGAGCAGGCCGTACACGTCGGCGTTCGCCAGCAGAGTGTGGACCAAAGAATCAAAAGGTCCCGAACGCTCGTCGTCGGACCCCGGCGAGCGCGGGCCGTGCCGGGTGGAGCCGTCGCCGAGGAACAAGAGTCCAACGTCCTCAGATTCCGACCCGGAATTCACCTCCGCGGCGAGTTGTTGTCCAAACGAGACACAGTCGGAAGCGGGCAGGTCAGGCGGCACGAGTTCGACGCGTGACACCTCGACTCCGCAGTGTTCCCTCAGCCACGCGGTGACCAGCACGGGCAACGGAATCCGCGCATCCGGCGGCAGGTCACCGCCGAGTGACACAGGCACATCGACCCCATAACCGAGAAAAGTTCCCGACAACGGCGGCGAGTACGTCGAGGGGCCGCTGTCGTCCACGGCGACCGCGACCCACGGACCGGGCAGTTTTCCTGCTGCGGCAAGGGTTGCGGCCCGCACGGGCTCGGTTTCTGCGGCGGCTCCCACGACCAGTTCCGGGACCAGAAGAGGTGGGTGCGGCACCACCGCGGCACGGGTGATCACGAGCGACGAGGCTACCTATCGTGGACTCCCAGTACCGAGTCGAGCTCTGACCTGTTTGAATGCGCGCGGGGCACTGGGGACGGGAGACCCTCCAGCGCCCGTATTGCATCGGCCCCGCCAACGGCGGGGCGCCCGTGGCAGGCACGGGCGTCAGATGGGAGGAACCGGCGATGTCGGAGCAGGACAGCACACCGGAGGCCGTGGCCGTGACCGCCCCAGTCGCGGACGCAGCCGAGGGTGGGGTCGAGGAAACGCCGAAGGAGACCGCACCGCAGGCGACGCCTCCGGCCGTCCCCGTGGCGTCGGACCACCCTGACCGCTGGGGGCGCGTGGACGCCGACGGCACCGTGTACGTGAAGACCGAGGACGGCGAACGTGCTGTCGGGTCGTGGCAGGCCGGTGAGCCGGTCGAGGGTCTCGCGCACTTCGCGCGGCGCTTCGACGACCTGCGCACCGAGGTCGAGCTGCTCGTGTCGCGGCTCAAGTCCGGTGCCGGCGACCCCAAGCACGCCATGACCAGCGCGAAGCACGTCAAGGAGCAGCTCGCCGAGGCCGCCGTCGTCGGCGACCTGAAGGCGCTGGCCGCCCGCGTCGAGCACGTGCTGGTCCAGGCAGAGGCCGGCATGGAGAAGGCGAAGGAGGCCAAGGAGGCCGCCCGAGCCCAGTCCGTGGCGCGCAAGCAGGCGCTGGTCGACGAGGCGGAGTCGATCGCGACCGAGTCGACGCAGTGGAAGGTCGCGGGCGACCGGCTGCGTCAGATCCTCGACGAGTGGAAGACCATCCGCGGCGTCGACCGCAAGACCGACGAGCAGCTGTGGCGCCGGTTCTCGAAGGCGCGCGACGCGTTCAACCGCCGTCGCGGCTCGCACTTCGCGGACCTCGACCGCCAGCGTTCGGTGGCGAAGACCTCCAAGCAGTCGCTGGTCGAGGAGGCCGAGAAGCTCGTCGACTCCGACGACTGGGGCACCACGGCCGGTCGCTACAAGGAGCTCATGGTCGAGTGGAAGGCCGCCGGGCGTGCGCCCAAGGAGGCCGACGACGCGCTGTGGCAGCGGTTCCGGGCCGCGCAGGACGCGTTCTTCCAGAAGCGCTCCGAAGCGTTCAGCGAGCGGGACGCCGAGTTCACGGCCAACGCGAAGCTGAAGGAGGAGCTGCTCGCCGAGGCCGAGGGCATCGACCCGACGGGCGACCTCGAGTCGGCGCGCAACGCCCTCTACAAGATCCAGGAGCGCTGGGACGCGATCGGCAAGGTGCCGCGCGAGCGCATCCGCGAGCTTGAGGGCAAGCTCCGCTCCATCGAGGAGAAGGTCCGCGGCGCGGTCGACGCCCAGTGGCGCCGGTCCGACCCCGAGGCCGAGGCCCGCGTGGCCCAGTTCCGCGAGCGCGTGGAGCAGTTCGAGGCGCAGGCCGCGAAGGCCCGTGCCGCGGGCGACAAGCGCCGCACCGAGCAGGCCGAGGCGCAGGCGGCCCAGTGGCGCGAGTGGCTCGCCGCCGCTGAGCAGGCCCTGGCGACCCGCTAGTCAGCAAGCCCTGAAAGGGCCCCTCTCCCGTGCGGAGAGGGGCCCTCAGGCGTTTTCAGGGGGCACTGCGCCCCGTTCGTCACAGCTGGGGCGGGCGTGAGGCCGCGATCTGCACCCACTTCACCAGCAGGAGGATCACCGCGATCACCGCGATGATCAATCCGATCCCTGGACCGGGACCGATCGTCTTGTTGCTCGTCGTCGTCTGCTGCGTCCAGATCGACAGCACGCCGATGATCGACCCCGCGAACAGCCCCAGCGAGCACACCCACGTGAGCCCCCAGCGCCGCACCGCGAGCGTGATGCCGGAGCCGAGCACGCCGATGCCCAGCGCGAGGTAGGAGAACAGCGTCGGAAGGAACAGCGACGACTCACCCAGCACGACCTGCAGGCCGGTGTGCTCGCCGATCCACGGCAGGACCAGCGACACCAGGATCGCGAGCACCGCGATCGAGATCGTCAGCGCGCCCGTTCCGGGGTCGATGCGCCTGGCCGCCTCGTGCTCCACCGCGTCGATCTCTTTGCGCAAGAAGTCCTCATCACTCACTGGGCCGCGCACCCTGACACCACGGGCAACGGCTCGGGCGCTCCGAACGACGGCAGACCGAGGCCGATGCCCGCGGTCTTGGGCTTGATGCCGGCCTCGGAACGGTCACCGGCCTTGGTGCGGCGCCACGACAGCGGTTCGCCGTCCGCGACGAGGTAGTGCGGGGCCGCGTACGTCACGACGGTCTCCACGACGTCACCAGGACGCGGAACGATCGCACCGGGCGCGAAGTGCACGAGGCGTCCGTCACGCGCACGGCCGCTCATGCGGTGGGTCTCGGCGTCGCGCTTGCCCTCACCCGTGGCGACGAGGACCTCGACCGTGCGGCCGACCTGCTCGATGTTCAACGAGTGCGTCATCTCGTTCTGCAGCGCCACGAGCCGGTCGAACCGCTCCTGCACGACGGCCTTGGGCAACTGGTCCGGCAGGTCGGCCGCCGGGGTGCCGGGGCGCTTCGAGTACTGGAACGTGAACGCCGACGAGAAACGGGCCTGGCGCACCACGTCGAGCGTGCCCTGGAAGTCCTCCTCGGTCTCGCCGGGGAAGCCGACGATGATGTCGGTGGTGATCGCGGCGTCCGGCATGGCGGCGCGGACCTTGTCGATGATCCCCAGGTACTTCTCGGTGCGGTACGAGCGGCGCATCGCCTTGAGCAGGCGGTCCGAACCGGACTGCAGCGGCATGTGCAGGCTGTGGCACACGGCGGGCGTCTCGGCCATGGCGGCGATGACGTCGTCGGTGAAGTCCTTGGGGTGCGGCGAGGTGAAGCGCACGCGCTCCAGTCCGTCGATCTCACCGCAGGCGCGCAGCAGCTTGCCGAACGCCAGCCGGTCGCCGAACTCGACGCCGTAGGAGTTGACGTTCTGGCCCAGCAACGTCACCTCCAGCACGCCCTCGTCCACGAGCGTCTGCACCTCGGCCAGCACGTCGCCGGGGCGGCGGTCCTTCTCCTTGCCGCGCAACGACGGCACGATGCAGAACGTGCAGGTGTTGTTGCAGCCCACCGAGATCGACACCCAGCCCGAGTAGGCCGAGTCGCGCGAGGCAGGCAGCGACGACGGGAACGTCTCCAGGGCGTCGAGGATCTCCACCTGTGCCTCGGAGTTGTGGCGGGCGCGTTCGAGCAGCACCGGCAACGACCCGATGTTGTGCGTGCCGAACACGACGTCCACCCACGGGGCGCGCCGGACGATCTCGCTGCGGTCCTTCTGCGCGAGGCAGCCGCCGACCGCGATCTGCATGCCCGGGTTCGCCGTCTTCTGCGGGGCGAGGTGGCCGAGCGTGCCGTACAGCTTGTTGTCGGCGTTCTCGCGGACCGCGCAGGTGTTGAAGACGACGACGTCGGCCTGCTCGTCCTCGCCGGCACGCGCGTAGCCCGCGTCCTCCAGCAGACCGGCGAGCCGCTCGGAGTCGTGCACGTTCATCTGACACCCGAACGTGCGGATCTGGAAGCTCTTGCGAACCTGCGCGGTACTCACACGAACACGATAACCCCTGGTCAAACGCCCGAGTTTCGCGGACCGCACAAAGCATGTCCCATTCGCGCCGTGACCAGGCAGGACCTTCGTCGGGTGCAAGGGCCGGGCACCCCCGTGGCACGATGCGCTGGTGCTGGGACGACTGCATGCCGCCGTGAGCCTGTTGACCGCCGCAACGGTCCTGACGGGCTGTAGCAGCACGGTGACGGACATCAAGATCACGATGGCCACGGGCAGTGAGGGCGGCGTCTACTACTCGCTCGGCAACGGCCTCGCGGACATCTGGAGCGGGCGTCTCGGCATCGTGCGGCCCCAGGTCGTGCAGACGGCCGGCTCCAAGGACAACGTCACCCGGCTGATCAACAACCAGGCCCAGGTCGGCTTCTCCCAGGCGGACGCGCTCGAAGACATGCCGGGCTCCGACCGGTTGCGCGCGCTGGCCCGCATGCACGACGACTACCTGCAGGTCATCGTCCGCGCCGACCTGCCGGTGGCGAAGCTGCGCGACCTGTCGGGGCTGCGCGTGTCGATCGGCGCGAAGGAGTCCGGCGTCGAGATCATCGCGACCAAGCTGCTGCAGTCCGAGAACGTCCGGCCGCAGGCCGTGAACCTCGGCCTCGACGACTCCGCCGGTGCGATGCAGGAGGGCAGGCTCGACGCGTTCTTCTGGTCGGGCGGCCTGCCGACGCGCCGGATCACCGATCTCACCAAGGGGCTCGGCGTGCGGATGCTCGACCTCAAGGACGAGCTGCTGAAGTTCCGCCAGCAGTACCCCGTCTACGGATCGGCGACGCTGCCCGCCTCCACCTACTACCTGCAGTCCGGGCCGGTCATCACGCTCGTCGTGCGCAACTTCCTGCTCGTCAACGAGTCGATGCCCGACGACGTGGCCGAAGCGCTGGTGCGGCAGCTGTTCGAGGGCCAGCCCGACCTGGTGAAGGCGCACTCGGCGGCGCGCACGATAGAGCAGCGGTCCGCGATCGAGACATCACCGGTGCCGCTGCATCCCGGCGCCATGCGCTACTACCGCGAGGCCAAAGTCTGATCCCCGGGGTCTAGACGGCGGGCAGTTCGATCACGACCTTCAAGCCGCCGTCCTCGGGTGATTCCAGCTGGACGGTGCCTTCGACGCGTTCGACCAGCAGCCGCACGATCGAGAGCCCCAGCCCGGAGCCGGGCACGTTCTGGTGCGCGGGGCTTCGCCAGAACCGGTCGGTGGCCCGTTCGAGCTCGTCGGGCTGCAGACCGGGCCCGTGGTCGGCGACGGAGAGCCGGACGACGCCGTCGGACTTGCGCGCGTCCACCACGATCAGCGTGCCCTCGGCGGTGAACTTCAACGCGTTGTCGAGCAGTGCGTCCAGGATCGTCTCGACACCGCGCGGCGGGACGAGGGCCATGCCGACGCGTTCCCCGTCGAGCACGAGATGCACGTCCTTCGCCGCCGCGGCCGACGACCACGCGGTCAGCCGCGCGGCCACGGACTTGTCGACGTCGACCGGCACCGGGTCCACGGAACTGGACTCGGCGCGCGCCATGGCGAGCAGCTCGTCGAGGATGCGGTTGAGCCGGTCGGTCTCGCTCAGCGCCTCGACCTGGTGCACCTCCCCCTCACCGTCGACGTGACCCTCCAGGTTGGACAGCCGCAGTTTCAGCGCGGTCAACGGATTGCGCAACTGGTGTGACGCGTCCGCGACGAAGGCCCGTTGCGCGGCAAGCACATCGCTCACGTTCGCGGCCATCTGGTCGAACGACCGCGACAGCTGCCGCAGTTCCGGCGGCCCGCTCTCCGCGCCCACCGGCGGCACCGGCCGGCCCGACACCACCGCGGCGAGGAGCTTCCCGGTCGCCTCGTCCAGCGCCTGCACCGGGCGCAACGTCCAGCGCACCACCGGAAGCGCCAGCAGCACCGCGAGCGCCAGCACCAGCAGGCTTCCCGCGAGCAGCAGCGCCCACCACGCGAGCACCTCGAAGCGGGTCTTGGCCGTCGGGGAGAACGTGATCACCGCACCGCGCACCTCGCCGTCGACCAGGACCGGTTCGGCGAGCACGACCTTCGCGTCGCTCCACGGCGTGAACAACGCCGGCGCGACCGGCAGGCGCCCGGCCAGCGCCTTGCTGACCAGGTCCTGCACGGCGGGGTCACCGAGCGCGAGGTCGTTGCGCGAGGCCACCAGCGGCACGGTCGGCGCGTCGCGGGCCACCACGGCCACGCCGATGTCGTACAGCTCGTCGTAGCGCTCCAGCTCCGGCCGCAGCAGGTGCGGGCTGTCGTCGATGAGCGGACGCTGCGCGAGCGAGGCGAACCGGCTGGTGTCGGTGAGCCGGTCGAGGAACATCTCCTGCTGCTCCGCGGCCGCCACGTTGCGGCCCAGCGGCACGCCCAGGCCCACCAGCACCAGCACGATCAGGGCGAGCACCACGCCCAGCAGTCGTGACCTCACGGGCCGTCACCCCGCCCGGCCGCGACACGCCGACGACAAAAGATCACCCAATTGAGATCACACCTGCCCCAGCCGATATCCGACGCCGCGCACGGTCTCCAGCAACGCGGGCCTGCCGAGCTTGGTCCGCAGGGTGGCGACGTGCACGTCCAGCGTGCGGTTCGCTCCGGACCAGGTGCGGCCCCACACCTCGGCGAGGATCCGCTCCCGCGTGCACACCGCGCCGCCCGCCGCCATCACCAGCGCGAGCACCTGGAACTCCTTGCGCGACAGGGCGACCGACTCCCCCGCGACCGTGACCTCGTGACGCCCCAGGTCGACCCGCACGTCGCCGGTCTCGAACACCTCTGTGGACACCGCGCCCACGCCGACCGGGTCCGCGCCGCGGCGACGGCGGACGGCGTGCACGCGCGCGACGAGTTCGCCCACGTCATAGGGCTTGACCAGGTAGTCGTCGGCCCCGGCGTGCAGGCCGAGGATCCGGTCGTCGATCTCCCCTCGCGCGGACACCACGATGATCGCGACGTCCGACGCGGCCCTGATGGCACGGCACAGCGTCACACCGTCCATGTCGGGCAGGCCGAGGTCGAGCAGCACCACGTCGACGCCTGCGAGGCGGTCGAGCGTGCCGCGGCCCGTGGCCTGCCGGTCCACGTGGAAACCCCGTCTGGTCAGGGCTGGGACCAAGGCCTCGGCGACCCTGTCGTCGTCCTCGACGAGCAGCACGCGCACTTTCGCTACCTCCCGGGCAACCGATGTCTGCCTGTGACAGAGTTGAGACCCTAAGTCTTGCTCAATGTCCTGGACTGGTGTGGTGGCGGACACCTAGGTTTCCGCCAACGCCGACGACCCCCAATGGAGGACTGGATGACTGCCGCCTCTGCACCGCCGATGATTCGTGTGGCGGGTGTGGACAAGTTCTTCGGCCCGTTGCACGTGCTCAAGAACGTGGAACTGGAAGTGCCGAAGGGGCAGGTCGTGGTCGTGCTGGGGCCGTCGGGTTCCGGTAAGTCGACCCTGTGCCGGACCATCAACCGCCTCGAACCGATCGATTCTGGTGTCATCGAGGTGGACGGGCAACCGCTTCCCGCCGAAGGAAAAGAACTGGCCCGCCTGCGCGCCGACGTCGGCATGGTGTTCCAGTCCTTCAACCTCTTCGCGCACAAGACCATCGTCGAGAACGTCATGCTCGCGCCGACGAAGGTGCGCAAGACGCCCGCCGCCGAGGCGCGCAAGACGGCGATGGAACTGCTGGAGCGGGTCGGGATCGCCAACCAGGCCGACAAGTTCCCCGCTCAGCTCTCCGGTGGACAGCAGCAGCGTGCGGCGATCGCCCGCGCGCTCGCCATGAAGCCCAAGGTGATGCTGTTCGACGAGCCCACGTCCGCGCTCGACCCGGAGATGGTCCAGGAGGTCCTGGACGTCATGACGGGCCTGGCCAAGGACGGGATGACGATGCTGGTCGTCACGCACGAGATGGGCTTCGCCCGCAAGGCCGCGGACCGGGTGATCTTCATGTCCGACGGCGAGGTCGTCGAGGATTCCACCCCGGAAGCGTTCTTCTCGGCGCCGAAGTCCAACCGCGCGAAGGACTTCCTTGGCAAGATCCTGACTCACTAGTAGTCAGCCCACGTTTCGAACGAATGGCAGGAGAAGGACGATGAGGGTTCGCACCCTTGCGGCGGTGCTGCTGACGGGCGCACTGGCCCTGACCGCGTGTGGCAAGGAGGGCAGCCCGACCGACACGGCGGCGCCCGCCGGCCTCTTCGAGGTCGCCAAGGACGTCAAGGTCGACGGCTCGCCCACGTTCGAGAAGATCAAGTCCCGTGGCTCGCTGATCGTCGGGGTCAAGGAGGACCAGCCGGGTCTGGGCTACAAGGACCCGACGACGAACAAGTACAGCGGTTTCGACATCGACATCGCGCGCCTGATCTCGGCGAAGCTGGGCTTCGACCCCGAGAAGATCCAGTTCAAGACGATCCAGTCGGCCGCTCGCGAGCAGGCGCTGATCAACGGTGACGTCGACTACTACGTCGGCACCTACACGATCAACGCCGGCCGCAAGGAGAAGGTCTCGTTCGCGGGCCCGTACTTCGTCGCCGGCCAGGACCTGCTGGTGAAGAAGGACAACACCGACATCACCGGCAAGGAAACCCTCAAGGGCAAGAAGGTGTGCTCGGTGACCGGCTCCACGCCGGCCAAGCGCATCAAGGACGAGAAGCTGACCGAGGAGGGCAACGTCCTCGAGTTCCAGGGCTACTCGCAGTGCGTCACCAAGCTCCTCAACGGTGAGGTCGACGCGGTCACCACGGACGACGCGATCCTCAAGGGCTACGCGGCCGCCGAGGACGGCAAGCTGAAGGTCGTCGGCAAGACGTTCTCCAGCGAGCCGTACGGCATCGGCCTGCCCAAGGACGACAAGGCCCTGCGCGACAAGGTGAACGACGTCCTGCAGGCCTCGCTGGACGACGGCACGTGGCAGAAGATCTACGACGGCACGCTGGGCAAGTCCGGCTCGTCCGCCGAGAAGCCGAAGATCGACCGGTACTGACGGTTCCTCACGTGGCCGGTGGATCCCGCGTGGGTCCACCGGCCGTTCCTTTGAAGGCGGACGGACGGCAAGGAAACCGATGAGCGTCCTCACCAACAACCTAGATCTGTTCCTGCGCGCTTTTGGCCAGACTCTCCAACTCTTCGCGGTCTCCGCGGTGCTGTCGCTGGTGCTGGGCACGCTCCTCGCGGCGCTGAGGGTCAGCCCGGTGCCGGTGTTCCGCGGTGTCGGCACGACGTACGTGACGGTCGTGCGCAACACGCCGCTGACGCTGGTCTTCGTGTTCTTCGTGTTCGCGTACCCGCTGCTGGAGATCCTGAAGATCGACGAGTACACGGCCGCGGTGGTGGCGCTGACGCTCTACACGGCGGCGTTCGTCTGCGAGGTCGTGCGATCGGGCATCAACACGGTGCCGGTCGGGCAGGCCGAAGCCTCCCGCGCGCTGGGTCTCACGTTCACGCAGATGCTCGGCAACGTGGTGCTGCCGCAGGCGCTGCGCTCGGTCGTGCCGCCGATGACGAGCACGATGATCGCGTTGCTGAAGAACACGACGGTCGCGTCGGGCTTCGCCGTCTTCCAGGCGGGCAACATCCGCGAGCAGCTGTCGGACCAGGGTGACAACGTCCTCGTCGGACTCGTGTGGGTCGCCATCGGGTTCGTCATCCTCGTGATGCCGCTGACGTACGTCCAGCAGGTCTTCGAGAAGCGGTGGAGCGTGGCCCGATGAGCATGGTGCTGTTCGACGTCCCGGGTCCGAAGGCCCGCGTCCGTCACAAGATCATGGCCGTCATCGGCATCGCGGCGGTGGCCGCGGCGCTGGTGTACGTGGTGATGAGGTTCATCGTCACCGACCAGTTCACCGCCCGAAGGCTCGACTGGATCAACTACAAGCAGATCCAGCTCTCGCTCGTCGAGGCCATCGGCAACACGCTCGGCGCGTTCGCCGTCGGCGCGGCGCTGGCACTCGTGTTCGGCGCGATCTTCGCCGCGGCACGGCTGTCCGACCACGCCTGGGTGCGCGCTCCCGCGGCGGTGATCGTCGAGGTCTTCCGCGCGATCCCGCTCGTGATCATGATGTTCTTCTTCTACTACGGCCTTCCCGTGGCCGGGGTGAAGCTGAGCGCGTTCACGGCGGTCGTGATCAGCCTGATGCTGTACAACGGCTCGGTGCTCGCGGAGATCTTCCGCGCGGGCATCAACTCGCTGCCGAAGGGCCAGAGCGAGGCCGCGTACGCACTGGGCATGCGCAAGACGCAGGTGATGACGTTCGTGCTGCTGCCGCAGGCGTTGCGGGCGATGCTGCCGACCATCATCAGCCAGCTCGTCGTGCTGCTGAAGGACACCGCGCTCGGCTTCCTCATCACCTTCGAGGAGCTGCTGCGGTGGGGTACGCGCATCGGTGGTGACGCCGTCAACTTCGGCCGCCCGATGATCCCGGTGATGATCGTGGTCGCCCTGGTCTACATCGGACTGTGCCTGTTGCTGACGTGGCTCGCGACCTACCTCGAGAAGCGCAACCGCCGCAACAAGAAGGTCATCAAGACCGACAACGACGCCGCCGGGCAGGTCCAGCTCGGCAACGCTTCCACGGCGGGCGTCGGCGGTGGGATCACCGTCTGATCCGTCGGTTCGTGCGAACGGGGGCGTGTCCACATCGGACACGCCCCCGTCGCTATTTCCAGTGCACGGACTCGCAGTTGTTCGTCACGTAGCCGGCGGCCAGCGAGCCGTCGCCCGTCCTGGCCTTCGCGGCCGTCTCACGGGCGTAACGCTGCCCGTCGGGGTCCTCTGGGGAGAACGTCGGCAGCACCTCGTCCATCACCTTCAGCGCGGCGCTCTCGGCCTGCTGGTCGCCGCGGTCGCGCGCGTCCTGCCAGCCGAGGTACCAGGCGCACGAGTTGGTGATCTCCAGGACGATCCGCTCGCTGCCGGCCGGTGCCTTGTCCTGGCCCGGTCCCGACTTCTCCGCGAGCACCCCCAGGTCGGGTTCGCGCCCGTCCGGCCAGGTGAACCTCGCGGAACCGTCCCGCATGTCCCGTGTGTACTGCACCTGGTCGACCAGCCGGGGCTCTGCCGGAGGTGCCGCCGTGCACCCGGCCAGCAGGGCGACGGCGAGCAGTCCGGTCAGTTGCCGCTCCACCACAGCGTTCCTCCGACGGTGCCCGAGGTGTACGGGCTGTTGGAGGCGAGGCAGAACTTGGTGCCCGCCTTGAAGTTCGTGCCGACGTGCTTGCGGGTCTCCTCCATCCGCACGAACGCCCCGCGCGTGTTGCGGTCGCCGCACTTGTACCAGGCGAGTTGCATGACACCGCCGAGCGCGACCTGGGCGTCGATGTTCGACCCGGCGACGGTGATCGTGCGCGCGGTGGTGAACCACGTGATCTGGTTCTCCTTGAACGGCACCGTGATCGTCGTCGACGCCGCCTGCGCGGGCGTGGCCGACAGCATCGCGAAGCCCACGGCGAGCAGGCCGGCGAGAGCGCGTTTCATCGAGAGTCCCTTCGGAAGTCAGACGTTCCAGTCGACGACACCGCACCAGTCCTCGCCCGCCTGACCCACCACGTCGAGGCAGAACGTGGTGCCGGCGCGGAAGTTCGTGCCGAGCAACCGGCGTGCACGGTCCCCCGCCGGGAACAGCACGGGGCTGCCCGCCACCCGGTGGTCGCCGTCGCGGGACCACCGGATCTCCAGGTCGACGGGACTGTTCGTGACCCGGAGGTAGACGTCCGAGCCGTCCACGGTGATCGTCCGGACGGCGAGCAGATCGGCCGATGCGGTTCGCATGGCGCCGAACGTAGCGACGGAGGCGGAACCGGGTCGTCTCACGAAGAGTGGATCTCCCGTCAACTTTCGCGGTACGCTCGTGGTGGGGGATCTACCGCGGTGACGTCACAAGAATGAGGGCATTGTGACGCGCGTACTCGTAGTCGACGACCAGCCGTTGTTCCGTGCCGGCCTGGTCGCTTTGCTGAACGCTGCACCAGATCTGACCGTCGTCGGTGAGGCCGGGGACGGCGACACCGCCTGCGCGCTGGCCGGGTCGTCGAGACCGGACGTGATCGTGCTGGACATCCGCCTGCCGGGGCTGGCGGCGCTCACCCGCGCCGCGACGTCCGCGCGGGTGCTGGTGCTGACCACCTTCGACCTGGACGAGTACGTCCACGAGGCGTTGCGGCTGGGGGCGGCCGGGTTCGTGCTGAAGGAGTCCGAGCCGGCCAGGCTGATCGCCGCGATCACCGCCGTCGCGTCCGGGGAGATGCAGTTCGGCCCCACGGTGATGCGCAGGCTCGTGGCGGCGTACCTGAGGGGCGATTCGGCTGTCTCTCCGTGGGGTTCGGTCGGGCTGGACGAGCTGACCGACCGCGAACGCGAGGTGCTGCGGCTCGTCGGCACCGGCCTGACGAACACGGCGATCGCGACCAGGCTGACGGTCACGGAGGGCACGGTGAAGACGCACCTCAACCGCGTGATGACGAAGCTGCGGCTGACCAGCCGGGCTCAGGCCGTCGTGATGGCCTACGAGTCCGGGCTGGTCATACCGCAGGCCGTCGCTAGGACCGCTTGAACAGCTTGTTGCCGAGCCAGACGATCGGGTCGTACTTGCGGTCGGCGACGCGCTCCTTCATGGGGATGAGCGCGTTGTCGGTGATGTGGATGTGCTCGGGGCACACCTCGCTGCAGCACTTGGTGATGTTGCAGAGACCGAGCCCGTGTTGTTCCTGGGCCTGGTCGACGCGGTCCGCGGTGTCGAGCGGGTGCATCTCCAGTTCGGCGACCCGCATGAGGAACCGCGGCCCCGAGAACGCCTCCTTGTTCTCCTCGTGGTCACGCACCACGTGGCAGGTGTTCTGGCACAGGAAGCACTCGATGCACTTGCGGAACTCCTGCGAGCGCTCGACGTCGACCTGCTGCATCCGGTACTCGCCCGGCGCCAGATCCTTCGGCGGAGCGAACGACGGGACCTCGCGCGCCTTGGTGTAGTTGAAGGACACGTCGGTCACGAGGTCGCGGATGATCGGGAACGTCCGCATCGGCGTGACCGTGATCGTCTCCGACTCGTCGAAGATCGACATTCGGGTCATGCAGAGCAGCCGCGGGCGTCCGTTGATCTCCGCCGAGCACGAGCCGCACTTGCCCGCCTTGCAGTTCCACCGCACCGCGAGGTCCGGCGTCTGCGTGGCCTGCAGCCGGTGGATGATGTCGAGGACGACCTCGCCCTCGTTGACCTCGACGGTGAAGTCCTCCAGCGCACCGCCGGAGTCGTCACCGCGCCACACCCGGAACTTCCCCTGGTAGCTCATGACAACTCCTCGGCGGTGAGGTACTTCTCCAGCTCGCTGCGGTCGAACAGGTCCAGCAGGTCGTGCCGGATCGGGATCTGCGCCTTCTCCGTCACCTCGGCGCCGTCACCGGACGCCTTGCACACCAACAGTTTCCGGCGCCACTCGGCGTCCATCACGGGATAGTCGTCACGGGTGTGGCCGCCGCGGGACTCGGTGCGCAGCAACGCCGCCTTCGCCACGCACTCCGACACCAGCAGCATGTTGCGCAGGTCGAGTGCGAGGTGCCAGCCGGGATTGAACTGCTGGTGTCCCTCGACGGTCAGCGCCTGCGCGCGTTCCTTGAGCTTCTCCAGCCGCTGCAACGCCTCTTCCATCTCACCCGCCTTGCGGATGATGCCGACGAGGTCGTTCATCGACTGCTGCAGTTCCATGTGCAGCGTGTACGGGTTCTCGCCGCCTTCCTGCTGGAAGGGTTTGAGGGCCGTCTCGCGTGCCTCGGCGACGAGTTCCTCCGGCACCACAGGACGTTCGCTCATCGCCCGCACGTACTCCGAGGCACCTGCTCCCGCCCTGCGCCCGAACACGAGCAGGTCCGACAGCGAGTTGCCGCCGAGCCGGTTCGAGCCGTGCATGCCGCCCGAGACCTCGCCGGCGGCGAAAAGCCCTGGTACGGAAGACGATCCGGTGTCCGGGTCGACCTCGACGCCGCCCATCACGTAGTGACAGGTCGGGCCGACCTCCATCGGCTGCGCGGTGATGTCCACATCGGCCAGTTCCTTGAACTGGTGGTGCATGGACGGCAGCCGCCGCCGGATCTCCTCGGCGGGCAGACGTGTGGACACGTCGAGGAAGACGCCGCCGTGCGGTGATCCGCGCCCGGCCTTGACCTCGGAGTTGATCGCGCGGGCGACCTCGTCACGCGGCAGCAGTTCCGGAGGGCGCCGGTTGTTCGCCTGGTCGGTGTACCAGCGGTCGGCCTCTTCCTCGTTGTCCGCGTACTTGTCCTTGAACACCTCGGGGATGTAGTCGAACATGAACCGCTTGCCGTCGGAGTTGCGCAGCACGCCACCGTCACCGCGCACGGACTCGGTGACGAGGATGCCCTTGACGGACGGCGGCCAGACCATCCCGGTGGGGTGGAACTGGATGAACTCCATGTTGATCAGCGAGGCACCCGCGCGCATCGCGAGCGCGTGACCGTCGCCGGTGTACTCCCAGGAGTTCGAGGTGACCTTGAAGGACTTGCCGATGCCGCCGGTCGCGAGGATCACCGCCGGCGCCTCGAACAGCACGAACCGGCCGGACTCGCGCCAGTAGCCGAACGCGCCGGCGACCTTGTCGCCGTCCTTGGCGAGGTCGGTGACGGTGAACTCCTGGAACACCCGCAGGCGCGCCTCGTAGTCGCCGAACTCCTTGAAGTCCTCCTGCTGCAACGACACGATCTTCTGCTGCAGCGTGCGGATCAGTTCGAGGCCGGTGCGGTCGCCGACGTGCGCGAGACGCGGGTACTCGTGGCCGCCGAAGTTGCGTTGCGAGATGCGGCCGTCCTTGGTGCGGTCGAACAGCGCGCCGTAGGTCTCCAGTTCCCAGACCCGTTGCGGCGCTTCCTGTGCGTGCAGTTCGGCCATGCGCCAGTTGTTGAGGAACTTGCCGCCGCGCATGGTGTCGCGGAAGTGGACCTGCCAGTTGTCGCTCTCGTTCGCGTTGCCCATGGCGGCGGCGATCCCGCCCTCGGCCATGACGGTGTGGGCCTTGCCGAACAACGACTTGCAGAGAACGGCGGTGCGCAGGCCGTGCTCACGGGCCTCGATCGCGGCTCGCAGACCGGCACCACCCGCGCCGATCACGAGAACGTCGAACGAATGCCTTTCCAG
The DNA here is from genome assembly GCF_033949975.1 of Lentzea sokolovensis. NCBI lineage: Bacteria > Bacillati > Actinomycetota > Actinomycetes > Pseudonocardiales > Pseudonocardiaceae > Lentzea > Lentzea sokolovensis. The sequence continues at coordinate 132,581 of NZ_JAXAVU010000012.1, forward strand.
CTCGGGCAAAACCACTCCTTAGTTGATGAAGCGGAGGTCGGAGATCGTTCCCGAGGCGACCAGCGCGACGTACAGGTCCGTGAGGCAGACGAAGATCAGCGAGGCCCACGCGAGTTGCATGTGCCGGTTGTTCAGCTTCGAGATCTGCGTCCACATCCAGTACCGGACCGGGTGCTTGGAGAAGTGCTTGAGCCGCCCGCCCGCGATGTGGCGGCACGAGTGGCACGACAGCGTGTAGGCGCCCAGCAGGCCGACGTTGACCAGCAGGACGATGTTGCCGAGACCCACGCCGGTGCTGAACGCGGAGACCGCGTCGTAGATGTTCACCAGCAGCAGGAGCGAGGCCGCGTAGAAGAAGTAGCGGTGCAGGTTCTGCGCGATGAGCGGGAACCTGGTCTCACCGGTGTACTTGCTGTGCGGCTCGGCCACGGCGCACGCGGGCGGTGACGCCCAGGCCGCGCGGTAGTAGGCCTTGCGGTAGTAGTAGCAGGTGATCCGGAATCCCAGCAGGAACGGGATGATCAGCAGCGGCGGGGTCAGGAAGCCGGGCAGCGCCGGAAACCACTGACCGAAGTGCGAGGCCGCCGGGACGCACTCCTCCGTGAGGCACGGCGAGTACATCGGTGTGAGGTAGTGGTACTGGTCGACCCAGTAGTAGTCCCCCTGGAACGTGCGGAACGCCGCGTAGATCGAGATGAGCAGCAAGCCGACGAATGTCGTCAGCGGCGGCAACCACCATCGGTCCGTGCGCAGAGTCCTGGCGGCGATCTCTGCCCTCGCCATTACTCACCTTTCTGGGGGTCCACGTCGTTGTGGAGGAACGACTACGGCCCCCGCGTCAGGCGGGGGCCGCGTGTTCAGCTCGGCTCAGGTCCGGTTGCGGTAGCCACCGAGTCCTTCGTCGTCTGCGTCCTTCCAGAGCGACTCGTCGTAGGGCGTGTCTGGCACGACCACGACCTCGCGTTCCACTTGAGGCGCTTCGCGCTGCCTCGGGGTGCTCAGGTCGACGAGTTCGGTTGCGTCGATGTCCATGCGTTCCACGTCGTTGGCCAGGCGTTGCACAGCTGCCACGTCGCCATACCTGGCGCGCAGGTTGCTGACGGCATGCCGCATCTGACCGATGACCCGGCGCAGCTCGACGATCTCCGTGGAGTTCATGGGACACCTCCGTTCCAAGGTCGTGCCCCGCACTCTGCCCAATCTCAAGCCATGTGACAAGCACCACACGCCAAGATTCAAAACTGGTCGCCTCCCATCTACTGAATCGTTTTTGTGTCCGCGACCAGCCATGACTTACTGTGTGTGGCGTCACGCCCGTCTGTGGGACGCCACCGTTGTCGTCTCGTAAGGGCCCCACCACGGCCCGTGATGACCCGGAGACCCCCATGACCGAACTGCATCCTGTTCTGACAGAGGTGACACGCCGGATCGCCGCCCGAAGCGCCGATTCGCGTCGCGTGTACCTCGAACGCGTGGCCGCCGCCGCGCAGGACGGAACGTCCCGGTCCGGCTTCGCGTGCAGCAACCTGGCGCACGGCTTCGCCGGAATCACCGGCGGCGACAAGGCGGCGCTGCGCGCGCTGCGCAAGTCCAACGTCGCGATCGTGTCCTCCTACAACGACATGTTGTCGGCCCACCAGCCGTTCCAGGAGTACCCGTCCTGGATCAAGGACGCGGTCCGCGCCGTCGGCGGCGTGTCCCAGTTCGCGGGCGGCGTGCCCGCGATGTGCGACGGCATCACCCAGGGCCGTGAAGGCATGGAGCTGTCGCTGTTCAGCCGCGACGTCATCGCCATGTCGACCGGCGTGGCCCTGTCGCACGAGATGTTCGACGCCGCGGTGCTGCTGGGCGTCTGCGACAAGATCGTGCCGGGCCTGCTGATCGGCGCGCTGTCGTTCGGGCACCTGCCGGCGATCCTGGTGCCCGCGGGCCCGATGTCGTCCGGCCTGTCGAACAAGGAGAAGGCCCGCGTCCGGCAGCTCTACGCGGAGGGCAAGGCGTCGCGCGACGACCTGCTGGAGGCCGAGGCCGCCTCGTACCACTCCCCCGGCACCTGCACGTTCTACGGCACCGCGAACTCGAACCAGATGGTCGTCGAGGTCATGGGCCTGCACCTGCCCGGCGCCTCGTTCGTCCCGCCGGGCACCACGTTGCGCCGCGCCCTGACCGAGCACGCCGGCCGCCGCGCCGTCGAGATGGCCAAGGGCGAGGGCTACACCCCGATCGCGCACGTCGTCGACGAGAAGGCCGTGGTCAACGGCGTCGTCGCGCTGCTGGCCACCGGCGGCTCGACGAACCACACGATGCACCTGGTCGCCATCGCCGCCGCCGCGGGCATCGACCTGAGCTGGGACGACCTGAACGACCTGTCGGCGATCGTGCCGCTGATCGCACGGGTCTACCCGAACGGCAGCGCCGACATCAACCACTTCCAGGCGGCGGGCGGCGTCCAGTTCGTCGTCGGCACCCTGCTCGACGCCGGCCTGCTGCACGCCGACGTCAACACCGTCGCGGGCCACGGCCTGAACCGCTACCGCCAGGAGCCGATGCTGGCCGACGGCGAACTGGTCTGGGTCGACGGCCCCGGCCGCTCCCTGGACCTCGACGTCCTGCGCCCGGCCACGGACCCGTTCGCCTCCGACGGCGGCCTGCGCATGCTCACCGGCAACCTCGGCCGCGCGGTCATCAAGGTCTCCGCGGTGGCGACGGAGAACCACGTCGTCGAGGCCCCCGCCCGCGTCTTCACCACCCAGGAGGCGTTCCAGGAAGCCTTCAAGGCGGGCGAGCTCGACCGCGACGTGGTCGTCGTCGTCCGCCAGCAGGGCCCCCAGGCCAACGGCATGCCCGAGCTCCACAAGCTGACGCCACCACTCGGCGTGCTGATGGACCGCGGCCACAAGGTCGCCCTCGTGACCGACGGCCGCATGTCCGGCGCCTCGGGCAAGATCCCGGCCGCCATCCAGCTGACCCCGGAAGCCGCCGTCGGCGGCCCGCTCGGCCGGGTCCGCGACGGCGACGTCGTCCGGCTGGACGCCACCGCGGGCACGTTGGAGATCCAGGTGTCCGCGGAGGAACTGGCGACGCGTCCCCTGGTGGACTTCCCGCCGACGAGCCGCGAGTGGATGGGCACGGGCCGCGAGCTGTTCGCCGCGCTACGCCGTAGCGTCGGACCGGCCGACCGCGGCGCGACGGTGTTCGGCCCCATCACCGCCGACCACTTCGCCCCGGTCACCCACCACTAGCCCGCTGTCCTAGACACCCGTACGGCCAATATATTGGCTTCGGCACCACTGCTGACCTGCCCCTTAGCAACGAGTCTTTGGACTTCGTCCGCAAAAGACTCATTGCACAGGGGCGGTCCAGCTTGACCGCACAGCCCGACCACAGCAGCCGACCACCTGTCTCACCGTCCCTGCCCACCCGCCTTTGCAATGAGTCTTTTGACTTCGTCCGCAAACGTTTTTTGCATCCGGGGTGGGCAGGACGAGCACAAGGACGGTCTGCGATATATCGGTTTTCGATCAAGAGATCTGGCCAAGAGATCTGGCAAGGAGTGCACTCGTGACCAACGGTGACAATCTTCGGGTGACCACCGGGGCGGACCTGCTCGCGCTGTCGCCCGTCATCCCCGTCGTCGTGGTCGACGACGCCGACCACGCGGTGCCACTCGCCCAGGCACTGCTGCGCGGGGGCGTTCGCGTCATCGAGCTCACGCTGCGCACCCCTGCCGCGCTCGCCGCGATCGAGAACGTCGCGCGCGAGGTGCCGGAGATCGTGATCGGCGCGGGCACCGTCACAGCGCCGGAGCACGCGGAGCAGGCGGCGAAGGCCGGGGCGGCGTTCCTCGTCACCCCCGGCACGACCGACCGGGTGCTCGACGCCGCCGACGCGACCGGACTGCCCTACCTGCCCGGCGCGGCGACGGTGTCCGAGGTGCTGCGGCTGGCCGAGCGCGGGCTGACCGCGCTGAAGTTCTTCCCGGCGGAGGCGGCGGGTGGCGTCGACTACCTGAAGTCGATCGGCGGCCCGGTCCCGCACGTGCGGTTCTGCCCGACGGGCGGCATCACGCCGCAGAGCGCGCCGAGCTACCTCGCGCTGGCCAACGTCGGCTGCGTCGGCGGCTCGTGGCTGGCCCCGAAGGACGCCCTCGCGAAGGGCGACTGGGAGCGCGTCGAGACCCTCGCCCGGGAGTCCGTCCAGCTGGGGTAACCCAGATCACGGACCGGAAGTTCGGCTCACATCACGAGACCGGCGTCCCACCACGTTGGATTGTTCACCCAACGGCAGGTGACGCCGGTCTCCAATTAACGGGGGTTTGAGGGAAAGCGAACCGAACGGCCGCCAATTGAGATTTCAACCGGAATAACCCCAAACTCCCAGGTGTCACACTTGCTCGTTGCAATGACGCACGAGAGGAGCGGGTGTGGCTGTCCAGGAAGCCGACGTGGCGGGGTTGGTCGGAGAACAGCTGACTATGTCGGCATTCAACCAGCTGTCCGGCAGTCTGGGTGGTTATTCATTCGTCAAGGTGGTGGTCGACCAGCACAACGGGACGATCCACTTCCTGAACAACGCACGTCACGAGTTCCACGCGATCTACATCGGCACCGAGATCCTGGGCATCGCCGAGCCCGAGATGCGTGCGCGGATCGACGAGTTCAACCAGAGCTTCTACAACGCCTCTGACCGGCGGTTCTTCCTCGGCATCCTGTCGCTGCACAAGCGCGAGGACAGGCGGATGTTCTCGCTGGAGACGGTCGAGGTCGACACCATGTCGGCGGACATGATCGAGTTCTTCTACGCCGAGGTGCGCAAGAACGTCGACGCCGCTGTGCCGTTGTTCTTCAAGCCGGCGAACCATCTCCAGGAACAGGAGGTGGCGGAGTTGCCCGCGGAAAGGCTTCCACGAATCCTGGCGCATGAATTGTTCTCGACCGCCGAGTTCGTCGCGTTGAACCCCGGCATCACGAAGGGCCGGTTGCGTGCATTCCGCAGCGAGCAGGAGTACCGCGCGAACACGCTGGAGTGGTTCGACATCGTGGTGATGCATCGCGTTCCCGACGACATTCCGCGGCTCGCCGGCATCATCAACGCCGGGCACACCACTCCCCTGTCGCACACGAACGTCCTCGCGACCGGCTGGTCCATCCCGAACGCCATCCAGATCGGCGCGTTCGACCTGATCGATCGGGAGAACCTCGACGGCCAGTGGGTCGAGTACGAGGTGTCCCCGCGCAGCGCCGAAGTCGGGCTGCGGCTGATCGACGAGCCGGAGGACGCCGGCCAGCGGCCTGCCTGGTACGCGCAGCGCGTCACGCTCGACGAGCCCGAGCACACCTACAACCCGATCCTCGCTCTCGGCAGGATTCGCTACAACGACCGCCACCGCTACGGCACGAAGGCCGCGAACCTCGGCGAGCTGCACCACGTGCTCGCCTCCGAGTCTCCGCGCCGCCTGCTCGGCTTCTTCTCGGTGCCGCGCCCGCCACGCGACAACCTCATGCCCTATTTGGCGAAGTTGCTGAACAAGACCGAGGACGACGATCTGCTCGCCGCCGCCCAGCAGTTGCTCGCGGAACGGGTGCGGGTGCCGCGCGGCGTCGCCCTCCCGTTCTCGATGCACCAGGGTTTCCTGGAGTCGTCGCCGAAGATCCAGCAGGCCATCGGCAAGCTGAAGATGGCACTGGAGCTCAACGCCCGCGAGATCGAGCCGTTGTGCGTCGAGCTGCAGCAGCTGATCCGCAAGACCCGCGTGCCGGACTACCTGCTGTCCGAACTGGACACCGCGCTGGTCGAGAACCTCGCGGGTGTGCGGACGTTCGTGGTGCGCAGCTCGTCGAACGCCGAGGACCTCGCCGGGTTCTCCGCCGCGGGCATCTACGAGTCGTACAACCACGTGACCACTGCCGAGAAGATCGTGGAGTCGGTCAAGGAGGTGTGGGCGTCTCTCGTGTCCGTCCGCAGCGTGCGGCTCCGGCAGCAGGCGGGCATCTCGCTGGACGACTGCTTCATGGGCGTCGTGATCCAGGAGCAGGTCAGGGCCGACTTCGGCGGGGTCATGGTCACCACGAACCCGATGAACCGCAACGACTTCCGCAACGTCTACGTCAACGTCTCGCCGAACGTCACCGACGTCGTCGAAGGCTCGAAGCAGCCGATGCAGTACCTCTACTCCACTGTGGAGGGTGGCGGCCGCACGGTCTCCCTCGGTGACGCGAAAGAAGATCTCGGCATCAAGGCCCACGCCCAGTTGCAACGGCTCGCGATCGTCGGACGGCTGCTGCAGGCGCACTTCTCGCCGGACTACACGTTCGACTCGCCGGTCGACATCGAGTGGCTCGCCACCGACGACGTCCTGTACGTCCTGCAGCTGCGGCCGTACTCGATCTGATGCTGGGTCTTCGCGTACCGGCGACTCCGGATGTGGCGCGTGCCGTCCGCCTGACGTACGGCTTCCAGTTCTTCTTCGGGCTGCTGCTGTGGATCCCGGTCTTCTACGAGTACCAGAAGCAGCTCGGGCTCAGCGACGCCGAGATCTTCGGCATCCAGTCGATCTACTACATCGCGTTCTGCCTGCTGGAGATCCCGACCGGCATGGTCGCGGACCGCTTCGACTACCGCACGTCGCTGTGGCTCGGCGCGAGCGTGCTGGTCGTCGCGAACCTGGTGCCGGTGCTCGCGGGGAACTACACCGGGTTCCTGGTGCACTTCCTGCTGATCGCGCTGGCGAGGTCGTTGATCTCCGGTGCTCAGAGCGCGTACCTGTACGAGTACCTCCACGCGCACGACGCCGGGCACCTCTATCTGAAGGTCGAGGGGGTCGGACGGTCGTACAGCCTGGTCGGCAAGATCGTGTACTGGCCGGTGATCGGCCTGCTGATGCAGTGGAACATGCCGTCGCCGTACTGGCTCACCGCGATCAACGCCGCGATCGCCGTCGTGCTGGCGCTGCGGCTGCCGCCGATTCCGGGCTGGCAACGCCCGGAGGGCAAGACGGCGAAGCTGCTCGCGGGCGTCGGCGGCGCGTTCGGTTCGCTCAGGACGTCGCGCTGGCTGCTGTTGCTGATGATCCAGGGCATCGCGATGTTCACGCTGGTGCGGATCCTGCAGGTGAACCTGTTCCAGCCGGTGCTGGAGTCGAAGGACGTCTCGGTCGGCTGGTACGGCTCCGTGCTGGCCGCGATGACGATCTTCGAGGCGATCGCGGCCGCCCGCCCGCACTGGCTGTCGCGCCGGATCGGGTCGGCGAGGTCGGTGTTCCTGCTGACCGTCGTGATGGCGCTGGCGATCGGGTTCATCGTGCCGTCCGGCGGTGTCGTGACGATCGTGCTGCTGTGCCTGTTCTCCGTGACTGCGGGGATGAGCTTCCCCATCCAGAAGAAGCTGCTCAACGACGCGATTCCGGACTCCCGCTACCGCGCAACGCTTCTGTCGATGGAGTCCATCATGGACCGTGCCGTGTGCGCGATCGTCGCGGTCGCGCTCGGCGCCTACCTCGCGGGCGGCAGGCTCAACGAGTTCCTGGTGCTGTCGTCGGTCGTCACCGTGATCATGATGGCGTTGCTGGCGGGGCTGCTGATCGCGGTCAGGACCACAAGGCGGCGACGAGCTCAGCTCGTCCCGTGATGCCGAGCTTGCGGTAGGCGCTCGACAGGTGCAGTTCGACGGTGCGGCGGGTGAGGTGCAGGGCTTCGGCGATCTGCCGGTTCGTGAGGCCCTGCGCCGCCATCCTGGCGACCCTGTTCTCCTGCTTGGTCAGGCCCTGCACCTGGTCGTCCTCGTCGCGGACCTCGTCGCCCGCGAGCTTGGCCAGCGGGTGCGCGCTCAGTTGACGGGCCAGTTCGAACGCCTTGCGCAGGTGCGGGGCCGCAGCCTCGGTGCGGCCCTTGCGGCGCAGGTGGTGGCCGAGCCAGTAGGACGACTGGGCGTGCAGCAGCCGGTGCGGTGACGAGCCGAGAATCTGTTCCGCCTCAACGAGAACGTCGATGTCATCGGTGCTCATGCCGACGCTCATCAACGCGGTCCCGATCACCCTCGGGGAACCCCACCGCTTGGCCAGGTCGAGTTCCTCGTGCGCCAGCCGGGCGGCGTCGTCACGGTTGCCGAGTGCCAGGTAGGCGCGCACGGCGTGGTGCCGCCACGCCATCAGCGCGGGGTTGGGCATCTCGCGGGTGGCGAGCCGCCGGCCCGCCTCCAGCAGGTCCTCCAGCGCGCCCTCCGCGTGACAGGACGCGAGCTTGAGCCGGCCTCGGGCGAAGACGATGTTGATGTGTTGCAACAAGTTGCCGTCCTCGGCGACGAGCGGGGCGGCCTCGTCGAACTGCCCCATCTCGATGCAGACCTCGGCCAGCTTCGCGGTCGCGAGCACGACGGCGGGGCAGTCCCTGTTGCCGGTCGACACCGGCGGCGTCAGGAACGTGTACGCGCGGGCCAGATCGCCGCTGTTGTGGAAGGTCGAGGCACGGGCGATCATGCTGAGCATCCCGCGACGCAGGTGCGGGTCGTGCGAGACCGGCGCGGTGCTGTGCGAGAGCCAGAACTTGTTGATGTGCTCGGGATCGTCACCGAGCACCGGCACCATGAACGTGAAGATGTAGGGCTCGCCGAAGACGTCGACCCAGTCGCCTTCGAGTGCTTCCAGCGCGTACTCGACGGCTTCGGAGTACGAGTCGCCGCTGCGGGCGTTGCCGACCGCGAGCAACGCCGACCGGGCGCGTTTGAGATTCGGGTCCTTCGGGACGTCGCCGACCAGGTCGTCGAAGTACCTGCCGGCGCAGTTGGCCATGTGCGCGTCGCGGTTGGCGGCCAGGAGATAGGTGGTGCAGACGAGGTTCCAGACCTTGTCCCGGTCCTCCGGCAGCAGCCGGGCGACGACCATGATCGCCAGCGAGACCGCGAAGTGCGCGTCCGAGCCCATGCACATGCGCCGGATCAACGACAGCGCCACGTTCGCGGCGAGGTTCGGGTCCTCGCACTGCACCAGGGCGTCGCGGACGCGATCTCGACCCAGTGCGTTGTCCTGCAGGTGTTCCGTGTGACCGAGCTCGACCTCGATCGCCAGCCGGTCCTCATCGGACAGGTGCTCTTCGAGCGCCCGTTCCAGGTGCTCGACGCCGCCGACCTCGCGCAGCACGTCGACGGACCACGGCAAGCGCACGGATCTGGCCTTCAGCACGTGCTCGGCGACGCGCTCGTCCGGAGCGTCCGACTCGAACAGCAGCCAGGCGGCGCGGGCGTGCGCGGCGGAACGGACGGCGATCGGCATGTCGGCCAGGATGCTGTTGCGCACGAACGGATACCGGAACGTCAGCGGGTCGGTGTCGGCGAGCACGCCGAGGCGGACCAGCGTGTCGACGGCGGGCAGCGCGTCGAAGCCGGTGAGCGCGGACAGCAGTTCGAGGCCCGCGTCACCGTCCAGGACGGCCGCGGATCGGGCGACCTCGGCGGCTCCGGTGTACTCGCGCAGCCGCATGCCGATCATCTCGCCGACGGCCGCCGACCCCTCGCCTTCCTCGCGCAGCAAGGCCTGGAGCAGGTAGGGGTTGCCGCCGGTGAGCTCGTGGCAACGCCGCGCGTCACGGCCGGGGAAGGTGTCGGTGAGGCTTTCGATGGCCGCGACGTCGAGGCCGGCGAGATCGATCCGGTGCGGGTGGGCACCGGCGATCTCGGGCAGCGTGACCTCGTCGATGTTGAGGTAGCCCTGGGACGCACCCAGTGCGATGACGACCTGCATCTGCTGCAGTCGTGGACGCAGGTACGCGAGCGCGCGCTTGGAGAAGGTGTCGGCGACGTGCACGTCGTCGATGACCATGAGGATCGGCGCCTTGCGGGCGGAATTCGCGGCGCGCGCGTACAGCTCTTCCAGGTCGTGCTCGTTGGCGAGGCACGGCGCGAGCTGACGCACCACGGCACCGGGGAGGTGGCTCTCCAGGCGGGCGCTCTTGGCCAGGCGGACGGTGAACCCGCGTCCGCGGGCCTCGGCGGCGAGCGCGTCGAGCAGCGCCGTCTTGCCGATGCCGAACCCGCCGGTCACGACCACGCAGGAGCCCGTCCCCCGCACAGCGTCGTCCAGCAAACGTCCGAGAGTCGCGAGTTCCGCGTCCCGGCCGAGCAGTGGAGATGTCACCTCTGTCTACCCCTGCCTTCGGTACCGAGAGGACCGCAGGTCGAAGGTTCGGTGGTTCCTTCGGTAGCGACCGTAAAGACCTGCGCTTCGTCGTCGGGCAAACTTACCCACAGGTAACGGTGAACGGAACTGTGAGCTGTTCGCAGTGGTGAGCGGGAGCGAGTGATGATCGTGGCCAGGCTGGTGCGCGGATGGCTCCGCCTCGCCTGCCTGCTCGCCGGCCCCCGCTCCGTGTCGCAGCGAGAGTTACACACGGCCGAGCAGCTCAAACGGCTGGGCGTGAGTGGACTGCGCACGAGTGAGACTGCCGACATCGATCGGGTCGGCGTGCGAGGACAGCGACTCCACGACCGACAGCACCGCGGCGATGGCCACCACGACGCCCGCCGCCACCAGCAGGATGCTGCGGGCGATCGGGCACGGCTGACGCGCACCGGGCGGGTTCTCCCGCAGCACCGGCCGCAACATCGGCGCGAACGTGCCGAAGTCGGCCACGTCGCGCCGGCAGTCTTCGCACCCGGCTAGGTGCCGGGAGAACATCACGTGCTCGGCCGGGTCGAGCACACCCAGCGCGTACCCCGCGACATCGCCGCACGGCCCTTCCGGGCTCGTGCGGTTTTCGTCGTCTTGATCTTGTCCTGCTCCTGCTCCCACGTGCTCGTGATGTGGTTGACGGGTCACCATCACTAGCTCCTGTCCTGCAGCGCCCGGCGGATCGTGTGCATCGCCTTGTACAGCCGGGACTTGACGGTTCCTTCGGGAATTCCGAGAACGATCGCGGCCTCCCTCACCGTTCGCCCCATGACATACGTTTCGTAGATGGCTGAACGGTGTTCGTCACTCAATTGGCGTACTACATCGGTAATGACCATCACTGAAAGTGTCTGTTCGGTGTCGTCCGGAGATTCGGCGATGTCCGGACGCAACAATTCGACTTCCTGCGGGCGCGCCTGTCGGCTTCGCCATCCGTCGATCACAATGCGACGAGCCACAGTACAAAGCCAACCACGCAACATCCCGGGTTCACGAACGAGATGTGCGGAGTTCTGCCAAGCCCTGATCAACGTCTCCTGAACAACGTCTTCCGTCCACTGGCGGTCGTAGTTGGTCAGGCACAGGACCTGCGAGAACAGCATCCGCTGAAACTGACCGTAGAGCAGCGTGAGCAATTCTTCGTCCTGGTGGGCTTGTGCGACCTTGCCCTGATCACCCATGAAGCTGACGACCTCCCCAGATATCGGCGACGGGTTCGCTTCGGGCGGCAGACCTAGCGACTCGGTGGCCGAGCGTGGAATCCTACAGATAGTACATCCCGAACGCGAAAACCTCTCGGGTACGTAAATTCAGTCCGAATGGTTCGCAGATCAAGGTGTGATGCACGTCACATAGGAGCCTGAGTGCACCCGTGAACCCTGACCTCACCTGCGCGTATCACCTTTGAAGGCAGCTCGATCACGGGAGGGAACGGGCACTATGCGTCACCGGTTGGGCACGCTGGGACAGCACGCAGCGCTGTTTACCATCCTGTCTGTCGTATTTCTGGGGGCTTTCATCGGAGTCGTCCCAGCCAATGCGCAATCGACAGAAGTACAGCCGTCAGACCGCTCATTCATGGTATCTCTGCGCCAAGCAAACTCTTGGTTGATACCGGTGAGCAAAGAAGCTCCGGCACGGACTACGAACACAGGGATAGGCAACTCCGGACGGGACATCTTCGAAGGGCATTCACGACTCGACATCGACCTCCTGAAATCCGCCGAAGGACTCGGCGTGGTCCTGCCGAACGACGTCAGCAGTGAGCACCAGGCGCTCATCGACGAGATGGCGCAACGCACCGGCGACAACCACGACCGCGCCTACGCGACGATCGTCCGGCAGACCCAGGGCGGCCTTCTCGTCATGTCCGTGCAAACGCGAGCAACAACGCAGAACACCGCAATTCGCACACTCGCCCACCAGACCGTGCAAATGCTGATTCGTACAATGACGGTTCTGGAGAACACCGGCAGGGTCGATCCGTCGGCACTCGAATTGGTGACGGCCAAGGCACAGGTGAACTCGGTCCGCGTCATCGGTCAGAACGTCGAACCGTCTGACCGGGAATTGCTCGTGATGCTCACCCAGCATTCGCTTTGGCAGAAACCGTCCAGCCGCGAGAGCTCCGATCGCGCCCGTGACGCGAAGGTCCGCAAGGTCGCGGGCCAGCTCGCCGCCGAGCACACCCAGCTGACTCAGGCGGTCACCGAGGCCGCCCGGCAGATCGGCGTGGACCTCCCGGTCGAACCGACGACGGAACAGAAGTCGTGGGCGAACGCCATCTCGTCCAGTTCCGGCGACGAGCTCGACCGCATGTACGCGAACCTGTCCCGCGCCGCCGACGGCTCGCTCATCACCCAGGTCGCCCACGCCCGCGCGACGACCAAGAACGTCCCCGCGCGCATCGCCGCTCAGACCGCCCTGACCCTCCTGCTCAAGCACATGCTCCTGCTGGAGGGCACCGGCCTGGTGAAGGCGAACTCGCTGCAGATGACGAACGTCCCGCCCATCGCGCAGCAGAAGTCCAACAGCAGCCCACCGCCCCAGCCCGACGACTCGTCCACGAGCGTCGGCTTCCTCACCGGCATCGCCGTCCTCGTCGTCGCCGGCGCGGGCACGCTCTGGCTCGTCCGAGCCATCGGCCACCACGGCGAACACCGTCGCTGACCGCTTGCCCACCGATATATCGGCTGTCGCCCTCGCCAACCGATACGTCAGCGCCCGGCGGGCCTCCGCAGCCCGCCGGGCGCACCTCATCCACCCCTTGCAACGACTCTTTTGACGACGAAGTCCAAAGACTCATTGCTAAGGGCCAGTTCAGCAGGGGTGACGGGTTGACATAATCAAGGTGAGCGTGCGAACCGGCCGAGCAGGGCCGGACCCGGCCGAACCGATATATGGATCTTGGAGCGCGACCCGAGGCTGTCTGCGGCGGCTTACAGACGCGTCGAGGCCGGTGCCGTGTCCACCCGTTCAACGGTGTGCGCCTCGGTGGGGTCGACCGCCTCCCACTTGCCGGCGAGCCGGTCGATCACGGCGGCCGGTACCGGTTCCGGACGGACGCGGTTGCGAGCGTGGATCACGTTCTTCGGCGCTTCGAGACCGATCAGGGTGATCCGGGCGTGGTAGTCGGCCGCGAGTCCGATGCAGCGCTCGCGAATTTGCTGGGAGATGTTAGTCGCGTTCCAGACGAACCGCTCCCCCGCCCGCAGGAGCACGCGGGCTTCCTCGAACGCCGCGGCGGCCACCGCGCGCTGGTCGCCGTCGGGCGCGATGCCGAGCCGGGAACGCACCGTGTCGAGACTCACCACGCGCCAGCCCGGCCGGTGCTGGGCGATCCAGTGGTCCTTGCCGACTCCCGGCAGGCCGGACAACACCGTCACCTCGACGCGCGTGTCGTCGTAGGCGGCGTAGTCCGGGTCGCGGCCGGGCGTGCGGAAGTACTGGAAGCGGGCGTGATCGGACGGGAAGGCGCGCGGCCGGTCGAGGCAGTCGCGTTCGCGGCAGTACTCCTCGAACAGCGCGATGTTGTCCAGCACCGAGGCTGCGTCGCCGCAGATCCGGCCGAGGATGTCGGCGCGGGCGAGCGTCGCGAGGTCGTCGTTGCGCGCGAGCAGGCTCACCCGGAACGCGATGCGGTCGAGGTCGGGGCGTTCCAGTGCCCAGAACGGTACCTGGTGGTGCCGGATCAGCGCGGCGACGTGCTCGCGCCAGGCGATCGGGCGTCCCATCTCCCACAGCAGCTTGCGCGCCAGCAGATCTCCGGCGCGCGAGTGTCCGTGCGCGGTGACGCGGCCGTCCGCGATCTGCGTGCGGAACGGCTTCGCGGCGTCGTGCAGCAGCACCGTCGCGAACAACCGCACGCGGTCCGGTTCGGGACGCGCGCGCCATTCGGGCAGCGACACCAGGGCCTCGCAGGCCATCCGGGTGTGCGTGGCGACGTCACCTTCGGCGTGGTGCACCGGATCCTGCGGTACGCCTTCCATTGCGCGCACCCAGGGGAACGCCGAGCGGACGGCGTCCCAGTCGAGAGTCCAGTGCGGACCCGTGGGGCAGAGTTGCTCAAACACGGGCCACCACCCGGTTCGGCAGGATCGGGCGGTCCTGCCAGTGGCTGCCCGAGTCCAGCACGGCGGTGACGAACGTCGGCCGTACCCACTTGTAGCGCTCGACCGTGCGCCCGTCCTCCTCCACCTTGATGTAGAGGCCTTCCATGTCGTCGTCCGAATCCGTCTCCGCGACAACGACTTCCGGGTCCTGCCCTGCCGCTCGTGCCGCCTCCACCAGCGCGTCACGCCACCCCGGAGTGCGGCACAGGGACGGGCCGATCAACGCGGTGAGGTCTTTCAACCGAAGCAACGGCCCCTCGTGCAGCACCGGCACGGACACCACCGGCGTGCCGGCGAGCACCCGGCGACGTTCCGGTGTGGACAGGAACTCCCCGGAAGAGCGGTCGAGCAGGTCGAACTCGCAGAAGTGGTGCGGCAGCGCGTCGTAGAACACGGTGTGCTTGGCGTACAACCATTCCCCGTAGAGCACGTACCGCGTGCCGAGCCTCTCCCACAGCACGCCCTGGTGCGTCGCGGCCCACGCCTTCAACGGTGCGAACTGCCGTTCCCGCGGCCCGCCCGCGAGGAAATGGCCGCGTGACTGGAGTTTCAGCACACCGCCGGAGTCGAAGCTGATGCCCGCGTTGGCACCGTCGAGCTTCTCCTCGACGACGAGGTGCCGTCCCGCGATCGCGCGGAACGGCACCTGGTCGAGGTCCTCGTCGCCCGGTTGCAGGCGCGAGCCCTCCAGGTGGGGCGTTCGCGGGTACTTGCGCAACATGCCCTGATTTGTATCCCGCTCACGCGCCCGCGAGCGAACGGTTTACGCCTGGCCGACGAACGCCGCCTTGTCGGAGTTGAAGGTCGGCTCGAACACGAGCTGCATCTCACCGGGCTGCGCGCCGACCGCGTACGCGACGTGGAAGGTGTAGGTCTTGCCCGGCAGCACGGTCGCCGAGTCGAACGTGCTGTCGCAGCCGCCGCTGCTGTCGAACACCATGTCGGCCTTCTGCCCGTTGAACTGCGCGTCGGTGCCGACCGACATCAGCGCGGTCTCGAACGCGGCGCTCGTCCCGTTCGTGATGGTGATCTCGAACTTCACCGCGCGGGCGATGTTCGGCGGCGCCGCGTACTGGCCGGGCGTGCACGCGACCGGTGCGGCGACGTCGACGGAGAGGCCGTTCGCCCACGAGTACCGCTTGCCCCAGGTCGGATTCTCGGCGATCGCGTCCTGCCGGGCGGTCTCGCCGGGCGCGCCGACCTGGCCCTGGTTCACGTCACCGTTGAGGATCTTGTCGAGTTCCTCGACCGCGGCCTGCTGCGCCACCACGGTGAAGACGATCGCCAGGACACAAAGGACGACACCGACCGTCGCGAGAACTTTGCGGGTGCCGAACAACGCGATGACGCCGAGCACGATCCCGACGAACGCGGCGATCGCCGTGAGGTTGTTGAGGAAGATGACCCACGAGCCGACGACACCGACGATCCCGAGGATCACCGCGGCCCAGGCGAGCGCACCGAATCTTGTGGGTCTCTGCGGTGCGGCCGGAGGCGGGGTGTAGACGGGCGGCGGATAGGTCATCACGGCTCCTGGCGGTTGCGATGTGTGACCACGACGTCGACTGGTCTGCTTTACCCGTTAGCGCCACCCGGCAGCGTCACTCGATCGAGTGACGATCGGCCAGTCAGCCGACTCCCGAAGGTAGCGAAGCGACTACGATCCGTACATGGCACGACGACTCGCCGGCACCCTGTTCGCAGCGATCGCCGTACTCGGCGTGACGACGACACCGGCACAGGCCGCCGTCGACTTCACCGGCGCGGTGAAACTCAGCAACTGCTCCGGCTCGCTCGTCCGCCTGCCTTCCTCGATCCCCTCGGACCAGGCGCTCGTCCTCACGAACGGCCACTGCGTCGAGCTCATGAAGCCGGGCCAGGTGTTCGTCGACAAGCCGGTGGACCGCACCTTCACGTTGCTCGGCGGCTCCGGTGCGGAGATCGGGAAGCTGAAGAGCTCCAAGATCGTCTACGCGACGATGACCGGCACCGATGCCGCGCTCTACCGGCTCGACTCGACGTACCAGCAGATCCAGCAGCAGCACGGCGGCCGCGCGCTCGAACTGTCGGCTTCGCGCCCCGCCGTGAGGACCGAGATCCGGATCGTCTCCGGGTACTGGAAGAAGATCTACTCCTGCCAGATCGACGACTTCGTCCACCAGGTCAAGGAAGCGAGCTGGACGTGGCGTGACTCGCTGCGCTACACGCCCTCGTGCGACACCATCGGCGGCACGTCGGGCTCGCCGATCATCGACAACGCGAGCGGCAAGGTCGTCGGCGTCAACAACACCGGCAACGAGAGCGGCGGCCGCTGCACGATGAACAACCCGTGCGAGGTCGACGCCGGCGGCAAGATCACCGTTCGCAAGGGCACCAACTACGGCCAGCAGACCTTCGGCTTCGTCTCCTGCTTCGGCTCCGGCACGACGCTGAACCTGGCGCTGCCCGGCTGCACGCTCGCGAAGCCCTGAGAACGCGGGGAATCCGGGACGCCCCTGCCCGCGTCCCGGATTCCCCGTCTTTCGTCGTCAGAACTACCGCGCGGCGCGCACGATCAGGTCGGCCACGGTGTCCGGCTGCGACACCGCCACCGAGTGCGAGGCGCCCCGGACCTCGACGACCGCACGGGCGTGGGCGCGCTCGGCCATCCACTTCTGCGCGGCGATCGGGATGTTCTTGTCCTTGCCCGCCACCACGAAGTACGAGGGGATGGTGTGCCACGCGGGCTCGCCGGCCTTCTCGGCCAGCGCGGTGTCGTTGATCGGCCGTTGTGTCGCCGCCGCCAGCGTCGCGTCCTTGCGGGACACGTCGGCCGCGAACTGCTGCCAGTACTTGTCCTGCTGGATCGTCAAGTCCTTGCTGCCGTCACCGATGTCGATGGCGGACAGCGTGTCGCCGAGGGTGCTGCCCGGGAACTTGTTCGACAGTTCGAGAGCGCTCTCGCCCTTCTCCGGCGCGAACGCCGCGACGTAGACGAGCGACTTCACGTTCGGGTTGCCGAGCGCCGCCTGCGACCCGACCATGCCGCCGTAGGAGTGCCCGGCGAGGACGATCGGGCCCTCGATCGAGGCGAGCACCTTGCGCAGGTAGTTCGCGTCGCCGGTGACGGACCTGAGCGGGTTCGCGACCGCGACGACCGGGAATCCCTTGCGCTGCAGGCGTTCCACGACACCGTTCCAGCTGGAGGCGTCGGCGAACGCACCATGCACCAGCACGATGGTCGGCTTCTTGGTGCCCTGCTTCTCGGTCTCCTCCGCGGCACCGGCGCCGGACGGAACAACGGCGGCCAGCGCCAGCAGCGTTCCCAGAACCGCGAACACCTTGCGAACTCGCATTGGTCTCTCACTCTCTCGTCGGCCACCATGCGGTGGTGCATCGCGCTCGATTAGGTCGTGCACGATGTAAGTTACCCGACGAGTTACCTCGCACGCGATGTGTTTCAGCTCACTGGCGCTCGGCGCCGTGCTTGACCCGGTTCAGCGCCTTGCGGAGAACAGTGATCTCCTCCAGCGTCATGCCGAGCGCCTGGCCGAGCTGATTGAACATCTCGGCACCGATCCACCGCAGGTCACGACCCTTGTCCGTGAGCTGCACGAGCACCGAGCGCTCGTCGTCGGGGTGCGTGACGCGCACCAGCAGGCCGCTCTTCTCCAGCCGCTTGATCAACGGGGAGAGCGTGCTGTACTCCAGGTCGAGTTCGTGCACGAGCTCCCGGATCGGCCTCGAGTCCCGCTCCCACAGCAGCAGCATCACCAGGAACTGCGGGTAGGTGATGCCCGCCTTGTCGAGGATCGGCCGGTAGAAGCCGGTGACCGCCCGCGACGTCGTGTAGAGGTCGAAGCAGAGCAGGTCGGAGACCGTAGGGGTCACGGCGGACGGCGCGTCGGGAGTAGTGCTCACGCTTTTCAGGCTACTCGGAGCCAACCACCGCAATGGCGTGATCGGTTACGGCACGCCAACGGATACGTGGGCGGGACCCGCCCTGGCCTAAGACCAGGGCTCGTCCAGTGCCGAGGCCTCTGCCCCTGCGGTGCGCAACTCGTCGCGCACCACGCGATAGGCGAGGCCTTCCGCATAACCCTTGCGCGCCAACGCACCCACGAGCCGGCGGATCTTCGCCGTCTCGTCCACGCCGGACATGGTGCGCAGGCGTTTGCGGACCAGTTCGCGGGCACGCTCTTCCTCGGCCTCGCTGTCGACCGCGGCGACGGCCTCGGCCACCACCTCGTCCGCCACGCCCTTGCGGCGCAGTTCCATGGCCAGGGCACGACGGCCCAGGCCGTTGTACGTGTGCCGGGAACGCACCCACATCTCGGCGAACTGCGCGTCGTCGATCAGACCGGCGCGGTCGAACTTGCCGAGGACGACCTCGGCGACACCGGGGCTGATCTCCTTGCGCAGCAGGGCGTCGTACAGCTCCTGCCGGGAGCGGGCCCGAGCGGTGAGCAGCGCGTAGCAGATGTCCCGCGCCTTGCGCTGCTCCTCAGCCTCGTCCAACCCTCACGACCTCAGAACTCGACCGGCGCGACGGGAACCGTCTCGTCGGCGTCGAGAGTGGCGCCGATGCCGAGCTTGTCCTTGATGCGCTTCTCGACCTCGTTGGCGATGTCCGGGTTGTCCAGCAGGAACTTGCGGGCGTTCTCCTTGCCCTGCCCCAGCTGGTCGCCCTCGTAGGTGTACCAGGCGCCGGACTTGCGCAGGATGCCCTGGTCGACGCCCATGTCGATGAGCGAGCCCTCGCGGCTGATGCCCTTGCCGTAGAGGATGTCGAACTCGGCCTGCTTGAACGGCGGCGCGACCTTGTTCTTCACGACCTTGACCCTGGTGCGGTTGCCGACGGGCTCGCCGCCGTCCTTCAGGGTCTCGATGCGGCGCACGTCCAGACGCACGGAGGCGTAGAACTTCAGCGCCTTACCACCGGTCGTGGTCTCCGGGGAGCCGAACATCACGCCGATCTTCTCGCGCAGCTGGTTGATGAAGATCGCGGTCGTGTTGGAGTTGCTGAGCGCACCCGTGATCTTGCGCAGCGCCTGGCTCATCAGGCGGGCCTGCAGACCGACGTGGTTGTCGCCCATCTCGCCCTCGATCTCGGCGCGCGGCACGAGGGCGGCGACCGAGTCGATGACCAGGATGTCGAGCGCGCCGGAGCGGACCAGCATGTCCGCGATCTCGAGCGCCTGCTCACCGGTGTCGGGCTGCGACACCAGCAACGCGTCGGTGTCGACGCCCAGCTTCTTCGCGTACTCGGGGTCGAGGGCGTGCTCCGCGTCGATGAACGCCGCGATGCCGCCGGCCTTCTGGGCGTTCGCCACGGCGTGCAGCGCCACGGTCGTCTTACCCGACGACTCCGGACCGTAGATCTCGACGACCCGGCCGCGCGGCAGGCCACCGATGCCGAGCGCCACGTCCAGGGCGATCGCGCCGGTCGGGATCACGGCGATCGGGGCACGGCCCTCTTCGCCGAGCCGCATCACGGAGCCCTTGCCGAACTGCTTGTCGATCTGCGCCAGAGCCAGCTCGAGCGCTTTGTCCCGGTCGGGTGCTGCGGGTGCCATCTTGGGTCCACCTTTTGTCGTCTGCCGTTGCTTCGTCATGTTGGACCTGACGCTACTGGCGGGGTCTGACAATTCTGCGAAGCCGGGGGTCGGGGCCACTGTAGCCGAACACGTGTTCGAGCACACGCGACACTCCCGGCACCTCGCTCAGCGGCGATTTTCCGGAACATCGAACGCTTCGCAGACCGCGATCCAGACTTCCTTGCCGCCGGTTCCGGCCTCCAGCGCCTCGTCGGCGGTACGGCCCCCGAGCGACGACAGCACGTGGTCACGGGCGATCATCTCGGCCCTGACCTGGCCGAACTCCCCCGCCATGAGTTTGCGGAACATGGTGATGCGCACCGGGAGACCCTAACGAACGGGCCTGCGCAGCGATGCGAAGAGGCACACGACGAGCAGCGGCAGCGCGATGAACCCGACGATCAGCCCGAGCGCCGCGTACGACCACGCCGTCACGACGATGCCGGACACCGCTCCCCCGACGGCGGCGCCGACGTTCATCACCAGATCGGACAGTCCCTGCGCGGCGGGCCTGTCCTCCACCCGTACTGACTCGGTCAGCAACGCGGATCCCGCCACCATCCCCGCCGACCAGCCGAACCCGAGCAGCGCCAGTCCCGCGGCGAGCTGCGGAGCGTCGTGCGAGGGCGCCATGCCCGCGACCCCGGACGCCGCGACCACCAGCGACGCGCCGATCGCGAGCACCGGCACGCGGCCCAGCCGGTCCGCCATCCACCCGAACAGCGGGCTCGCCGCGTACATCGCGGCGACGTGCAGGCTGATCACGATGCCGACCACGCGCAACGACGACCCGGCGTGGTTCATGTGCACGGGCGTCATCGACATCAGCCCGACCATCGCGGTGTGGCACAACGTCACACCAACGAGTGCAAGTCGTGCCATCGGGCCGAGCGTCGCCCAGACCTTGAGGCCGCGGGGGCTCTCGCCGCTGGCACCTCCCGCGCAGCAGTCCGGAGATTCAACCGGTCGAGTGCTCTTCACGACGACCAGCGGGTCCGGCCGCAGCCCGAACTGGATCACCAGCACGGCGGCGCCGAGCACGACGGCCGCCAGCAGGAACGGCCCCACCCCCGCGGGCAGGCCGAGGGACGCGGCCGCCTTCCCCGCGGGATCGGCGAGGTTCGGGCCGATGATCGCGCCGATCATGGCCGCCCACACCACGCGGGAGAGTTCGCGCGCACGGCGTTGTGGATGCGCCAGATCCGTTGCGGCATAACGAGCCGCGTAGTTCGCACTGGACGCCCCTCCGAACAGGAGGAGGCCCACCAGCAGCACTTGCCACAGACCGAAACCCACGGCGACGGCGGCGATCAAGGCGCCGAGCCCGCCCATGCCGTAGCCGAGGACGAGCGCGGGACGACGCCCGCTGCGTTGCGCGAGCCGGGCGCCGGGCAGGGCGAGCATGGCGGCACCGGCGACGGCCGCGGTCTGCGCCAGCCCGCCGACGGCCTCGGACCCGGAGAGCGACGCGGCGATCAGCGTGCTGAACGCGAGGCCGATCGTCACCGCCGCCGACCCCAGGATCTGGGTGCCGGTCAGGACCCGGACGACCTTGCGCTGCACGCGTTCGACCTGCGGCGCGACGGTCACCATGATCACGATCGTGACACGGCGGGACCTCTCGCCGACAGGTCCATCAGGGGCGGTTACTCCCCCGGTTGCACGGACTTCTCGAAGAAATCGGCCATTTCGTCGGCCTTGAGCTCGTCCGCGTTCTCCTCGGCGGTCTTGGTGAGGATGCCGAACATCGGACGGCCCTTGGCGGTGAACACCAGCACGCCGGTGCCGCTCGACGTGGCCGCGCGGTAGTCGCCCTCCAGGCCGTTGCCGGTCCAGTCGGCCTCGACGTGGTCGGTCTGGAACGACTTCGCGATGGAGGCGGCGTTGTTCTCGGCGCCGGTGACGCTGTCGGTGAGGATGTACTGGACCGCGTAGCCGTCGCGGATCGTGCAGCTCACGACCGTGCCCTTGATCTCCTCCATGCCGGTGATCTGCGCGGAGTCGGCCTTCTCGCAGCCGCCGCCGTCCGGCACGGTGCCCGCGAGCTGGCGCAGGCACTTCGTGAAGCCCTGGCCGTCCTGCGCGGTGTCGTCCTTGCACTCGTCGGCGCTGGGCAGGCTCGGGCCGGACAGCGCGAAGACCGCGCCGATGACGCCCGCCACCACGAGGACCGCCGCGCCGGCACCGATGAGGACCTTCTTGTTGTCCTTCTTCTTCGCCGCCTGCTGCGGGAAGTTCGCCGGGTAGCTGCCGCTGACGTTCGGGTTCACCGCGTACGGGCCGGTGACCGGGTAGGCGCCGCTCGCCGAGTACGAGCCGCTCGGATAGGAGCCGCTCGGGTACGAACCACTCGGGTAGGAGCCGCTGACCACCGGATTCGGGCCGCTGACGTTCGGGTTCACCGGGTGCGGCCCGCTCACGGCGGGGCTGACCGGCGCGGTCACGACCGTGGGCGGCTCGACGTAGCGGGGTTTCTCGTCCTCGGCCCTGAGCGTGATCGACGCCCGGTCCACGACCTGCGCGCCGGTCGCGACGATCGTCTCCGGGTGGTCGGGGTTGGTCGGGACGATGCCGACCTTCTCCGCGATGATCTGCGCGACCAGCGGCATCCGGCAGGATCCGCCGACGAGGTAGACGTGCTCGGGCGTGACACCGGCCCGGTGCACCGTGGAGATGAGCAGCTCGGTGGTGCGGATCAGGCTCGACCGGACCAGCGCCTCCAGTTCGGCGCGCGTGATGACGACCTTCTCGAACGGCTCCGGCATCAGCACCTCGACCTGAGGCAGCTCGGAGAGGTCCTCCTTCGCGAGGCGCAGCTCCTCGCGAAGGCCGAGACGGGCGCGGTGGTCGTCCACCGTGACGGGGCGCATCAGCCGCTGCCAGCCGGCCGGGTCCTTGTGGGAGACCGTGCGGCCGATGTGCTCCAGCAGCGCCTGGTCGACGTCGAGACCGCCGACGTCGCTGAGGCTGCCGTCGGCGAGGATGCGGTGCTGGGCGTCGAGCACGGAGACGTCGAACGTGTCGGCGCCGAAGTCGTAGACGGCGAGCGGGCGGCCACCGCTGAGCGAGGCGACCGCGGTGGCCTCGGGAACCGGCACGAGCTCGCCGGTCATGCCCGCGAGCCTGGCCGAGGACAGCAGCTTGTTGCGCCTGCTCGGGCCCCACTCCGCCGGGTGCGTCAGGCGGATCTCGTCGAGGTGCTCGCCCTTCAGCAGTGCCGTGACGGCCTCCAGCACGCGGGCGTAGATGGCCGCGAGCGCGTCGTTGACCGGCAGGTTCTGCTCGCCGAGCTTGAGCGTCGCCTTGTCGATGTGGCGCTTGGGGTTCGCCTCGTAGCGCGACGGGTCCTGGCGCGACCGCCGCTCCGCTTCTCTGCCGACGCGCAGGGAGCCGTCCTCGTCGAGGTAGACGGACGAGGGCATCGTCGGCCCACCGTCCACATCCACCACGCCGTGGTCGGACAGCACCGCAACCGTGTTGGCGGTGCCCAGGTCGACGGACAGGACGCGCACCGTGCTCCCCTCGCAGACGTACTGCGGTGATCGTGCCACAGAGGGCTTCGCCGGGTGCTCGGACCTGCGCGATCGGAAATTGTCGGACCCCGGCGTCATGATGGTCGCCATGGACGTGATGGAGGCATTCTCACCAGCGACAAGACAGTGGTTCGCCGGTGCCTTCGCCGCGCCCACCCAGGCGCAGACAGGTGCGTGGGCGGCCGCGGCGGCGGGCGAACACGCGCTGGTCATCGCCCCGACGGGCTCGGGCAAGACGCTGGCCGCGTTCCTGTGGGCACTGGACCGGCTGGCCGCCTCCCCGACGCCGGCGGAGCCGAAACGGCGCTGCAGGGTGCTGTACGTGTCGCCGTTGAAAGCGCTGGCGGTGGACGTCGAACGAAACCTGCGCGCTCCGCTGACCGGCATCCGGCAGGCCGCTCACCGGCTGGGGGTGACGGAACCGTCGATCACCGTGGGCATGAGGACGGGCGACACGTCCCCGGAGGAGCGGCGGGCGTTCGGGCGCACTCCCCCCGACGTGCTGGTGACGACGCCGGAGTCGTTGTTCCTGCTGCTCACGTCGTCGGCGCGCGAGTCGTTGCGCGGCGTGGAGACGGTGATCGTCGACGAGGTGCACGCGGTGGCGGGCACCAAACGCGGCGGGCACCTGGCGTTGTCGCTGGAACGGCTGGACGCGCTGCTCGAACGGCCTGCGCAGCGGATCGGGTTGTCGGCGACGGTGCGGCCGGTCGAGGAGATCAGCACGTTCCTCGCCGGTGGGCGGCCGGTGTCGATCGTGCAGCCGAAGACGCCCAAGGTCATCCAGGTCGAGGTGGAGGTGCCGGTCGAGGACATGGCGCTGCTCGGCCAGCCGACGGGTGAGGTGTCGGGGTCGGCCGCCGGAGCCGAGCAGCGCACCTCCATCTGGCCGTCGGTCGAGGCACGGATCCTGGAACTCGTGCGGGCGCACCGGTCGACGATCGTCTTCGCGAACTCGCGGCGGCTCGCGGAACGGCTGACCGCGCGCCTCAACGAACTCGCCGAGGAAGCGACGGAGCTGGAGTCGTTCCCGGCCGAGGCCATCGGCCAGTCGGGCATGACGGTGCAGAAGACCGCGTCCGTCGCTCGCGCGCACCACGGCTCGATGTCGCGGGAGCAGCGCACGGCCGTGGAAGAAGACCTGAAGACCGGGCGGCTGCCGTGCGTCGTGGCGACGTCGTCGCTGGAGCTCGGCATCGACATGGGCGCGGTCGACCTGGTGGTGCAGGTGGAGGCGCCGCCGTCGGTCGCGTCCGGGCTGCAGCGCGTCGGCCGGGCCGGTCACCAGGTGGGCGCGGTGTCGCGGGGCGTGATGTTCCCGAAGTTCCGCGGCGACCTGGTGTCGTGCGCGGTGGTGGCGGAACGGATGCGGGACGGCGCGATCGAGGCCGTGAGGTTCCCGCGCAACCCGCTCGACGTGCTGGCGCAGCACATCGTCGCGATGGTGGCGATGGAGACGTGGACGGTCGAGGAGCTGACGGCGCTGGTGCGGCGGGCGGCGCCGTTCGCCGGACTGCCGGACTCGGCGCTGAACGCGGTGCTCGACATGCTGTCGGGCCGGTATCCGTCCGAGGAGTTCGGCGAGCTGCGGCCCCGGATCACCTGGGACCGGGTGAACTCCGAGCTGCGCGGCCGGCCGGGCTCACAACGGCTGGCGGTCACGTCCGGCGGCACGATCCCCGACCGGGGGATGTACACCGTCATGACCCCGGCATCGGAGAACGGTGCCGGTTCGCGCGTCGGCGAGCTCGACGAGGAGATGGTCTACGAGTCGCGGGTCGGCGACACGTTCCTGCTGGGCACGTCGTCGTGGCGGGTCCAGGACATCACGCACGACCGGGTGATCGTGGTGCCCGCGCCGGGGCAGCCCGCGCGGATGCCGTTCTGGAAGGGCGACGCTCCCGGCCGTCCGCTGGAACTCGGCCGTGCGATGGGCAAGTTCCTGCGCGAAGTGTCCACGATGGAGGACTCGGCGGCGCGTGAACGGGCCAGGTCCGCCGGTCTGGACGAGTGGGCGACGGACAACCTGCTCGCGTACCTGGGCGAGCAGCGGGAGGCCACCCGGCACGTCCCGAACGACAGGATCGTTCTGGTGGAACGGTTCCGCGACGAGCTGGGTGACTGGCGGCTCGTCGTGCACTCCCCGTTCGGCGCCCAGGTCAACGCGCCGTGGGCGCTCGCGATCGCGGCACGCCTGCGGGAGAAGCGCGGGGTCGAGGTGCAGGCCGCGCACTCCGACGACGGCATCGTGCTGCGGCTGCCCGATGCCCTGGACTACGAGGGCGTGGAGGTGACGGCGGGCGCGGAGGACGTGCTGCTCGATCCCGACGAGGTCGAGCAGATCGTGGTCGCGGAGGTGGGCGGCTCGGCGTTGTTCGCGGCCCGGTTCCGCGAGTGCGCCGCGCGGTCCCTGCTGCTGCCCCGCCGTGATCCACGCCGTCGCACCCCGTTGTGGCAGCAGCGGCAACGGTCGGCGCAGCTGCTGTCGGTTGCCTCGAAGTACGAGAGCTTCCCGGTGGTCCTGGAGGCGATGCGCGAGTGCCTGCAGGACGTGTACGACGTGCCGGGCCTGCGGGAGCTGATGTCGGACGTCCGCGCGCGCAAGGTGCGCGTGGTCGAGGTGGAGACGCAGTCGCCGTCGCCGTTCGCCCGCAGCCTGCTCTTCGGTTATGTCGGCATGTTCCTCTACGAGTTGGACGCTCCGCTGGCGGAACGACGTGCGGCGGCGTTGTCGCTCGACTCGACGCTGCTCGCGGAACTGCTGGGCTCGGAGGCGATCCGCGAACTGCTCGACCCGGAGGTCGTGGCCGAGGTCGAACGCAGCCTGCGCCGTCTCTCGGAAGACCGCCGCCCGCGTCATGCCGAGGACACCGCGGACCTGTTGCGGTTCCTGGGAGATCTCTCCGACGCGGAGGCGCTCGAACGCGGTGTGCCCCGCGAGTGGCTCGACGAACTGGTGGCCGCGCGCCGGGCGATCCGCGTCCGGATCGCCGGTGAGGAACGCACGATCGCGATCGAGGACGCGGGCCGGGTCCGGGACGCGCTCGGTGTCGCACTTCCGGTCGGCGTGCCGGAAGCGTTCACCGAGCCGGTGGCGGATCCGCTGGGCGACCTGCTGAGCCGCTACGCCCGCACGCACGGGCCGTTCCCCGCCTCCGAACCCGCTGCCCGCTTCGGTCTGGGCGTGGCCGTGGTGACGGGGGTGCTGGAACGGATGGCCGCCACGGGCCGGTTGGTGCGCGGTGAGCTCCGTCCCGGCGGCACGCACACCGAGTACTGCGACGCGGACGTGCTGCGCCGCCTGCGCCGGGCCTCGCTGGCCCGGCTGCGGTCCGAGGTGGAGCCGGTCGAACCCGCCGCGCTCGGCCGGTTCCTCCCGCAGTGGCACGGCCTGGGCCGCCGGTTGCGGGCGGCACCGACGGTCGACGACGTGTTCTCGGTGGTGGAACAGCTCGCTGGAGCGCCACTTCCCGCGAGTGCCCTGGAATCGCTGCTGTTCCCGTCCCGGTTGCCCGGCTACTACCCGGCGTTGCTGGACGAGCTGACGGCGTCCGGCGAGGTGACGTGGACGGGGTGTGGCGCGCTGGCCGGTGGCGACGGCTGGATCGCGCTCGCCCCGACCGACGTGGCCGATCTGCTGCTGCCCGACCTGGTGCCGGAGTCCATTCCGGAGTCGCCGCTGCACACGGCGGTGCTGGAGGCGTTGTCCGGCGGGGCGTTGTTCTTCCGTCAGGTGGTCGATCGGGCCTCGCTCACCGTGACGTGCACGGACGCCGAAGTCGTCGGCACGCTGTGGGATCTGGTGTGGGCGGGGCTGATCACCAACGACACGCTGGCGCCGCTGCGCGCGCTGGTGTCCGGTGGCGGGGCGGCGCACAAGCCTCGCCGCACTGCCCCGCGCGGCCGCTACGCACGGCTGCGCGCCGCTCGTCCCGACATGCCTTCACGCACGGGGCCGCCGACCGCGGCCGGTCGCTGGTCCCTGGCGGTCGCGCCGGCGCAGGACCCGACCCGCCGGGCGCACGCTCGCGCCGAGGCTTTCCTGGAACGCCACGGCGTGCTGACCAGGGGCGCGCTGGACACCGAGCGCGTGACGGGCGGGTTCAGCGGCGTCTACAAGGTGCTGCGGGCCATGGAGGAGTCGGGTCAGGTCATCCGCGGTTACGTCGTCGAGGGGCTGGGCGCGGCCCAGTTCGCGGCGCGCGGCGCGGTGGATCGCCTGCGGGCGTTGTCCCGTCCTCCTGGTCAGCCGTCCCAGACCGACCAGGCCGCGGTGGTGCTCGCCGCGGCCGATCCCGCCCAGCCCTACGGTGCCGCGCTGGCGTGGCCGGATCCGTTGGGCGAGGGCAAACACCGGCCGGCCCGCAAGGCCGGCGCGCTGGCGGTGCTGGTCGACGGCACCCCGGCGCTCTACGTCGAGAGAGGAGGTAAATCGCTGCTGTCGTTCACCGACGACGAGCCGACCCTGCGCACCGCCGCGAACGCCCTGAGCCGGGCCGTCCGCGACGGCTGGCTGGGCCAGCTCGCGGTCCAGCGAGCCGACGGCGAGGTCGCGCTGACCTCGCACCTGGCGACGGTCCTGCAGGAAGCCGGTTTCCGCGCCACGCCGAAGGGTCTGCGCCTGCGCGCGTGATCTACGCGGGGAACAGGGAGCTGTAGGCGTTGAGCGCCGGCTGCCCGCCGAGGTGGGCGTAGAGGACCGTGCTGTCGCGGCCGATCTCCCCCGACGACACGAGGTGAATGAGCCCTGCCAGGGACTTTCCCTCGTAGACCGGGTCGGTGATCATGCCTTCGAGGCTCGCGCCCAGGCGCATGGCGTCCATGGTGGACTCGTCGGCGATGCCGTAGGTGCCGGCGTGGAAGCGGTCGTCGAGGAGGATGTCCTCTTCGGACACCGTGACCTCGCGGAGCTTGGCGGTGTTGTGCGCGATGCGGGTGATCTGGGCGAGGGTCTCGGCGGGTTTGGCGGACGCGTCGATGCCCAGCACGCGGCGGTTCGGGTCGTTCGCGAAACCGGCGACCATGCCCGCCTGGGTGCTGCCGGTGACCGAGCAGACGACGATGGTGTCGAAGAAGACGCCGAGCTGGGCTTCCTGCTGGCGGACCTCGTCGGCCCAGTTCGCGAAGCCCATGCCGCCCAGCGGGTGGTCGGAGGCGCCGGCCGGGATCGGGTAGGGCTTGCCGCCGTTCGCGCGGACCTCTTCGATCGCCTGTTCCCAGGCGGGTTTGACGCCGATGCCGAACTCGGCGCTCACCAGCCGGACGTCGGCTCCCATCATGCGGCTGAGCAGGATGTTGCCGACCCGATCGCTGCCGACGTCGGCCCAGTCGACCCAGCTCTCCTGCACCAGCACGGCTTTCAGGCCTGCTCTGGCCGCGGCGGCCGCGACCTGGCGGGTGTGGTTGGACTGGATGCCGCCGATCGACACGAGGGTGTCGCAGCCGGTGGCCAGCGCATCGGCGACGAGGTACTCGAGCTTGCGGGTCTTGTTGCCGCCGTAGGCAAGGCCGGAGTTGCAGTCCTCGCGCTTGGCCCACACCGCGGCGCCGCCGAGGTGGGCGGTGAGGCGGTCCAGGCGGTGGACCGGCGAGGGGCCGAAGAGGAGCGGGTATCTGTTCACAGTTCGTCCTCCAGGGTGTTCCAGTTCGCGTCGACCAGGGTGGCGGCCAGTGTGGGGTCGCCCTTCTCGCACGCCTCGATGATCTGCTGGTGCTGGGTGACGGAGTGGCGGCCGTCCGGCGAGGAGAACCGGCTGTGCTCGGCCCGGCGCACCAGCGGGGTGAAGCGGTCGATGGTCGCGGCGATCGCGAAGTTGTCGCAGCGGTGGACGGCCACCGCGTGGAACTCGTCGTCGGCGGCCAGCGCGGCGACGGCGTCGTTGGCGTCGAGCGCCTTCTTGAAGGCCTTGTTCGCGGCGCGCATCGCGGCGATGTCCTCGGCCGGCATCTTCGGCACCGCGATGCCGATGGCGAGGGCGTGCATGGACTGGACGACGACGAGGGCGTCGCGCACGGGTTCCGCTTCCAGCGCGGTGACGCGGGTGTACGCGTGCGGCTTGGTCTCGACCAGGCCCTCGTCGGTCAGCGTGGCGAGTGCCTCGCGCACCGGGGTGCGGGACAGGCCGAGCTTCTCCGCCAGTTCGACGTCCTTGATGGGCGTGCCCGGCTCCAGGTCGCCGCGCACGATCGCCGCTCGGATCTCGGCCGCCGCTCGCTCCTTCAGTGACCCATATCCAATATATTGCATATCAGTGAGAGTAGGACGCAGGCCGGGTGATCGCAACAACAAGCCCCCGAGCCACAGCGCGACTCGGGGGCTTGGGCGGCTCTGGGTTAGCTGACGGGAAGGGTGCGGCCGAGGACCGCGAACGGCCGTGGGTCGCCGGTGAACTGGTAGTGCCGCAACACGTCCACGAAGCCGACGCGGCGGTAGAGCTTCCACGCCTTGCTCGGACCTTCGGGCGTGGACAGCAGCACGCGGGAGGACGACACGCCCTCCATCAGGCGGCGCAACAACTCCTCGCCGAGGCCACGGCCCTGAGCGCGCGGCAGCACGTGCAGTTCGGTCAGCTCGAAGTAGTCGGTGAGCCAGTCCTCGACGACGGTGGGCGGCGAGACCTGCATCAGCCCGCGCCGCACCTGCTCGTGCCACCACTGGCCGGCCGCGCCGCGGTAGCCGTAGCCGATGCCGACGAGTTCGTCCTGCTCCCCCAGCGCGACGACGCAACGCCAGTCCTCGCGCATCATGTGCGCGAGCCACATCGGGGCGCGCTGCTCGACGGTGCCGGGCGGGTAGTTCATGGCCGTCACGTACAGCGCGAGCGCTTCGCCCAGCCGCACGTTCAGCTCCGAGGCCGTCATCTCGACGATGCGCTCCAGGCGCGGCGAGGCCGTCATGCCGTCACCACCGCCACGCGTCCACCCGTCAGCGCCACCAGGTCCGCGAAGGTCGTGGGGTAGACGGCGTGCGGATGACCCGCCGCCGCCCAGATCTCCTCGTAGCCGGACAACGCCTTGTCCACGACTGTCTCGATCGGCGCCGGGTGCCCGACCGGCGACACCCCGCCGATCACCTGGCCCGTGTGCTCGCGGACGAACTCCGGGGCAGCGCGCTTCACCGCGTCCGCGCCCACGAGTTCGGCCACCATCGACGTGTCCGCGCGGTGTGCGCCCGAGGTCAGGACCAGCAGCGGGGCGGCGACTCCGTCACGCACCGCGGCGAACAGCAGGCTGTTCGCGATCGCGCCTACCTGCACGCCCACCGCTTCCGCGGCGGCCGCCGCGGTCCGCACGGCGTCCGGCAGCACGACGATGCGTTCGGCGGTGGCTGACGGCAGGGCTTCCGCGACCTTGCGGATTCCAGGGTGTTCGAGCGCACTCACGTATCCATCAGACCACGACTCGCGCCCACGTGGTGGGGCGGGTTGAGGAATCCATCGGCCGGGAGCTACGCTGACGAGGACTCGAACATGTGTTCGAGTCTCACCATGCCTCGGAGGTGGGGTGGGGGAAGCACCCCACCTCCGAGAGCCGCCGGCTTCCCCTCGGCGGTGACGTCGTTCACCGACGCCACGAGGAGGCCGAGATGACAGCCGATCTTTCGAATCCGGCAGCCTTCCCCATCCCGTTGCCACCCGCGTCCGCGCTCGCCCTGCTGCGGCAGGCCCACGACTCGCTCGCCGAGTCGGAGCGGACGCCCGAGCCCCCGCAGCGGTTCGCGACCGCTTATCTCGCCGCACTGCGCGCTGCCGCCGCGGTGCTCGCCTTACGTGGACGACCCCATCGCGGGCGGTCGAGGCCGACCAGCGCGTGGGTGCTGCTCGGCGCGCTCGCGCCGGAGATGAGTGAGTGGGCCGCTTTCTTCGCGTCGTGGTCGTCCACGCGGGCTGCCGTGCTCGCGGGGATCACCCGGCACGTTGACGCGCGCACGGCCGACGACCTGGTGCGCCAGACCCATCAGTTCGTGCTGCTCGTCGACCGCGTGATGAGCGAGGAGAAGCGGTGAACTCTCTCGACATCCTGCGTCGTGAGGCGGAACTGCTCGCCATGTCCGCGATCGGCCAGCCACCGCACAAGGGCGTGCCGGCCTGTCCCGGTCTGAACCTCGGGGAGACCGTGCGGCACATCGGCGGTGGCTACCGCGGCGTGCTGGCGTGGATCAGGCTCGGCCGGGAACCCCGGGCCGGGGAGTGGCAGGACTACCCGGCGCCCGGCGAGGACACGCTCGACTTCATGCGGTCGGGCGCGGAGGCCGTGATCGCGGAACTCGAAGCGCACGACGAGGACGAGCCGTGCGCGACGTGGTGGCCTGACCGGCAGAACTACGGGTTCTGGCGGCGACGGCTCGCGCATGAGACGACGGTGCACCGCATGGACGTCCAGGGCGCCTCCGGCGTGGAACCCGGCGCCGTCGCCGACGAGGTCGCGATCGACGGCGTCGACGAGGTGCTCACGTTGTGGCTGGGGCACAAGCTGGACGTGCTCGGGGTGCGGGGGTCGCGGGAGAGCCTCGTGGCCATTCAGGTCGAGGACCACCTGTGGCTCACGCGCTGCGGCCCGCGCGGCGCGTCGGCGTGGCGCGTGGTCGACCCGGAGGACGCGCACGCCGCCGACGCGCAGGTGTCGGCGAGCCCGATGACGATGTACCGCTGGCTGTGGGGCCGGTTGCCCGACCGCCTGGTCACGACGGTCGGCGACGACGACGCCATCGCGCAGTTGTGGGCGCTACTGCGGCTCGCGACCAAGTAGGACGGACGCGGTCTCCTCGCCCGTTGCCGACAGCAGCCGGTAGCGGGCGCGGGGGCCGTCGAAGTCCAGCACTGCCACGGAGTTCCCGAAGTGCGGGCCGCTGGTCTTGCGCCAGTGCACCAGGTCCTCCGGCACGCCGGCCAGCGTCGCGAGGCGGCGGAACACCCACGAGGCCCCGCGCGACCACGACAGCCGGAACCCCGGCCGCAGGAACTTCGGCGCCTCGTTGTGGATGGGCGAGCACACGAGTTGCGCGACCACGGCCTTGGTGGGCTTGGGGAACTCGGCCTCGGCGACATAGCTGTGGTGCACGTCGCCGGACAGCACGCAGACCGTCGCGGCGCCGTTGCCCGCGGCCTTCTCGATCATCCGCGTGAGCCGGTCGAACGACTCGCGGAACGCCGGCCAGTGCTCCAGGTCGACCACCTGCCTGATCGCCTCGGCGGCCTTGCCCTGCCAGCCCGGTTTGCGCGCGCCGATCTCGTTGAGGGACTGGAAGTGACTGAGCGCGTGCGGCATCAGCCACGGCAGCGACGAGCCGATCAGCAGGTGGTCGATGTCGCCGCCGGTGTTCTGCTCGATCCAGTCGAACTCGGCGTCGCTGACCATCTGCCGCCTGTCCTCTTCGAGGATGCGGCCGCAGCGCGTGTCGACCATGAGCAGCCGGGCGCGGCCGAAGTCGCGGCGGAAGCTCCACCACGTCGACTTGCGGCCCTCCACCTCCTTGTCCGCCTCCTCGGCGAACTCCTCCAGCAACGGCAGCACGTCCGTTTCCTGGGCTTTCACCTTGGCGTACAAGGGATTCCGCGCGAGCTCGTCCGGGCTGAGGTTGCCCAGGTGCTGGTAGACCCAGTACGAGGAGAGGGCGCCGCGGATCCGGTCGCGCCACCACGGCTTGTCTGCCATCTCCGCGCGCCACGTCGCGGAGGTGTTCCAGTCGTCGCGCACGTCGTGGTCGTCGAAGATCATCGCCGTCGGCACGACCGACAGCAGCCAGCGGATCTCCGGGTCGCCCCAGGTCTCGTGGTAGAGACGGGCGTACTCGCCGAAGTGCACGACCTCGCCGTCCGGTTCCTCCGTGCCCTGCCTGCGCTCCCGCAGCCACTGCTTGGTGGCCTCGGTGGGTTCGTCGGCGTAGACCTGGTCTCCCAGCAGGATCAGCGCCTGCGGCCACTCGTCCTCGGGCGTCTCCATGAGCCGTTGCGCGAACGCGTCGAGGGCGTCGGGGCCGACGGGCTGGGTCGGCGCGGCGCGGCACGAGCCGAAGGCGATCCGGCGGACCTCACCGGTGCGGATGACCGGTTTCGGGAACCCGCTGCCGGATTCCGGCCAGACCTGTTCGCCGTCGAGCCGGACGTCGTATTCCGTGCGCTCACCGAGGTTCTCGAGTCTGACGAGCGCGAAATGCTGCCGTCCCGCCTGAAACGTGCGCGCGGTGTTCCCCGCGATCACGACCTCGCACGCGGCGTCCGTCTCGACCCACACCGTCGCGGACGATTCGTCGACATGCCTCAGGAGGGGTCCGAGCACCAGCTTCGCCACGCGCGAGACAGTACCCTCGTACGCGTGGAAATCACGTTCGAGGCGGCGGATCCCCCGGCCCTGGCCGCGTTCTGGTCCGAGTTCGCCGGTGACGAGATCGAGCTGACGTTCGTGTGGAACGACGCCCCGAAGATCGAGAAGAACCGGGTGCACATCGATCTGGCCTCGTCGTCGCCCGAACACCAGGCGGACGTCGTGGCGCGAGCGCTGAAGCTCGGCGCCGAACTCGCCGACGTCGGTCAGGGCGACGTGCCGTGGGTGGTGCTGCGCGATCCGCAGGGCAACGAGTTCTGCGTCCTCGAACCCCGCCCCGAATATCCCGGCGTGATCGCGGCCGTCGTCGTCGACTCACGTGATCCGCTGGAGTCGGCCAGGGCGACCGGGCATCCGGTGGTGCGCGACGGGGACGGCTTCGCCTCGGTCCGGCCCGAGCCGGGTCCGTGGCTCGAGTTCGTGCGGACCGACGACCCGGAGCCGATCACGAACCGCGTGCGCGTCCGGTGGGCCGACCCGGCGTAACGCCCTAAAGCGCATCCGGAGTTCGCTCGCGAACTCAAGGCGCAAGCGGCCGGCACCGGCAAGGACAGCAGCCTCCACCCTCGCCTCACCGATGATCACTGACATCTGATATATCAGCCTACCGATATATCAGTTATGCAAAAGACGTTTGCGGACGTCCGCAAACGTCTTTTGCATAAGGGTCGATCAGCGCAGTTCAGAGCGTTGCGTGGCGGGCGCGGGTCAGAGGGCGGCCAACCGTTCACGGAGGGTGTCGAGGCCCATCGCGCCCATCTCCAGGGCCTCCTTGTGGAAGACCTTGAGGTCGAAGTCGGCGCCCTTGCGGGCCCGCGCGTCCTCGCGGGCGGCGAGCCACAGGCGCTCGCCGATCTTGTACGCCGGTGCCTGGCCCGGCCAGCCGAGGTAGCGGTCGATCTCGTCGCGGATGTGGGCGGGCTCCGAGAGCGTGCGGGTCATCATGAACTCGAGGCCGAGTTCGGGCGTCCAGCGCTCGCCGGGGTGGAAGCCGGTGCCGGCCGGGATCTCCAGCTCCAGGTGCATGCCGATGTCGATGATCACGCGGGCCGCGCGGAACAGGTGCGCGTCGAGCATGCCGAGCAGGTCGCCGTCGTCGTCGAGGTAGCCGAGTTCGCGCATGAGGCGTTCCGCGTAGAGCGCCCAGCCCTCGCCGTGGCCCGACACCCAGCACATCAGGCGCTGGAAGTCGTTCAGCGTCTCCGACTGGTACACGGCCGTCGCGCACTGGAGGTGATGGCCCGGCACGCCCTCGTGGTAGACCGTCGAGGTCTCGCGCCACGTCGGGAACACCAACTTGCCCTCGGCGATCGACCACCACATGCGGCCGGGGCGGGAGAAGTCGGCGGTCGGTTGCGTGTAGTAGGCGCCGACGGCACCACCGGGCGGGGCGATCCTGCATTCGAGGTTCATCAGCGCGTCCGGCAGGTCGAAGTGCACGTCGCGCAGGTCGAGCAGGGCCTTGTCGGACAGTTCCTGCATCCAGTTCTGCAGGCCGTCCTGGCCGTGCACCTGGTAGCGCGGGTGCTCGTCGAGGAACGCCGCGGTCTCCGCCAGGGACGCGCCCGGCTTGAGCCGCGCGGCGACCTTCTTCATCTCGGCCTCGATGCCGAGGAACTCCTCCCAGCCCCACGCGTAGGCCTCCGCCAGGTCGAGCCGCGACCCGGTGAAGTAGCGCGAACCGAGGCGGTAGCGCTCCTCGCCGACCGCGTCCTTGACAGGCGCCTGCGGCGCCAGCGTCGTGCGCAGGAACGAGGCGAAGTCCGCGTAGGCGGCGGCAGCGGCGGTGGCGCCGGCGTCGAGGGAGGAACGAACCGAGCCGTCCACATTGGCGGAAGCGGCGAACGGGCCGAAGAAGGTCGTCGCGAAGGTGTCGCACTGCTTGGCGACCTGAGTGACCTGACGGATCGCGGAGACGTGCCCGCGGGAAGCGGCGTGTGAGAGAGAAGCGCGCAGACCGTCGAGAGCGGCGGGCACGGCGGAGAGGCGACGGCCGATCGTGGCCCACTGCTCCGGCGTGTCGGTGGGCATCTGGTCGAAGATGTCGCGCACGGACTGGATCGGGCTCGCGATGACGTTCAGCGAGGACTCGGTCTCACCGGCCTCGTACAGCTCGTGCTCCAGGCCCGTCCGTTCCAGGAAGACGGCGCGTGCCGCTTCCTCCGAGGCATCCGCGGGCTGTGCGGCGGTGATGTCGGCGAGAGCGCGGACGGCGATTTCGTCGCGCGCCGCGTGCCCTTCCGGGGAGAGGTCCGTCAGCTGGTCGTCGGCTCCCGCGAAGCCCAGACTGGTGGCGGTGATGGGGTCCAGCGCCACGTAGTCGCTGACGAATTTGTTGCTGATCTCGTGCACGGATGCCATGTTTCGAGACGCTACCTCGCGCCCCTCCACACCAAAAGGTAGTTAGTCAAGCTCACGACCTTCGGAGGGGACCTGCGTCGTTTGGGCCGTGCTGGCAGGATGTCCGCGTGCGTCGTTCCCGGGCACTTCTGCTGCCGGTCTTCTTGCTGCTCACTTTGTTTTCGTTGAGCGGTTGCGTTCGCGTGTACGCCGCCATGGCCGTGTCGGACGACGACCGCATCTCCGGCGAGATCGTCGCGGCCACGCCTCCGACGCAGGACAACGACCCCGGCCCGCAGCTCAAGGTGCCGCCGGAGCTCGCGAGCCGCGTCACCACCAAGCCGTACCGGGTGGAGTCCTACGCGGGTACGCAGCTGTTCTTCAACGGCTTGTCGTTCGACGAGATGCGGACGCTGTCGGCGTCCACCAGCTCGTCGAACAGCCGCTACAGCCTCAGCTTCCGCCGGTCAGGTGATCTTGTCACGCTGTCGGGGTCGGTCGACCTGACCCAGGTCCCGGTGGAACGCGCGGACATCCAGGTGAAGGTCAGCTTCCCCGGCCAGATCGTGAACACCAACGGCCGCGAGGAGGAGAACAACACGATCGCGTGGTCTCCGAAACCCGGTCAGGCGTCGATGCTGCAGGCCACCGTGCAGTACGCGGGCGAGAACTCCAGCTCGTTCTTCGGCTGGGCGCTGCTGGTCGCCGGGCTCACCGGCGGGGCCGCGCTGATCGTCGTCGTGCTCGCCCTCATCGCGCACAAGCGCAACGTCACCCTCTAGGCGCGGGTCACCAGCCCCAGGCGCCCCAGCACTTCCTTCGTCGCCTTGGACCTGTTCATCGTGTAGAAGTGCAGCGCGGGAACGCCCTCGTCGAGCAGTCGCTGGCACATCTCGGTCGCGATGTCGATGCCGGTCGCCCGGAACCCCGCCACGTCGTCCGTGTACGGCTCCAAACGGCGCGCGACGTCCAGCGGCAGGTCGGCGCCGGACAGTTCCACGATCTTGGCCAGGCCGCGCGGCGAGAGCATCGGCATGATTCCCGGCAGGATCGCCGCGGAACAGCCCGCCTCCGCCACCCGGTCGCGCATCCGCAGGAACGGCTCCGGCGCGTGGAACAGCTGGGCCACCGCGTAGTCCGCGCCCGCGTCGAGCTTGCGCAGCAGGAACTTCAGGTCGGTGTCGAGGTCGCCGGACCGCGGGTGCCCGTACGGGAACGCCGCCACGCCCACGCAGAAGTCGCCGAGTTCGCGGACCAGCCGCACCAGCTCGTCGGCGT
This sequence comes from Lentzea sokolovensis, assembly GCF_033949975.1. Lineage (NCBI taxonomy): Bacteria > Bacillati > Actinomycetota > Actinomycetes > Pseudonocardiales > Pseudonocardiaceae > Lentzea > Lentzea sokolovensis. Next base: position 169,902 of record NZ_JAXAVU010000012.1, read on the forward strand.
AGTTCAGGCCCTCCGGGTGCGCGACCCACTCGCCCATCGGGTCGCCGGGAGGGTCGCCTCGCAGCGCCAGGATGTTGCGCACGCCGATCGCCGCGTACCAGCCGATCACGTTGCGCAGCTCGGCCACCGAGTGCTCGACGGCGGTGAGGTGCGCGACGGGGAGCAGCGTCGTCTCCTGCGCGATGCGGCCGGTGGCGCGGATCGTGCGGTCCCGGCGCGACCCGCCGGCGCCGTAGGTGATCGACACGAACGCCGGGTCGAGGCCTTCCAGCTCGCGGACGGCCTTCCAGAGGACCTTCTCGTCCTCCGCGTCCCGAGGCGGCAGGAACTCCACCGAGAACTTGGGTGACTCTCCCCGGAGCCGCTCCACCACCGACGTCATGGGACCAACCCTAGTGGGTCTTCCGCTAGGTGAGACCCCAGCTCAGCATGTGGTACGCGGGCCCCGGCATGCGGGTGGTCCCGGACACAGCGGACCATGGACGTGTGTCCCACCACCCCATCGACGCCGCTCTGCCCCAGCACGTCGAAACAGCGCTGACCACTTATCTGGCCTCCCGGCGCGCGTCCGGGGAGGCGATGGACCCGAGCTTCGCGAGCGCGGTGGACGCGCTCTCCGATTTCGTGCTGGGCGGCGGCAAGCGCATCCGCCCGACCTACGCGTGGTGGGGCTGGCGGGCGGCGGGCGGCGATCCCGACGGCGAACTCGCGGACGAGGTGCTCACGGCGGTCAGCTCGCTGGAGCTGATCCAGGCGTGCGCGCTGATCCACGACGACCTGATGGACGCCTCGTCGGTGCGCCGGGGCAAGCCGACCGTGCACATCGCGTTCGGCGCGCGGCACCGCGAGCAGGGGTGGCTCGGTTCGTCGGAGCGCTTCGGCATGTCGGCGGCCGTGCTGATCGGTGACGTCGCGCTGGCGTGGGCCGACGACATGCTCTTCGCCGCCGGGCTGCCGCCGGAGGTGCTGCGCCGGATGAGCGAGCCGTGGCGGGACATGCGCACCGAGATGCTCGCGGGCCAGTACCTCGACGTGCTGACGCAGGCGCGGGGCGACTCGTCCGCGGACGCCGCGCTGCGCATCGACCGGCTCAAGACCGCCGCCTACACCGTCGAACGGCCGCTGCACATGGGTGCCGCGATGGCGGGCGGCTCGCCGGAGCTGATCGACGGGCTGCGCGCGTTCGGCGCCGACATCGGCGTCGCGTTCCAGCTGCGCGACGACCTGCTCGGCGTGTTCGGCGACCCCGAGGTCACCGGCAAGCCGGCGGGCGACGACCTCGCCGAGGGCAAGCGCACGCTGCTCGTCGCGCTCGGCATGCAGTTCGGCGCCGATATATTGGATATCGCACTGGGCAAGCCCGACCTCGACCTCGACACCGTAGAAGAGGTCCGGCGCACGCTCGTGAAGGTCGGCGCCGTCGACGCCGTCGAGGAACGCATCGAGGAGCTGACGAAGAGCGCGCTGGCCGCCCTCGACGCCGCTCCCGTGGCCGAACCGGCCGCCGCCAGGCTCGCCGGCCTCGCGATCAGCTCCACCAGGCGCACGTTCTGAAGTTGATCACCTTTCCCGGACGGACGGCTCGCATTAAGTCCACGTGACCAGTGTGGCCCGTTGCTTGCCGACGCTTCAGCGCCTTGTGCAACGATGTTCGGGCGATGGCAGCAACTCCGTCCCTCCCCCGCACGAGCTCCGAGGCACCTCCACAGGAGCTTGATCCAGTCGTGCGCACGAACACCTACGCCATCCCCATCCGCACGACCATGCTCGGCCTGCTGGGCGTGGCTCTGATCGCGCTGGGGGGCATGGGTGCCGGCGCGATCCTCGAGCGCGACCCGCTGCTCGCCCAGGTCGGGCTGAGCTGGCTGCGCTACGGCCACGGCCGCGACCTCGCGAGCATGGTCCTGTACCTCGGGCTCGGCCTCGTCATCTGGGCGTGGATCCGGCTCGGCCGCCTCGTGCGGTGGGGTGAGATCGGCGACTTCGCGGTACTGGTCGCGGTGACGGTCTGGACGTTGCCGCTGCTGTTCGCGCCGCCGCTGTTCAGCAAGGACATCTACAGCTACCTGGCGCAGGGCCAGCTCGCGCTGAGCGGCTACGACCCGTACACGGTCGGGCCCGCCGTCCTGCAGAGCACGCTCAGCGAGAACGTCAGCTGGGTGTGGCAGCACACGCCGGCGCCGTACGGCCCGTTGTTCATCCTGGTCGCCAAGGCGATCGTGTGGATCACGGACGCGAGCGTCATCCTCGGCGTCGTCGCCATGCGCCTGTCCCTCGCGGGCGGGCTGGTGCTGCTGTGCTGGTCGCTGCCGGGTCTGAGCAGGCACCTGGGCGGCAAGTCGGCGATCGCGCTGTGGCTGGTCGCGGCGAACCCGCTGGTGCTGATCCACCTGATCGGCGGCGCCCACAACGACCTGCTGATGATCGGGCTGATGGCGGCCGGTGTGCTGCTGGTGCTCGACCGCAGGCACGTTCTCGGCTTCGTGCTGCTGTCCCTCGCGTTCTCGGTGAAGGCGACGGCGGTCGTGATCGTCCCGTTCCTCGTCTGGATCTGGGCGGCGCGTCTGGAGGGCGACAAGCGCGCCCAGTTCCGCAAGGCGCTGCTGCCGAGCCTGGCCGCGTTCCTCGGGACGTTCCTGGTGTGCACGCTGATCGCCGGGGTGAGCCTCGGCTGGATCCCGGCGCTGCGCAGCTCGTCGATGATCATCAACTGGTTGTCGGTGCCGAGCGCGGTCGGCGACTTCGTGCGCATGGTCGTGAACTGGTTCGTCTACGTCGACGGCGGCATCTTCATCGGCGTGGCCCGAGCGCTGGGCTCCGTGGTGCTGATCTGGATCGCGTACACGCAGTGGTGGGCGTCGCGCGACGGCGAGGTGCGCAACGCCGTCCGGCGCGGCGCGCTGACGCTGCTGGCCGTGGCGCTGCTGTCCCCCGCGACGCTGCCCTGGTACTTCACCTGGGCGCTGGCGCTGGCCGCCGGGTTCGCGTGGAGCACGGGCGCACTGGTCACGGTGACGACCGCGTCGCTGTTCCTGCTGCTGGTGACGTTCCCGAACGGCGACACGGCGCTGTACTCGTGGGCCTACCTGCTCTTCGCGCTGGTGGTGTCGGGACTCGCGGCGCGCTCGCTGGTGAAGCCGGACCCGTTCGGCCTGTCCTCTCGTTACGAATGAGCCCCGGGACTGTGGACCTGGGCTCCGCCTACGCCGCCTGCCGCCGCGTGAACGCGCGGTACGGCAAGACGTTCTTCCTGGCCACGACGCTGCTGCGGCCTGAACAACGGCCCGCGGTGCACGCCCTGTACGCGTTCGCCCGGTGGGCCGACGAGATCGTCGACGCGGCCGGCGTGACCGACCGCGCGGGTGAACTCGACCGGCTGGAGCGGCTCCTGGAGAAGGCTCCGTCGAACCCGGTCCTGCACGCGCTGGCCGACACGATGCATCGCTACGACATCGACAGGTCGCTGTTCACCGACTTTCTCGCGTCGATGCGGATGGACCTCGACGTGACGGAGTACGCGGACCTCGACGCGCTCGGCGTCTACGTGCACGGCTCGGCGGAGGTCATCGGGCTGCAGATGCTGCCGGTGCTCGGCACCGTGGTGCCCCGCGAGGAGGCCGAACCGTACGCGGCCCGGCTCGGGGCGGCGTTCCAGCTCACGAACTTCCTGCGCGACGTCGGCGAGGACCTCGACCGCGGCCGGGTGTACCTGCCGCAGGACGTCCTCGGCGCGCACGGCGTCGACCGCGACCTTTTGCAATGGTGTCGTCGTCATCGCCGCGCAAACGACCGGGTGCAACGGGCTCTCGACGACCTCGTCGCGCACTCGTATGCGATATATCAGTCTGCGGAACCCGGCATCGGGATGCTGTCCGCGACGTCGCGGCCCTGTGTGCGGACCGCGTACACGCTGTACCGCGACATCCTCGGGCTCGTCGGCTGCGAGGTGCTGTGGCGGCGTGTGGCCGTGCCGAACTCACGGCGGCTCGCCGTGGCGGCGCCCGGCGCCGGCCGGGCTCTCCTCGCCCGTGTGACGACTCACGGGTTTCCGGGGTGAGCCCCGCTCTTTTAGCCTCGCGCAGGGGTTCCAGACGTCTCTCACCTGCGGAGACGTCTGAAACTCCTGTGATCGGTGACCTAGAAGCCCATGGCTTGCGCGCGGCGCTTTACCTCACGCCCACGGTCTCCGCGCAATGCTTCGATCGGAGTGCCAGGGAGGCTTTCGTCCTCCGTGAAGAGCCAGCGCAGAATCTCGTCCGTGGAGTAGTTCTGGTCGCGCAGCACCGTGATGGTGCCGGGCAGACCCTTCACCACCCCTCCGGCAGCGAGAAACGCCTCGGGGACGACGAGAACGCCGGCCCGCCGCTCGGCGAGCAGTTGCCCGTCGCGCAACATTTGGTGGACCCGGGTGACCGGAAGTCCCATTCGGTCGGCCACCTCGGGGAGAGGAAGAACCTCCAGGTCGGCAGCCAATACATCCGCAGCGGCAGGAATCGCACTCACGGGGGTCACGATGCCATAACCGAACTGGGAACGCCCTTCCGCCAACCGGGTCATCCTGAGCTTTACCATCTCGCACTGTGGAGAGGTCGGTTTCGAACGTGATGGGTGGACTGCTGGAGCAGCGCTACCGGGTGGACTCCGTGCTCGCGCGCGGTGGCATGTCCACCGTCTATCGAGGTCGCGACACTCGCCTCGATCGCGATGTGGCCATCAAGGTGATGGATCCGCACCTGACGGCGGACCCGGCGTTTGTCTTGCGCTTCGAGCGCGAGGCACGCGCGGCGGCCCAGTTGCATCACCCGGCAGTGGTGTCCGTGCACGACCAGGGCGTCGACGGTGACCAGGTGTACCTGGTGATGGAGCTGATCGACGGCGGCAACCTCCGTGACCTGCTCAATCAGCGCGGCAAGCTCGCTCCCGCCGTGGCGCTGAGCGTGCTCGGTCCGGTGCTGTCGGCGTTGGGCGCTGCCCACCGCGCCGGCCTCGTGCACCGGGACGTGAAGCCGGAGAACGTGCTGATCGGGCCCGGTGGCCAGGTGAAGGTGGCGGACTTCGGGCTGGCCCGTGCGATCGCCGAGAACGGCGTCACGAGCGACAGCGAGATCCTGGGCACCGTCGCCTACCTTTCACCCGAACAGGTGGAATCGGGCGCCGCGGACGCGCGTAGTGACGTCTACGCGGCCGGAATCGTGCTCTACGAGATGCTGGCGGGTCAGGCGCCCTATCGCGGCGAGACGGCCATCTCGGTGGCCTATCAGCACGTGAACTCGGACGTCCCGTCGGTTCCGGAGATCCCGCTGGCGCTCGACACGCTGGTGCGCAAGGCGACGCGGCGTGACCCGGTGCTGCGGCCCGCGAACGCCGACGCGTTCCTGGCCGAACTGGAGCGCGTGGGCACGGACCTCGGCCTCACTCCGCAGCCGGTGCCCGTGCCCGGTTCGGCGCCCGAGAACGACAGGACGGTCATCATGCGGCCGGTTCCGGTCGCGGTCGGCGCCACTCCTCCCTCGGCAGCCGAGCTGACCAGGCCGGTGGTGCCGAAGCCGTCCCTCAACTCGGCGGCGATGACGACGGTCAGCACCGGGCCTCCTCCGACGCCGCCTCCTGGCATCCCCGTCGGCAACTCGGCGACGCGCACGATGCAGCGGCCGGAACCGCCGCGCCGTCGGCCTCCGCAGAAGAGGAAGCCGAAGGTCGACCCGGTCGAGGAGGAGCGCAAGAGGCGCAAGAAGCTCTTCACGATCTGGGGTTCCGTGGCCGCCGTCGTGGTGGTCCTCGTCGGACTGTTCACCTGGTACGTCAGCGCGAACCGCTACACGGAGATGCCGTCGGTGGCCGGGCAGTCCGAGCAGAACGCGATGGTGCTGCTCTCGAACGCCGACCTCACCGGGCTGGTCGAGAAGGTGCCGTCCAACGACGTCCCCAACGGCACGGTCATCAGCTCCGACCCTGGTCCTGGCGCGGAGCTGCGCAAGAACCAGCAGGTGAAGCTCGTCGTGTCGCGCGGCAGGCCCGTGGTGCCGTTCATCACCACCGGCGTCGACGAGGCCGCCGCGACCAAGGAGATCCAGGCCGCGGGCCTGAAGACGGCCAAGGACCCCACGAAGGACGCGTTCCACGACACCGTGCCGATCGGCAAGGTCGTGGGCGTCGATCCGCGTCCCGGCACGGCACTCGACCTCGACGCGCCGGTGACCCTCATCCTGAGCAAGGGCCCGCCGCCGCGCCTGCCCGTGCCGAACGTGGCGGGCAAGACGAAGGACGAGGCGACCGCTGAACTGCAGCGCGCCGGTCTGGAGGCGGTCGACGCGGGTGGCGAGGACGCGCCGGAGAACAACGGGTCGCGGGTGGTGCGGACAGATCCGCCCGCGGGCACGGTGCTGGACCCGACGCAGAACAAGCGGGTCACGCTCTTCTACCAGAACAACCAGGAGATCGAGGTTCCGGACGTCACCCGCCAGAAGGTGCGGGAGGCCAAGGAGCAGCTCGAACGAGCCGGTCTGAGGGTGAAGGTCGAGTTCAACAAGAGCAACAACGCGACCGTGGTGAACCAGTCGATCCCGCCGCGCACGCGGGTGAAGCGAGGAACCGAGATCACGATCGTCGGCCTCTGATCACGGCAAAGGCGAAGGGCCCCGCGTTCTCGACGCGGGGCCCTTCGTTCTTCAGCTCGTCTTCAGGAAACTCGCCCCGAAGGTGTTACGACCGGAGCATCTCGGCGACGAGGAACGCGAGCTCGAGCGACTGCTGCGTGTTCAGGCGCGGGTCGCACGCCGTCTCGTAGCGGCCGGCGAGGTCGTCGTCGGAGATCTCCTGGGCGCCGCCGAGGCACTCGGTGACGTCCTCACCCGTGAGCTCGATGTGGATGCCGCCGGGGTGCGTGCCGAGGCGGCGGTGCACCTCGAAGAAGCCCTGGACCTCGTCGACGATGCGGTCGAAGTGCCGGGTCTTGTAGCCGGTCGACGACTCGTGCGTGTTGCCGTGCATCGGGTCGCACTGCCAGATGACCTTGTGGCCGCTGGCCTCGACCTTCTCGATGATGGCGGGCAGCACGTCGCGCACCTTCTGGTTGCCCATGCGCGAGATGAGCGTCAGACGGCCCGGCTCGTTGCGCGGGTCGAGGCGCTCGACGTACTCGACGGCCATCTCCGGCGTCGTCGTCGGGCCGATCTTGAGACCGATCGGGTTCGACAGCATCTCGGCGAACGCGATGTGCGCGCCGTCGAGCTGACGGGTGCGCTCACCGATCCACACGAAGTGCGACGACAGGTCGTAGAGCCGCGGCTCGTCGCGCGTCGTGTCGAGGCGCAGCAGCGCGCGCTCGTAGTCGAGGAGCAGCGCCTCGTGCGAGGCGAAGATCTCGGTGCCGTGCAGCGACTGGTCGTTCACGCCGCACGCCGACATGAACTTGAGGCCGCGGTCGATCTCGCCGGCCAGGGCCTCGTAGCGCTCGCCCGCGGGCGAGGTGCGCACGAAGTCGCGGTTCCAGTCGTGCACGCGGTGCAGGTCGGCCAGACCCGCGCCGGTCAGCGCACGCAGCAGGTTCATGGCCGCGCCGGCGTTCGCGTAGGCGCGGATCATGCGACCGGGGTCGGCGACACGGGCTTCGGGCGTCGCGACCAGGGAGTTGATGATGTCGCCGCGGTAGGACGGCAGGCCGAGAGCGTCGATGCCCGACGAACGCGGCTTGGCGTACTGGCCGGCGATGCGGCCGACCTTCACCACCGGAAGACTCGCGCCGTAGGTCAGCACCACGGCCATCTGCAGCAGGGTCCGGATGTTCGCGCGGATGTGCGGCTCGGTGTTGTCAGCGAACGTCTCCGCGCAGTCACCGCCCTGCAGGAGAAATGCCTCACCGTTCGCGACCTGCGCCAGTTGCGTGTGCAGCCGGTCGATCTCGGCGGGCACGGTGATCGGCGGCACGCTCTCGAGCACGGTCCGCACGCGACGCACCTGTTCGGCGTCGGGCCAGTCGGGCTGCTGGGCGGCCGGGCGCGACAGTGCGTCGTCCAGGCGCTTGCGCATCTCGGGAGGCAGCGGCGGAAGCTCGGGAAGCGTGTCGATGGGCACGTCCACGGTCCAGTTCACGCTGCTCATCCTAGTTGTCCCACACTGAGAGACCCTGCCGGGCCTGTCAGCTGTTCAGCACGTGTTTTCCACGTCACCCGGCCGGTGTGCCGATCCCCCGCCCGCCGGGTGAGGTCTGTTACTTGTCAACTATCTGCCCCTGCCCCATTGAGATGTCGCACTGCATGATGTGGGCCATGGACGCCACCCGATTGGATGACAGCACCGCTACCCGGCTGCTGGGCATCGCGATCGACAACATCCAGCGCGACCACCCGGTGCACTGGACGCACGTGATCGACGGAGACGACCGACTGGTGCCCCAGCGGGTGCTGCATCCGGTGTTCGCCGGGTCGTTCGACTGGCACTCGTGCGTGCACCAGACGTGGCTCGCCGTGCGCCTGCTGCGACTGCGGCCCTCTCTCGCGGGAGCGGACACGGCCCGCAACGCGCTGGACAAGCTGATCACGCCCGAGAACTGCGCCGTCGAGGCCTCGTTCTTCGCCTCCCCGGCCGGACGGCACTGGGAGCGCCCGTACGGCTGGGCGTGGCTGCTGCTGCTCGACGCCGAACTGCGCACCTCCGGCCTGCCGTGGTCGGTGGCGCCGATCGCGGACGTGCTGCGCGACCGATGGCTGGAATGGATCTCGGCGGCACGCCTGCCGATCCGCACCGGCACGCACAGCAACACCGCGTTCGCGACCGGGCTCGTGTACGACTCCGCCCAGGTGAACGGCGACTCCGAACTGGCCTCCGCCTGCGTCGACGCGGCGCTGCGGTGGCACCGGGACGAGACCGCGTACGGCGGCTTCGAACCGGACGCCGCCGACTTCCTGTCCCCCGCGCTGACGACGGCCGACCTGATGCGCCGCGCCCTGGACACCGACGAGTTCGCCGGCTGGCTCGACGCCTACCTGCCGGAACTCGAGTCGGAACGGTGGCGGGTGCTGCGCGAGCCCTACCCGGTCGACGACCCCAGCGACCCCTACGGCTCGCACCTGGCCGGGCTCGCGTTGTCGCGCGCCTGGAACTGGGAGGCGATCGCGGAGGCGCTGCCCGCCGACCACCGGTACACCTCGCTGGCCCGGACGGCCTCGGCCGCACACCGCGAGGCCGGGTGGACGTACGTGTTCGGCGGCCACGGCTACATGGCCGACCACTGGCTCGGCACGTTCGGCGCCTACCTCGACGCAAAGGCCTTCTGACCTGCGCTTACCCACCCCATTGCAAAAGACGTTTGCGGACGTCCGCAAACGTCTTTTGCATAAGGTCGGGCAAAACGGGCACCGATATATTGGATTTCAGGTGCTGCCCATCAGGATCCAGACGCCAGGGTCGCGCGCCGGATCAGCGTCAGCGCGATGCCCGTCGCCGCCGCGTGCACCGAGGCCGCGTGCGTGCGGGGATCGAACCGCGTGGTCGGTCCGGCGACGCTGACGGCGGCCACCACGGCGCCGTCGTGGCCGAGCACCGGCGACGCCACACACGCCAGGCCGACCCTGGACTCCTCGAACTCGTAGGCCACGCCGGTCTGCCGGATCGTGGTCAGCTGGCGGCGGAGCATGCCGGGAGTGACGACGGTGCGGGGTGTCCGGCGGGCCAGCGGGGAGCCGAGGACCTCGGTGCGCAACGCCGGCGACGCGTGGGCGAGCAGGGCCTTGCCGATCGCCGTCGCGTGCAGGGGCATGCGGCCGCCCAGCCGCGACGGCGAGGACGCCTGGCGGTGGCCGCCGATCTTGGCGGCGTAGACGACCTCGTGGCCTTCGAGGAGTCCGAGGTGGACGGTTTCGTGGGTGCGTTCGTAGAGGTCTTCCAGGTAGGGCGTGGACACCTCGACCAGGCGGCGTTCGACCGACGCGCGAATGCCCAGCTGGAACAGGTGGCCGCCCAAGCGGTAGCCGCGCGCGCCCCGGTCGAGCAGGCGGACGTCGGCCAGGTCGCCCAGCAGGCGGTGCAGCGTCGCCTTCGAAAGGCCCGTGCGCCGGCCCAGTTCCGCGAAGCCGAGCTCGTCGTCGTCGGCACCGAAGGCGTTCAGCACCGACATCACCTTGCCCAGCAGGGTGTTCGGCACCTCGGTCATCACCTGATCGTGCCATTGAGTTCCGGTCAGCGGAACTCTGACGTCCCCTCGAAGCAGTCGGCACCGTCACGATGAGCGGCATGAACGAAGTCCTCATTGCAGCGGAGCGCCTGGCCACGGCGGCGCGAGAGAAGGTCCCGTGTGCGCCCGTGCGGGACCTCATCGGCGAGGCCGAGGCGTACGCGGTGCAGCAGCACAACATCGCCGCACGGATCGCGGACGGAGCCACGGTCGTCGGCCGCAAGATCGGCCTGACCTCTCCGGCGGTCCAGCAGCAGCTCGGCGTGAACCAGCCGGACTTCGGGGTCCTGCTCGACGACATGGCGTACGAGGACGGCGACGAACTGCCGGTGTCCGGGCTGCTGCAGCCGAAGGTGGAGGCGGAGCTGGCGTTCGTGCTGAAGGCGGACCTCACCGAAGGGCCGTTCGACGAGCAGACCGTCGCGAACGCCGTCGGGCACGTCAAAGCCTCGCTGGAGATCGTGGACAGCCGGATCAGCGGCTGGGACATCACCTTCGCCGACACGGTCGCGGACAACGCCTCGTCGGGGCTGTTCGTCCTCGGCACCGGGCAGGCGGATCTGGGCGAGGTCGTGCCGAGGAACGTGTCGATGGTGCTCAGCGTCAACGGCGAGGAACGCTCGGCGGGGACCGGTGCCGCGTGCCTGGGCGACCCGCTGACCGCGCTGGCCTGGCTCGCCACGACCGCCGCCGGCCTCGGCGCTCCGTTGAAGGCGGGCGACGTCGTGCTCAGCGGCGCGCTCGGTCCGATGGTCGGGGTCCAAGCCGGTGACCAGGTCGAGGCGACTATCACCGGGCTCGGCACCGTGCGGGCCACCTTCGCGAAGCAGGAGGCGTGATGCGCACGAAGGTCGCGATCATCGGGTCGGGCAACATCGGCACCGACCTCGTCATCAAGGTGCTCAAGCGGTCCACCACGCTGGAGGTGGCTGCGCTCGTCGGCATCGACCCCGCGTCGGACGGTCTCGCCAAGGCCGCCGAGCTCGGCGTTCCGACCACTTCGGACGGTGTTCAAGGCCTCCTTCGGATGCCGGGGTTCGAGGACGTCGAGATCGTGTTCGACGCCACCTCCGCGGGCGCCCACGCGAAACACGCCGAAATCCTGGCCGCGCACGGCAAGCGGGTCATCGACCTCACCCCGGCCGCGATCGGGCCGATGGTGGTGCCGACGGTCAACCTCGACGAACACCTGAGCGCGCCGAACGTCAACATGGTCACCTGCGGCGGTCAGGCCACGATCCCGATCGTCGCCGCGATCAACACGATCACCCCGGTGCCGTACGCGGAGATCGTCGCCTCGATCTCGTCGCGAAGCGCGGGACCGGGTACGAGAGCGAACATCGACGAGTTCACCGAGACGACCGCGCAGGCCATCGCGGACGTGGGCGGCGCGCGAAGAGGCAAGGCCGTCATCGTGCTCAACCCGGCGGACCCGCCGATCACCATGCGGGACACCGTTCTCGCACTCGTCAACGCCCCGGATCCACAGACGCAGCAACAGATCCGCGCCTCCGTCGAGCACATGATCACCCAGGTGGCCGCGTACGTTCCCGGCTACCGCCTCAAGCAGCCCGTGCAGATCGACCCGGTCGACCAGCCGCACACGCTCACCGAGGAACCGGTGACGCACCAGGTCACCGTGCTGCTGGAGGTCGAGGGCGCGGCCGACTACCTGCCTGCCTACGCGGGCAACTTGGACATCATGACCAGCGCGGCACTGCGAGTCGCGGAGACCATGGCGAAAGCGGTGGTGCGCGCATGAAGATCTACCTCCAGGACGTGACGCTCCGGGACGGCATGCACGCCCTGCGGCACCGCATAGATCCCCAGAAGGTCACCGAGATCGCCAGGGCGCTGGACCAGGCCGGCGTCGACGCCGTCGAGGTCTCGCACGGCGACGGCCTCAGCGGCGGATCGCTGGTCTACGGCCCCGGCAGCCACACCGACTGGGAGTGGATCGAGGCGGCCGCGGAAGCGTTGACCCAGGCCAAACTCACGACGTTGCTGCTCCCCGGCATCGGCACGCTCCACGACCTCAAACGCGCCCACGGCCTTGGCGTGCAGTCGGTTCGCATCGCCACGCACTGCACCGAGGCCGACATCTCCGCCCAGCACATCGCCGGAGCGCGCGATCTCGGCATGGACGTGTCCGGGTTCCTGATGATGAGCCACCTCGCCGAGCCGCCAGAACTCGCGCGCCAGGCGAAGCTGATGGAGTCCTACGGCGCGAACTGCGTCTACGTAACGGATTCCGGCGGCCGTCTGCTCCCCCACGACGTCCGCGACCGGATCCGCGCCTACAAGGACGTACTCGACGCTGACACCGAAATCGGCATTCACGCACACGAGAACCTCTCACTGGCGGTGGCGAACTCGATCACCGCCGTCGAGGAAGGCGCCACGCGGGTCGACGCCTCCCTGGCCGGACTTGGTGCCGGAGCGGGGAACTGCCCCATCGAACCGTTCGTCGCCGTCGCGAACCTCCAGCAATGGCAGCACAACGCCGACCTGTTCGCGCTCCAGGACGCCGCCGACGACCTGGTCCGGCCGCTCATGGACCGCCCGGTGCGCGTCGATCGCGAGAGCCTCACCCTCGGCTACGCGGGCGTGTACGGCTCGTTCCTGCGCCATGCCGACACCGCCGCCCAACGCACCGGCGCCGACGTCCGGACCCTCCTGCTGGAAGCCGGACGCCGGCGCCTGGTGGGCGGTCAGGAGGACATGCTCACCGACATCGCCCTGGATCTCACGCGGTAGCCGTCAAACGACGGGAAAAGTAGTTCCGATGCCCATGCCGGTGATCCACTCCGGCACGGGCTCGTAACTCGTCCACACGAGCGGCAGGCCGACGGCGACCTGCCCGATGAGCCAGCAGCGGATCTCGTGCCCGCCACTGCCGGCGTGGTCCTCCAGCGCCTCGTGCCCGAGCGAGGCGATCTCACCGGCCGACCCCGCCGACAGCCGGTCGAGGAACCACTCGTCCCACACCGCGTTCACGCGAGCGTCGGGGTTGCCGCCCATGGCCTTCACCCGCGGCTCACGGGCCGCGGCGAACTCCTTCGCGTAGGCCCGCCCCCGGATCAACGACTCGCGCCGCTCCCCCACCACGGACGGATCGCGCGGGTCGTTGGACGGCAACCAGTGCGACAACCCGCCAGAAGCGACTACCAGCACTCGCCCGGGAAACACCGACGACCGCAGGGCGGCCCCCAAAGCACGTCCCAGCTCAACGCACCGATCCAGCGACGGCAGCGGTGGCGCGGCCGTGTTGACCACCAGCGGCACCAGCGGGAGCGTCGTGCCGCCGGTGATCATCTCGTAGCTCTGCACGATGCCGTGGTCGACGGTCAGCGAGTACGACAACGACACGTCGAAGCCCGCGTCCACCAGACCGCTGTGCGCCGACCAGGCCAGCGTCTGGGCCACCGGCAACGGCCCCGAGCCGCTGCCGAAGTCGCCGAACCCCACCGCTTCCTCGACGCCGAGCACGAACGGCGGCATCACGTCGTAGAAGTTGGCGTGGAAGTGGTCCGGCCCGACCACGACGATCGCGTCCGGCTCCAGCTTCTCCACCGCGAGCCGCACGCGGTCCGCGTCGCGCAGGAACACCGACCCCGGCCCGCCGGAACCGTCCGGCGGCAGCAGCGTCGCGAACGGGCTGTGCGACATCCCCGCGAAACCGATGATCTCGGCCATCAGGACGGGTCCTTTCCGTGCAGCAACCAGGTGCGATGCGTGTCGAGGAACTCGGCGACCTTCTCCCACTGCGGCCAGTGACCGGCGTCGTCGATGACGTGCAACCTCGCGTCCGGCAGCCACCCCAGCAACATGTCCGCCTCGTCCAGCCCACCCGTCGGGTCGTGGCTGGTCCACAGCAGCAACGTCGGCGCCGCGACCTTCCCCACCCACGCCGGATCCCACGCGAAGTCCTTGCGCACCACGGGGTCCTGCAGTACCAGCGTGTTGGTGATCGCCTGCACGAAGCCCGGCCGCGAGTACACCTGACGGCGCAGGTTCACCAGCTCGTCGGTGACCATCTCCTTGTGGTGGAACAGGAACTCCACGCGCCTGCGCACGGTCTCCTCGCTGGGGTCGAGCACGGCGACCATCGTGCTGTCCCGCATGCGTTGCATGACCTCGGGCTTGTTCGCGATGTTGCCCGGCGTGTTCAGCACGAGCCGGTCGACGCGGTCCGGGAAGTGCGCGGCGACCCACGCGACCACCCAGCCGCCCAGGGACTCACCGGACAGGTGCGCCTTCTCGACGCCCAGCGCGTCCAGCAGTCCCACGAGGTGCTCGGACAGCACGTCGATCGTGTACAGCAGGTCCGGCAGGTCGGACCAGCCGTGGCCGACCATGTCGTAGGCGGTGACGTGGAAGTCCTCCGCCAGCCCCGCGATGTCGCGCGAGTAGGCCTCCAGGTGGCCGCCGGTGCCGTGCAGCAGCACGAGTTCCGGGCCGGAGCCTGCCTGCAGGATCCTGGTCCGCACGGTGTGGCCACGCACCGGGACGTCGACGTGCCGCACGGTGTGGTCCACATGCGACAGTTCGCCCCAGATGCTGACGTGCTCGGGAATCACTGGTCCTCCCCAGATGTCGTGTCGAAACGGGCGCGCGCCTCGTCGAACGTCGCGAGGCCGGCGCTCTGCCTGCGGGCGAGCCCGAACAGCGCGAGCAGCCGGGAGTTCTCGACGGTGAGGAACTCGACAGGCTGCTCGGTGGAGTCGTTGTAGTGGCGGTGCCAGGTCCACGGCGGCGTGTAGACGAACGAGCCGGAAGTCCACGACACCGTCTCGAACTTCTCCGGTTCCGCGAGCTGGATCTCGCTGTGCCCGTCGCCGGAGATCACGAAGTGCACGGTCTCGTGGTAGTGCCGCTGCATGTCCGAGCTCTCGCCCGCCGGAATCACCTGGCGGAACAACTCGAACGTCGACGTGGGCAGCTTGCCCGCGATCCTCAGCGTGGTCGGGTTGGGCACCGCGCCGGCGGGAATCGTCTCCAGCTCGTCGTCGTGCACGACCAGCGGACGCCCGCCGTCCGGCCGCACGGCTTGCGTGAGCGCCCCGAGGAAGTCGGTCATGGCGAAGTCAGGTCCTGAGGTGGCCAACGCGATCGTCCCTTTCAGACTGCGGTTTCGGTGCGGCCGCCGTCGACGGTCAGCACGGTGCCGTTGACGTACGAGGCATGCGGCGAAGCCAGGAACGTCACGGCTGCGGCGATCTCACTCGGATCGGCCGCGCGCAGGGCCGGAATGTCCGCGAGGTCCTGCGCGGCGGCGGTGTCGAGATCCACACCCGTCGCCTCGGCCCTGCGCCGCAACACCTCCAGCCTGCGCGGAGTCAGCGTCGCACCGGGAGCGACGCAGTTGACCGTGACGCCGTCCGCCGCGAACTGCCGTGACGCGAGCTTCATCGCCGACGTCACGGCCGCGCGCAGCACCGTGGACGACGCCAGTCCGGGCTGCGGCTGCCGCACCGCCGTCGACGTGATGACCACGGCCCGTCCGAACCCGCGCCGTGCCATCAGCGGCAACGCCTCGCGCAGCAACGCCAGCGGCCCGAGCAGCAACAGGTCGAGGTCGCGGTGCCACTGCGCGTCCGGCACGTCGAAGATCCCACCCGGTGACGGCCCGCCCGCGTTCACGACCAGCACGTCGAGCGAGCCGAACCGGCCGGCGACGTTGCCGACGACCGCGGTGGCCTCACCGGGATCGGCGAGGTCGCAGACGAGATAGTCGGCCCCGAGGGGCGCGGCCGTCTCCTTCAGCGTGGATTCGGTGCGTCCGGCCAGAACGACGCGGTGCCCGCTCTCGACGAGCGCCGCGGCCGTCGCCGCACCGATTCCGCCGGCGCCGCCCCCGACGAGCGCGACCCGCGTGGTGTTTGCCTCCATGAGCTCCTACAGTCGCCGTGTGCGAATGGTCGACCAAGGATGAGTCCCAGTGACCGGGACTCGCAGTCAACCGAGCCGAGCGGTTCACTCGAACGCGCGGCGGCGATCCTGGACGCCTTCGACTTCTCCCACCGCGAGCTGGGCCTGGCCGAACTCGTGCGCAGGTCCGGGCTTCCGCGCTCGACGGTGCACCGCACGGCAGGCCGCATGATCGAGCTGGGCTGGCTCGACAAACCAGGCGACCGCTACCGGATCAGCACCGGCCTGTTCAAACTCTCCAGTCTCGTGCCCGTGCGGCACGAGCTGCGCGAGGCCGTGCTGCCGTTCCTGCAGGACCTCTACGCCGCCGCCCGCGTCACGGTCCAGCTCGGTGTCCTCGACGGCACTCAGGTCCTGGTCGTCGAGAAGATCACGGGGCACCGGCCGATGCCGATGCTCGACCAGGTCGGCGGCATGATCCCGGCGCACTGCTCGGGTCTGGGCCGCGCGATCCTCGCCTTCTCCACCACGTCCACTGTGGACGCGGTGATCGCCGCCGGACTGAATCGCCGCACCCCTCGCACGATCACGAGCCCGACGGCGTTGCGCCGTGAGCTGGCCGCGATCCCGGATCAGGGCTGGGCCTACGACCGCGAGGAGGGCAACGTCGGCATCAGCTGCATCGCGGCCCCGATCTTCAGCGCGGGTGGCGACGTCGCCGCGGCGTTGTCGGTGACCGGCCCGAGCGCGGCGGTGCGCCCGGACCGGATCGGCCCGGCCGTGCGGATGGCGGCCGCGGCGGCGACCCGCGCCTACTCGACCCGTCGCTGGGAGTCCCACTAGCCGGGACTTCTGGTTGGCCGTGACCAGGGCAGCGCTCCACAGTGTGGTCCGTCACATCCTCACTCAGGAGGACCAGGATGCGAGTAGCGATCATCGGCGCCGGAGTCGCCGGCCTCACCACCGCCAAGGTGCTGCTGCAGGCAGGGCACGAGGTCGAGGTGTTCGACCGGACACCGGACGTCGGCGGTGTGTGGAGCCGCACCAGGCGCTACCCCGGCCTCACCACGCAGAGCCCGAAGGCCCAGTACTCGTTCTCCGACTTCCCGATGCCGAAAGAACTGCCGGAATGGCCGACCGGCGAGCAGGTGCAGGCCTACCTGGAGGCCTACACCTGGCACTTCGGCGTCGACGCCTGTCTGCGCCTGGAGACGACGGTGACGTCCGTCGTGCCCGTTGGCAACGCGTGGGACCTGACCACGCACACCGGCACGACGTATCGCTACGACAGCGTGATCGTGGCCAACGGCGTGTTCTGCGAGCCGTCCGTACCGGAGTTTCCCGGCCGTGAGGAGTTCGAGGCGGCAGGCGGGCGAGTGCTCGCGGGCACCGAGTTCCTCGACGTCGAGGAGGCGCGGGACAAGCACGCGCTCGTCGTCGGGTACGGCAAGTCGGCGTGCGACGTGACGGTGCCGATCAGCGGTGTCGCCGCCAGCACGGACATCATCGCGCGGCAGCTGCTGTGGAAGGTCCCGCGCAAGATCGGCGGCGTCGTCAACTTCAAGATGCTGCTGCTGACCCGCATGGGCGAGGCGCTGTTCCGCTACCGGTGGCTGCGCGGGTTCGAGAAGTTCCTGCACGGCCCCGCGAATGGGATGCGGCGCTCGATGCTCAACTCGCTCGGATCGGTTTCGGTCAGGCAGTTCGGGCTGGCGCGGCACGACCTGGTGCCGTCCGGGCAGATGGAGGACATCGTCAAGGGCGCGATCGGACTCGCGACCGAGGGGTTCTTCGAGGGCGTCGAGTCGGGCGAGATCCGCGTGCACCGCGACAGGACGATCGCGCTGCTCAAGGCCGGTGGCGCGGAGCTCTCGGACGGCACGGTGCTGCCCGCCGACCTGATCGTCTGCGCCACCGGGTTCACGCAGGGCGTGCCGTTCCTGCCGGACTCCGTGCAGGAGCGGCTGTTCGACGAGCGCGGCAACTTCGCGCTGTACCGGCAGATCCAGCCGATCGGCGTGCCCGGGCTCTACTTCAACGGCTACAACTCGTCGTTCTTCAGCCCGCTCAACGCGGAGATGGCGGCGTTGTGGATCGCGGCCGATCTCGCGGGAGCGCTCTCGCTGCCGGACGCCGCCGCGCGCCGGGCGGACGTGGCCGCGCAGCTCGCGTTCATGGACGAGGCGACGAACACGCACCACTGCCGCGGCACGAAGATCATCCCGTTCTCGCTGAAGAACGCCGACGAGGTGCTCGCGGACCTCGGCCTGCAGATCGGCCGGATGACCCGCGCGTCGCACTGGCTCAACCCGGTCGCGCCGTCGGCGTACCGCAAGGTCACGCCCCAGTTGCTCGCCCGGATCAGTCGAAACGAGGTTGGAGATCATGGAAACCCCCGTGAAGCATCACGTCTACCGCAGCGGTGAGGGCACGAACGTCGGCGCGATCGGCCTGGGCATCTACACGCGGCTGACCGGCGCGGACACCAAGGGCGCCTACTCGCTGTTCGAGTACGTCGTGCCGCCGAACCTGGGCGGGCCGCCCACGCACATCCACAGCCGCGAGGACGAGCTGTTCACGTGCGTGCAGGGACGCGTCGTCGTCGAGCTGGACGGCGAGGAACACGTGCTGGGGCCGGGGGATTCGCTGCTGATGCCGCGCGGGGTGCCGCACATGTTCCACAACCCGTTCGACGAGGAGACGCGCGTCGTGGCCGTCGTGTCGCCGCCGGGGCTGGAGAACTACTACCAGGCGTTGTCGGAGCTGCCGCCGGGGCCGCGGGACATGAAGCTGGTCGCGGAGATCATGGTGCAGCACGGGCTTTCGCTGCAGAAGAAGCCATGAGCCGGGCCGACATGGTGCGGCAGATGTGTGCCGCGGTCGATTCCGGTGACGCCGAAGCGTTCGGTGCGTGGTTCGCTGCCGATGCCACCTACACGTTCGGCAACAACGAGCCGTTGATCGGGCGTGCGGCCGTCGTGGCGGCGACCGCTGGTGCCGCCGGTGCGTTGCCGTGGGTGCGGCACGTGGTCGACCAGGTCGCGGAGGTCGGAGACCAGCTGTTCTGCCGGTTCACCATCGAGACCGAGGCACCGGACGGCAAACAGCTCGCGTTGCCTTGCGTGACGGTGATCTGGATGTCCGGGGACGAGATCGTCGACTATCGCGTGCACATGGACATATCGCCGGCGATGGTGTGAGAAGAGGGGCCCGGTTCGCCGGGCCCCTTCTCGCTATGCGGCTTGGATTTGCCGTGTGGCCGGGCTGCGCACCGTGGCGAGGAACCTTTGGCATGCCTCGAAGTCGAGTTCGTCGCAGCGCCAGGCGACGTGGCCGTCCGGGCGGATGACGTAGAGGGCCTGCGAGTCCGGTTCGGTGAGGCCGTAGTGCTCGAACACCTGCGCCGAGTCGGCGCGGTGCACCCGGCCGTCCGGCCTGGCTTCGACGCGGGCGACGAGGTGACTCGTGACGCCGAGCTGGTTCAGGGCTGTCGTGTGCTCGGTGATCTCGGTCGCGGTGAGATGCTTGCGGGACAACGCGATCACGTGCAGCTGATAGCCCTGCAGAAGGTCGAACACCTGCTCGCGGTCGTTGATCCTGGCGTCGGGAACGCGCTGGCCCGCCAGTGGGCCCTTGAGCGAGTAGAGCAGCTCGTTGACGTTGATCTCGCTGGGCCGATAGCCGAGGCTCAGTTGCGAGAGGCGGTGGAACGACTTGCGGTGCGGGATCGGCGCCGCCGACATCCGTCCGATGAGGAACGGCCCCGCCGTGTCGCGCAGCCACGCCTGCCAGCCGCGCAGGCCCGCCGCGACCCGGTAGAGGCGGTCGGTGAACTTCAGCAGCCGCACGCCGGCCGGATGACGTTCGGCGGAGTAGGTGTCGAGCAGGTCCACGTCGTCGTTGATCGCCGCCGCGAGCTTCCAGGCGAGGTTGGCGGCGTCGTGCAGACCGGTGTTCATGCCCTGGCCGCCCGCCGGGGAGTGGATGTGGGCGGCATCGCCGACGAGGAACCCCCTGCCGCGGCGGTAGTCGTCGACGCCGCGCAGGTGGACCTGGTAGCGGCTGGTCCAGATCGGGGCGCTGAGGGTGACGGGCAGGTTCATCGCCCTGCGCAGCTCGGCTTGCAGGATCCCCAGGTCGAAGTCCGCTCCGGAGTCGCCGAAGTCGGTGACCATCACGCGTGAGGTCTCGGCGCCTTTCAGGGGCAGGAAGAGGCCGATGCGGTCGCGGTTCATGAACACCCGGAAGTGCGCGTGGTCGAGCGGCCACTCGACCTTGCAGTCGGCCAGCAGATAGCGCTGGCCGTACTTGTCGCCGTCGAAGCTGAGCCCGAGTTGCCGGCGGACCGTGCTGTGGGCACCGTCCGCGCCGACGACGTACTGGGCGGTGATGGTCCGCTCTCCGATGACCGCGGTGACGGCGTCTTCGGTCTGGTTCAGTTCGGTGAGCCTCATGCCGCGCCGGACTGTGACGCCATGCCTCGCGAGGTCCTGGAGCAGCACTTCCTCCACTTCGGACTGCGGCGCCATCAGGATGAACTGGTACGGCGTGGTCGCCGCCTTCGCGCGGTCGAAGTCGAGGCCTCCGGCCTGCCTGCCCCTGATGTGGAAGCGGATGCCGGTCGTGACGACGCCGCGTTCGAGCAACTCTTCGGCGAGTCCGATGCCGCGGAACAGCTCGATGGTGCGGGCCTGGACGGCGAACGCCCTCGACTCCGTGGCGGGACCGGCGTTGGCGTCGACCACGCACACCCTGACGCCCTGGCGAACCAGCAGCGCCGCCGTCATCAGACCGCTCGGACCGGCGCCGACGACGAGCACGTCGCAGTCGTGGCGGGCCGGTCGTGCCGATGAGGCGGTCCTCGGTTTCGGCGGCGGGTTGACGGGACGAGTCCGCGACTTGCCCAGACGGGTCAGAAAGCCACTGCCAGGACGTGCGGTGATCTGCGGCAGCGGAGTGCCGGTGAACCTGCCCCACAGACGGCGGGTGAGCATGAAGAGCAGCGTGACGATGGCGATGATCAGCAGTCCCACGGCTACCTCACCGCCGGCAGAGCGCTGGACATGCGCAGGAACCGCTGGACCAGGGGTCCTTCCACGAGCGGCTGGATCGCGCGCCGGAACTCCTGGACGTAGGGCTCGGCGAGGTGCTTCTCCAGGTCCTGCTTCGACCGGAACATCTCGTAGATCACGAACTGCGACCGGTCGGCCCGGTCGCGGTGGACGTGGAACTCGATCGAGCCCGGCTCCGCGCGCAACGGCTCGACGAGACCGAGGATCAGCGCCTCGACCTCGTCCTCCTGGCCCGGCCTGGCCGTGGCGAATCCCAGGTGGGTGTAGGGCCCTGTCTCGTCGGCGTCCGGCTCGGGCAGGACGATTCGCGCGTCGCTCATCAGGTCTCCCTCGACTGCTCAACGGTTGGTGAATTCACCATCGCAGTCAGCGGAAGAGCGATCACAGCGCGAGTCCCAGCGAGCGGGACCGCGACCCTTGTGCAAAAGACGTTTGCGGTCGTCCGCAAACGTCTCTTGCATAACCGATATATCGGATATTGGATGTCGCCGGATCAGGCCAGGTCAGGCCCGAAGATCAGGCCCGAAGATCAGGCCCAGAGATCAGACCCGGACATCAGGCGCCGAAGAAGACCTCAGCCTCTTCGTAACGCTCGGTCGGGACCGTCTTGAGCTCGGCCGTCGCCTCGGACAGCTTCACGCGCACGATGTCGGTGCCGCGCAGCGCGACCATGGTGCCGAAGTCACCGGCGGCGACGGCGTCGACGGCGTGCAGGCCGAAGCGGGTCGCGAGGACGCGGTCGTAGGCGGTCGGCGTGCCACCGCGCTGGATGTGGCCGAGGATGGCCGCGCGGGACTCCTTGCCGGTGCGGTCCGCGATCTCCTCCGCGAGCCACTGACCGACGCCACCGAGGCGGACGTGACCGAAGGCGTCGCGCTCACCGGAGTGCAGCATCTCGGCGCCGCCCTCGGGGATCGCGCCCTCGGCGACGACGATGATCGGCGCGAACTCGCTCTCGAAGCGGCGCTCGACCCATCCGACGACCTTGTCGACGTTGAACGGGCGCTCGGGCACGAGGATGACGTTCGCGCCACCGGCGAGACCGGAGTGCAGCGCGATCCAACCGGCGTGACGGCCCATGACCTCGACGACGAGCGCACGGTGGTGCGACTCGGCCGTGGTGCGCAGGCGGTCGATGGCCTCGGTCGCGATGTGCACGGCCGTGTCGAAGCCGAACGTGTAGTCCGTGGCGCCGAGGTCGTTGTCGATCGTCTTCGGCACACCGACGACGCCGATGCCGTCATCGGTCAGGCGCTTCGCGACACCGAGGGTGTCCTCGCCGCCGATCGCGATGATGGCGTCGATGTTGTTCGCCGCGATGGTCTCGCGGATGCGGTCGACACCGCCCTCTACCTTGTAGGGGTTCGTGCGCGACGAGCCCAGGATTGTGCCACCGCGGGTGAGGATCTCCTCGACGTCCGCGAGGCCGATCTCCTTGGTGAGGTTCTCGATCGGGCCCTGCCACCCGTTGCGGAACCCGACGATCTCCCAGCCGTGTGCCTTGATGCCCTTGCGGACCACGGCCCGGATCACGGCGTTCAGACCGGGGCAGTCACCACCGCCAGTGAGCACACCGATGCGCATCTGCTTCCCCATCTCTCGTGTTCTGTGTCACGCAGACTGTCACGAGCTGTATCGGTGCAGCAACGCGGGTCTCACTTACCGGACGGGAAACCCGATTTTCCGCCGCTGCTCCTCGATCACCTTCCACCGCGCGAGGTTGTGCCGCGCGTCGGCGAGGGCGTCGTGCGCGTCCGCCGGAGGAGCGGGCAGCCTGGGGCGGCCGACGTCGTCCCAGCGTTGCCGCAGGTCACGCGTGAAGCGGGGCAGCGCGCGCGGCAACGCCGGCATCGCACCCCACAGCTGCGCCAGCGCCACGTGGTCGTAGGCGGCGAACCACGCCCACAGCTCGACCTCGTCGCGCGCCGCGTTGCGGGCGTTGAGGAAGTCGAGCAGGTCCTCGCGGATGCGCTCGCGGCCGCGCCACGCCTTGTCCGCGGGCGAGGGCAGCTGGTTGAGCACGTTCTGCCGCACCCACGGTCCCGCGCGATCGGGATCGAACTCGGTGGACACGGCGTAGAACTCGCGGCCTTCCTCGTCGACCACACCGATCGACACTAGGTCGATCGTCAGCCCGTCCTCGATGAACTCACAGTCGTAGAAAAACCGCACCGCGACACCCTAGGGGTGCGCTCAGCTCGCCTTCTTCTCGGGCACCCGGTCGCCCTTCTTGCCCTGTTCCGGCACGTCCGCGGTCTGCTCCTTGGCCTTCGCCGCGTAGACGTCGACGTACTCCTGACCGGAGAGCTCCATCAACGCGTACATGATCTCGTCGGTGATCGAGCGCAGCACGAACCTGTCGCCGGACAGCCCCTCGTAGCGGGAGAAGTCGAGCGGCTTGCCGATCTTGATCCGGATCGGGTACGGCTTCCACATCTTCGAGCCGATGGGGTTCGCCTTGTCCGTGCCGAACATCGCGACGGGAATGACCGGCGCACCGGACTCCAGCGCGATCCACGCGACGCCGACCTTGCCCTTGTAGAGGCGGGCGTCCGGCGAACGCGTGCCCTCGGGGTAGATGCCGAGCAGCTTGCCCTCGCGCACGATCCGCACGCCGGTGTCGAGCGCTCCCTGCGCGGCGGACGCGCTGGACCGGTCGATCGGCACCTGGCCGACGCCGGTGAAGAACCACTTCTGCAGCCTGCCCTTGATCCCCTTGCCGGTGAAGTACTCGATCTTCGCCGGGAAGGTCATGCGCCGCGACAGCATCAACGGCAGGAAGAACGAGTCGGAGACGGCGAGGTGGTTGCTCGCCAGGATGGCGCCGCCGTCCTTCGGGATGTTCTCGGCGCCCTCGATGATCTTCGGCTGGAAGAACAGCCGCAGAATCGGTCCCAGGAGGACGTGCTTCATCAACCAGTACAGCACCTTGGGAAGCGCCTCCCTTAAGACCCCGCGAAACCTTGATCCCGACAATCAGCCTACGGAGCCGACCGCACCTCACACAACGAGTCCCGAGTTAGTGCGTCACGGCCGTGCCAGAACGCGGGCCGGGAAGCGGAACCGGGGACGTGACTGGGCCGTCTGCCGTAACCCGCAACACATCCCGCCCGTGCAACGATGTGGGGTCAGAGGGTGGCGGCACGTGGGAGAGGCTCTGGATGAACGCCCGGCGCGACTCGACCGACGGCCCGGAGAACGTCGACGAGCTCTTTGCCGAGATCGTCGCGGGTCTCGAACGGGACGGGGTCGGCAAGAACTGGCTCGACCTCGACGAGGCGAGCCCGCAAGAACCGGAACCACGCACCGCCGTGGCCGACGAACCGTCACCGGAGCCCGTTGACGAGCCCGAAGCCCGTGATCCGGCCGACGAGGACCACTACGTCCCGCCGGAGCCGCCGCCGTTCCCGGTGCTGCGCGCCTCCACGCTCGCGGCGCTCGGCCTGTTCGTACTGGGCATCCTGCTGCTGGTCGCGCCCGGCATCTTCGGACTGCAGTCGCGCATCGGCACCCCGCTGTCCCTGGTGGCGCTGTGCGCGGGTGTCGGCTGGCTGATCCTGCGCATGCGCAACACCCCGCCGCCCGACTCCGGCTGGGATGACGGCGCCCAGGTGTGACACGTCACGTCTTGCTTGGTAACGACGTGATAACAGCCACTCAAACCTTCAGATAACGATTCGGTCGTGCTTACCGTGTCGCCCATGGACCAGATGCAGCACCTGATGATGGCCCGCGCCATGGCGACCCTGAGCAAGAAGGACGCGGAGCGCGCCAAGCGCCGCCCGCGCATCCTGCGCCTGCTCGGCCGCTAGATCTGGGTCCGGCCCTCTTCCGCCGGACGTTCGAGCTGGATGCTCGCGGCGGGTGAACAACCCCGACACGCCCGCCGCGACATTCCCCAAATCGATATATCAGTCTCGCTGACCTGCACCTTTGCAACAGGTCTTTTGACTTCGTCCGCAAACGAGCTGTTGCAAAGCCCTGCAGGCCTCTGGTGCAGTTGACCTCGTGGAGCTGAACAGACGAGACGCCGATCCGGTTGATTTCGATCTTCTGTACCGAGGTTTCCAGGAGCTGGGCGTGGCCAAGGGCGCGACGATCGTCGTGCACTCGTCCCTCTCAGCGTTCGGCGAGGTGGCCGGAGGTGCGGGGACGGTTCTGCACGCTCTGAGGAAATGCGTGGGCGAAGCGGGCACGGTCGTCGTCCCCGCGTTCACCGGTGACGTGATCACCGATCCGCGTCCGGACTGCCGCACCGCTGGTGTCCCTGAGGTCGAGGCGGCGAGGGCGCGCGTACCGCTGTTCCACGACGCATTCCCCGCGGGCATGGGCGCTGTTCCCAACGCAGTGCTGACAGAGCCGGGCCGACGACGCAGCCGGCATCCGCAGGCTTCGGTCGCGGCGCTCGGCGCGGCCGCGGAGTACATCACCGAACGCCAGCCGTTCGCCTACGCGCTGGGAGCGGACTCGCCGTTCAGCAGGCTTTACGAACTGCGGGCGCAGATCGTGCTGCTCGGTGTCGGGCACAACCGCAACTCGTTCCTGCACCACGCGGAATCGCTGTTGCCCGTTCATCGGACGAAGCTGCGCAGGTTCCCCTACCTCGTCGAAGGCGAACGGGTCTGGGTGGAAGCGCCTGACGTCGGCAATGACGACAACACCCATTTCCCGCGGGTGGGCGCTGACTGGGCTGCCCAGGGACAAGCCCGTCGTCAGGCCATCGGAGCTGCCCGCTGTGAGCTCGTGGACGCCGTTCCCTTCATCGACTTCGCCAGGAAGCGGCTCGGCCGGCTCATGAGCGTGTGACCGGCGGAGGGCTAGCCGGACTTCGAACGCCGGCGCAGTGCGGACGGCTTGTGCACCGCGTCTCTGCCGCTCTTCGCGCTCTCCACGCGGTACTGAGGCTCGTCCTCCGAGGCCTTCACCTTGCGGCCCGCCGCCTCCGTCTCCTCGGTGATCTCTTCCTTCACCTCGCCGTGCGTCGTCGAGCCGTGGCTCGACCACTCGACCTCGTCACCCGGTTCGTAGGGATGCTTCGTCATGCCGGACGGGTACCCCGTTCGGACGCGTCAACCCGGCCAGAAGGAGGCGGCGTGAACGACGACGAGCAGGAGCAGACCCGCTCCGGCGAGTCGACCGGGCACGCGTCAGGCCGCCGCATCGTGTCGTTGCCGAAGACGAAGCGCGACGACCTGACCGACGCCGACTTCGACCACATGCGCAAGGTCGTCGGCTACGTGCACCGGCACCTCGCCCAGCGGCTGGAAGGCGACGTCGAGGACAGCCGCAGGCACTACTCCCTGATGAACTGGGGCCACGACCCCCTCGGGAAGTAGCTCAGGAACGACGCGAGTGGTTCTTCGCCGCCGGTGCGGTCGTCTGGGAGGCCATCTGCGCTGCCATCTCGCGGGCCAGGGTCGCCGCGCCCACGATGCCGGCGTCGTCGCCGAGTTGGGCGGTGCGGATCCGGGCCAGCGGGCGGTGGCCCGCTCCCGTCACCACGGCGGCGTAGCGCTCACGGGCGTCGTCGAGGAACAGCGGCGCCGACGTCGACACGCCTCCCCCGATGACGATCACCTCGGGGTCGTAGACGTCGGCGACGAGTGCCAGGCCCTCGCCGAGCCAGCGGGCCAGGTCGGCCATCGCGCGCTTGGCCAGCGGGTCGCCGTCGCGGGCCGCGCCCGCCACCCGGCGGCCGGTCACCGCGCGGGAGTCGCCGGCGGCCTCGCGGGCCAGGACGGTGGAGACGCCGGGGTGCTTGGCGAGCAGTTCCACCGCCGTGGCGCTCAGGGCCGTGCCGCTGCAGTAGCGCTCCCAGCAGCCGTTCTTGCCGCACGGGCAGGGGCGGCCGTCCGGGACGACGCGCAGGTGGCCCAGTTCGGGGGCGACTCCGTACGCGCCGCGGAAGACCTCGCCGTTGAGCAGCAGCGCGGCTCCGATGCCCGTGCCGATGGCGACCAGAACAGCGGTCTTGGCGCCTCGGGCGGCGCCGAAGCGGTGTTCGGCGAGGGCGGCGGCGTTCGCGTCGTGTTCCAGGACGACCGGCATGCCGAGGCGATCGCTCATGCGGTCGGCCACGTCGGCCTGCCGCCACGCCAGGTGAGGCGCGAAACGGACCGTGCGGCGGTCTGAGGCGATGAACCCCGCCACGGCCAGCCCGACGGCGTTCACGGCGTGGCGGTCCGCCACCTCCTCCACGGCGGCGACGATCGCGTCTTCGAGAGCGCGTTCGCCCGCCGGGGTGGGCGCGCGCGAGGTGTCCAGCACCGAGCCACGCGGGTCCACGACGCCAGCGCGCACGCTGGTGCCACCGATGTCCACTCCGACCGTGAGCACTAGTCGGTCTTCCTGACGACCTTGATGTGCTGCACGCGCTGTCCCGTGCCGGAGTCATGCGCGGGCTCCTCGGCGCCCGCCGAAGGAGCCGGGGTACCGGGCTCGCGCAGGGCCGCACGCAGCACCGCGACCAGGCCCGCCGCGTGTTCGGCGGCCTTCGCGGCCAGTTCGGAACGGTCGCCGCGCAGCAGTGCCACGCCGTTGCACAACGGACACCAGCCGCACGTCTCGGGCGTGTGCGAACCGTCGCCCGCCTCGGAGACGCGCTGCAGCCACGGCTGCATGCGCTCGGCGGCCGTGTCGATGAGCAGCCGCAGCTCCTCGGCGAGCTTGCCGGTGTTGTCCTGAGTCATCTACAAGCTCCTGATCAGCGCCAGAGGGAAGGGTCCGGGCGGAACCCCACCGTCACGCCACCCGAGTCCATCTCCGCACCGGTGACGATGCAGCGCCTCAGCAACGACGGCAGCGCCACGAGCCGACGCCGGCCGTCGACGGTCAGCGCCAGGTCGTCGCTCACGCGCGCGAGGTCCAGCTCCGTGTCGTCGGCCAGCGGCAAAGCGATCCGCAACGAATATCGGGCGTCGAGTCCGCGACCGCTGCCCGACACCTCCAGCAACGACTCCGAGACCGTGGCGCCCGGCAACGGGTCCGAGTCGCCGTACAGCTGCTCGGCGACCTCCAGCAGCGCCGAAACGCCCACGGGCTCCGACGCGCGGTGGTCGACCGTGCGGATCTCACCGATCCCGGTCAGTTCGGCCAGCACCGCGTCCTGCTCGTGGCGACGCGTGCGCAGCCACGAGGCGGCGGCACCGCGCGCGGCACCCGGCGAGGGCACCAGCCGGTTCGCGATCACGCTGTCGACCCGGATTCCCTGCAACGCCAACGCGGTCAGCGTGCGACGGGTCTCGGCGGCGACGACGCGTTCCGGCGTCAGCACGAGCCGCACCGAGCACGACGACGAGTCCGTGAGCATCGAACGCAACGCGTCCAGCCGCTCGGCGAGCCGGCTCAGCGCGTCGGCCGTCGCGTCCCACTTCTCGACGGTCCCGGTGCCGGCGACGCCCGCGAGCAGGCCGCGCACCACGCGCCGGTGCGTCGGGAAGAGCCGTTCGAGATAGCCGGCGAACGCCTCGGGCAGCGACAGCAGCCGCAACGTCTCCGCGGTCGGCCCGCAGTCGACGACCACGACCTCCCACGGCCCGGACGACGCGAGCCGTCGTACCTCCGCCAGCGCGAGGAGTTCCTCGACACCGGGCAGCACGGTCAGTTCCTCGGCGTCGAGCTCGTCGACACCGGCGCCCGCGAGCACGGTCCGCAGGTGTCCGCGCAGATCACCCCAGGCCTCGTCGACGAGACCGCGAGGGTCGATCTGGCAGGCGAACAAGCCATCCGACCCGTCCACTTCGGACGGTTCGGCACCGAGACGCACGTCGAGCGCGTCCCCCAGCGAGTGCGCGGGATCGGTGGAGACCACGAGCGCCTTGCGGCCGTGCGCGGCCAGCGAGGCGGCCGTCGCGGCCGACAGCGTCGTCTTGCCGACCCCGCCCTTGCCGGTGAAGAGCAGGACCCGGCTCAAGCCGCCTTCTCCGCGCGCTTCTTGAGTTCCTTGAGCGCGGTGTCGAGGATCAGCTTCTCGGCCTTGCGGCGGAACAGCCCGATCATCGGGATCACCAGCTGCACCGACAGCGTGTAGGTGACCTTGGTGCCGGTGCCGGACGGCGCCAGCACGTAGCTGCCCTGCTGCGCCTTCTGCATGGTGCCCTTGACGAGCTGCCACTTCACCGACAGACCGTCGGCGGCCCAGTCGTACTTCAGGGTGTACTCGTCCTTCACGGGACCCTGGTCGATCGCGAACCGCACCTGCTCGGCACGGCCGTCGTCGCGGGAGTCGAGGACCTCGACTTCCTTCATCCCGTTCGCCCAGTCCGGGTACGACGGGAAGTCCGCGATGATCGCCATGATCTTCTCAGGCGGAGCGTCGATGACGATGGACTGAGTGGACTCGTCGGCCATGTGTGAGGAGGTTACTCGCGTCTTTACCAGTTGAGGACGTGAGGCTTGCCGCTGCGCTGGAAGTGCCCGACGTTGACGCACTCGGTGTAGCCGACGCGCACGCGCCTGGCCAACGGCTGGTGCACGTGCCCGAACACCGACCAGCGCGGACGCTCGCGCACGATCTTGTCCAGCGCGGCCCGCGATCCCCATTCGGGACGGCGCGCCACGACGTCGTAGGTCAGTTCCGGCACGAGCGGCGGTATGTGCGTGCACAGCACGTCGACCTGGCCGATCCGCTCCAGCGCGTCCGCCATGTCGGCCTCCGTGCGCAGGTACGGGAACCAAGGCGCGTTGGGGTTGCGGACCAGTCCGGGCACCATCAGCCCGCCGCCCGCGAAGCCGAACCTCAGCCCGCCGATCTCCGCGGCCTCGCCGTCGAGCACGTGCACGCCGTCGCGGGCGAACTGCGGCCACAGGTGCGGACTGTCCACATTGCCCGGTGTCGCGTACGTCGGCGCGGACATGGCGCTGAACAACGCGTGGTACTGCTCCAGCACCGCTTCTTCCACGACGGAACGCGCGTCGTCGAGTCCGTCCCACAGCGATCGGATGTAGCTCGCCGTGTCCGCCCGCCTGGTGCCGCGTCTCAGTTCAGCGAAGATCCCGACCTTCTCCGCACCGAAGACGCGGCCGAGGATCCCCTTGGAATGGTCGTAGTAGTCGACGAAGTCGATCAGGTCGCCGAGCACGACGAGAGCGTCCGCCCCGTCGCCGGCACGCGCCAGCGCCTCAGCGTTGCCGTGCACATCCGAGACCACATGAACCCGCACGGTTCCAACTTAGTTGACGCCGCATGGGGGTGTTCTGCGAGACGCGCGTCAAGCAAGATCACCCTGCCGGCGGGCAGCCGGCAGGGCGACCGTCCTCCAGAGTCAGCTTGAGCCCCAGTGCGACGGATTTCGCGTCGAGCTGACGGCGTTGCACCTCGCGGCGGGCGTTGCGCGGTGTGAGCGAGCCGGCGGGAGAATCAGCGCGGAGGAAGTAGTGCAACACGGTGCCGTCGAGCATAGGTTCGAGCCAGACCTCCATCGTGCCGACGAGTGCGCCGCCCACGGTCCAGCGCAGCCCCTCTTCGCCCCTGTCGGCGTAGACGTCCAGTTCGAGGTCAGGCCAGAAAGCTCGCCACGACGAGGGCGAGGCAAAGGCGGCGGCGACCACGCTGGGTGGTACCGCGAGGAAAGTCTCGTCGACGACGTCCACGCTGGCCATGAGGACAAAAGGTAACGGAAGGGCGTACCAGCCTTTGTATCGCCGGAATCACACGCTAAGTTTCCCCACCAGTAACATTTCACCGTACGGAGGTTGACGTGCGCGAGTTCAGCGTCCCCGCCACCGCCGCTGTGGCTCCGGAGGAGAACCTCACCGACATGGTGTGGGCCAACGCGGAGCGCTTCGGCAACGCCGTCAGCTTCCGCAGGCAGGTCGACGGCACCTGGATCGACATCACCGCGCGTGACTTCGCCGCGCAGGTGATGGCAGTCGCCAAGGGCATGGTCGCGGCCGGTCTCGAACTGGGCGACCGGGTCGGTTTGGTCTCCAAGACCCGCTACGAGTGGTCGTTGCTCGACTTCGCCATCTGGGCGGCGGGCGGCGTCGTGGTGCCCATCTACGAGACGTCGTCGGCGGACCAGATCGAGTGGATCCTGTCCGACTCCGGCGCGAAGGCGGTGTTCGTCGAGGCGCCTTCGCACCGTGCGATGGTCGACGACGTCGTCGGCACGCTGCCCGAGCTGCGCCACGTGTGGCAGATCGACGGTGCGGCGGCCGCGGTCGACGAGCTGACCGCGCTCGGTGCCGAGATCACCGACGAGCAGGTGCACGAGCGTCGCGGGCAGGTGCAGGCGGACCACACGGCGACGCTGGTCTACACGTCCGGCACCACCGGCCGTCCCAAGGGCTGCACGCTGACGCACCGCAACCTGCTGTCCGAGGTGCGGTCGACGCTGTCGCGGTTCCCGGAGATCCTCGCGGCCGGCAACTCGCTGCTGCTGTTCCTGCCGCTCGCGCACATCCTGGCGCGCGCTCTGGCGGTGGCCTGCGTGTACTCGCGGGTGACCGTCGGCCACACGGCGGACGTCAAGAACCTCGTCGGGGACCTCGGCCAGTTCCGGCCGACGTTCGTCGTCGCGGTGCCGCGCGTGTTCGAGAAGGTCTACAACGGCGCCAAGCAGAAGGCGCACGCCGGCGGCAAGGGCAAGATCTTCGACGCCGCCGAGGCGACGTCGGTCGCGTACTCGAGCGCCCTGGACAACGGCGGTCCCGGCCTCGGTCTGCGGATCAAGCACGCGGTGTTCGACAAGCTGGTGTTCACGAAGCTGCGTGCCGCCCTCGGTGGTCGCGCGATCGCCGCGGTCTCCGGTGGCGCGCCGCTGGGTGACCGGCTGTCGCACTTCTTCCGCGGCGCGGGCATCCCGGTCTACGAGGGCTACGGCCTGACCGAGACGTCGGCGGCGGCGTGCGTGACGTTCCGCGGCCAGGAGAAGGTCGGCACGGTCGGCCTGCCGGTGCCCGGCACGTCGGTGAAGATCGCCGAGGACGGCGAGATCCTCATCAAGGGCGACATCGTGTTCACCGGCTACTGGAACAACGAGGCCGCCACCAAGGAGGCCTTGGAGGACGGCTGGTTCCACACCGGTGACATCGGCGAGCTCGACACCGACGGGTTCCTGAAGATCACGGGCCGTAAGAAGGAGATCATCGTCACCGCCGGTGGCAAGAACGTCTCCCCCGCGCAGCTCGAGGACCGGATCCGGGCGCACCCGCTGATCTCGCAGTGCATGGTCGTCGGCGACAAGCAGCCGTTCATCGGCGCGTTGATCACCATCGACCCGGAGTTCTTCCCGTCGTGGAAGGAGTCGCACGGCAAGCCGGAGTCGGCCGAGGTTCCCGATCTGATCGAGGACGCGGACCTGCTGGCCGAGATCCAGGCCGTGGTGGACGACGCGAACAAGTCGGTGTCCAAGGCCGAGGCGATCCGCAAGTTCCGGGTGCTGCCGGTGGACTTCACCGAGGCGGGCGGCGAGATGACGCCGTCGCTGAAGCTGAAGCGCTCTGTCGTGGCGACGACCTACGCGTCCGACATCGACGCCATCTACGCGAAGTAACCGCAGGTCAAATGCGCGAAAGGCCCAGGAGCCAGAGAGTGCTCCTGGGCCTTTCGACCCCCAGCGATCGTGATCCGCGAACTTTCCGCGGAACCCGAGAAGTTTGTTGCCCCGGCCCCCCGACCGGGACATGAAGAAGATTGCCGTACGGCGCTGACGTATCGCTGACGCGCCGATGTCACTTGGCGACAGCGCGCTAATAGGCTGTGAGTCAGACGGGGATCATCTGGCTCGCACGAGGGGTAGGCGATGGCTTCGGGTCCGCAGTTCCGGCTGCTCGGCCCGATGGAGGTGCGCCTGGCCGGCTCCGCTGTCGTGTTGCGCGCGGGCAAGCACAGAGCGTTGCTGGCGGCGTTGCTGCTGCGGCCGAACCGCGTGGTCCCCGTGACGGAACTCGTCGAGCACGTGTGGGGCGACACACCGCCTGCGCGCACGCGTGGGACGTTGCAGACGTACGTGATGCGGCTGAGGGCGGCGCTGGGCGATCCGTCGTTGATCCAGACGGCCTCCGACGGCTACCGGATGCTGGTGGACCCGCTGGCCGTGGACGCGCATCGGTTCGCGGACGCGGCGGCTCGCGGACGTGCGGCGGCGTCGTCGGAGGACCTGGTCACGGCGCGGAAAGCGTTTGCCGAGGCGTTGGAGCTGTGGCGCGGGCCGGTGCTGTCGGACGTGCCTTCGGAGACGTTGTACTCGGAGCACGCGCCGCGGCTGAACGAGCTGCTGATGACGGTGCACGAGCAGCGGATCGACGTGGAGCTCGCGCTGGGCAACCACGCGGACCTGGTGCCGGAGCTGTTCGCGCTGACGCGGGACCACCCGTTGCGGGAGCGGTTCTGGGGGCAGCTGATGCTCGCGCTGTACCGCTGCAGCAGGCAGGCGGAGGCGCTGGAGGCGTTCCGGCAGCTCGACCGGACTCTGGACGACCAGCTGGGCATCGATCCGTCCGCCGAGCTGCGGGCGTTGCACCAGGCGATCCTGATGGGGGCCCGGGAGCTGGCGGCGCCGGTGGTGGCGCGGGAGCCGGAACGCGCGCCGGCGTCGCCCATGCGGCTGCCGGACGACATCGCGGACTTCACCGGGCGGTCCTGGCACGTGGAGCGGATCACCGGGCTGATCGCGGGCGGGTCGGTGCCGATCGTGACGCTGGCGGGGCAGCCGGGGGTGGGCAAGACGACGCTGGCCGTGCGCGTGGCGCATCTGCTGCGGGACCGGTTCCCGGACGGGCAGCTCTACGTCGACCTCCGCGGGTATGCGCTGGGCGCGCCCGCGGACGGGATGGACGTGCTGTCGCGGTTCCTGCGGGCGCTGGGCGTGCCGCCGGACGAGATCCCGCCCGATGCCGACGAGCAGAGCACGATGCTGCGGTCGCTGCTGTCGGGCCGCCGGATGTTGCTGCTGCTGGACAACGCCTCCGCACCCGACCAGGTGCGGCCGCTGCTGCCGGGGACGGCGTCGTGCCGGGTGATCGTGACGTCGCGGGACGACCTGCGCGGGCTGATCGCGATGAACGGCGCGCGGACCGTACCGGTGGACGTGTTCTCGGTGGCCGAGTCGGCGTCGTTGCTGGAGAAGCTGCTCGGGCCCGGTGATCACGCGGAGCTGGCGTCGCGGTGCGGGCACCTGCCGCTGGCGTTGCGGGTGGCGGCGGCGTACCTGGCGGGGCGGGACGACGTGACGATCTCCGGTTCGCCGATCGAGCTCGCCTACGCCGCGCTGCCTCCCGCGCCACAGCGGTTGTTCCGGCTGCTGTCACTGGTGCCGGGACCGGACTTCACGGCGGAGGCGGCGTCCGCGCTGGCCGACGTGGACGCCGAGGGTCTGCTGACGGTGCTGGCGATCGCGCGTCTGGTCGTGCGGGCGGTGCCCGGCCGCTACCGGTTCCACGACGAGCTGGTCCGCTACGCCGCCGCGTTGCGCGAGGAGTCGGACAGCCCGTCCGAGCAGCAGGCCTCGTGGACGGCGCTGCTCGACCACTACCTGCGCGGCGTCGAACGCTGTGCCGAACTGCTCTATCCCGGCATCGTGAGGCTGCCGTCGTCGGCCTCGGGACCGGCACCGCGGATCTCGACCTCCGCCGAGGCGCTGGCGTGGCTCGACGCGGAACGTCCGAACCTGATCGCCGCCATCCGGCACGCGGCCGAGCACGGCCCCTCGGAGGTGGCCTGGCAGCTGGCCGACGCGCTGCGCGGCTACCTCTGGATCGGCCAGCACGTGGGCGAATGGCTCGCGACGGCACACCACGGCCTGCAGGCCGCCCAGAAGTCCGCGCACCGCCCGGCCGAGGCCGCGATGCACGCGAACCTGGGCACCCTCTACCTGCGGCTGGGCGAGTTCGCACGCTCCGTCGAGCACCACGACCACGCCATCGAGCTGTACCGGGCGCTGGGCGACAAGGACGCCGAGGCGAGCGTGCTGAACAACCTCAGCCTCGTGCACCGCCGCTCCGGAGACCTGGCCGCCGCGAAGGACGCCCTGCTCCGCTGTCTGGAGATGCTGCGCTCGGCCCCGGCGGACAGCGTCAGCACCGGCCTGTACAACCTCGGCCAGCTCGCCGTGGAACTCGGCGAGATCGACGGCGCCGTCGAGCACTTCTCGCAGGCGCTGGCCCTGGCGCCGAACGCCGACAGCCACACCTACCTCGGCATGGCCCTGCGCCTGCAGGGCCGCCTGGACGAGGCCCGCGCCCACCTCGACCGCGCCCTGGAGATCGGCAACGTCCCGGCCGGCGAGGCCGAGACCCTGGAGAACCTCGCTGCCCTGGAACTCGCGTCCGGCAACGCCGAAGCGGCCCTGTCCCTGGCCTCGCGCGCCCTGTCCCTGGTCGCGGACGGCGGAGACCAGCAGGTGGCGACCACGACCCGGATCACGCTCGGCGAGATCCGCCGCGCTCTGTCCGATCTCGACACCGCCGCCGGGCTGTTCGAACAGGCCCTCACGACGGCCCGGCGGATCGGCTACGCCTCAGGCGAGGTCCGCGCGCTGATCGACCTCGCCGTGGTGCTGCGGGACCTCGACCGCGCCGCCGACTCCCGGTCGGCCGCCGAACAGGCCGCGCGGCGCGGCGCCGAACTCGGATTGCGCGCTCTGGAGAACCGGGCCCGCGAACTCGCCTGACCCCGGCGGCTCCCGGTGTGCGCGCAGGGCGGCGGCGAGCCAGGTGAAGGCAGGCACGCTGGGCGGGGCCGGTGTGCGGTCGTTGATCAGGCTCAGCAGCTCCCAGTAGCGTTCGACGCGGGGTTCGGCCACCGCGTCCAGCCAGTCGAGCAGTGCCCGTGACTCGCTCTCGTCGAGATCGGCGGGCACGATGCGGTCGAGGATCGCGCGGCCGGCGCCGGACTCCGGTGCGATCTTCTTCTCGGCAGCCGGACTCGCGTGCTCGAGAACCAGTGGCCGGATGTTGAGGCCGAACTCGATGCGGTTGCCGGACTCGCCGCGGAGCACCAGCAGTTGCACGGTGCGTTGGAAGTCGTCGTCGGAAACGAGTTCCGCGAGCTCCATCCAGGCGTCCACCTGCGCGGAGGTCGGGTCGTCCGGCAGCTGTGGCGGCATCTCCCGCATGAAACCGGCGATGACGAGAGCGTCCTCATCGGTGACGCCGGCGAAGACCTTGTCGACGAAGCCGTCGATGAGGTGTTGCCGTTCGTGTGCCGGCAACCGGGCGAGTTCGTACATCAGGGACAGTCCTTCGGACTTGTTCTCACGGCGGATGGCGTTGTGGAGGACAGCGCGGTTCAGCCGCAACATCCGGATCCGGGTGTCGAGCGCGTCGACGTGGACCGCGGCGATCTCGGCCAGCGTGGACCGCCGGTCGACCACCTTCCGCACCTCGTCCAGCCCGAGGCCGAGTTCACGCAGCGTCCGGACCAGGTGCAGGCGGCCGACCGCGTCGGCGCCGTAGATGCGGTAGCCACCCGAGTTCCGTTCCAGGGGTGGCACCACTCCGCTGTCGGACCAGAACCGGATCGTGCGCGCCGGCAGCCCGGTGCGGCGAGCCAGCTCTCCGATCGTGTAGCGGTCCGTCTCGTCGTCCATGCCATCAACCTGCACCTTCCAGCCGCTGGAAGGTCAAGCCGGCCGAGCGGATCCAGGTGCGATATATCGGATATCGGTCAGCCGATGAGATTTTCGAGACGGTGTGCGAGCTGGTCCCAGCGCCAGTGGTCACTGACCCATTCCCGGCCCGTGCGCCCCATCTTGGCCGCGGTCTCGGGATCGGCGAGCAGCGAGGCGACCCGCTCGGCGACGTTCTCGACGTCGCGGCCGTCGACGACGTTGCCGGTGATGCCGTCGCGCACGGTCTCCGGAGCGCCGCCGGACCGTCCA
This sequence comes from Lentzea sokolovensis, assembly GCF_033949975.1. Classification (NCBI taxonomy): domain Bacteria; kingdom Bacillati; phylum Actinomycetota; class Actinomycetes; order Pseudonocardiales; family Pseudonocardiaceae; genus Lentzea; species Lentzea sokolovensis. The sequence continues at coordinate 206,837 of NZ_JAXAVU010000012.1, forward strand.
GCCACCACGGGCAGCCCGGTCGCCGAGGCTTCCAGGTAGACGATGCCGAGGCCTTCGACGTCGAGACCGCGGCCGCGCGTGCGGCACGGCATCGCGAAGACGTCGCCGGCGTTGTAGTGCGCGGGCAGTTCCTCCCACGGCACCGAGCCGGTCAGGACGATGTCCCGCGAACCGGCGGCCAGCTTCTCCAGCGTCCCCCGGTACGGCCCGCCGCCGACGATCAGCAGTGCGGCGTCCGGCACCGTCCGCTGGATCAACGGCAACGCGCGGATCAGGACGTCCTGCCCCTTGCGCGGCACGAGGCGCGACACGCACACGATCACCGGCCGGTCGCCCAGCCCGTAACGGCGGCGGATCTCGGCGCGCGCGGCCGGATCCGGGCGGTACAGCTCGGTGTCCACACCGGAGGGAAGGTGTTCGAGCGCCGCCATCGGGCCGAACGCCGCCGCGAACCGCGAGCGGGTGTAGCGGCTGACGTAGGTCACGACGTCCACTCCGGACCCGATGGCCCGCAACGCCTGCCGCGCCACCGGCAGCATCGACCAGCCGACCTCGTGCCCGTGCGTGCAGGCAACCGCGCGACTGAGCCCGAGCGACGGCGCCAGCAACGCCAGCGGTGCCGCCGCCCCGAACCACGCCGCCTCACACGACTCGGCACGGGCGATGTCGCGGGCACGGGCGAGGACGTCCGGTGTCGGCAGCATCAACGACGTCGGGTGCCGCACCACCGGGAACGGCTGCTCGGCGTCGAACTCCTCCGCGCCCTTCCACTTCGGCGCGTACACGACGAGCGAGTCCGCGGGCAGCCGTGTCGCCAAAGCGTGCAGGTAGGACTGGATGCCACCGGGGCGGGGCGGGAAGTCGTTGGTCACCAGCAAGGTTCGGCGCACGAACTCAACGCTATCCGATGCTCGTTTTCAGGAACTCACGCCAACCCGCCACGTCGACGACGCTCGGGTCCACAGAAGACAACGACGCGTGCCGCAGGAAGAAGTCCACGACACCTCGCTCCCCCAGCCGCGACTCCAGGTAAACCATGATCGAGTACGCCTGCTGATAGGCCAGATCACGCCCGGAGCCGCCGAAGTCGACCGGCAACACCGAGACGTCCGACCTGAGCAACGGCGCCGCCTGACGAAGCGACAACCCCGTGTCGTGGAACGCCACCCAGTCCGCGAACCCTTCCACCAGCCACAGCGGGGCCGAGTCCGAGGTCAGGTCCCGCGTCGCGACATGGGTGATCTCGTGCCGCAGCAGCACGCGCAACTCCAGGTCCGACAACGCCGACGCCCGCACCCGGTTGATGACGACGCGCTGCCCGGAACCGTCGCTGTCCCGGATGGCGATTCCGGCCATGTCCGCGAACGCCGGTCCGACGAGCGACACCAGCTCGCTGTCCGTGGCCGGAACGACGACGTCGACCCGCCGACCCCAGCTGATATCCAATACATCGGCAACCTCGCGCACCGAGGAGTCCAACGCCCCCGATACCCGCGACGCCAGGGCGCCATCGCAAGAACTGCTGGTCACGGCGCCTGAAACAGCCGTCAACACCGACTCATTGCAATGGGGTGTTGCGGTCGGCTGCAACTCAACGGGCCGTAGTGCAACGCTGACGCCCAGCAGGAACGTCATGGCGACGGTGACCGCCAGCAACGTCCTGAGGTGCTTCACCGGCGCAACGCTAGCCCTCGATGCGCCGAATCACCGCGATGGGCCCGATGGCGTCGATCGGTGCGATCTTCACCGGCTGCCCCTCCGTCGAGGCGTGCACCGCCCGCGCGTTGTCGACGGCCATGGCGACGTGCGAGCGGCTCGAGTAGTAGACGATCAGATCGCCCGCACGGACCTCGCTACGCGACACGGCGCGTCCGACCCCGGCCTGGCCACCGGACGTGCGCGGGATCGTGAGCCCGGCCGCCGCGTAGGCCTTCATCGTCAGCCCGGCGCAGTCCCACCGGTCCGGCCCGGTCCTGCCGTACTCGTACTCGTCCCCGCGCTGCCCCAGCGCGAAGTTCAGCGCGAGGCCCGCCGCTCCGGAAGGCACGCTGACCTGAGAGCGGTCCCCCGGATCACGCAGCTGGGTCACGACGGGGGCGGGCAGCCGCGTCAGCGCCGACCGCACCTCGGTGATCTGCGCCTGCAAGGCCTGGTTGCGCCCGTCCAGGTCGCTCTTCAGCTTCTCGGCCGCCGCGGTGGTCTCCGCGGCACGGGCGCGCGCGTTCTCCGCCACCTGGTGCGCCTGCCGAGCCTTTTCCACGGCTCCGGACAGCCGCGCGAGCGACTCCGCGTTGTCGGCGGCCAGCACCCGCATCATCTCGAGGCGGTTCAGGAAGTCCTGCTGCGAGTCCGCCACGAGCAGCGCCGACAGCTGGTTGAAACGCGCACCCTCGAAGGACGCCTGGGCGATGAGGTCGACCTGCCCCTGGAAGTCGTCCTTGTCGCGCTTGGCCTGCCGTTCGACCTGCTGCGCCGCCGCCACTGTCGCGGTCGCGCGGTCGAGTTCGGCCTTGCGCTGGACGAGATCTTCCTGCGCGCGCAGGACTTCCTCGTTGAGCTTCGTCGCCTGCGCCGTCAGATCCGCGTACGCGCGCGCGGGATCAGCCGGCTGCGCGGCTGAAGACACGGCCGGAGTCGCCGGCAGCAACAGCAGGAGAACCACAAAACCACGGGTGAAGTTGCGCGACATGAGGTCGCCGATCCCCCTCGCCAGAACAAGCCCGTCAAGATCGACGGCGTCAGGCTACCGGGTGATCAAACGCGCCCGAGACGGGCCAGCAACACAGCGGACGGCACCGGGTGCGCACCGCGACGACGCACCGAATCCGCGACCGCGCGATCCGACGTCACCACCACCACGGGCCGCCCCTCCGGCTCTGCGGTGACCAGCGCACGAATGACGTCATCCGCCAGAACACCGGGATCGCTGAAGAGCACGCGCACGCCACGAGGAGCCGCGGCGGGCACCGCGACCACCCCAGCGCCGTCGAACACCAACGTCACCTCGGCGCCCGTGCGCGCGGCGAGCACCGCCAACTGGTGCACGAGCCGATCGCGTTGATCGGACAGCGACAGCTCCGGATAACCGGTCTTCGTGACGTTGTAGCCGTCCACCACCAGATGCACGGCGGGCAACGCCAGCAGCCGGTCCAGAGCCGCCGGGTCCTCCACCCGTCCCACGGCCCCCTGCGACGCGCTGGCGCCTCGCACGAGGTCGGCGGGACGTGGCCCGGTGCCTTCGCCCAGAGCCAGCTCACGACGCAGGCCCGTGACGGCTCCGTCGAGGGTGTCCACGAGCAACGCGAGCCGCACCTCGTCGGCCTGCCGGGCCTCCCGCGCGGACTGCCGCGCCACCTCGGCGTCGGCGATCGCCCGCTGCGCCTTGCCTCGCTCGGTCTCGGCGCGTTCCCGCTCCCGGTCGCGCTCGGCGGTCAGACGCTTGACCTCGTCCGCGGTGCGTACCTGGATCTTGTCGACCTCGGCGGCCGCCGCCGCAGCGGCGTCCTTGGCCTCCCGCAGCTTCACGCCCTGCTCGCGCAACCGCTTGCGCAGGCGTTCCAGCTCGACTTCGGCGTCCGCGCGAACGCGCTCGGTGGCTCCGTCGAGCTGGGTGCGCTCGGCCCGCAGCCGTTCCAGCTCGCTTTCCATCCGTTCCACGCGCGCGACGGCCGCGTCCCGTTCGGCTCGCAGCGTCGCGTCCCCCACCCGTCGCGAGACCAGTTCCACGTAGTGCGGCGCCACGTCGTCTCCGGTCAGCACCGCCGCCGCGGCCGCCGTCACCGGATCCGGCGAGGTCACCTCCAGCGTCGACGGCCTGTTCTTGCGCAGCCACTCGATCACGGCGGTGCGGAAGTTCGCCGAGTCGCGCAGGCCGGCGACGACCTGCGTGCCGCCCAGACGAGCGCGTTTGGTCGGGGCGAACTTCGCCACCGGGCGCAGGTGCTGGGGCACGTCGACCTTCGCCATCTCGCCCAACGCGTCGGCACCGAGTTCCGCGAGCCTCACCCGCAACGGCTCCGGCAGGGCCGACCAGTCCACAGTGGATTCCTCTGAGGATTCCTCTGAGGATTCCTCTGCGGACTCACCTGCCTCATCGGCAGGCAGGTCGAACTCGGGCGCGGGCATCGGGTCGGGCACCCCATCAGGCTAGAGCCCTCGCGCTTGAGCAGCGCATGGACGTGTCCGCCCTTCGGAACAACGATCTGGAAAAGATCACCCGAAGATCACTCCAACGGAGCAACCGCAGGTCAAGGCATCGCCAGGGATCACCGTCGAAAATTGTCAGACCCCGTCGCTAACGTCGGCCACGTGACCGGACAACTGTCCTTCGACGAGCTCGGGACGCCCCTGCGCGACACGACGTTCGTCGTCTTCGACCTGGAGACGACGGGTGGCAGCGCCGAGGAGGACGCCGTCACCGAGATCGGCGCGGTGAAGGTCCGCGGCGGCCAGATCCTCGGCGAGTTCGCGACCCTCGTAGACCCCGAACGCGGCATCCCGCCGATGGTCGCGCAGCTGACCGGGATCACGCAGCTGATGGTGATGGGCGCGCCGACCATGAAGACGGTGCTGCCCGCGTTCCTCGAATTCGCGGCCGGGGCGGTGCTGGTGGCGCACAACTCGGGCTTCGACGTCGGGTTCATGAAGGCCGCCTGCGAACGGCACGGCTACCGCTGGCCGAAGCCGTCGGTCGTGTGCACGGTGAAGCTCGCACGGCGGGTCCTGAGTCGCGACGAGGCACCGTCGTGCCGCCTGTCCGCGCTCTCGGACCTGTTCCACACGGAGACCAAGCCGACGCACCGGGCGCTGGCCGACGCCCGCACGACCGTCGAGGTGCTGCACGCGCTGTTGGAGCGCGTCGGCAACGTCGGCGTGCACTCCCTGGAGGAGCTGCTGGCGTACCTGCCGGAGGTGACGCCGGAACAACGCCGCAAACGCTCCCTCGCCGCCCACCTGCCGTCCACGCCGGGCGTGTACCTCTTCCGCGGCCCGAAGGAGGAGGTGCTCTACGTCGGCACGGCGTCCGACCTGCGCCGCCGGGTCCGCCAGTACTTCACGGCCAGCGAAGGCCGCCGCAGGCTGCGCGAGATGGTCGCGCTCGCGGTGCGCGTCGACGCCGTGGAGTGCGCCCACCCGCTGGAGGCCGAGGTGCGCGAACTACGGCTCCTGCGCGCACACCGTCCCGCGTACAACCGACGCTCGAAGAACCCCCACCACGCCTGGTGGCTGACCCTGACCGACGAGCCGTTCCCGCGGATCTCGCTGGTCAAGGTCCCCCGAGATGGCGCGCTGGGCCCGTTCCGCACCCGGAAGGCCGCCGAGTCGGTCGCGGACGCGCTGCTCGACGCCGTCCCGCTGCGCTCGTGCACCATCAAGATCCCCGCGGCGAACCAACGAGCCTCCCCGTGCGCGCTGGCCGAACTCGACCGCTGCAAGGCGCCGTGCGCGGGCAGGCAGTCCGTCGACGAGTACTCCCCCGCCGTCGTGGCCGTGCAGGATCTGGTCGTCGGCCGCAGCGCGGACCCGTTACGCACTCTCGTCAGCCAACTCGACGGCCTGGCGTCAGCCGAGCGCTTCGAGGAGGCCGCTCGCCGCCGCGACCGCCTGGCGGGTCTGGTCCGGTCCCTGGACCGCGCCCAGCGACTGGCAGCCCTCGCCGCCCTGCCCCAACTGGTGGCCGCCCGCCCGGACCGCGAAGGCGGCTGGGAGTTCTCCGTCGTGCGCTACGGCCGCCTGGCCTCCGCCGGGGTCGCCCGCCGCGGCACCCGGCCGATGCCGGTCGTCGACGCACTCGTCGCCTCGGCCGAAACGGTCATCCCGACACCCGGTCCGCTGCGCGGTGCGCCGCCCGAAGAAGCCGGGGTCGTCCTGCGCTGGCTCGACCAACCGGGCACCCGCCTCGTCTACGCCGACGAGCCCTGGTCCTCCCCCGCCGGCGCCGCCGCGGCATGGGTGCCGTGGGCCGAACAAGCCGCGAACGCCCGCCCCATCCACGACCACTGGAACTGACCCCGAAAGCCCCTGTTGCACCGCCTTATGCAAAAAACGTTTGCGGACGTCCGCAAACGTTTTTTGCATAAGGGCTGATATGCGCAGGTCAACGAGGGTGGCGGCAACCGATATATCAGTTGGGATGTCGACAAAGCGACTAGCGCGAGGCGAGGTCGGCTTGCGTGCGACGACCGGCGACGTCCTCACGCCGGTGATCAGGCGGTAGGGCAGACTACGGGTGCTTGAGACACCGGAGCCCAGACCCGAGGAGGACGCCGTGGTCACCGCCATCGTGCTGATCCAGGCCGCCGCCGAACGCATTCCCGAGGCCGCGCAGGAGATCGCCGACATCGACGGAGTCACCGAGGTGTACTCCTGTGCCGGTGACGTGGACCTGATCGCGCTGGTGCGGGTCAGCAAGCACGAGGACCTCGCAGCCCTGGTGCCCGGCAAGATCAGCAAGGTCGCCGGTGTGCTGAACACCGACACACACATCGCGTTCCGCAGCTACTCGAAGCGCGACGACGAGGCCGCGTTCTCCATCGGCCTGGACGACGCCCAGTAGCCCGAACCACCAAGACAGCGAAAAGCCCCCGTGAAGAGTCACGGGGGCTTTTCAGTGCTTCACAACCGAGAAGGTCAGGCCTTCGGGTCGGACGGCTTGCCCGCGAGCTCGCCGGCCTTGTCCTGGGCACTGGTGCCCTCGGACACGTGGTTCTTCGCGCGCGCGTTCTCCAGGGCCACGGTCTCCTCGACCGGGTCCGGCGACCACGTGCTGCCGGCGACCGGGTGACCGGCCGAGCCGAGCTTGTTCATCTTCTTCGGCACCGACGCGCCCTGGTAGGCGAGCGGGATCGGGTGGCCGTGGTCGTCCACCGGGCCGAGCGGCTGGTGGATCTCGATGAACTCGCCGTGCGGCAGGCGCTTGATGATGCCGGTCTCGACACCGTGCTCGAGCACCTCGCGGTCGCCGCGCTGCAGGCCGATGCAGATCCGGTACGCGACGAAGTACGCGATCGGAGGCAGGATCAGCATGCCGATGCGGCCCATCCACGTCGTCAGGTTCAACGAGATGTCGAACTTGTACGCGAAGATGTCGTTGCCGCCCATGAGCAGCAGGACCATGAAGTACGTGATCGCCATCCAGCCGAGCGCGGTGCGGACCGGAACGTCACGCGGGCGCTGCAGCAGGTTGTGGTGCGCGTAGTCCTTGGTCATCTTCTTTTCGATCCACGGGTAGACCGCCGCGATACCGGTCAGCAGCGGCAGACCGAGGATGAACGGCAGGAACGCACCGGGGATCGTGTAGTTGCCCAGGTAGAACTCCCACGCGGGCCAGATGCGGACCAGGCCGTCGGTCCAGCCCATGTACCAGTCGGGCTGCGAGCCGGCGGAGATCTGCGCCGGGTTGTACGGGCCGAAGTTCCAGATCGGGTTGATCTGGAAGACGCCACCCATGATCGCGATGACACCGACGACGATGGCGAAGAAGCCACCGCCCTTGGCGGCGAACACCGGCATGATGCGGACACCGACGACGTTGGTCTCCTTGCGGCCCACGCCGGGGAACTGCGTGTGCTTCTGGTACCAGACCAGCGCGAGGTGCGCCGCGATCAGACCCAGGATGATCGCCGGGATGATCAGGATGTGCGCGGTGTAGAGCATCGGGATGATGTCCGTGCCGGGGAACTCCCCGCCGAACATCAGCCAGTTGATCCAGGTGCCGACCACGGGGAACGAGATCAGCAGGGCCGCCATGACCCGGAGGCCGGTGCCCGAGAGCAGGTCGTCCGGCAGCGAGTAGCCGAGGAAGCCCTCGATCGCGCCGAGCATGAACAGCACGATGCCGATGACCCAGTTGATCTCACGCGGCCTGCGGAACGCGCCGGTGAAGAAGATCCGGAACATGTGCACGACGATCGCCGCCATGAACAGCAGCGCCGCCCAGTGGTGCACCTGGCGGACGAACAGGCCACCGCGCGTCTCGAACGAGATGTCGAGCGTGGACGCGAACGCCCGCGACATCTCGATGCCGCGCAGGTTCTCGAACGAGCCGTTGTAGGTGACCTCGGTCATCGACGGGTCGAAGAACAGGGCGAGGTACGTGCCCGACAACAGCAGCACGATGAAGCTGTACAGGGCGATCTCACCGAGCAGGAAGGACCAGTGCGTCGGGAAGACCTTGTTCAGCTGTTTGCGCAGGCCAGAAGCTGCGTGGAACCGCTCGTCGGCAGCGTTGGCCGCCGCCCCTGCGACGCGCGCGGCGGCGTTGGCCGGCTTCGTCGGCGTGGTGATGGCACTCATGACTTCCGCTCCCAGAACGCCGGACCCACAGCCTCGATGAAGTCGCTGCGGGCTACCAAGTATCCGTCTTCGTCCACAGTGATCGGAAGCTGCGGAAGGGGACGGGTCGCCGGACCGAACCGCGGCTTGGCGTATTCGAAGACGTCGAACTGCGACTGGTGGCACGGGCAGAGCAGCAGACCGGTCTGCTGCTCGAACAGCGACGTCGGGCAACCGAGGTGCGTGCAGATCTTCGAGTACGCGTACAGATCACCGTAGTTGAAGTCTTCTTGACCTGCACGTTTGGTGACCGCCTGGTTCGGGCGCATGCGGATGAGCATGACCGGCGCGTCGGCCCGCTTGAGGGCCGCGACCAGGGCGTGCTCGTCCTCGCGCTCGGACTCCCGGAACGGGAACACCGTCTCGAAGCCGCCCGGCTCGACGTCCTCGGGACGCACCAGGGAGACCTCGTGGAAGTTGCCGGTGTGGCGGCGCAGGTAGACCTTCTCGCCCTTTTCGGCCTTCCAGCCGGTGTGCCACAGCGAGTTCTTGGTCTCGCTGTCCGCGTGCGGGTTCTTGATGAGCGCGCCCAGCGGGACGGCCGCGACGCCCAGACCCAGCACGCCGGCACCGAGGCCCGCGGTGCGCTTGATCAGGTTGCGGCGCCCGATGCCGCTGCGCTCCCCCGCGTCGGCGAGCTCCGCGACCAGGGTGGCGCGGTCGACCTCGGCCGACGGGCCGTCGTGGCGCTGCTGCACCGCGAGCTCTTCGGGGATGAACTTCTTGGTGTAGAGCAGCGCGGCGACGCCCAGCGCCACCACCGACAGGCCCAGGAACAGGCCGATCAGCGGGTTGTAGAGCATGTGCAGCAGGTGGCCGTCGGTGTGCGGGGCCTCGTACTGCCACGGCCAGAACAGGAAGACGCCGAGGAAGGCCAGCCCGGACAGCGCGGAGATCACGAACCAGAGCGCGACGACGCGCTCAGCGCGACGCTCGGCACGCGTCCCGGGAACCGGGAACCTCTCCTCGTAGTGGACGAGCTCGACGCCGTCCATCTTCGTTCCGAGCCTGACGAGGTCGTCCCGGCTCATCTCCGCGAGCTCTGCCTCGCTGGGCAGCTCGGTCGGCTTGTCGCCGCTCATGCCTTGGCTCCGATCCAGAGGGTCACGCCGATGAGCGCGGCGATGCCCACGATGAACGCGATCAATCCCTCGGAGACGGGTCCGAACCCGCCCAGGGGGTTACCGCCGGAGTTGTTGTTTCCGTCGGTGACCGACTTGACGTACGCGATGATGTCTTTCTTCTCTTCCGGCGTCAGCTGGCGCTCGCCGAACTTCGGCATGTTCTGCGGGCCGGTCAGCATCGCCGTGTAGATCTGCTCCTCGGTCACGCCGTCGAGTTCCGGCGCGAACTTGCCGGACGACAGCGCGCCGCCGCGACCCGTGAAGTTGTGGCAGCTGGCGCAGTTGAGGCGGAAGAGCTCGCCACCGCGGGCGGGGTTGTCGCCGCGCAGGGCCTCGCCGGACTCGGAGGGCTTCTTCGGGCCCTCGCCACCGTTGGCGGTGATGTAGGCCATCAGCGCGTTGATCTCCTCAGGGGAGAGCTTCGCGGGCTTGCGGATGGCCTGCGCCTCCTGCCGCGCCATGGGCATGCGGCCGGAGGAAGTCTGGAAGTACACCGCGGCGTCACCGACGCCGATCAGGCTCGGCCCGCGGTCCTTGACACCTTCGAGGGACTTGCCGTGGCAGCCCGCGCAGGTGTTCAGGTAGATCTGCTCGCCCTGGCGGACCAGAGCGTCCTCCTGCTGCGCCTGGGCGGTCTGCGCCTGGGGCGCGAACGCGGCGAACAGCATGCCTGCGCTGAGCAGGGCGAAGCCCAGCGCGAGCAGACCGGCGACCCGGCGGCGCAGCTTCGTGCGGGCGCCGCGCGGGCGTTTCGTAGTGGTGGTCATGGTGTGCGGCAACCCTTGCTGTCAGTTCGGGAGCTCGTGGCTGGGGAGCAGGTCAGGGCACGATGTAGATGATGGCGAAGAGCCCGATCCACACGACGTCGACGAAGTGCCAGTAGTACGACACGACGATGGCGGAGGTGGCCTGCGCCGGCGTGAACTTGCTGAGCTTCGTCCGGATCAACAGGTAGACGAACGCGATCAGACCGCCGATGACGTGCAAGCCGTGGAAGCCGGTCGTGAGGTAGAAGACCGTGCCGTAGGCCGACGACGGAATCGTCGTGCCCTCCTCGACGAGGGTGATGTACTCACCCGCCTGGCCTCCGACGAAGATCGCTCCCATGATCAACGTCACGATGTACCAACGACGCAGACCGAACACGTCGCCCCGCTCAGCGGCGAACACGCCCCACTGACACGTGAAGGACGACGCGACCAGGATGATCGTGAAGACCGCCGCGTAGGGAACGTTCAGGTGGGTGGGCGCTGGGGGCCAATGCCCAGTGTCGTTCTGGGCCTTCACCGTGAAGAACATGGCGAAGAGGCCAGCGAAGAACATGAGCTCGCTGGACAGCCAGACGATCGTGCCGACGCTGACCATGTTCGGGCGGTTCAGCGAGTGCACGCGCTGGCCGATTGAAGGCGCTGCCGTGGTCACGCGCAGCATTATTGCCTGCGGAATTTCCGTCCGCCCATCGGGTCCTGCGCGGATCATGGGTCGGCTGGGTCACACAGCGGGTGATCACGAGGAGATCAACGAATGGGTTCGCTGGGCCGATTGCGGGACACGCTGCGCCAACTCCTGCGACGAGACGAGGTGCCGGCGCTGTCGATCGACGACCCGGAGCTCGTCGTCGTGGTCGAGGCGTTCGACATCGCGGAGGCCGATTCGGCCGTTCTGGCCCGTTCTCCGCGGTGGCGCGCCGACGATCTCGCGGTGCTCCGGCACCACGTGCGCATCCCCGCTGACCAGGTCGAACGCGCGCGCGAACTGCTCACACCCGACGGCTGGGTGCTCGTTGCCGGTGATATATCGCATATCAGTCGAGTGCAGAAGCTGGACGCGCTGCACTGCGCCCAGGAGCGGTCGAGGATGGCCTCTCTGGCGCAACGACTCGGTGGCGACGCCCTGGGGTGGGACGCCCTGCAGAAACCACACGAACCGGCCCGATAGCATCACGGCGACCTTGGTCACTTTCTTCAGGACCGCAGTCGGCAGTCGCAGCGGAGGATCCAGAGATGAGCACGCAGACCACGAAGATCCTGGTGTTCAGCCACCGGCCCGAGGTGCGTGAGACGATCATCACTGCGGTCGGCCGTCGTCCCGCGCCGGACCTCGCGCGTGTCGAGTACGTCGAGGTCGGCGCCATCGCGGACGTCCTCTACGAGGTCGACAACGGCACCGTCGACCTGCTGATCCTCGACGGCGAGGCGCAGCCGACCGGGGGCATGGGCCTGTCCCGCCAGCTCAAGGACGAGATCACGAACTGCCCGCCGATCGTCGTGGCGGTGCGCCGCAAGGACGACAGGTGGCTCGCGACCTGGTCGCAGGCGGACGCGGTGCTGGTGCACCCGCTCGACCCGCTGGCCGCCGCCGAGACCGTGGCCGAGGTGCTGCGGGGCTTGGCTTTGCCCGTCGTCAAGGGCTGATCCCGCCATGAGCCAGCGCACCTGGCCCTCGCTGCTCAACCGCTTGCTCGACGGCGTCGACCTGACCGCCGACGACACCGCCTGGGGAATGGACCAGGTGATGTCCGGCGAGGCGACCTCGGCGCAGATCGCGGCGTTCGTCGTCGCGTTGCGCGCCAAGGGCGAGACGCCGGAGGAGGTCGACGGCCTCGCGACGATGATGCTCAACCACGCGAACCGGTTCACGGTGGACGTGCGGGCGACCGACATCGTGGGCACCGGCGGCGATCATTCCGGTTCGGTGAACATTTCGACGATGGCCGCGATCATCACGGCTGCCGCGGGCGTGCCCGTGGTCAAGCACGGCAACCGCGCGGCGTCGTCGCAGTGCGGCACGGCGGACGTCCTGGAGGCACTGGGCGTCGCGATCGACCTGCCGGCCGCCGGCGTGCAGGAGACCGTGCGCGAGCTCGGCATCGGTTTCTGCTTCGCGCCGGTGTTCCACCCCGGCTTCCGGCACGCGGGCCCGGTGCGGCGGGAGATCGGCATTCCCACGTCGTTCAACCTGCTCGGACCCCTGACGAACCCGGCGCAGCCCACGGTCGGCCTGATCGGCTGCGCGCGGGCGTCCGCGGCACCGCTGATCGCCGGCGTGTTCGCGCGGCGCCGCAACACCGCTCTGGTGGTGCGGGGCGACGACGGCCTCGACGAGATCACCACGACCACGACGACGTCCGCGTGGCTCGCGCAGGACGGTGTGGTGCGCACGGAGACCATCGACCCGACCGTGCTCGGCGTGAAGCCCGCACGCGAGGAGGACCTGAAGGGCGGCGACTCGTCGGTCAACGCCCAGGTGGTCCGCGACCTCGTGGGCGGCAAGACGGGTTCGGTGCGGGACGCGGTGCTCGTGAACGCGGCGGGCGCCATCGCGGCGCACGGCGGCTTCTCCGACGACCTGCACGCCGACCTGACGGCCTCGCTGAGCCGTGCGGCCGACGCCATCGACTCAGGCAGGGCGGCGACGCTGCTGAGCCGCTGGGTGGAGCTCTCACAGGCTTTGAAGGCGTCTCCGAAGAAGTAACCGAAAGGCTGACTGAGCGGTTTCGGTCACGCGTCGTCGTCGACGCGTGACCCTGCTCGCACGGCCGCCGCATCGGCGTAGTCCGAGCGAGTGATGGGCCAGAGATGCGCACCACGTGGTAACGCCGTCGCAATCGCCACCTGGAATGCTGGAGTCATGGCCCTCCTCTACCCGGTGATGAAGCACGTCGTCGCGCGCACAGCCCGTCTGGTCTACCGCCCGGTGGTGGACGGTCTGGAGAACATCCCCACCGACGGCCCCGTCATCCTGGCGGCCAACCACCTCAGCTTCATCGACAGCGTCGTGATCCCGATGGTCGTGCCGCGCCGGGTGTCGTTCCTCGCGAAGGCGGAGTACTTCACGGGCACCGGTCTGAAGGGCTCGCTGTCGCGCAGGTTCTTCTCCTCGCTCGGCCACGTGCCGGTGCACCGCGGCAAGGGCCGTGACGCCCGCGCCGCTCTCGACACGGCCGCCGACATCCTGGCGCGGGGTGACGCCTTCGCCATCTACCCGGAGGGCACGCGCTCGCTCGACGGCATGCTCCACCGCGGCCGCACCGGTGTCGCCCGCATGGCGCTGGAGTCCGGGGCCCCGGTCATCCCGGTCGGCATCATCGGCACGGACAAGGTGCAACCGGTCGGCAGCAGGTTCCCGAAGATCGTCCCGGTGACGGTCCGCTTCGGCGAGCCGCTCGACTTCAGCCGCTACGACGGCATGCAGGAGTCGCTGCCGGTGCTGCGCAGCGTCACCGACGAGATCATCTACCGCATCCTGGACCTGAGCGGCCAGGAGTACGTCGACGCGTACCAGAAGGCGCCCGAGAAGGTGGCGGCCGCCGCGTAGCCGCCGCGGCCTCGTTCCAGGCCTGCGAAAGGGCCCTCCCCGCTGTTGCCGGGGAGGGCCCTTTCGCGTGCGATATGCGATGTATCACATACGGGACATCAGTCCACACACGACTGAGGCCCCCTCCACTGTGGAGGGGGCCTCAGTCGAAGCGATGTCCGACGTGTCGGATATCGGATATCAGTCGTGATTGGGTCCGGTGTGGTACTCGAACACCAGACCGCCGACCATGATCAGCACCATGACGACGGCGATCACCAGCAGCCACACGTGCCAGAACGCCAGCGCGACGCCGGTGGTCGCCGCCGCGGCGGCGAGACCGACCGGCCAGTACGAGCCGGGGCTGAAGAAGCCCAGCTCGCCGGCGCCGTCGGACACCTCGGCGTCGGGGTTGTCCTCCGGCCGCACCTCGATGCGGCGGGCGACGAACCGGAAGTAGGTGCCGGTGATGAGGGCCAGGCCACCGGTCAGCGCGAGTGCCACCGTGCCGGTGGGCTCGACGTGGCCGGTCGCCAGGTGCGTCCAGTAGCCGTAGACGACGGCCATCAGGAACGAGAAGGCCATCACCAGGTCGAATACGCGAGCTTCGATCTTCATCGCGAGGCGTTCCCTACTTCTGGCCCGCACCGGAGGCTTCGCGCGCCGTCCGGTCGGTGTTGAACGGGGTGGTCGTCGTGGCCAGCGGTGAACACCACTTGTCACAGTTCACCTGAGAGAGGGCCTCGGCCGTGGTGTACGGCTTGCCCGTCTTCTCGTTGACCTGCTTGCGCAGCTCGATGTACTTCTCGAAGTCGGCTTCCTCCAGGGCGCGGACCTCGAAGTTCATCACCGCGTGGTACGAGCCGCAGAGCTCGGCGCAACGGCCGACGAACGCGCCAGGACGATCGATCTGGTCGATCTGGAAGACGTTGTCCTGGTTGTTCTTCTCCGGCATCGGGAAGACGTCCCGCTTGAAGTGGAACTCCGGCACGAAGAACGAGTGGATGACGTCCGTCGAGCGCAGCGTGAACTGGATGCGCTTGCCGGCCGGCAGCACCATGATCGGGACCTCGCCCGAGGTGCCGACCGTGCTGACGACGTTGCCCTCTTCGGTCTTGTGGTCCGGGTACTGGAACTCCCAGTTCCACTGGAACGCGATCACGTCGATGTTGACGTCGGGCTTGCCCGACTTGTCCGTGACGTAGTTCTGCGTGACGGCGGTGAAGTAGAACAACACCGCCACGATCACCGTCGGCACGACGATGAGCACGATCTCCAGCGGGAGGTTGTACGCCGTCTGACGCGGCAGCTCCTCCGACTTCTTGCGGTGGAACACCACCGACCACAGGATCAGGCCCCACACGATGACGCCGACGACGAGCGCGGCGATCACGGACCAGGTCCAGAGCTCGCGCATCTTCTCGGCCTGCGGCGTGACGGCCTGCGGCCATCCGAAGCGCAGCACCTCGTCCGTGGAGCAACCGGTGGCCCCGATGCCGACCAGGCCTACCAGCCCAGCGGTCTTCACCAGCCGGGATGCCCTGGTGCCCTCCTTCAGGCCCACTGCTCGCCCGCCTCCTCGTTCCATGCCAACGGATCAAGCGGGAGCGTAGCCCAGCGCAACGGCGCTCACCCCTTGGGGGCACCGCCGCTGCGGTGCAGTTTCGGTCACACAGAGCCCCTTCGGCATACTGAGGACTTCCCCGTGGTCTTCCCCTTCGTGTTTCTTGAGAGGTGCGAGAGCCTTGTGCGGCCTGGCAGGACTTGTATGCCCTAGCGAGAACGAGGCCGAGAACGCGCGCCCGGCCATGGAGGCGGCGCTGCGCTGCATGCGGCACCGCGGACCGGACGAGAGCGGCACCAGGCGGGTCGACGAGGTCGTCTTCGGCTTCAACCGGCTCGCCATCATCGACATCGAGCACTCCCACCAGCCGTTGACCTGGGGTCCGGCGGAGTCGCCGAGCCGGTACACGATCAACTTCAACGGCGAGATCTACAACTACCTGGAGCTGCGCGCCGAGCTCACCGAGAAGCACGGCGCGGTCTTCCACACCGACGGCGACACCGAGACCATCGTCGCCGCCTACCACTACTTCGGTCCCGCGGCGATCACGAGGCTGCGCGGCATGTTCGCGTTCATGATCTGGGACTCCGAGCGCGACATCGTGTTCGGCGGCCGCGACCCGTTCGGCATCAAGCCGCTGTACTGGGCGCAGGGTCAGAGCGGGGTCGCGTTCTCCAGCGAGAAGAAGGTCCTGCTGGAGATCGCCTCCACGATCGGCATCGCCCCGAAGATGAACGTCAAGGGGCTGCAGCACTACCTCACGCTGCAGTACGTGCCGGAGCCCGCCTCGCTGCACGACCAGATCTACCGCGTCGAGTCCGGCCACTCGTTCACGCTGGTCCCTGGCGAGTCGCCGAAGTTCGAGCGGTACTTCCCGGCGAACTTCAAGGTCCGCACGGTCCGCAGCGAGGGCGAGGCCGACGCGCTCTACGACGAGATCACCGCCGCGCTGCGCGACTCGGTCGCCAAGCACATGCGCGCGGACGTGACGGTCGGGTCGTTCCTGTCCGGCGGCATCGACTCGACGGTGGTCGCGGCGCTGGCCAAGGAGCACAACCCGGACCTGATCACGTTCACCACGGGGTTCGAGCGCCAGGGGTTCTCCGAGGTCGACGTGGCCGCGGAGTCCGCGGCGCTGATCGGCGTGAAGCACGTGGTCCGCACGGTCAGCGCGCAGGAGATGATGGACTCCCTGCCGCTGATCACCTGGTACCTCGACGACCCGGTGGCCGACCCGGCGTTGGTGCCGTTGTGGTTCATCGCCCGTGAGGCGCGTCAGCACGTGAAGGTCGTCCTGTCCGGTGAGGGCGCGGACGAACTCTTCGGCGGGTACACGATCTACCGCGAGCCGTTGTCGCTGGCGGGGTTCGAGAAGGTGCCGGGCGCGCTGCGCAAGGCCATGGGCAAGGTCTCCACGAAGATCCCGCACGGTGTGCGCGGCAAGGACCTGCTGCGTCGTGGGGCTTTGACGCTGGAGGAGCGCTACTACGGCAACGCGCGCATCTTCCTCGACGACCACCTGCGGCAGGTGTTGCGCACGTACGACCCCGCTGTGTCCCACATGGACGCGACGGCCCAGCCGTACCGCGAGTCGCGCAACTGGGACCCGGTCACGCGCATGCAGCACGTCGACCTGTTCACGTGGCTGCGCGGCGACATCCTGGTCAAGGCCGACAAGATGACCATGGCGAACTCGCTGGAGCTGCGCGTCCCGTTCCTCGACCCCGAGGTCTTCAAGATCGCGTCGCAGATCCCGAGTGAGTTGAAGATCACCAAGGACACGACGAAGTTCGCGCTGCGCAAGGCGATCCGCGACATCGTGCCGGCGCACGTGCTGAACCGGCGCAAGCTCGGCTTCCCGGTGCCGATCCGGCACTGGCTCAAGGACGAGATGCACGACTGGGCCGTCGACATCGTGCGCTCGTCGCAGACCGACCAGTACATCGACAAGTCCGCGGTGCTGCGGCTGATCGAGGAGCACCGCTCCGGTGTGCTCGACCACAGCCGCCGCATCTGGGCGCTGCTGGTGTTCATGATCTGGCACGGCATCTTCGTCGAGGGCCGCATCCAGCCGGTGGTGCCGGAGCCGCACTACCCGGTCAAGCTCTGACGGTTCGGGCCCCTCTCCGGAGGGGCCCTTCTCGTTTTACCGACGTCCCTGAGCGCTGCAGATCGCGTACGAACTGACGACGGTGTCCGGGGACGCCATCAGTTCCAGGTAGCGGGCGAACTCGTCGTCGGTGAGCGGAAGCTTCGGGCGCATCAGCCGCGCTGTCGCGGCGAGCAGGCGGCACCCCGCGGAACCGCCCTCCCACTCCCGCACTTCACGGGAGCCGCTGACGTCGTTCAGCCCGGCGTCGAGCAGCGCCCTCTCGATGCGCGCGCCCCACGCCAGTTCGGCGCCCGCGTGATCGAGCAACGTCAGCAGGGCGTTCTTCACCCGCATGATCAGCTTCGCGTCCTCGGGACCGGACGACGGCCCGGTGGACAGGACTTCGAGCGGGAGGCAGTCGAACTCTTCGAGCACGAGCCATCCGCCGGGACGCAGCGAGTCGCGCAGCTTGCGCAACACGACCTCGCGGGCGGGGAGGTAGAAGAGCACCAGGCGGGCGTGGACCAGGTCGAACGCGTTGCCAGGCAATATATTGGATACCACGTCGTGCTCCAGAACGGTGACGTTGTCCCGTTCCTCGAGCCGGGTGACGTCGATGTCGGTGACCGTCACGTGCCCGGACGGAGCGACGACGTCGGCGAGCCAGTTCGCCACCGACCCGCCACCACCTCCGACTTCGAGGCAGCGCCAGCCGTCTGCCACACCCAGCTGCTCGACGCGGGCGAACGTGCCCGCGTCGAGCAGAGAGCTCAGCGCGTCGAACTTCGGATCGAGCGACTCACCGGTGTCGCCGAACAGGTACGTCCCCATTGTCCGATCATGGCAGGACGGGAGCGATCTCCTCAGCGGCTTCCGCACCAAACGCGCCACGAATGCGAGCGAGCGCCGACTCGCGCTCGATCACCCACTCCTGCGTGCCCACGGTCTCGAGCACCTCGACGGCGATGAACGAGCCGAGCTGAGCAGCGCGTTCGATGCTCAGGCCCGCGGTGATGCCGGCCAGGAAGCCCGCGCGGAAGCCGTCGCCGACGCCGGTCGGGTCGGTCTTCGCGACCTCGGGAACGGCGGGGACGTGCAGCGCGAAGCCGTCGCGGTCGACGATCTCGACGCCCTTGGCGCCGAGCGTGGTGACGCGCTTGCCGACGCGGGCGAGGACGTCGGCCTCGGTCCAGCCGGTCTTCTGCAGCAGCAGTTCCCACTCGTAGTCGTTGCTGAAGAGGTACTCGGCGCCCTCGATGAACGCGCGCGCCTGCTCGCCGTCCATGCGGGCGAGCTGCTGCGACGGGTCGACGGCGAACCGGTAGCCGCGCTGACGGCACTCCTCGGCGTGCCGGAGCATGGCCGAGGGGTCGTCCGGGCTGATGATGACGAGGTCGAGGTTCGCGACGCGGTTCGCGATCGGTGCGAGCTCGATGTTGCGCGACTCGGCCATCGCACCGGCGTAGAAGGAGGCGATCTGGCACATGTCGTCGTCCGTCGTGCAGACGAACCGCGCGGTGTGCGCGACCTCGGACACGTACACGCCGGACGTGTCGACGCCGTGCCGCTCGAGCCACGAGCGGTAGTCGTCGAAGTCCTTGCCGACGGCGCCCACGAGCACCGGCCGCACCCCGAGCACACCGAGGCCGAACGCGATGTTCGCGCCGATGCCACCACGCCGGACTACGAGGTCGTCGACCAGGAAGCTCAGCGACACACGGTCGAGACGCTCCGCGACCAGCTGGTCCGCGAATCGACCCGGAAAGTGCATCAGATGGTCGGTCGCGATGCTGCCGCACACGGCTAGGGGCACGTCGGCTCCTCTTTTCTTGTTGCGCTACGTGACAACTCACCCGGACGAGTACCGCTGTGAAGACTACTGTTTGGTAGGGCTACCGCAGGTCAGACAGCCGTCATACGGTCAGAAGGTGACGATCCCAGAGGCGACCACGATGAGTGAACTGATCGAGGACTGCGCGCAGCTCCCCTTCGCTCTGACCCACCCCGAGCACCCCCTTCCCGCCCCGCGCGACGCCGCGCCCTGGCAGGTCGACGAGCGGTGCGCCCACCAGGTCGAAGGCCTCGCCGAATACGGCGTCTAGCTTCTGGGCTCTACCTTCTCGCTTCCCAGTCTGTCCGGGTCATACCTGGCAGATTTCCTGGTCCACACGCGGAGAGGCCGCGTTCCCGTCGATGCGGGAACGCGGCCTCTCCGCGTGTTCGCCTTAGTGGAACGAGTCGCCGCAGGCGCAGGACCCGCCGGCGTTCGGGTTGTCGATCGTGAAGCCCTGCTTCTCGATCGTGTCCACGAAGTCGATGACAGCACCTTCGACGTACGGGGCGCTCATGCGGTCGACGGCGACCTTCATGCCGTTGAAGTCGACCATCGCGTCACCGTCGAGCGCACGCTCGTCGAAGAACAGCTGGTAACGAAGGCCGGCGCAACCACCGGGCTGGACGGCGATGCGCAGGTGCATGTCATCGCGGCCCTCCTGATCGAGCAGCGCCTTGGCCTTGACGGCGGCCGCATCGGTCAGCGTCACGCCGTGGCTGGGCGCCTCAGTGGTCGAAGCGGCATCCTGAGCGGTCGTCATGGCTCTCCTAAGAGGTCCTTTGCGGGCGGTTCACCCATCAACAACACGGGCGTTCCCCGCCTTGTTCCACTTCCCATGGTCCCACAACGGCGGGCCCCGTCGCCTCAAGTGTCGACTGTCACGTAGACCACGCTCAAGCCAACCGATATATCAGCTGGCCGCGAGCACGGCCTCACCTCGGCTCTTACCGCGACCACTGCTTTGCCACGTGCTGAGCCGTTGCAACGAGACTTTTGCGGGCGTCCGCAATCGACTTTTGCACAGAGCCGACGTGCTCGGACACCGAGTACGCGGCCTGGACGCCGGCGGCGCCCATCTCGCGGCGGCCGACGCTGACCTGGCCCGCGATGGCGATGCACGGGATGCCTCGTTCGGCGGCGCCTGAGGCGACGGCGGTGATGAGCTTGCCGCGCAGCGACTGCCAGTCGAAGCTGCCTTCGCCGGTGAGGACGACGTCGGCGTCGTCGAGGGCGGCGTCGAGGCCGGTGAGTTCGCGGACGAGGCCCGCGCCGGACGTCACCGTCGCGCCCAGCGAGAGGAGCGCGGCGCCCAGGCCGCCCGCTGCTCCGGCGCCCGGCATGTCGGACACCGGCTTGAGGACGTCCATGGCGGCGAGCTTCGCTTCGAGGCGTTCGACGGATTCCGGGGACGCGCCTTTCTGCGGGCCGAACGTGTGCGCGGCGCCGTACGGGCCGAGGAGCGGGTTCTCCACGTCGGACGCGGCCACCAGCGATATATCAGTGAGGTCGACGCCCGCGGCCTCCACAGCGGCGAGCATGCCGGCGCCGCCGTCGGTCGTGCCGGAGCCGCCGAGGCCGACTGTGATGACATCGTTGTCACGCGCGGCTGCCGCGATGAGCTCGCCGACGCCTCGCGTCGTCGCCGTCTCGCAGGACTGCGGGCGGAGTTCGGCGGGGATGAGGTGGAGCCCGCAGGCTTCGGCGGACTCGATGTAGGCGACGCGTCGACCGTCGGTGTGCACGCTGAGCCAGCGCGCTTCGACCGGTTCGCCTAGCGGGCCCGTGACGCTGATATGTCGAATATCGCCGTTCGTGGCGGCGTGCAGGACGTCGACGAAGCCGGGGCCTCCGTCGGCCAGCGGACGTTGGGTGACGACGTCGTCGGGCTTGGCGTCGTGCCAGCCGGTGGCGATGGCGTCAGCGGCCTCGCGGGCGGTCAGGGTGCCGCCGAAGCAGTCCGGAGCGATGAGTACGCGCACCTCGCGAAAGGTACAGAAGAACCACTGTCCTACCCTGTCGTTGTGAGGTTCCTGCGTCGCAACGCCGCTGATACCGATGCCCCGGCCACCGAGTCGGCCGACGAGGCCACCGACTCCACCCGCTCCGCGGGCAAGGGCAGGCCCACGCCCAAGCGGCGTGAGGCCCAGGGCAGGCGTTCCGGGCCGGTGCCGCCGCCTCCCCGCACGCAGCGCGAGGCGTTCAAGCGCATGCGCGGCAACAAGGTGAGCAAGGAAGACCGCCGTGCCGCGGCCGCCGAGCGTCGCCAGCGCATGATGGCGGGCGACGACAAGTACCTGCTCCCGCGTGACCGCGGTCCGGTGAAGGCGTACATCCGCGACCTCGTCGACTCGCGGCGCAACCTCATGGGCCTGTTCATGCCGCTCGCGGTCCTGGTGTTCGTGGCGTTGCTGACGCCGTCGCTGGCCGTGCAGCGGTACGCGACGCTGGCGACGACGTTCATGCTGATCGCGATGATCATCGAGGGTCTCGTGCTCGGCCGCCTCGTCACGCGCAAGGTGCGGGCGAAGTTCCCGACCGAGCCGATCAAGGGCATTTCGATCGGCTGGTACTCGTTCATCCGCGCGAGCCAGATCCGCAAGCTGCGCGTGCCCAAGCCGCGTGTGAAGCCGGGCGACGCGATCAAGTAAGTGCGCGCGATACCGCTCAAGCTTCAGCTGCCGGAGAAGCTCTGGTGGGACCACAACGCGTGGTACCGCCGGTGGTTGCTCCGGCAGTTGCCGTCTCGGGCCCGATCGGCGCTGGACGTCGGGTGCGGCCACGGTGTCCTGGCGCGGTCGATCCCGGCCGACGAGGTCACGGCCATCGACGCCAGCGCGCGCATGATCGAACTCGCGAGCGCCACGCGCAGCCGGGTGCGGTGGATCCACGGCGACGTGCTCACCCACGACCTCGGGCAGTACGACGTCGTCACGGCCGAGGCGAGCCTGCACCACCTCCCGTTGCGCGAAGGCCTGATGCGGCTCGCCGAGCTGACCAGGCCGGGCGGCACGCTGATCGTCGTCGGGCTCTACCTGACGGCCACACCGGCGGACTGGGCCGTGGAGATGGTGACGCTCCCCGCGAACGCGATCGTTGGTGTCGCCAAAGCCGTCAGCGGAACCGCCGGCAAGCCGCACGACGTCGACATGCCCGTCGTGATGACCGCTCCGACGTTGAACGAGATCCGCGCGGCAGCACGGGAGATCCTGCCCGGCGCACGCGTCCGGAGGCGCCTGTTCTGGCGGTATTCCATGGTGTGGCACGCGCCCGAAGTTCATTAGCAGCACGAACGATTTCGGCTAAGCTCGGATGTATGAAGTTCCGTCGACTCGGCCGCAGCGGCCTGTCCATCAGTGAGATCTCGTACGGCAACTGGCTCACGCACGGTTCCCAGGTCGAGGAGGAGCAGGCCCACGCCTGTGTGAAGGCCGCGCTGGAGTCGGGGATCACGACCTTCGACACCGCCGACGTCTACGCCAACACCGCCGCGGAGTCGGTGCTCGGCCGGGCGCTGCAGGGTCAGCGGCGCGAGTCGCTCGAGATCCTCACCAAGGTCTACTGGCCGACCGGTCCCGGCGGCCCCAACGACCGCGGGCTCGGCCGCAAGCACATCATGGAGTCGGCCAACGCGTCGCTGAAGCGCCTGCAGACCGACTACGTCGACCTGTACCAGGCGCACCGGTTCGACTACAGCGTCCCGCTCGAGGAGACGATGCTGGCGTTCGCCGACCTCGTCCGCCAGGGCAAGGTCCTCTACGTCGGTGTCTCCGAGTGGACCGCCGACCAGATCACCCGCGGTGCCGCGCTGGCCCGTGAGCTGAACGTCCCGTTCGTGTCGCACCAGCCGCAGTACTCGATGTTGTGGCGCGTGATCGAGCCGCAGGTCATCCCGGCGTGCGAGCGCGAGGGCCTGAGCCAGATCGTCTTCTCCCCCGTCGCGCAGGGCATCCTGACGGGCAAGTACCTGCCGGGCGCCGAGGTTCCCGAAGGATCACGCCTGGCCGACGCGCGCGGGTCGCAGATGATCGCGCGCTGGATGCGGGACGACGTGCTCAACGCCGTTCAGCAGCTCAAGCCGATCGCCGAGGAAGCGGGCATCACGCTGGCTCAGCTCGCCGTCGCGTGGGTGCTGAAGAACCCGAACGTCGCGTCCGCGATCATCGGCGCGTCGCGTCCGGAGCAGGTCTTCGAGAACGTCAAGGCCATCGACGTCGAGCTCGGCGACGACGTGCTCACGCAGATCGACAAGGTCCTCGAAGGCGTCATCACCGACGACCCGCGGCTCACCGCCCAGGGCTAACCGGCCGGGTGCAGGCTCATCGGGCCGTACACCTCGGATTCCGAACGCAACAGCGTGACCTGGTCGACCCCGGCGTCGACCAGGTCACGCCACTGCGCGCTGAACCAGTCCTCGGCCTCGGTCTGCTCGGCGAACGTCACATCCGGGCCCGCGACGTCGCGTCCCTGTGCATCCTGGTAGCGCCAGCGGTATTCCACGGACGAAGGCTAACTCTTGTCATCTCGGACGCTCGTGCTCGGCGGAGCGCGGTCAGGCAAGTCAGCGCACGCGGAAGGTCTGCTCACCGAGGCGACCGTGACCTACGTCGCCACCGCGCGCAGATACCCGGACGACCCAGACTGGGACGCACGCATCGCATTGCACGTCGCACGGCGTCCGTCCACCTGGCACACGGTCGAGGCGTCGGCTCCGGCCGATCTGCCTGCCCTGCTCACCGCCACCCAGTACGAGGACCCGCCGATCCTGGTGGACGACCTGTCGACGTGGCTGGTCGGCGTGCTGGACGACGCCGACGCGTGGGAAGGCGCCGAAGACGGACACAGCGGTGACGCGATCGCGAGCAACATCGACGCGATCGTGCGCTCGGTCGCGACCTGCCGGGCGCGACTGGTGCTGGTGACGGCGGAGGTCGGCCTCGGCGTCATTCCGTCGACGCGTTCTGGCAGGCTCTTCCGAGATCACCTCGGTGCGCTCAACGCGCGCGTCGCCGAGGTGTGCGACGAGGTCACCCTGCTCGTCGCCGGAATCCCGTTGAAACTGCGATGAGGAGTGACCAGGTGAGCACCGAGTTCCCGCCGGTCGAACCGCCGGACGAGACCGTTCTGCGCGAGGCCGAGGCCCGGCACGCGGTGCTGACCAAGCCGGTCGGCTCGCTCGGACGGCTCGAGGAGCTGGGCAACTGGATCGCGGCCTGCCAGGGCGTCGTGCCGCCCAAGCCGTTCGTGCGTCCGCGTGTCGTCGTGTTCGCGGGCGACCACGGCATCACCGCTCAGGGCGTGTCGGCGTTCCCGAGCGAGGTGACCGGCCAGATGGTCGCGAACTTCCTGACCGGCGGCGCCGCCGTCAACGTCCTCGCGCAGGTCGCGGGCGCCACGGTGCGCGTGGTCGACATGGCCGTCGACGCGGACACCCCGGCGGCGGTCAGCCAGCACAAGGTGCGCCGCTCGTCCGGGTCGATCGACCGCGAGGACGCGCTCACCCGTGAGCAGTGCGAACTCGCGATCGCGGCCGGCCGTGCGCTGGCCGACGAGGAGGTCGACGCGGGCGCCGACGTGCTCGTCGCGGGCGACATGGGCATCGGCAACACGACGCCCGCCGCTGTCCTGATCGCGTCGCTGACCGGGTCGGAGCCCGTCGCGGTCGTCGGGCGCGGCACCGGCATCGACGACCAGGCGTGGATGCGCAAGACGGCGGCGATCCGGGACGCGCTGCGCCGGGCCCGCCTGGTGATCAGCGACCCGATCGCGTTGCTCGCCACAGCCGGTGGCGCCGACATCGCCGCGATGGCCGGGTTCCTGGCGCAGGCGGCCGTGCGCAAGACGCCGGTCGTGCTCGACGGCGTCGTCGTCGGTGCGGCGGCTGTCGTCGCCGAGGAGTTGGCGCCGGGGGCGCGCGAGTGGTGGGTGGCCGGGCACGAGTCGGCCGAACCCGCGCACGCGATCGCGCTCGGGCACCTCAACCTCAAGCCGCTGCTGCAGTTCGAGATGCGGCTCGGCGAGGGGTCCGGTGCCGTCGCGGCGCTGCCGTTGCTGATCTCGGCGGTGAAGGTGCTCGCGGAGATGGCGACGTTCGAGAGCGCCGGCGTCACCAACAAGGAATGAAGCTCCGCCCTTGAAACTGGCGTTCTCCTGGCTGACGGTCCTGCCGTTGCGCGTCGACGACGTCGACGAGCGAGCGGCAGGACGGGCCATCGCATGGACGCCCGTCGTCGGCGTCGTCATCGGCGCGTTCGTCGTCGGCGTGCTCAAGCTGCTGGCGATATCCAATATATCGGCGCTCGTAGCTGGTTTCTTGGTCGTCGGCGTCGTCGCGCTGTCGACACGCGGTATGCACCTCGACGGGCTGGCCGACGTCGCCGACGGGCTCGGTTGCTACGGACCGCCGGAGCGTGCGCTCAAGGTCATGAAGGACGGCGGTGCGGGGCCGTTCGGCGTCGTGTCGCTGATCGTGGTGCTGGGCGCCCAGGCCGCCGCACTCCCCCACGCTCAGTGGGGTGTCGTGCTGCTCGCGTTCGCGACGAGCCGGGCGGCGTTCGGGATCTGCTGCATGCGCGGTGTGCCCGCCGCACGGTCTGAAGGGCTCGGTGCGCTCGTTGCGGGCACACAGCATCCGTTGATGGTCATCGGCACGTGGGTGGTGCTCGCTGCCGCGGCGATTCCGCTCGGGTGGCGCGCGGTCGTCGCCGTCGTCGTCGCGTTCGCGCTCGTGTGGTTGCTGGTGAAGCACACCGGAAAGCGTTTCGGCGGCATCACCGGTGATGTGCTCGGTGCTGCCGCCGAAATCGCGCTTCTGGCCGTGCTGGTGATCGCCTGACCCAGAGCCCTACGAGTGCAGCACCGTCATCCAGCCGTGGGTGTCGGCGACGTGGCCGTGCTGCAGGCCGGTCAGGCGCTCGCGCAGTTGCTTCGTCACCGAGCCGGTGCCGCCGTCGGCGATGTCGAACTCGCCGCCGGCGTGCTTGACGTGGCCGACCGGCGTGATGACCGCGGCCGTGCCACAGGCGAAGACCTCGGTGAGCTCACCGGAGGCGTTGGCCTTCTCCCACTCGTCGGTCGAGATGCGGCGCTCCTCGACGGTCAGGCCGAGTTCGGAGGCCAGTGCCAGCAGCGAGCTCCGGGTGATGCCGGGCAGCAGCGTGCCGGTCAGCTCCGGCGTGATCACCTTGTCCCCGAAGACGAAGAACAGGTTCATGCCGCCCATCTCCTCGACCCAGCGGCGTTCCACCGCGTCGAGCCAGACGACCTGGTCGCAGCCCTTCTCGGCGGCCTGCGCCTGCGCCACGAGGGACGCGGCGTAGTTGCCGGCGAACTTGGCCGCGCCGGTGCCACCGGGGGCCGCGCGGACGTACTCGGTCGAGAGCCACACGCTCACCGGCCGGACGCCGCTCGCGAAGTAGGAGCCGGCCGGGGAGGCGATCAGCACGTAGAGGTACTCGGACGCGGGTCGCACGCCGAGGCCCTTCTCCGTGGAGATCATGAACGGCCGCAGGTAGAGGGACTCCTCCTCGGCCGAGGGCACCCAGCGGTCGTCGACCGCGAGGATCTGCCGCACGGACTCCAGGAAGAGCTCGTCGGGAAGTTCGGGCATCGCCATGCGGCGGGCCGAGGAGCGGAAGCGCCCGGCGTTGGCCTCAGGGCGGAAGGACGCGATCGAACCGTCGGGCTGCCGGTAGGCCTTGAGCCCTTCGAAGATCGCCTGGCCGTAGTGCAGCACCATTGCCGCGGGGTCCAGTGCGAGGGTGGAGTACGGGCCGACTTCAGCGTCGTGCCAGCCCTTCTCGCGGTTCCAGCGGATCGTCACCATGTGGTCGGTGAAGTGCTGCCCGAAGCCCGGCTTGGCAAGTACCTCCGCTACGCGCTCCGGGGTCGCCGGGTGCGGGTGGGGAGTCCGGGTGAAAGGCAACTCGCTCGTCATGTGAGCACGGTAACCCGCAGGTGGGGATACGGAAAATCCTCTTCCCAAAACTCGGACGTCCTACTAAGTGAACCTCGATAGAGTCCCCGGCCATGACCGAGCCGGAAAGATCTTCGAAGGGTGCGGACGTCCGCACGGTGCTGCAGGCCGCGCTGCTCGTTCTGGGCACCGGCATGACGTTGCTCGACGGATGGGTGATCGGTGGTGTCGGCGGTGTGGTCGGCGCGGTGTTCCTCGCCGTGTTCTTCCTGGCCGGCTACTACGGCATCACCAAGAACGGCCCGTCCAACAACGGCCGCGTCATCGGGCTTGCGGTGTGTGTCGGCGTGACGCTGCTCGTCTTCCTCTCAGTGACGCTGTCAGGCCAATGAGCCCGGTGCCGACGCCCAGTCCCGCGATGGAGATCAGCATCGCGGGTATGGGCATGCTCATGGCTAGCAGCACCGAGAGCCCGAGTCCGAGACAAGCCGTGCGCATGGGCCACGTGCGGTCGTTCTGCAGCAGGACTCGAGCCGACGCGTTCGTGAAGGCGTAGTAGAACAACGTCGCGCACGCCGCCACGCCCAGCGCCGTCCCGAACGGCACGAGCACCAGGACGAGCGTGGAAGCGACGACCACGACGAGCGTCAGCGCACCGGGCTTGAGGCGGGTGGGCAGGTCGCCGTCCTCGGCCAGTCCGGTCAGCGTGCGGTGGGCGGACGCGAGGACGAAGTGCAGCGCGGCCACGCCTGCCACCGCCGCGGCGATCTGCACGAGCGGCACCAGCGCGGCCGAGTCCGCCGCGACAAGTGCGTCACGCAACGGAGCCGGCGACAACGCGAGGCGCGCGCTACCGAGCTGACGGAGCACACCGGCGCCCACGGCGAGACTGACCACGAACGACAGTCCGATGAGGACCGGAATCGCGATCTTCAGCACGGACGGCGAGTGGTGTTTCTCACCGCGATGCGGGGCGGTGACGCGTTCGAAACCGGCGAAGGCCATGAACATCAGGCCGGCGACGCCGACGAGTTCGTTGACGGTGCCCGCCTCCCCCGCCGACGGCACGGGCGCGATCGAGAAGCTCGCCGCGACGACCAGCGCCAGCACGCCGAGGACGACCACGGACACCAGCACGCTGACACCGACGGTGAAGCGGAAGCCGACCGCGCCGAGCAGCGCCGTCGCGACGACGAGGGCGAGCGCGCCGATCAACGGCTGGTCCGGCACCACGTACGCGCCGAACATCGACGCCACCGCGGCCGCCATGGCGAACCGGCCCAGCAGGTGTGCGCTCGCTGTCATCCTTGCGGGCCACACGCCGAGCTGTGCGCGCACGTATCCGTAACCGCCGCCGACATCCGGGTAGGCGCGGGACTGGTCGGCGGTCGAGAAGGCCGAGCAGAGGACGGCGAAGGCGGAGATGGCCAGCGCCGGAAGCAGCCACCAACCCGCAAGACCTGCGGCTGGGGCGAATCCGGCGAAGACCCCCGCACCGAGCACCGCGGGAAGACCGAGCGCGACCGTCGTGACGATCTCGCGAGGCGTGTGGGTCACGGGTACACGTTCTCAGATGCGGCATCCGGCCGTAACCACCCGGTCGACTGATGCGTGAAACGGGCGAATCGCCACTGTGCGCAACTGTCAACGTCACGGATTGCGGCGATCGTGGCGGGGCTGGGCATTAGTGGGACAGTCCGACCTTTAGCATGAGTCACGATTCCGAGCCCCGCCCGCAACAACCCTGGAGCAGCACGTGACAGCCCCGAAGCTGGCCCTCACCGAGGGTGACCTGAGCACCACCGCCGCGGACGCAGTCGTCGTGGGCACCCTGCAGGGTGCGGACGGTCTGGAGCTCGCACCCGGTGCCGAAGCTGTCGCCGCCGCGTTCGACGGCGCGCTGCTCGACGTGCTCGGCACCCTGCGCGCGTCCGGCAAGGCCGACGAGCTGGTGAAGGTGCCGACGTTCGGCAAGATCGCCGCCCCGCTCGTGCTGGCCGTCGGCCTCGGCAAGTCCGCGGGCGAGGAGCAGGTGCGTCGTGCGTCCGGTGTCGCCGCCCGCGCGCTGGGCGGCAAGAAGCGCGCGATCAACACGCTCGCCGCCCTGCACGTCGGTGCGGCGGCCGAGGGCACGCTGCTCGGCGCCTACTCGTTCACCGAGTACAAGTCCGACAAGGGCGAGGGCCCGGTCGTGAAGGTCGACCTGCACGCCGCCGGTTCCAAGGAGAACAAGGCCGCGCTGAAGGCCGCCGTCGCGATCGCCGAGTCCGTCGCCATCGCGCGTGACTTCATCAACACGCCGCCGAACGACCTCTACCCCGCCTCGTTCGCCGCCCGCGCGGAGAAGCTCGCCACCGCGGCCGGTCTCGACGTCGAGATCCTCGACGAGAAGGCGCTGAAGAAGCAGGGCTTCGGCGGCATCCTGGGCGTCGGCGTCGGTTCGACGCGCCAGCCGCGCCTCGTGCGCATCTCGTACAAGGGCACGAAGGCCGTCAAGAAGGTCGCGCTCGTCGGCAAGGGCATCACGTTCGACACCGGCGGCATCTCCATCAAGCCGGCCGCGGGCATGGACGAGATGACCTCGGACATGTCGGGCGCCGCCGCGATCGTCGCCACGATGGTGCTCGCCGCGAAGCTCAAGTACCCGCTGGAGATCATCGCGTCGATCCCGATGGCGGAGAACATGCCGTCCGGTGACGCCTACCGCCCCGGCGACGTGCTGACCATGTACGGCGGCAAGACCGTCGAGGTCCTCAACACCGACGCCG
Source organism: Lentzea sokolovensis (assembly GCF_033949975.1). Classification (NCBI taxonomy): domain Bacteria; kingdom Bacillati; phylum Actinomycetota; class Actinomycetes; order Pseudonocardiales; family Pseudonocardiaceae; genus Lentzea; species Lentzea sokolovensis. Next base: position 236,761 of record NZ_JAXAVU010000012.1, read on the forward strand.
AGGGCCGTCTGATCCTGTCCGACGCCATCGTGCGCGCGTGCGAGGACAACCCCGACTACCTGATCGAGACCGCGACGCTGACCGGTGCGCAGGTCGTCGCCCTCGGCAAGCGCACCTCGGGCGTCATGGGCTCCGACGAGTTCCGCGACCGCGTCGCCGCCATCGGCACCGCCGTCGGCGAGTCGGCGTGGGCGATGCCGCTGCCCGAGGAGCTGCGCGCGGACCTCGACTCGCGCCTGGCGGACCTCGCGAACGTCACCGGGCACCGCTGGGGCGGCATGCTCGCCGCCGGGCTGTTCCTGCGCGAGTTCGTGGCCGAGGGCGTGCAGTGGGCGCACATCGACATCGCGGGTCCGGCATTCCACACGGGCGGCCCGTACGGCTACACCTCGAAGGGCGGCACCGGTGTTCCGGTGCGGACCATCGCGGCTGTTCTGGCGGACATCGCGGCCAACGGCTGAGCAATTCTTCCTGCGCACGGGCGGAGCTCCTTCGGGGGCTCCGCCCGTTGCGTTGCAACTGATATATCGGCTACTCCACCGTCGCTGACCAGCATCTTTGCAACGAGTCTTTTGACTTCGCCCGCAAACGTGCCGTTGCAAGGGCGCTCCGGGGAAGGGTCGCTGCGGGGTGGCCGAAAAGGGCCGCGCGAGCATTCGCGATGACGGCTGCTATTTCAGCGAGAGGCGCGAACTAGGCGCGCGAACATTTCAGGCGCGGTCGTGGAGAGTGATCTGGTAGCCGTCGGGGTCGGCGAAGGTGAACGTCCGGCCGAAGGGGCCGTCGATCGGCGCGGAGACGATGGTGTGCCCGTCGGCGGCGAGAGCGTCGTGGACGGCCTGGACGTCGGTCGCGTGGAACCAGATCGCGGCGCCGATGCCGGGCTGGGTGACGGAGGCGAGATCGGTGCCGGGGACGACGTCGCGGAGTGCGAACGCGATCGGCTTCGTCTCGAAGACGACGGCGTGCGGCGGTCCGGCCGGCGAGCGGACGAGGCCGAGGTACCGCTCGTAGAAAGCCCGCGAGGCGTCGAGGTCGCGTGCCTGGAGTGAGATGAAGTCGGGGCCGGTGGCGGCCATGGGATGCTCCTTGTCTTCGTGTCAGTATTCTGACACGGGCCAATCTATGTCAGAATACTGACATGAGTCAAGACGGTGCCGGCGTCGACCTGGAGACGTCACTGGGCTACCTGCTGAAAGAGGCGTCGAGCGTGCTCCGCGCGGCCATGGAGGAGGTGCTGCGGCCGCTCGGGATGAGCGTGACGCACTACTCCTGCCTCGAACTGCTGGCGCAGCGGCCGGGGTTGTCGAACTCGGAGCTCGCACGGGGCGCGTTCGTGACGCGGCAGTCGATGAACGTGCTGCTCCAGGCCCTGGAGCGGGACGGCTACGTGACCAGGCCCGCGGCGGCACCCGTCGGGAAGGTCCTTCCCACGCGGCTCACGCCCCGCGGACAGCAGAGCCTCGAGAAGGCGTCCGCGGCGGTGCGGTCCGTCGAGGTCAGGATGCTGGCAGACCTGACCGAGGCCGAGCAGGCGGGCGCGTTCCGGGTGCTGCGGGGCATGATCCGTTCCCTGCGCGACGGTGGCGACGGCGCGTAGCCGGTTCACGGAGATGGCGGTCGCTCAGGGCTGTGCTCCAGGCCCCGGCGAGAGGAGTATTTCCACATGGGGACGCATCACTACGAGGCCGACGTCGTCTGGACCGGGAACACCGGGAGCGGCACTTCCGGGTACAAGTCCTACGAGCGCGCGCACGAGGTTCGGGTCGAGGGCAAGGAGACGATCCTCGGGTCGTCCGATCCGGCGTTCCGGGGTGACCGCGGCCGGTACAACCCCGAGGAGTTGCTCGTCGCGTCGCTCTCGCAGTGCCACATGCTCTGGTACCTGCACCTCGCGTCGACCAACGGTGTCGTCGTGACCGAATACCGCGACCACGCCACCGGCGTCATGGCCGAACATTCGGACGGGTCCGGGCGGTTCACCCAGGTGGTGCTCAACCCCGTCGTGACCGTCGCCGATCCCGCGACCAAGGAGACGGCACAGGCGTTGCACGAGAAAGCGCATTCGATGTGCTTCATCGCGGCGAGCGTCAATTTTCCCGTTCGGCACGAGCCGATCGTGAGGATTTAGAGTTCGCCGGAAGCCTTTTTGCGCGCGGTGTAGTCGCGCATGCGCTTCGGGTAACCCACGATGCCCGCGTCGTAGATCGGCATGCCGAGTTTGCGTGCGAACGACCGCGCGGCGTCCGGCGAGGCGACTCGGCGGCGCGTCCACTCGCCGTCGTGAGCGACCAGGACCACAGTGGTCTCGGTCACCGTCGTCTTCGGCTCCACATAGGCCTCGACGCCGTGACGGCTCTTCGTCCACTGTTCGAGATGGCTCGTGTCCTGGTTCGAAGCGGTCCGCAGCACACCTGCGCGCGGCTTCCTGCGAAAACGATCGAACAGCCCCATCGAGCACCTCCAGCGCTTCCCTCCACCATGGTGCCAGGTAAGGGTGTTATGAGTAGGTGAATGATCAGAGCCGGGCGTGGTGTCCTATGCCGGATCACCGCGCTCCGGCAACTAGTGACAAGATGGCCGCGTACCTCGCGCGCACCCGCGCGTAGTAAGTAATCCCGAGGAGATCCGAAGTGACTTCGCCGGAACTGGAGTCGGCCACCAACGCCGATCTCGTCATCCTCGGCGGTGGTTCAGGTGGCTACGCCTGCGCGTTCCGCGCGGCCGAGCTCGGCCTGTCCGTCGTCCTGGTCGAGAAGGACAAGCTGGGTGGCACCTGCCTGCATCGCGGTTGCATCCCGACCAAGGCGCTGCTGCACGCGGCCGAGGTGGCGGACAACGCCCGCGAAGGCGACCAGTTCGGTGTGAAGAGCTCGCTCGAGGGCATCGACATCGCCGGTGTCAACTCGTACAAGGACGGCGTGGTCTCGCGGCTCTACAAGGGTCTGCAGGGTCTCGCGAAGGCCAACAAGGTCACCTTCGTCGAGGGCGCGGGCACGTTCGTCGGCCCGAACACCGTCGAGGTGAACGGCCGGCGCTACGTCGGCAAGAACGTGGTCCTCGCGACCGGTTCGTACGCCCGGAGCCTGCCCGGTCTGGAGATCGGCGGCCGGGTCGTCACCAGCGACCAGGCGCTCAACCTGGACTTCATCCCGGAGAAGGTCGTCGTTCTGGGCGGCGGCGTCATCGGCGTGGAGTTCGCGAGCGTGTGGCGTTCGTTCGGCGCCGACGTCACCATCGTCGAGGCTCTGCCCCGCCTGGTGCCGGCCGAGGACGAGTACGCGTCCAAGCAGCTGGAGCGCGCGTTCCGCAAGCGCGGCATCAAGTTCAAGACCGGCGTGAAGTTCACCGGCGCCACCCAGTCCGACTCGGGTGTGTCGATCACGCTGGAGAACGGCGACGTCCTCGACGCCGACCTGCTGCTCGTCGCGGTCGGCCGCGGCCCGAACAGCGCGGGTCACGGCTACGAGGAGGCCGGGATCACGATCGACCGCGGCTTCGTCATCACCGACGAGCGCCTGCGCACGAACCTGCCGAACGTCTACGCCGTCGGCGACATCGTCCCCGGCCTGCAGCTCGCGCACCGCGGGTTCCAGCAGGGCATCTTCGTGGCCGAGGAGATCGCCGGTCAGAACCCGAAGGTGATCGACGAGGCGGGCATCCCGCGCGTCACCTACTGCAAGCCCGAGGTCGCCTCCGTCGGCCTCAGCGAGGCCGCGGCCAAGGAGAAGTACGGCTCGGCCGAGGTCTTCATCTACGACCTCGCGGGCAACGGCAAGAGCCAGATCCTCAAGACGGCCGGTGGCGTGAAGCTCGTCAAGGCCCCCGACGGCCCCGTCGTCGGCGTGACGATGGTCGGCGAACGCGTCGGCGAGCTCATCGGTGAAGCACAGCTGATCTACAGCTGGGAGGCTTACCCGGAGGACGTGGCTCCGCTGATCCACGCCCACCCGACCCAGACTGAAGCCCTCGGCGAGGCGTTCCTCGCCCTGGCCGGCAAGCCGCTGCACGTGCACGGCTGACCGTTCCCCACACAAAGTCAGCCACACGAGAGCACGAGGAGTCAGCGAACAATGGCCTTCTCCGTCCAGATGCCCGCACTCGGTGAGAGCGTCACCGAGGGCACGGTCACCCGGTGGTTGAAGCAGGAAGGCGACCGGGTGGAGGTGGACGAGCCGTTGCTCGAGGTCTCCACCGACAAGGTCGACACCGAGATCCCGTCCCCGGCGGCCGGTGTCCTGCAGAAGATCGTCGCGCAGGAGGACGACACCGTCGAGGTCGGCGGTGAGCTCGCGGTCATCGGTGACGGCGACGCCGCCCCCGCCGCCGAGCCCGCCCCCGCGCAGGAAGCTCCCCAGCAGTCGACGCCGTCGGCGCCGCCCGCCGAGGAAGCCGCTCCCGAGCCCGCCCCCGCCGCCGAGGCTCCGGCCGCGCCGTCCGGTGGTCCGGCCGAGGGCACCGACGTCACGATGCCCGCGCTCGGCGAGTCCGTCACCGAGGGCACCGTCACCCGCTGGCTGAAGCAGGTCGGCGACAGCGTCGAGGTCGACGAGCCGCTGCTCGAGGTCTCGACCGACAAGGTCGACACCGAGATCCCGTCGCCGGTCGCGGGCACGCTGCTCGAGATCAGCGCCGGTGAGGACGAGACCGTCGAGGTCGGCGGCAAGCTCGCCGTCATCGGTTCGGGCAGCCCGGCCCAGGCCTCGTCCCAGCCGGCTCCCGCTCAGGAGAGCAAGCCCGAGCCGAAGCAGGAGGCGCCCGCCCCCGCTCCGAAGCAGGAGGCTCCGGCCCCGCAGCAGGCACCGGCCGCTCCGGCGCCTGCCCAGCAGGCCGCGCCGAAGCAGGAGGCTCCGGCCGCGTCTTCTTCCGACGACGCGAACGGCACGCCGTACGTCACTCCGCTCGTGCGCAAGCTCGCGTCGGAGAACGGCATCGACCTGGGCTCGCTCAAGGGCACCGGCGTCGGTGGCCGCATCCGCAAGCAGGACGTGCTCGCCGCCGTCGAGGCCAAGAAGGCCCCGGCTCCTGCTCCCGCCGCCGCTGCTCCGGCTGCCGCTCCCGCCTCGCGCACCTCGGCTCCGGCCGCGGCCGACAACTCGGGCAAGCGCGGCACCGTGCAGAAGCTCCCGCGACTGCGTCAGATCGTCGCGCAGCGCACGCGTGAGTCGCTGCAGATGTCGGCCCAGCTCACCCAGGTGTTCGAGGTCGACGTGACCAAGATCGCCCGGCTGCGCAACCAGGCCAAGAAGGCGTTCGAGGCTCGTGAGGGCGCGAAGCTCACGTTCCTGCCGTTCTTCGCCAAGGCCGCCATCGAGGCCCTCAAGGCCCACCCGGTGCTCAACGCGTCGATCGACGAGGAGCGCAAGGAGGTCACCTACCACGGTGCCGAGCACCTCGGTCTGGCGATCGACACGGAGCGCGGCCTGCTCAACGCCGTGATCCACAACGCCGGTGACCTGAACCTGTCGGGCATCGCCCACAAGATCGGTGACCTGGCGGCGCGTGCCCGCTCGAACAAGCTCACGCCCGACGAGCTCGCCGGCGGCACGTTCTCGCTGACCAACCTCGGCAGCAACGGCGCGCTCTTCGACACCCCGATCATCCAGCAGCCGCAGGTCGGCATCCTGGGCGTCGGCGTGGTCAAGAAGCGCCCGGTCGTCCTGACCGACGAGGACGGCAACGACACCATCGCGATCCGCTCGATGATGTACCTCGCGCTCACCTACGACCACCGCCTGGTCGACGGTGCCGACGCGGGCCGCTTCCTCACGACGGTCAAGAACCGTCTCGAGGAAGGCGCGTTCGAGGCCGACCTCGGTCTCTGACCCGCGTTACCAGCACTGATATCCGATATATCGGATATCGACTGAATAGTGTGACCTGAAGGCCATCCCGGTTTGCCGGGGTGGCCTTCGGCACATCCTGGGTCCGGTATGCGAAGTACGGCTGTGCACGTGATGCGTCAGTGGGGAACGATCTAGGTATGCGCGTAGTCATCGCGGGATCGTCGGGATTGATCGGCACGAGCCTGGTGGCGTCCATGCGCGCCGCCGGTCACGAGGTGCTGCGCCTGGTGCGCCGCAAAGCCGCCGCGCCCGACGAACGCGGGTGGGACCCGTACGCCGGGCGCATCGACGACGGGACGTTCGACGGCGTCGACGCCGTCATCAACCTGTGCGGCGCGGGCATCGGCGACAAGCGGTGGGACGACGCGCGCAAGCAGGTCCTGCACGACAGCCGGATCGTGCCGGCCGAGGTGCTGTCGGCGGCGGTCGTCGAGCACGGCGTACCGACGCTGGTGAGCTCGTCGGGCGCCCACTTCTACGGCGACACCGGATCGCGCCTCGCGGACGAGGACGCGCCGGGCGGCCACACCTACATGTCGCGGCTGACCCAGGACTGGGAAGCGGCGACGTCCGCGGCGCAGGAAGGCGGCGTGCGTGTCGTACTAATGCGCACCGCTGTCGTCATCTCTCCGTCCGGTGGCGTGTTCGGCCGGTTGAGGCCGGTCTTCCAGTTCTTCCTGGGCGGCAAGCTCGGGTCCGGGGAGCAGTACTTCCCGTGGGTGTCGCTGGACGACGTCGTGTCGGCCTACCGGTTCGTCGTCGAGCACGACGACGTCCGCGGGCCGGTCAACGTCGCCGGTCCGACGCCGGTCACGAACGCCGAGTTCACCAAGGCGGTCGGCACCGCGCTGCACCGGCCGACGCCGTGGACCGTGCCGGCGTTCGCGCTGAAGACGTTGCTCGGCGGTGAGATGGCCGAGGAACTGCTGCTCAGCGGTCCCGGCCTGACACCGAAGGTGCTGGAGAGCCGCGGCTTCCACTTCCTGCACCCGGCACTGCCGGCGGCGCTGAACGCGGCGGTCGCGTGACCCGAGTCGTCGCGGCACTTCTGCTGATCTCGTGGATCCTCCTGGGGCTCCCCGAGATGACGGGGCTCGACGTGTGGGTGCACGACGAGTTGCCCCGGCCGGAGTGGCTGCGGGACACGGCGTTCGGGGTGGGCCTGGTGCTCGGGCCGACGATCGGGTGGGCGTTCGCGGCTGTGTTGTTCGTGCTCGCCTGGAAGCGGCGCGATCCGCGGCTGTGGAAGGCGTTGGCTCTGCACGCGCTGTGCTGCGCGACCCTGCTGACGAGGTTCCTGTTCGACCGCGTCCGGCCCATCGAATATCACCTGCCCAGCTATCCGAGCGGACACACGGTGGCGATCGCGTCCACGGCGTTCACACTGGTCGTGCTCCTGCGCCGGACCACCTGGAACGTGGCGCTGTGGGCCGTGCTCGCGGTGCTGGTGGGTGGCTTCGCCAGGGTCGTGCTGGAGATGCACTGGGTCACCGACGTCATCGGCGCCGTGCTGGGTGTGACGGGCGTTGGACTCGTGGCAGCACTCGCTCTGGGGTTGGTAACGTCGGGTCGTGAACTCGTGCCGCACCTCGTCAGACCCCGTCGTGATCCGTGAGCTGGGGCTCATCGACTACATGACGGCGTGGGACCTCCAGAAGGAGATCGCGGAGGCACGCGCGGCCAGTACCGGCCCGGACACCCTTCTGCTGCTCGAGCACCCGCCCGTCTACACCTGCGGCAGGCGCACCCTCGACGAGGAACGCCCCCGCGGCGGCAGCACCCCGGTCATCGACGTCGACCGCGGCGGCAAGATCACCTGGCACGGCCCCGGCCAGCTGGTCGGCTACCCGATCCTCAAGCTGGTCGAGCCGATGGACGTCGTGGAATACGTGCGGCGCATCGAACAGGGCCTGATCGACGTGTGCGATCAGCTCGGCGTGCACACCGGCCGGATCGAGGGCCGCAGCGGCGTGTGGCTGCCCGCCGACGACCGGGGCCCGGAGCGCAAGGTCGCCGCCATCGGCATCCGCGTGCAGCGCGGCGTGACCATGCACGGCTTCGAGATCAACTGCAACGCCGACCTCGGCGCGTTCGGCGACATCATCCCGTGCGGCATCAAGGACGCGGGCGTCGCTTCTCTCTCGCACGAACTGGGCCGCGACGTCACCGTCGCCGAGGTGCTGCCGCTCGCCCGTGACGCTGTGCTCGCGGCGCTCGACGGCACGCTCCCCCTGACGGACCGCACTTTGACCCGCACTGGCCCCGTCGCTCCGGGTATCACCTTCGCTAGCATTCCGTAGCCCTGCGGCGGGGAAGTCGCGGGATCGCGGAGGAGGATGCGTCGTGAGCTTGTCCCGACGCCAGTTTTTCACGGCTGCCGGATTGACGGCGCTGGCAGGTGGAATCAGTTCGAACGGGTCGGTGGCGGCGGCCGCACCCGTGCGGACGTGGAGCGGTGAGATCCAGGTCAGCGACTGGGAGCAGTACTACCTCGGGCTCGACGGCGGAGCGCACCAGAAGGCGCTCAGCGCGTTGAACATCGGATATCGCGACGGCGTGCGCGCCGACGAGCAGTACCTGATGGTGCCGGTCGAGTCCGTGCGACGGGCGGCGCTGGAGTTCGGTGACCACGCGGCCGCCGATGTGTTGCGCGACCGCTTCGGTCTGGACTCGCCGTCGATGCTCGGACGTGGGCTCAAGCTGGTGTTCGGGCAGGACGGGCTGGAGCGCCGCTACCTCGACGAACCCGCGTTGCAGCTGCGATATATCGGATATCGGCGGCGGTTCGCGGACCACGTCCTGCCCTTGCCGTCAGCGGTGCGCAAAGCGCTCGCCTGATATCCGATGTCCGGAATCCGATATATCAGAGTTGGGGCGCGACGTCCGACGCGATGTCGGTGATGTGGTCGAGGTCGGCGAGGTCCAGCGTCTGCAGGTACACGCGCTGTACACCGGTCGCGTCCCGCCACGCGCCGATGCGGTCGACCACCTCGGCCGGGGTGCCGGCCAGGCCGTTCTGCTTGAGCTCGTCGACCTCGCGGCCGATCGCGGCGGCACGGCGGGCGACGTCGGCGTCGGTCCGGCCGACGCACGCGACGAGGGCGACCGAGCGGATGATCTCCTTCGGGTCGCGGCCGGTCTCCTCGCAGGCGGTGTCGACGCGGGCGAACTGCTCGACCGCGGCGTCGATGCCGACGAACGGCAGGTTGAACTCGGTGGCGTAGGACGCGGCCAGGGCGGGCGTGCGCTTGGCGCCCATGCCGCCGATCAGCAGCGGGACGCGCTCCTGCGCGGGCTTCGGCAGCGCGGGCGAGTCGGTCAGCGTGTAGTGCTTGCCCTCGAACGAGAAGGTGCCGCCGAGCGGGGTCTCCCACAGCCCGGTGATGATCGCGACCTGCTCCTCGTAGCGCTCGAACCGCTCCCCCAGAGACGGGAACGGAAGCCCGTACGCGGTGTGCTCGGCCTCGTACCAGCCGGCGCCGATGCCGAACTCCACGCGGCCACCGGACATCTGGTCGACCTGGGCGACGCTGATGGCGAGCGGTCCGGGGTGGCGGAACGTCGCGGCGGTCATCAGCGTGCCCAGGCGGATCGTCGACGTGTCGCGGGCGAGGCCCGCGAAGGTGATCCACGGGTCGGTCGGGCCGGGCAGGCCGTCGGCCGAGCCCATCCTGAGGTAGTGGTCGGAGCGGAAGAAGGCGCCGTACCCGGCGTCCTCGGCCGTCCTGGCCACCCGGAGCAGGTCGTCGTAGCTCGCGCCCTGCTGGGGTTCGGTGAAGATTCGCAGTTCCACGAACGCGAATCTAGTCCCCGAAAAACTCCGCGGAGAACCGTGGTGCGGGCACAGCCGCCCCGTCCGCGGTGAACACTCCGCGTGCCACCAGGTGCGGATGCGCGGCCGCCTCCTCCAGGGTCAGCACCGGCGTCACGCAGGCGTCGGAGGACGCGAACACCTCCGACCACTCGTCGCGGGTCCTGGTCAGGAACGCCTCGGCGAACGTCTTGCGCAGCAACGGCCAGGAGTCGCGGTCCATCTGCTCGGGCAGGTCGGCGGCGTGCAGTCCCAGACCGGCCAGCAGCAACGCGTAGAACTGCGGTTCCAGCGACCCCACCGCGACAGAACGGCCGTCCGCGCACTCGTAGATCGAGTAGAACGGGCACCCGCCGTCGAGCAGGTTCGAGTCCGGCGAGTCCTCCCACACCGACTGCGACTTCATCGACCAGATCATCTGCGCCAGCGACGCCACCCCGTCCACGATCGCCGCGTCGACGACCTGGCCGAGGCCGGTGCGCTGCCGTTCCCACAACGCCGCCAGCACGCCCAGCACCAGGTACAGCGAGCCGCCGCCGAAGTCACCGACCAGGTTCAACGGTGGCTTGCCGATGGCGTGCAGCACGCCGGTGACCGACAGGTAGTTGATGTCGTGGCCGGCGCGCTGGGCCAGTGGACCGTCCTGACCCCACCCGGTCATCCGCGCGTAGATCAGCCCGGGATTGACCGCCAGGCAGTCGGAAGGCCCGAGACCGAGCCGTTCCAGCACGCCGGGGCGGAAGCCCTCGATCACCACGTCGGCCACCGAGATGAGCGACAGCACCGACGCGCGGCCGTCCGCGGACTTCAGGTCCGCCGACACCGAACGCCTGCCGCGCAACAGGAAGTCGCGGGAGGCGTCCGGCACCACGGACAGGCCGCCGGACGGACGCTCGACGCGCACCACCTCCGCGCCGAGGTCCGCCAGCAGCATCGCGCCGTGCGGGCCGGGACCGATGCCGCCGAACTCGACGACCTTCAGCCCGTCGAGCGGACCCATCAGGCTTCTGCGGGGGCTTCGAAGGACAGGCGTGGGTTGAAGATCGCGCCCGAGGACTCCGCCAGGCCGCGCATCGCCTTGGCGTGGTTGCCGAAGTCCGGGTGGGCCAGGGCCGCGCGCAGGGCGTCGGCGCTCTCCCACAACGCGATGTTGATGTAGGACGCCGGGTCGTCGAGCTGACGCGACAGCGTGTAGCGGATGAGGCCCGGCTGTGCGCGCAGGAAGGCGGCCGTCTCGTCGAAGGCCTTCTCGAACTCCTCCGGGTCACCGGTGAGCGTGAAGCGGTTGAGGAAGGTGATCATGAGGTGGCTCCTCCAGAAACGGTGTCAGGCTAGGCAGAACCATGCCCACCGCGTCTTGAGACGTGCTCAAGGAACGCCCGCCAAGCTCGACCTCATGCGCATCATCGATCTGTCTTCCCACATTGACGCATCCGCGTACGAAGCGGACCCGGTGACGCACGAGGTGCTCACGGCCGCCCAGGGTGCCGAACACATGGCCGAGCAGCTCAAGGCGCGACTCGGCATCGAGTTCGACGTCTCCGTGCTGCGGGACTCCGAGTTCCTCACGCTGGACCGGATCAGCCTGACCTCCCACACCGGCACGCACGTGGACGCGCCAAGCCACTACGGCTCGAAAACCACGTACGGCAACGGAATCCCGCGCCACATCGACGAGATGCCGCTGGAGTGGTTCCACAACCCCGGCGTGAAGCTCGACGTCCGCGGCCACGGCACCGGCGTCATCGGGGTCGAGGTGCTGGAGAAGGAGTTCGCCCGCATCGGCTACACGCCGAAGCCGATGGACATCGTCATCCTCGACACCGGCGCCGCCGAGCACGCGGGCACCCAGACCTACTTCACCGACTACACCGGACTCGACGGCCCCGCCACGAACTTCCTGCTGGACCTGGGAGTCAAGGTGATCGCCACCGACGCGTTCAGCCTCGACGCGCCGTTCCCGGACATCGTCAAGCGCTACCTGGCGACCAAGGACCAGAGCGTGCTGTGGCCCGCGCACTTCGCCGGCCGCGACCGCGAGTACTGCCAGATCGAGCGTCTCGCGAACCTGGAGGCGTTGCCGGACTTCGGGTTCACCGTCGTCGCGTTCCCCGTCAAGATCAAGGGCGCCGGCGCGGGTTGGACGAGGGCCGTCGCGCTGCTCGACGACTGAACCTGACGACCGGCTCTCAAGTGAGAGCTGAATCACCGTACCTACCTTGGCAGGTATGGACAACAGTGAATGGCCACCAGAGAACGAAGACCACATCGTCCGCGGAATCGACTAGCGACCGCCAAAGGGCCGCCCTCTCCTGGAGGGCGGCCCTTTTATATCGCGGTCACACCAAACGAGCGCGAGCCGTGTCCACGGTGTCCGCCGCGTCCAGCAACGGCAGCACCTGCGAGGCGCCGGAACGCACGGCCTTCGTCCGGCGCGCGAACGACGTCAGGGTCTGTCCGGGACCGGCTTCCACCAGCAGAACGTCGTACATCGCCACGAGCTCGTTGAGCGCCGGTCCGAAGTAGACGGCGTCGGTCAGCTGACGTGTCCAGAACCGCGCGGACAGCGCGTCTTCAGGAGTCATCAACTTGCCCGTGTACCCGGAGTACAACGGCATCTGCGGCGCACGGGGCGAAGCGCTCCACGAAGCCAGGGCCTCGTCCACGGCGGGCTGCATCGCCGGGCTGTGGAACGGCGTCGACGCCGGCACGGTCACGACGATGTACTCGTCGGCTTCCAGCCGCGCCCGCACACGGGCCAGCGGCTCGTCGGACCCGGCCAGCATCGTCTGCCGGGCCGAGTTCACGGCCGCGATCGCCACGTCGCCTTCCAGGTGCGGCAGCAGATCCGCTTCCGAAGCGGCGACGGCCAGCATGCCGCCGGAAGGGATCGGCACGGCGGACAACACCCGGTCCCGCACCAGGGACACGGCTTCTTCCAGGGTGAACACCCCGGCCAGCGTCGCCGCGACGACCTCGCCCGCGGAGTGCCCGATCAACGCCACGGGCTTGACGCCCCACGACAGAACGGTGCGCCCCAGCGCGTAGTCGACGGCGAACAGCAACGGCTGCGCCCGCGACACGTGATCGACGTCCGCCCCGGAAAGCCAGTCCTCGCAAGCAAGAGAGCCGACCTCGCCGAACAGCTCGAACACCTCGTCGATCACCGAGGTGAACACGGCATCCGTGCCGTACAGGGACGCCGCCATCCGCGGGTACTGCGATCCCTGGCCCGGAAACATCAGTGCTACGTCCACAACACGCCTCCAGAAACGGCTCAAGGCCGTGAAGGGGACACCTTCACGGCCTTGAGGCACCTGACCTCTACCTGTACTCGCGAACCACCATGGCGGAGTTGAAGCCGCCCTTGCCGCGCCCGAGCACCAGAGCGGCCTTGATCTTGCCGTGCCGCGCCTCGTTCATGACGAGGTCGATCTCGTACTCCGGCACCAGGTTCTCGACGTTGATGGTCGGCGGGATCGCGCTCCAGTAGATGGAGAGGATCGCCGACGCCACGTCGAGCGAGCCACCACCGGCGAACAGACGCCCGGTCATGGTCTTCGGCGCCGTCACCGGCACACCGAACGGCCCGAAGATGCCCTTGATCGCCTCGGCCTCGGCCTTGTCGAGCTCGGGAATGCCCGCCGCGTCGGCGAACACCACGTCGATCTCCGAGGCGTCCATGCCGGCGTCGCGCAGCGCCAGCTCGGCCGCCCGCTTCAGACCCGGCTCCCGCGACGGCATCTTCGAGTCGAACGTCGAGGCGTACCCGACGATCTCGCCGTAGATGCGTGTCCCTGGACGGCCGGCCGCCGACTCCGGCGTCTCGACCACCATGATCGCGCCGCCCTCGCCCGCGACGTACCCGGAGGCGTCGCGGTCGAACGGCAGGTAGGCGCGCTTCGGGTTGTTGTTGCGGGACAGGCAACCCGAGGCCTGGTGGGCAACCCACGCCCACGGGCACAGCGAGGAGTCCATGCCGCCGGTGAGGGCGAGCTGGACACCCTTGCGCAGCTGGCGCCGGGCGTGACCGATGGAGTCGATGCCACCGGCCTGCTCGGACACCACCACCGCGCCGGGACCGCGCGTGCCGTGCCGGATGGAGATCTGGCCCGTGTTGACCGCGTAGAACCACGCGAACGACTGGTACGCCGAGACGTACTCCGGACCCTGGTGCCACAGCTTCTGCAGTTCGCGCTGACCGAACTCGTACCCGCCGGCCGTCGCCGCGGTGATGACCGCGATGTCGGTGTCGGGGATGTCGTTCGGCTGCACACCCGCACCACGCAACGCCCAGTCCGTGCCGACCAGTGTCAGCCGCGTCATGTGGTCCGTCTGCGGCAGCAGGCGACCCTGCAGGTGCCGCCCTGCCTCGAAGCCAGGCACCTCACCGGCGATCTTCGCCCAGTAGTTCGCGCTGTCGAACCGGGTGATCGGCCTGATCGCCGCCTCCCCGTGCAGGGTCGCCCGCCAGTACGCGGTCGGCCCCAAACCGTTCGGAGACGCGATGCCGATTCCCGTCACCACTGCCCGAGTCACCGGCCTGCCCCTTCCACCTTTTTGAGCACCATGGCGCTCTGGAATCCACCGAAACCACTGCCCACGGTCAGGAGGGTGTCGACCTTCTTCTCGCGCGCCACCAGTGGCGTGTAGTCGAGGTCGCACTCGGGGTCCTGCTCGTGGAGGTTCGCCGTCGGCGGGATGAGGTCCTGCTCGAACGCCAGCAGCGAGCCGACGATCTCCAGGGAACCGATCGCGCCCAGCGAGTGCCCGATCATGGACTTGAACCCAGATACAGGCGTCTTGTACGCGTGCGCACCCAACGAACGCTTGAAAGCGGCCGTCTCGTGCAGGTCGTTCTGCTTGGTGCCCGACCCGTGCGCGTTGATGTAGCCGACGTCCGTGGCATCCGCACGCGCCTGCTTCAGCGCGATGTTGATGGCGTCGGACATCTCGATGCCCTCGGGGTGCAGGCCCGTCATGTGGTAGGCGTTGCACCGCGAGGCGAAGCCGGCGACCTCACCGTAGATGTGCGCACCGCGAGCGCGGGCGTGCTCCAGCTCCTCGAGCACGATGATCGCGCAACCCTCGCCCAGCACCAGGCCGTCACGGGTCTTGTCGAACGGCCGGCACGCCGTTGTGGGGTCGTCGTTGCGGGTGCTCGACGCACGGATCACGTCGAAGCAGACCACGGTGATCGGGGAGAGCGGAGCCTCGGTGCCGCCGGTGACGACGACGTCCGCGGAGCCCTCCAGGATCAGGTCGGCGGCGTAACCCACCGAGTCGAGACCCGAGGTGCAGCCCGTGGAGACCACGGAGACCGGACCCTCGGCGCCCACTGTCCACGCCAGCTCCGTCGCCATCGAGGACGGCGTGAAGTAGTCGTAGAGGTGCGGGACGGCGTAGGACTGGTCGACCTCCCAGTACTTGCCCCGGTCGGAGCCGACGATGAACTCGCGCTCCAGCGAGGTCGTGCAGCCGACGGCGGTGCCGAGCGAGACACCGATGCGGCCGGGGTCGAGCTGGTCGAACTCGATGCCGGAGTCGGACATCGCCTCACGACCCGCGACGACCGCGAACTGCGCGGCCCGGTCGAGACGGCGGATCTCCTGCGGCGTCAAGCCTTCGCGCACTGGATCGAAATCTGCTTCCCCCGCCATGCGGGAGCGGTACGGAGACGCGTCGAAGTGCGTGATGTTGCGAGTCGCCGTACGCCCTTCGGACAGCAGTTGCCAATACGCCTTCGTTCCGATGCCACCAGGTGCGACCACGCCCACCCCGGTGATGACGGCGCGACGACTCATCGGACACCTCCAATCGCCTTCTGTGCGGACACGGTCTGCTCCAATCTCGGACAGGGCACGGGAGCGATACCTTTTTCTGCCGAATGAACCAATGGTGGAACGCCCCGATCGAGGCCACCTCGAACGACGGCGTAGGACCCCTGTACGAGTCCGGCCCCCGCGTCGGCCGCGAACAGCTGTTTCGCTGCCGAGCCGCCGTCGTCGTCACATCCGAAACCAAGGGGCACACCGGTTTCCGCGACCGCCGCGACGATCTCGCCGATCTGGTCCGGCCACAGTTTGCCCGCTGTGTCGTGCAGCAACACGGTTTCCGCCCCAGCCTCCGCGGCGGTCAGCACGACCTCCAAAGCGTGTTCGGGGTCGATCAGCCAGCCGTCGAAGAAGTCCCGCGCCTCGACGATCACTCGTCGTTCTGCGCGCACGAGTTGACGCACGGCCTCTCGAACCACCGAAAAGCCGTGCCCTTGGACAACTATCGCCACCGCGGGGGTTTCCGCGGCGATGAGTGCGGCGAAATCCTCCGCACCGCCTGACGCGATGAGGGTGGCGGCCCGCAACCGGAGTTCGACGGCCGCCCGGTGGTAGAACGACCGGGCGGGCCTGCCTCCGTCGACGAACGTGACTCCGAGCGCGTCGAGGCGCCGCGCCGCGACCAGTCTGTCCGAAATGGACAGGCCGGTGCGGCGCAGCGAGATGTCGTAGAGCTTCATCAGAACCCCGACAGCAGTACTCGGGAAGCCTCGATCTCGTAGGCACAGGGCGCCACGTCCGAAGAGGGACAACCCTTGCGCTCGTGCTCGACCGCGGCCTTCTCCAGGTACATGGAGACCACGTAAAGTCCGTTGCGGCTTGCAGCGCGTGCTGCGGCAGTCAGTAACTCCGCGCCACCCAACCCCATCGCGTCACCTCACCCGTTCTCGGCGAATTCCTTGGCGTGCCGGAGCGTCGTGAGGCTGTTGGTGCCCAGCGCGTGACGGATGAGCTCGCGAGCGCGCTCGATCGTCCCGTCGGCTCCCAGCACCTCGGGGATGACCTCGGGCCGGATGACGACGGTGTGGTGCGACGTCGCCTCGATGCCGGCCTCGATGCCGTCGCCGATGTCCCTGAACGTCCACCGGCCGACGTGCGCCGCCATGATCGGCGGTGTGTGCGTCTGCTTGTAGACGATGCCGTCGTACGGGGTGCAGACCCGCACCGAGTGCGTGGTGTGGATCGACCCGTCCGGGCTGCGCGTGTCCATCTCCATGGACTGCACACCGGTGACGGCTTCCTTGAGGTCCAGCTTCGCCACGTGCGGCAGACGCTCCGGCCACAGGTCCGACCGGTACAGGAACTCGTAGACGTCCTTGCGGCTCGCGTGGATCGTGATGCTGTCCGAGAACGACAACACCAGCTTGTCGTAGTCGTCGCCGTACTCGGCCGCCCGCTTGAGGGCGGCGAGCTCGGCGTCGCTGTTGTTGTTGACGGCGTTCAGGATGAGGTCGACCGCCTCTGGCTGCGCCGCGGTGAAGTGGTGGAGCAGATCGACCCGCGTCGCCGAATCGGCGATCGGGACGATCCGCCACTCCCCACCCATCGTCTTCACCGGTGCCGCCGAACGCTCCTGCTCGAACTTGATGTGCAGGTTCGCCGGGTCGAGCTCGCGCCGGGACGTCCACGTGCGCACGTCACCGTTGGCGAACGCGTGCAACCGCAACCGCTCCGTCGAGCCATCCCGTTCGAACACCTCGGCCTGGACCGTGGGTCCGAAGATGTACGGCCAGGTCGTCACGTCCGCGACCAGGTCGTACACCACCTTGGCGGGAGCCCCGATCATGACCGTGTGCGTGGTGGTGTGCGTCATGTCCGTCTCCGTATCCCGAGTCGCCGGCGTCAGGCCGCGATCTGTCCGTTGACCTTGTCCAGCAACTGACGCGGCGTCTCGATGTACGCCAGCTCGTCGTCGGCGATGGCGGCACCGTGCTTGCGCTTGATCAGCGCGACCGTCTCCAGCAGGGCGAGGGAGTCGAAGCCCAGCTCGAGGAACGGGATGTCGAGAATGTCCTGGCCCGGCTTGAACGAGTCGTCGTCGCCCGCGGCCTCGTTGAGGATCTCTTTGAGTCCCTCGATGGTCAGTGCGCTCACGGCTAGCTTCCTTTCCTCCAGCGGGCGGTTTCCGCGCGCCCACGACTGAGGTTGTCACCGCACGCCTGTAAGCCAGTGGAGAGATTCTCGAAGAAACCGTTGCACGACAAGCAAAAACGGCCCGCGCCACAGTGTGGCGCGGGCCGCTGGAGCTTTGATCTAAGCCAGGAGTCGTTGCAGCTGACGGGTTTCGGCGCTGTCGAGGCGCGGGTCGGACGTCAGGATCGCGTGCTGCAGCGTCTGCAGGCGCGACGACGGTTCGACGCCGAGCTCCTCGATCAGGGTGTTGCGCAGGCCCTTGAACGCGTCGAGCGCCTGCCACTGCCGGCCCGCGCGGAACAGCGAGATCATGTACTGCGCGCACAGGTTCTCGTTCATCGGGTTCTGCACGGTCAGCACCGAGAGCTCGGACAGCAGCGCCTTGTGCTTGCCCATCCGCAGCTCGGCGTCGATGCGCGCTTCGAGCACGCCAAGCCTGGCCTCTTCGAGGCGCACGATCTCGATGCCGAGCGGCATGCCCGGCCGCACGTCCACGACGGCGGCGCCGCGCCACATCTCGAGCGCCTGGCGCAGCAGCCGGGAGGCCGAGACGTAGTCCTCGACGTCGTAGGCCTGCTGGCCGGCGCGGGAGAGACGTTCGAACTCGTGCACGTCGACGGCCTCCGGCGGCACGTCGAGCAGGTAGCCGCCGTAGCGCGTGACCAGCACTTCCTTCGCCGCGCCCTCACCGGAGGTCGTCAGCGCGTCGCCGATCAGCTTGCGCAGCTGCAGGATGTAGGTCTGCAGGGTGGTGCGGGCGCTGCGCGGCGGACGGTCGCCCCACAGTTCCTCGATCAGCGTGGGAACGGACACGACCTGCCCGGAGTGCAACGCGAGCAGCGCCAGGATCTGCCGTGGCTTGGCCGCGGTTGGCGTCACCGAGCGACCGTTCACCTTGGCCTCAACGGGCCCCAGGACCTTGATCTGCATCGCGACCCCTCCTTCGGTTCCGAGCACGGGATTAGTCTGCTCGGCCCAACGGCGGGGCGTTAGTGCACAGGCCATCGATGTCAGGTGAGTTCTGCCCGTGCCGGGTATGAAAACTTCATACGAAGGCGCATTAGCCGGTAACTACCGATCCATTAGCGCTGGTCCGCATCATTACCCACAACAAATCACACGCAAACATCGGAGATGAACATGTACCCCACCGTCACCGTGGAGCACTTGTCTTCCGTCCCCACCGCCACAGACGACTCCGACGACATGAAGATCTACCAGTTCGACCGTGAGGCCTCGATGGACTACTACGTCTTCACCTACGGGAGCTGCAGCGGGACCAACTGCGTCATCGGCAGCCGCTACGTCTCGTACGACGAGGTCCTCGCGGCATGAGACCCGAACTGGCCGAACCCGGCGAACAGAGAATTGGGTTCAAACGCCACCTCCGACCACAGATCGTGCACGGTGAGGCCGTCTACCTCATCGGGGAGTCCGGGGTCACCGCGATCCAGGGCACCCACGTGGAGGCGCTGGCACCGTTGCTCGACGGCACCAGGGACATCACCGCGGTGCTGCGGGACCTTCCCGCCGGTCTGTCCGCCGACATGGTGGAACGAATGCTCACGAGGCTCGCCGCGGCGGGCCTGATCGGCAGGCGGTGCGCGGAGGACGGTTCGGCCACGACAGAGGCCTCGCTCGCGTACTGGGACGCGGCGGGCCTCGACCCCGCGGACGCGGTGGCGGCGACAACGACGTCGCTCGTCTCCGTCGTCGCGGTCGGCGACGTCGATCGCGAAGGGCTTGTGGAGGCTTTGCGCCACAACGGACTGACAGTCACCTCGGGGAGTGGTGACCTCACGGTCGTGATGTGTGCGGACTACCTGGCTTCCGAACTCCGCGACGTCGACGCCGCGCACCGCGCGGCCGGCACGCCCTGGCTGCTGGTCAAGCCGGTCGGCGCGCAGGTGAGCGTGGGCCCCTTCTTCACCCCCGGCGACGGCCCCTGCTGGCGCTGCCTCGCGACCCGCCTGTCCGCCAACCGCAAGGCGGAGGCGCACGTCCGGGCGCGGTGCGGGCAACGTGGCCCTGCGCCGCGCCCCGCCATCGGGCTGCCGTCGCTGCGGGCGTCGGCACTGGAGATCGCGTCGGTAGAGGCGGCCAAGTGGCTCGCGGGGATCCGCCACGAGACACAGCGGTCGATCTGGAACTACGACAGCCTGACCATGAAGGTCACGCAGCACGAGGTACGGCACCGTCCGCAGTGCTCCGGCTGCGGAGACCCCGAAGTTGTCGCGCGCAGGACGTTCGAGCCGGTCGAACTCGCCAGTCGCGTGAAGACCTCCTGCGACGGCGGCGGCCACCGGTCGTCGTCGCCGCAGGAGGTGCTCGACACCTACCGGCACCTGATCGGCCCGGTCACCGGGATCGTCCGGGAGATCCACCGCAACGAACGCGGACCCGCGTTCTTCAACTCCTTCCAGTCCGGGGCGAACATCGCGGCCACGGGCGAAGGGCTCGAAGGCTTGCGCTCCGCGTTGCGGGCGGACAGCGGAGGCAAGGGCGTGACCGCGCTCGACGCCGAGGTCGGCGCGTTGTGCGAGGCCGTGGAACGACGCAGCGGCAAGTTCTTCGGCGAGGAGGCGCGCGTGAGCGGCAGTTACACCTCGCTCGGCGACGTCGCGATCCACCCGGACTCCGTGCAGCTCTACCACCCGCGCCAGTTCGAGAACCGCGACGGGTGGAACGCGGACCACTCGGCCTTCCAGCAGATCACCACGCCGTTCGACGACGACGAGGTGATGGACTGGACCCCGCTCTGGTCGCTGACCGAACGGCGGCACCGGTTCCTGCCCACCGGCATGCTCTACTTCGGCGCCCCCTGTCCGCCGAGTGTCACCTCCAACTCCAACGGCTGCGCCGCTGGCAGCAGCGTGGAGGACGCGGTGTTGCAAGGGCTTCTGGAACTCGTCGAACGCGACGCGGTCGCCATCTGGTGGTACAACCGCACTCCGGCGCCGGGCATGAACCTGGACGCCTTCCACGACCCGTGGATCGACGAGCTCCGCGCGGTGCACGCCAGTCTCGGCCGCGAGGTGTGGCTGCTCGACGTCACCTCCGACCTGGGCGTGCCCGCGATGGTCGCGGTGTCCCGCCGCACCGGCGGGCCGCGCGAGGACATCATGTTCGGCTGCGGGGCGCACCTGGACCCCAGGATCGCCGCCCGCCGGGCGCTCACCGAGCTGAACCAGTGCATGCCGATGGTCTGCGAGCCGATGGACATGTCCCTGTTCGACGTCGACATGCGGCGGTGGTTCGAGACCGCACGGCTCGCCGAGCACACCTGGCTGGCTCCGGACCCGGACGAGCCGCCGCGCGGTCCGTTCCACCACGGTTACACACATCGGCGTGATCTCGCCGACGACATCCGCGCGATCCAGGGCACTCTGGAAGCCAAGGGAATGGAGTTGCTGGTGCTCGACCAGACTCGGCCCGACGTCGGGCTTCCGGTCGTCCGGGTGGTGGTACCGGGACTGCGCCACTTCTGGTCGAGGTTCGCTCAAGGGCGCCTCTACGACGTGCCTGTACAACTGGGTCGGCTGGCAGAACCCCGCCGGTACGAAGAGCTCAACCCGATCCCGTTGTTCATGTGATGAACGGGATGACCATCGCCCAGAGCGGAGGCGCCGTGGTGCCCACGCAGTCGCACGTTCCGGCAGGCAGGCCGCTGTGGTCGTTGCTGGAGGACGCCTTCGTGGACGAGGGCGCCGAGCATCTGACCGTGCACGGCAGATGGGGTGCGATCGAGATCGCCGACACCAGCCCGCTCGTGCGCGAGGCGCTGCACCGGATGAGTCTCGGCCCCGTGGCGTTGGAGAACATCTCGGCACTGCACGAGAACTTCGTGCGGTGGAAGTC
Source organism: Lentzea sokolovensis (assembly GCF_033949975.1). Lineage (NCBI taxonomy): Bacteria > Bacillati > Actinomycetota > Actinomycetes > Pseudonocardiales > Pseudonocardiaceae > Lentzea > Lentzea sokolovensis. Next base: position 258,243 of record NZ_JAXAVU010000012.1, read on the forward strand.
CGGTTCCGGGCCGTGCCTCATCTGGCGCAAGCTCAAGAACACGCTCGACGAGCTGGGCGGGTGCCTCGTGCCGTCGCTCGGGCTGAACGACGGCGCGGGCCCCATCCTCTCGCTGGTGGCGGTGGCTCGCGACGCGGTGTTCGCGTTGCCTCGCATCGGGAACGACGACGTCGTCACCATGCGGCCGGGCACCGGGATCGAGCGACTGAACGGCGACCAGGCACTGACGTGTCCCGGCCGCTCCTACCAGGTGATCCTGCACAGCGCGCCCGCGACGGAGATCGCGAAGTCGTTGCTGCACAACGAGAGCACGATCGACCAGCTCGCCGAGGCGCTGCAGGTGGAGAAGACCCTGGTCGCCGACGTGGTGGCCTACCTCGCGGGAGCCGATCTAGTCGTTGCGCAGAGGTGTTGAGCCACCGTCATGTTGCTCCGATCGAGGATCGCAAAAAGCGAGATTTCCCAGGAAGCGCCCGTATCATGGCCGCGTCCCGAACCTCGCGTGGGAGCTGCTGTGACGCAACGACAGGAACGCTCGTCGGTGTCCCGTCGTTTGGCGTACGTCGTCATCAGCGTGGTGTTCGCCAACTACCTGCTCGACTGCTTCCTCGACGTGGTGAAGGTCAGCGCGACGCCCGCCAGGATCGTGGGTTCGCTCGCCTGTCTGCTCGCGATCGCGTACCTGCAGCTGCGGGTGTTCAGCAGGCCCGGCGCGGACCTGCGTTCCGGCAGGGCCTACCTGGCGCTGGGCGCGATGGCGGCGCTGGTGTACGGCCCGTTGCTGTTCTTCCCGGTCGAGTGGACCGGGATGCACGGCTTCCTCGCCGGCAGCGTGCTGCTCGTGTTGCCGGGCCGGATCCGCTGGCTCGTGTACGGCGCGGTGGCGCTGAGCAACGGGCTGATCCAGGCGTGGAGCGTCCAGGACCTCTCCACCCAGGTCTACTACGTCATCTCGTCGCTGGTGGCGGGACTGGTCGTGTACGGCCTGTCCCGGCTGCCGTCGCAGGTCAAGCAGCTGGAGACCGTCCGCTCCGAGCTCGCCTCGCTGGCGGTGTCGCAGGAGCGGCTGCGGTTCGCCCGTGACCTGCACGACCTGCTCGGGTTCAGCCTGTCGGCCATCACGCTGAAGGTCGAGCTGGCGCGCAAGCTGATCGGCGCGCACACCGAACGCGCGTTGCGGGAGCTGGCCGAGATCCTCGGGATCGCGCGCGAGGCCCTGGCCGACGTTCGTGCGGTGGCCTCGAGCTACCGCGAACTGTCGCTGAACGACGAGATCGACTCGGCCCGGTCCGTGCTGACCGCGGCCGGCGTCGCGGTGACCATCGAGACGGACCACCAGGAACTCTCACCGCGGTCGAGGACCGTGCTCGCGACCGTGCTGCGCGAGGGCGTCACGAACCTCCTGCGGCACAGCGAGGCCACCAGCTGCACCATCACCATCTCGGGCACCGGCCATCGCGCGTCGATCGACATCGTCAACGACGGCGCTCCCACCGAGGTCGACGCCGAGCGCGGCAGCGGCCTCACCAACCTCGCCACGCGCACCACGGCCATCGGCGGCTCGCTGCTCGCCCAGACCTCGGCGGAGGGCACCTACCGCCTGCACGCCGAGGTACCGGTCGAGCCGTCGATCGAGGAACCCGCGGCCGGTCCACGGCCCGCCGGCCAGCCGATGGCGACGCGCTTCGCCAAGATGCTGTTCACGGTGCTGGTGGTCGGCTACGGGCTGATGTCGCTGTCGCAGGTGGCGTTCGACTACCCCCGCATCGGGCTGCCGGGGATGGCGGTCGCGGTGCTCGCGACCGTGATCGAGCTGGGCCTGGTTCTGGGCCTGGTCGGCCGCCCGCACGTCCGCCTGAACACGGCGAACACCCTCGCGGTGCTCGCCGTGATGGCCGGCTGTGTGTACCTGCCGGTGTGGTTCTACGAGAACCCGCTCATCGCCGTGCCCGGATTCCTCGCAGGGACCGCGGCGCTGCTGCTGCCCCGCCCGTTCGGCTGGCTGGCGTTCCTCGCGATCGGCACCGGGCAGTACTTCGTCTGGACCGCAACCGGATTCACCGGCTCCTGGGTCGTCTACGGCCTCATCGCCGTGACGAACCACGGACTCGTGCTGTACGCGCTGACCCGGCTGCGGTCGATGGTGACCGAACTGCACGAGGCACGGGAGGAGCTCGCGACGGCGGCGGTTGCCCAGGAACGGCTGCGGTTCGCGCGCGACCTGCACGACCTGCTCGGGTACAGCCTCTCGGCGATCACGTTGAAGAGCGAGCTCACCCACCGGCTGGCCGTCGTCGATCCGGACCGGGCCCGCCAGGAACTCACCGAGGTGCTGGAGATCTCCCGGCAAGCCCTCGCCGACGTCCGATCAGTGGCCCTGAGCTACCGCGAACTGTCGTTCGACGAGGAGACCCAGTCGGCGCAGGCGTTGCTGTCCGCGGCCGACATCGAAGTCACCGTGCGGATTGACGCCTGCGACAAGCTGCCCAAGGAAGTGACGGTGACACTCGCGACCGTGTTGCGAGAGGGAGTCACGAACCTTCTGCGGCACAGCAAGGCCGAACACTGCGAGATCGTGCTCGCCAGCTCGCGGCACCTCGTCACCATGGACATCATCAACGACGGGATCCCCGCGGTCGAGCGGAAGTCCCGTGACGGCAGCGGGATCGGCAACCTCACCACCCGCGTCCGCGCGCTCGGCGGCGACCTGCACGCCGGCCTCACGTCCGAGCACACCTACCGGCTCCGCGCCGAGATCCCGTTGCCGCTCAACTGAGTCACTCGGCGACCGAGTGAGTGCGATCATGGCCGCGTCCCGACCCGTGCGTGGGAGCCGCTGTGACGCCAGGACAGGAACATTCGTCGGTGTCCCGGCGGTTGGCGTACGTCGTCATCAGCGTGGTCTTCGCCAACTACCTCGGCAACGCGTTCCTCCACGTGCTGGACGCCGGTGCGACCCCGGCGCGGATCGCGGGCTCGCTCGCCTGCCTGCTCGCCATCGGACACCTGCAACTGCGGGTGTTCTCCCGGCCGGGCACGAACTTGAGATCCCGTGGCGCGTACCTGGCGCTGGGCCTGATGGCGCTGCTGGTGTTCGTGCCGGTGCCGTTGTTCCCCAACGCGTGGGGCGGCATGCCCGGGTTCCTCGCGGGCAGCGCCCTGCTGGTGCTGCCCGGCCGCGTCCGGTGGTTCGCGTTCGCCGCCGTGGCGCTGGCCAACCCCGCGACCAAGGCCGGGTACGGCGTCCCCACCGGCGTGCTGGCCTACTACGTGGCGTCCTCGCTGACCGCGGGCCTGGTCGTCTACGGCCTGTCCCGGCTGCCCTCGCTGGTGGCGCGGCTGGAGACGGCGCGCTCCGAACTCGCCGGCCTGGCGGTGGCGCAGGCGAGGCTGGGGTTCGCCCGTGACCTGCAGGACCTGGTCGGTTTCAGCCTCGCGACGATCACGCTGAAAGCCGATGCCGCCCGCGGGTTGATCGGAGAGCACACCAGCCGGGCGACGCGTGAGGTCGCGCGGATCATCGGCATCTCCCGCGAGGCCCTGACGGGCGTGCGCGCGGTCGCGTCGAGCTACCGCGAGCTGTCGTTGAACGACGAGATCGACTCGGCGCGGTCCGTGCTGACGGCGGCGGGCGTCGTCACGACGGTCGAGACCGGCCACCCCGAGCTGTCGCCGCCGGCGAGGACCGCGCTCGCGACGGTGCTGCGCGAAGCCGTCGCGAACCTCCTGCGGCACGGAGAGGCGACCCGCTGCTCGATCACGATCGGCAGTGCCGGCCGAACGGTGTCGATCGACGTCGTCCACGACGGTGTGCCGGCGGGCGCCGGCCAGAGCGACGGTCTCACCACCCTCGCCACCCGCATCGCCGCCGCCGGCGGATCGCTGCTCGCCCAGGCCGGTCCGGACGGCACCTACCGGGTGCGCGCCGAGGTGCCCGCCTCCCCCGCGCCGGCCGAGCCGGTGAGGAGGCCGCGGTTCTCCGGTCCGCCGATCGCGACGCGGTTCGCGGGGGCGCTGCTCACGGCGGTGGTGATCGGATACGGCGTCATGGCGCCGCTGCTGGCGTCCTACGACCTGGCGACCGGCCTGACCAAGCTCGCGGTCTGCGCGGCGAGCAGCGCTGGCATCGTCGCGCTGGTGCTGGGCGTCGTGAGCCGGCCGCGCGTCCGGCTCCGTCCGCTGGCCGGTCGCGCGGCGCTCGGTGGGATCGCCGTGCTCGTGCTCGTCCCCCAGTTCGTGTTCCACGACCCGTTCGTGGGCGGGGTCCCCGGTTTCCTCGCGGGCGCCGCGGCGCTGGTCCTGCCGCGGCGGCAGGGCTGGGCCGTGTTCGCCGTGGTCGTCGCCGGCCAGGGCGTCGTCCACGCCGTGCTCGGCTCCGCCCCCACCGACGTGGTGTGGGGCCTGATGGCGACGACGAACCACGGGCTCGCGTTGTACGCGCTGACCCGGCTGCGGTCGATGGTGACGGAGCTGCAGGAGGCGCGGGAGGAGCTCGCGACGGCGGCGGTGACGGAGGAGCGCCTGCGGTTCGCGCGCGACCTGCACGACCTGCTCGGCTACAGCCTCTCCGCGATCACCTTGAAGAGCGAGCTCACGCACCGGCTGGCCGTCGTCGATCCGGAGCGGGCCCGCCAGGAGCTCACCGAGGTGCTGGAGATCTCCCGGCAAGCTCTCGCCGACGTCCGATCAGTGGCGCTGAGCTATCGCGAACTGTCGTTCGACGAGGAATCCCGGTCTGCGCAGGCTCTGCTGTCCGCCGCCGACATCGAGGTCACCGTGCGGATCGACGCTTGTGACCACCTGCCAGGAGAAGTGAGGGTGACCCTCGCGACCGTGCTGCGCGAGGGCGTCACGAACCTCTTGCGGCACAGCAAAGCCGAACACTGCGAGATCGTGCTCGCCAGCTCACCGCATCTCGTCACCATGGACATCATCAACGACGGAATCCCCGCCACCGAAAGGAGAACAGGCCACGGCAGCGGGATCGGCAACCTCACCACCCGCGTCCGCGCACTCGGCGGCGACCTGCACGCCGGCCTCACGTCCGAGCACGCCTACCGGCTCCGCGCCGAGATCCCGTTGCCGCTCAGAGCATCTCGATGACCGCGCAACCCCAGCTGTAGCCGGCGCCCACGCCGAACATCACGATCCGCTGGCCCGACGTCGCCTTGCCCGTCTGCACGAGGTGGTCGAAGCTCGCGAACTGGTCGCCGGCGCCGAGGTGCCCGACCGTGCGGCTCCACGACCACGTGGTGCGCTCCGGGTCGATGTCGTACGGGCGCAGGTAGTTCACGTCCAGCCGGCGGCGGCCGAAGTGCGGCAGGATGATCCAGTCCGCGTCACCGATCTTCATGTCGGCGTCGGACAGCGCCTGCTCGACGGCGAGCGCCTGGCCCGCGTTGGCCTTGTTGATGCCGTAGGACAGCCCGAACTCACGGCTGAACGTGTGCTTGGCCTCCTCGAAGTCCACCGGGATGCGGTGCGAGAACGGCGCGAGGCCGAACGGCACGTCGCCGCGGTGCAGCGGTTCGAGGTCGGAATCAGCGTTGATGGCCAATGAAAGCAGCTTCGCGTAACCGCCACGAGTGGACAGCACGAGAGCCGACGCACCGTCACCGTAGGGCGTTCCGGGGTCGGTCTTCCAGCGGTCGATTCCCGGCAGGCAGAAGCGATCTGAGGACGTCAGGAGGGCGTCCCTGCCGGGACGGGCGATCAGGTAGGACACCGCGAGGTCCATCGCGGCCAGGCCGCCGTTGGACATCTGCCGGATCTCCAGCGCCAGGCAGGAGTTCCTGACCGTCTCGCGCTGGATGTAGGAACCGACCGGCCACAGGTCCTGGCCCTGGTGGTAGGTGGTGGCGTGCAGGATCAGGTCGACGTCGTCGGGCTGCGATCCCGCCCGTGCCAACGCGACCCGTGCCGCCTCGACCGCCATCTCGGCCGCGGACTCGTGCGGGGACACGGACACGGACTCGACGTCCGTGCGCGAGACGAGTTTCGGCTCGCAGTCCCCCGACGCGATCGCGTCCGCGACGTTCAGCGTCGAGGGCAGGCGCACGCCGCTGCCATTGACGAAAACATCCTTCACTCGCACCGCGGTCAGACCTCCTTCAGAGCACGTGCGACGCGCACGACGCGTTCGGCCTGGATCTGGGCCGCCTGCAACGCGATCTCGTCGACCGGCAGGTTGTCCGCGCCCAGGACGTGAGAGGTGCCGTAGGGGTTCAGGTTCCCTCCCGGCGGCACGATGATCCCGCCGAAGTGGCAGACCATGTTGTAGATCGACACGAGCGTGGTCTCCATGCCCCCGTGCAGGCTGCCGCCCGAGGTGAACGCGCTGTACACCTTGTCGGCCAGCAGACCGCTGAACCAGGCGGGTCCCAGCGTGTCGATGAACTGCTTGAGCTGCGCGGACACGTTGCCGAAGCGGGTCGGCGTGCCGAAGACGACGGCGTCGGCCCACAACACGTCGTCGACCGACGCGACGGGAACGTCCGCGGTCTCCTCCAGGTGCGCCGCCCAGGCGGGCCTGGACCGCCACGCGGCCTCGGGCGCCAGCTCCGCAGCCCGTACCAGCCGCACCTCGGCGCCGTGCTTCTCGGCCGTCTCGGAGATCTCCGAGGCGATCCGGTGAATCGTTCCCGTCGAGGAGTAGTACACGACTGTCACGTTGACGCTGCGTTCCATGACGCATCCCTTCGCGAGGCAGCTCGGTTCACCCTTGCCGGGCCGCCTTGATGTGGCGTGGAGCGCGACATGAACGTTGGGAGATATGGTGTCGCGCGGAGGGGCGCGATGATCAGGGTTCTGCTCGCGGAGGACATGCACATGGTGCGCGGTGCTCTCATCGCGCTGCTCAACCTCGAACCGGACATCGAGGTCGTGGCCGAGGTGAGCTCCGGCGACAAGATCGTGCCGGCCGCGCGCCAGCACGCTCCCGACGTCTGTGTGATCGACATCGACCTGCCGATCCTCGACGGGCTGAGTGCCGCGTCGACGATCCGCGAGACGATGCCGCAGGTCAGGACGTTGATGCTGACGTCGCTGGGCCGTCCGGGGACGTTGCGCAGGGCGTTGGCGGCCCGCGTGGACGGTTTTCTGCTCAAAGACGCGCCGCCGACGGAGCTCGCCGATGCGATCCGCCGCGTCGCCGCCGGGGAACGGGTCGTGGACAGCCAGCTGGCCCTGGCCGCGTGGGACCGCGGCGAGTGCCCGCTGACCGACCGCGAGCTGGAGGTCCTCCGGCTGGCGGCGAACGGCGCCGACGCGCCTGACATCGCTGTCGCGCTGTCCCTTTCGGTCGGCACGGTCCGCAACTACATGACGACGATCATGACCAAGCTCAACGGCCGCAACCGGGTGGACGCCATCCGCATCGCCGAGGAAGCCGGCTGGTTGTAGCCCGGCTTCCCTCTCCGCGGACGGCATCTCCTCAGGCTGCTTTCTGCTGGCTGGCGCGCAGGTCGAAGCCGGGCCTGGCGACGATCTCCGGGGTGAGCGCGTTGCCGCCCTCCAGGATCCGGCGCCCCATCAGGAAGTCGATCGGCCGGTTGTAGGCCTCGATTCCAATCAACCTGTCATCTTTGAAGCAGAACACCGAGAACCTGCCCTCGGCCGGGTCGCCGACGGTGACCGTGCGGTCGTGGCCGTTGGTGAGGCCCGCGGTCTGCAGCTTCACGTCGTACTGGTCGCTCCAGAACCACGGCAGGGCGGTGTAGGGCTCCGCGCTGCCCATGATGGCCGCCGCGACCGTGGTGCCCTGGTCGGTGGCGTTCTGCACCGACTCCAGGCGGATCAGGCCGCCGGCGTGCGTGCTGGCGAACCGGGCGCAGTCGCCGAGCGCGTGGATGCGCGGGTCGACGGTGCGCAGGTGGGAGTCGACGAGGATGCCGTTGTCGACCGCGAGCCCCGCGCGCTGGGCGATCTCGGTGTTCGGGATGACGCCGATGCCCGCGACCACGAGGTCCGCGACGAGCACCGTGCCGTCCGTGAGCTCGACCAGGCCTTCCCTGACCGCGGCGACGCCCGTTCCGGTGAGGATCTGGACGCCTTCGCTGCGGTGGCGGTTGACGAGGTGCTGGGCCGTCTCCGCGGACACCGCCCGTTGCATCACCTGGCCCTGCGCCTCGACGACGGTCACCTCGTGGCGCAGTTTCCTGACCACGGCGGCGAATTCGAGGCCGATGAACCCTCCGCCGATGACGACGACGTCGAGCCCGATCTGGCCTTCGAGCCGCTGCCTGATCGCGTCCGCGTCGGCGACCGTGCGCAGGTTCAGCACGTGCTCGGCGCCCGGGATGGGCAACGGCCGTGGCCGCGCGCCCGTCGCGAACACCAGGTGGTCGTAGCTGATCGTGCGAGCACAACCCAGCACCGCGACCCGCGCCTGGCGGTCGACCCCGATCACCCGCTCGTTCGTCACGAGCTTGATGCCGTGGTCGTCGTAGTACGAGCCCTGTCTCAGGACCAGCCCGGCGAGGTCGGTCTCCCCCGCCAGGTAGGCCTTCGTGAGCGGGGGCCGCTGGTACGGCGCGGCCTGCTCGTCACCGATGAGCGTGATGGGGCCGCGGTGTCCCTGCTCGCGCAGGGACACCGCGACCTGGCAGCCCGCCTGCCCGGCCCCGACGACGACTACCGACTCGCCGCGCATGTCAGTAGTTGCCCAGCCCGCCGCAGACGTTGAGCGCCTGCGCGGTGATCGAGGACGCGGTGTCCGTGGTCAGGTACGTCACGAGACCGGCGACCTCTTCCGGCGTGCTGTACCGACCCAGCGGGATCTTGGCGTTGAACTTCTCGAGGACCTCTTCCTCGGAGACACCCCAGTGGTTCGCGTAACCCTGGCGAACCCGGCTGGCCATCGGCGTCTCGACGTAGCCGGGGCACACCGCGTTGACGGTGATGCCGGACTTCGCGAGCTCGATGCCGACGGCCTTGCTGAACCCGACGACGCCGTGCTTGGACGCCGAGTACGGCGCGGCGAACACGACGCCCTGCTTGCCTCCGGTGGAGGCGATGTTGATGATCCGGCCCCAGGACTGCTCGACCATCTTGCCGGTCGACAGCACTTCCTTGGTGAACCGGAAGACACCGTTGAGGTTGGTGTTGATGACGTCGAGCCAGAGGTCCTCGTCCAACTCGGCGGTGATGCCGCCGCCACCGCGACCCGCGTTGTTCACGAGGATCTCGATGGGACCGAAGACCTCGACGGCCTTCTGCACCGCGGTGCGGATGTCCTCTGTGGACGTCACGTCGGAGGCGGCGCCGTCGGCCTCGATGCCTTCTTCACGCAGCTGCTTCACCGTGGTCTGGACGTTCTCGGCGTTGCGGGCCACGACGAAGACCGCGTGCCCCTCCCTGCCGAGACTGCGGGCGACCTCGAGACCGATTCCGCTGGTGGCGCCCGTGACCAGGGCGACCCGTCGCTTGCTCATGCTTCTCTCCCTCAGAGTTGCTTCTCAGGCATGTGCACGACGAGCCCGTCCTGCTCCTCGGTCACGGGGATCTGGCAGCTCAGCCGGCTGTTCTCCTTGCGCTCGCAGGCGGTGAAGTAGAGAAGCTCGTCCTCCACCTGGTGCATCTGCGACAGCGGCTTGGTGTTCTCCGGGTCGACGTACACGTGGCACGTGCCGCACGACGCCCCACCACCGCACTGGGCGACGATTCCCTTGATGCCGTTGAGAACCGCGCCGCGCATCACGGAGTCGTTCTGGGCAACGTCGACAACGGTCTCGATGCCGTCGTGCGAAACGTAAGTGATCTTTGGCATGGCAGTTCTCCCACGGATCTGCGGCTCGCCGGACGTGGTTCACCTTGAACGTCATCGCTTTGCACGTGGTGGAGACCACCTTGAGCGTTCATGGGCTTGCCAGAACGGCAAGTTCGCGTGCGTTCCATCGCGCGACGACCGAGGATCGAGCCATGCCCAGGAGACGTGACCAGCCGCCGCCCAGGACCGGCGGAAGCGAGACCGAGGTCCTGCGCGGGTTCCTCGACTACCTGCGCTCCTGCGTGTCCGCGAAGGTGGAAGGCGCACCGGAGCCCCACGTCCGCACTGCGGCGGTGCCGTCCGGCACGAACCTGCTGGGGCTGCTCACCCACCTCACGTTCGTGGAGCGGGCGACGTTCCTCGGTGAACGCGTCCGGGACTGGAAGGCCACGTTCCAGGCCTCGCCGCAGGACAGCGTCGCGGACGTCGTGGCCCGCTACCGGGACACGGTCGAGAAGGTGAACGAGGTGCTCGACGGCAGCGTGGTCGCGAGCATGCGCTGGAAGCTCGTCCACATGATCGAGGAGACCGGCCGGCACGCCGGTCACGCGGACGTCCTCCGCGAACTGACCGACGGAACCACCGGGCGCTGAGGCCCGTGTTCCAGGGCCGTTCGAGCAGGTCTTGCGACGCTGCGGTGTCGGCGTACACCCACCCGCGGAGGTTCCACCGTGCCCCTCAAGGAGTTCTACGACCAGCAGGTGAACTGGTCACCGCCGTTCGAGGACGGCCTTGAACGCGCGACGGTCGTCGTGCCACGCGACTATTCCGACCCGGACGGTCCGAAGCTCACCATCGCCCTCGCCCGTCTCAGGGCGACGAACCCGGCCCAGCGCCGCGGCGTTCTGCTGGCCGTCAACGGCGGACCCGGTGGCGACGGCGGCGACGGCCTCGGGCTGATCAAGCGCCTCGGCAAGCGGGTCCGGACCGCCTACGACCTCATCGGGTTCGACCCGCGCGGGTACGGCGAGTCCACGAAGCTCTACGCCGAGGTCACGATTCCCAAGGCGCCCTTCGACTCCCGGCCGCCGGACTCGCTCTTCGAGCAACTGGCCGAGGACATGCGGCTGCGCGAGCTGGGATGCGAGAAGGGCGGCGGCGAGCTGCGCCCGCACATCACGACCCGCAACACAGCCCGTGACATGGACCTGATCCGGGTCGTGCTGGGCGAGGAGAAGATCTCGTTCGTCGGGTACGCGTACGGCACGTACGTCGGCGCCGTCTACGGCACAATGTTCCCGGAGAACCTCGACCGCACGGTCCTCGACTCGTGCATCAATCCACAGTGGACCTGGCGCGAGCAGTTCGTCACACAGGCGGAGGCGGTCTACCGCAACGTCGCGCTGTGGGCGGACTGGACTGCAGAGCGCGACGGGCACTTCCACCTCGGCGACACGCGGGAAGCCGTCATCGCGGAGATCGAGGCCGTCGTCGAGAAACTGGAGGAGGGCGACCAGATCCAGCTCCGCACGCTGTTCGACGGCGCGGTGGGCACGAGGTCCACGGACCGCGGGCAGTGGGACTCGCTGGGCTACCTCATCGGCGACCTGCGCACCACGTTGCAGGACAGCAACTTCGAGAAGGCGCGGGCGTTGATCGTCGGGCAGGCCACCTGGCGGCCGCAGGACTCCGAGGGCGACCTGCGGGTCGGCGTGCTGGAGGCCATCACGCTGGAGACCTACTGGCCGCAGGACCTGGAGGTCTACTACAACGACGTCCGCAAGCACCGCGCCGAGCACCCGTACGGGTACGGCGTGCTGCGCGCCCAGCCGTGGGTCGGCGCGTTCCGGACGTTCGAGAGCCTGGAGCCGCCGACGAAACTGGCGCAGCCGGGCTACCCCAAGGGTCTCGTGGTGCAGGCCGACGGCGACCCGATGGACCGCGTCGAGGGCGGCATCGAGCTGGCCGCGCTGCTGGACCACCCGCTCGTCCTCATCGAGGACTCCGGCGACCACGAGGTGTACGGGTTGGCGGGCAACGAGGTTCTCGACTCGCTGGTCGACGACTACCTCGTCGACGGCGTGCTGCCCGCGAGCAAGCACACCAGGATTCCCGGGCACGTGCGGCGACCGGACATCCCGAAGGACTGACGGCACAACGCAAAGGGCCCCGCACCGAAGTGCGGGGCCCTTTCTCGTGGAGGTCAGTCCTCCGCGGGGATGTCCCACGTGACCGGCAGCTCCCAGAGGCCGTAGATCACGGCGCCTTCCTTGCGCGGGATCTCCAGGAACGGCTTGGCCAGCCGCAGCGAGGGGATCCGCTGGAACAGCGTCGACCACACCAGCTGCATCTCCAGGCGCGCCAGGTCGGCACCGATGCAGTGGTGCAGGCCGTGCCCGAACCCGAGGTGCTTGCGGGTGCCGCGCTCCAGGATCAGCTTCTCCGGCTCCGGGAAGATCTCCGGGTCGCGGTTGCCGTTGAGGCCCAGGCACAGGATGCCGTCGCCGGCCTTGATGGTCTTGCCGCCGATCTCGATGTCCTCCAGCGCGACGCGCGGGATGGCGGTGTCACCGATGGTCGCGAGGCGCACGAGCTCCTCGACGGCCGGCTCGATCATGCCCTCGGGGTCGTCCAGCAGCAGCTTGAGCTGGTCGGGGTTCTCCAGCAGCGCGGCGGTGCCCAGCGACAGCATCGAGGCGGTGGTCTCGTGGCCGCCGTTCATCAGCAGGCGGATCATGTTGAACAGGTCGCGGCGCGTGTACTCCTCGCCGGACGCGGCGTACTCCGCCATCGCCCGGGACAGCAGGTCCTCGCCGGGCTCCTTCTCCTTCAACGTGATCAGCTTGTCGACGTAGGCGTTCACCTCGACGATCGCGGCCTGGCGCTGTTCGGGCGTCGAGTGGCCGCCGAGCAGACAGGTGCCGTGCTCGATGAAGAAGTCGTGCTCGTCCTGCGGGATGCCGAGCAGCTCGCAGATGACCGTCATCGGCACGGCGAGCGAGAACTCGCGGTGGAAGTCGATCGGCGGCGTCATCGTGAGGATCTTGTCGATGTACTCGTCGACGATCTCCTGGATGCGCGGGCGCAGCCGCTTCACCTGGCGGTTGGTGAACGTCACGGCCGCCTTGCGCCGGGTCTTGGTGTGCTCCGGGTTGTCGTAGCCGATGAACGACGTCTCGGTGCGGAACTCCGGCGGCGCGATGAAGTAGAACGGGAAGTTGTCGTGCTTGCGCGACGCGCTGATCCGCGGGTCCGTCAGGAGCTGCTTGATCGTGTGGTAGCCGCTGATCGTCCAGATCCGCAGACCGGACCCGGTCAGCGTCACCTCGACGACGTCCTCCTCGGCCATCTGCGTGTACTGCGCGGGCGGCGTGAACGGGCACGTGCGCTTGTACGGGAACGTGTCCACACCCGGCTCGGCGGTGCTGGTCATCTGGGTCTTCCTCCTAGTCGAAAGGTTGGCTCACGCCAGATCAGCGCCGCCATCGAGCGTGATGACTTGACCGGTGACCCACGAGCTCGCGGGCTCGGCGAAGCGGGTGATCCACGGAACGACGTCGTCGACCTCGCCGGTGCGCCCCAGAGGCGTCTGCGAGGCCTGGAAGCCGAAGTAGCCCTCGACCTCCTCGGGGCTCAAACCGTTGGCCGAGTAGACCTCCGTGCGCACCGCGGCGGGCGCGACCGCGTTGACGCGGATGCCCTGCGGGGCCAGTTCGAGGGCCCAGCTGCGCACCAGGCTGTCCACGGCGGCCTTGCTGGCGCCGTACACGCCACCGCCCGGCACCGCGATGTGCCCGGCGTTGCTGGAAACGAACACGATGCTGCCGCCAGGCGAAGTCAGCTGCGGCAACAGCTTGGCGGTCAGCACCAGCGGGCCGACCAGGTTGGTGTCCAGCACGTCCCGCGCGGTGGCGAGGTCGAACCCCGCGACCGGCGTGAAGCGGAAGATGCCGGCGTTGTGGACGAGCACGTCCACCTTGCCGCCGCCCATTTTCACGGCGTCGGCGACCTTCTGCGCGCCTTCGTCCGTCGTCACGTCCGCGACGACGGCGGTGATCGCGGGGTGCAGGGCGACGACCTCGGTGAGCCGGTTCTCCCGGCGGCCGGTGATGATCACGTTCGCGGCGCCGAGGTCGGCGAACGCCAGCGCCGCCGCGCGGCCGATGCCGGTTCCCCCACCCGTCACGACGACCTGCTGTCCGGCAAATGGTGCGTCCGACATGACGCCTCCAGCTTCTTTCCACTCGGTAGGGCAGTCGACGTCAACCCTGCTCGGTGACCCTTGAGTCCAGGTCTAGCTGGGGCGGAAACCCTGGGGAGCATGGGAACTCTTGCGGTGGGCAGGTGGCGCGCCCGAGTCGGCAGACCCGGTGGCCACACGGAGAGCGAGTTCGAGTTCGCGCGCGACGGCACAGCGATGCTGGTCGTGGGCGGAAAGGGAGCCGGGACGTGGACCCAGACGGGGCCTGACACGTTCAGCTACCGGATCAACGAGGAGTTGACCGAGGCACCAGGGACGATCGAGATCGCCCAGGACGCCGTGCTGCGCGGCGACGAGTTCGTCAGCAACGGCAACGCGGTGGTGCGCCTCGCGAACGGCACCACGGCAAGGGAAGCCGCGATCCAGATCACGGCGCAAAGGCTGGGCTAGCACCTCGAAGGGGGCGCCAGCAGGCGCCCCCTTCTCACCAACGCGCGTCAGGAGATCTTGACCGTCACGTTGCCGGTGTACTTGCCCGCCAACAGCGACAGCAACGCCTGCGGCGCGGTCTTGACCCCGCCCTCGTCGACGATGGTGTGCGGGAAGACGAACTTGCCCTCCTGCAGCCACTGTCCGAAGTGGACGACCCAGTCCTGGATCTGCTCCGGCAGGTGGTAGCAGGCGAACGGGCGGATCTCCAGGTGCTTGGTGATCGCCGTCATCAGGTCGATGCGCGGGTGCTCGGCCTTTCCGTCGTTCTGGTTGGCCAGCGCGCCGCACAGCGCGAACCGGGCGTGCGGACGTGCCGCCTGGAGCGCGGCCTCGAACTGCTCGCCGCCGACGTTGTCGAAGAACACGCTGATGCCGTCCGGCGCCAGCTCGCGCAGCCGGTCGCTCACCGGGCCGTCCTTGTAGTTGAACGCGGCGTCGAAGCCGAGCTCGTTCACCAGCCAGTCGACCTTCTCCTGGCTGCCGGCCGAACCGATCACCTTGGCGCCACGGGCCTTCGCGATCTGCCCGGCCAGCGACCCGACACCACCGGCGGCACCGGTGACGAACACGACGTCGCCCTCGCCTGCCTGCGCGATGGTCGCCATGCCGTAGTAGGCCGTCGGTCCCTGCGACAGGAAGTACACCGGCGAAGGCACGTAGTGCGGGTTCTGCTTGATGAACTGCTGCGCGGGCCCGACCCAGTACTCCTGCCACGGGCCGAACGACTGCACCAGGTCGCCGACCTCCAGGTCGGGGCTGTTCGACTTCACGACGGTGCCGACACCACCGCCACCCGCGGGGTCGCCGACCTTCCACGGCGGCACGCCGGGAATCTGGCAGTCGGACCTCATGAACTCCTTGAAGGCGGCGGCCACCGACACGTAGTCGACGCGCACCAACACCTCACCGTCACCGGGCTCGGGGACGGCCACCTCGACGACGTCGAAGTGCTCGAGGGTCAGGTCGTCCTCGACGTGCTTGGCGAGCCTGACCTCCCACTGCTTCTCGGGGATGCTCATGGCTCTCCTTCTCTCTATCCCCAGGTGACGGGGAGGCTGACGAGTGAGTGGTTGATTTCGCCCTGGTGCCACGCCAGGTCCTCGTACGGCACCGCGAGACGGAGGTCCGGGAAACGGCGGGTCAGACCTTCGATGGCGATCGCCATCTCCATGCGCCCCAGCTGCTTGCCGAGGCAGTAGTGCACGCCGTGCCCGAACGCGATGTGCGGGTTCGAGGCGCGGTCGATGTCGAGCTGCTGAGGATTGTCGAAGACGTCCTCGTCGCGGTTCGCCGACGACAGCACGAAGAACACCGCGTCGCCCTTGGCGATCTTCTGCCCGCCGAGCTCCAGGTCCTCCGCCGCGATGCGGTGGAAACCCGTGGTGTCGGTGGCGAAGAGGTTGACGTGCCGCAGCAGTTCCTCGACGGCCGCGGGGATCAGCGACGGGTCGGCGACGAGCCGCTGCCACGTGTCCGGGTGATCGTGCAGCAACGCCAGCACGGAGTTGGAGATCTGGTTCGCGGCGGTGTCGAAGCCGGCGCCGATGAGGGTGAACGCGAACGTCACCAGCTCCTGCTCGCTCAGCTTGTCGTCGTTGTCCCGCGCGGAGATCAGGTCGGACAGCATGTCCTGGCCGGGCTTCTCGCGCTTCTGCGCGATCAGGCCCATGACGTACCCGGCGAGCCTGCCGAACGCCCGCATCGGCGCCTCGGGGTCGTTCTCGTCGAACGTCGCGAACGCCCGCGCGTCCGTCTCGAAGATCTTCAGGTCCTCGGTCGGCACGCCGAGCAGGTCGCCGATGATCGTGAGCGGCAGCGGAACGCACAGCGCCTCGACGAGGTTGACCGGCGCGCCCTTGAGCTCGATGGCGTCGAGCAGCTCGTCGGCCACCTTCTGCACGCCCGCGCGCATCGCCTCGACCTTGCGGACCGTGAACGCGCCCATGACCAGCTTGCGCAGCCGCGAGTGCTCGGAGCCGTCCAGCGAGATGATCATCTCGGGGGTGGTGGTCATGGCACCGCCGACCTGGGGAGCACCCTCGACGCACGTCAACGCGCGGCTCAGCCTGGAGTCGGCGAGCCCGGCGCGGACGTCCTCGTACTTGGTGATCACCCAGGTCGGCGTGCCGGAGTTGGTCGGCACCTTGGCCACCGGGCACTCGGCGCGCAGCTTGTCGTACTTGGGGTCCGGGCCGCGGTAGGAGGAACCGCTGAACGGGAACTCCTCGTCCAGTTCAAGGGGCAGCACGGGACACCTCCGGGGTTTACTACGGCCTGGCCTCGCGCCGAACAGTGCTACGCGCACCTCGAAAGCGGCTCGAAACCTGAATGTCGACCGGGATTTGAGCCCCCGTACCTACCTTCGCGCCATGGACACTGCACTCGTGCCGTTCCGGGTCGAGGTTCCCGACTCCGAACTGGCGGACCTCACACGGCGGCTGGCAGCGACCAGGTGGCCGGACGCGGAGACCGTGGACGACTGGTCGCAGGGCATGCCCCTGGCCTATGCCAAGGACCTGGCCGAGTACTGGGCGAACGTCTACGACTGGCGCGCCACGGAAGCGAAGCTGAACGCCATCCCCCAGTTCAAGACGGAGATCGACGGCGTCGGGATCCACTTCCTGCACGCGCGCTCCCCGCACGCCAACGCGCGCCCGTTGCTGCTCACGCACGGCTGGCCCGGTTCGGTCGCGGAGTTCCTCGACGTCATCGAGCCGCTGACCAACCCGCCGGACCCGGCCGACGCCTTCCACGTCGTCGCGCCCTCGTTGCCCGGCTACGGTTTCAGCGACAAGCCGACCGGAACCGGCTGGACGCTGGAACGCATCGCCGCGTCGTTCGTGACGTTGATGGGCCGCGTCGGCTACGACAAGTTCTACGCGCACGGCAACGACTGGGGCTCGTTCATCACGGGCATCCTCGGCCACATCGCGCCGGACCACGTCGAGGCGATCCACCTCGTGATGCCGTTCGCGCCGGCGCCTGAGGCGGAGGTCCAGCTGACACAAGAGGACTACAAGGGTCTCGGCGCGCTCAAGGAGTTCGCCGCCAAGGAGTCCGCGTACGCGGCGGTGATGAACACGAAGCCGCAGTCGCTGGCGTACGGGTTGACCGACTCCCCCATCGGCCAGCTGGGCTGGGCCGGGGAGAAGTACTGGTCGTGGAGCGACCACGACGGCGACGCGGAGAAGATCATCTCGCGCGACCGGATCCTCGACATGGTCTCGGTGTGCTGGTTCACCGCCACGGCCGCGTCGTCGGGCCGGTTGTACTGGGAGAGCTACAACAAGTCCCCGCTCACTCAGGTCGGTGTGCCGACCGGGTTCTCGGTGTTCCCGGCCGACGCGCGGATGCCCAAGGCGTGGGCCGAGCACCGGTTCACCGATCTGCGCTACTGGCGGGAAATGCCGTCCGGCGGCCACTTCCCCGCGCTGGAGAACCCGGTCGTGCTCGTCGAGGAGTTGCGGACGTTCTTCCGCCTGGTGCGCTCATGACGGCCACGCTCAGCAAGCCGGGAGCGAAACTCGGCCTGGTGCTGGCCGTGTGCTGCCTGGCGCAGTTCATGAACGTGCTGGACGCGTCGGTCATGAACGTCGCCCTGCCGTCGATCTTCGAGGACCTCAGGTTCGAGCGGCACGACCTGCAGTGGGTCAACAGCGCGTACACGATCGCGGTGTGCGGCTTCCTGCTGCTGGGCGGCCGGCTCGCCGACCTGTTCGGGCAGCGCAGGGTGTTCCTCTTCGGCGCGGCCCTGTTCACGGTCGCGAGCGCGGTCGGTGGCATGGCGACCTCGCCCGGCGCCCTGATCGCGGCCCGCGGGTTCCAGGGCCTGGGCGCGGCCGTGATGGCACCGGCGTCGCTCACGGTCCTCGGCACCACCTTCCGCGATCCCACCGCCCGTGCGAAGGCCTTCGGGTGGTGGAGCGCGGTGTCCGGCACGGGTGGTGCGGTCGGCGTGCTGCTCGGCGGCATCGTCACCGAGTCGCTCGGCTGGCGCTGGGTGCTGCTGATCAACGTCCCGCTCGGCATCGCGCTGGTGGCCATGATCCGCAGTGCCGTGCCCGAGACGCCGAGCAACGGCGGCCGCAAGGCACTCGACGTCCCCGGCGCGTTCACCGTGACGATCGGCCTGATGGCACTGGTCTACGGCATCGCGCAGTCGCACGAGCTCGGCTGGGGTTCCTGGCAGGTCGCCGGATCGCTCTCGCTGGCGGTGGTCTTGTTCGCGTTCTTCCTGCGGCAGCAGACGGTGTCCGCTCACCCGCTGATGCCGCTCGGCATCTTCCGCAACCGCGCGGTGACCGCGACGAACATCGTGGCGTTCTTCGCGATCGCCGCTCTGTTCAGCACCTTCTACTTCCTGACCCTGGTGCTGCAGCAGGTGATGGGTTTCAGCGCGCTGCAGACCGGCCTCGGCTACCTGCCGTTGTCGATCGGCATCGCGCTGGGCGGCTTCGGCGTGGCACGGATCGTGCCGAAGATCGGTCCGCGGCCGGTGCTGATCGCCGGTCTGCTCACGGCGACCGTCGGCCTGCTCTGGGTGTCCACGGCGGACGAGTCGTCGACGTTCCTGGGCTCGATCCTCATCCCGACCACGTTGCTGGGCCTGGGAATGGGCGCTGTTCTCAACGCCACCACGAACGCCGCGACGTCCGGGGTGCCGCGCGAGCAGGCGGGTCTCGCGTCCGGTCTGCTCAACACGATCCGGCAGATGGGCAGCGCGATCGGCCTGGTCGTCCTCGCCACGATGTCGTCGGCGCGGGCGGACTCCCTGCTGGCACAAGGTGAACCGCTGCGGCACTCGCTCGGCTCCGGCTTCGGGCTCGCGTTGTTCGGTGCGGCTGTCTTCACCTTCTGCGGCGCGCTGGCCGCGATCGCCGTGCCCCGCAAGAAGTAGTCCACGCGGCAAAAGGCCCCCGGTCGTTCCGGGGGCCTTTTGTGTTTCAGAAACCCTTGCCGTGCAGGTCGACCGGCAGCCCGACGAGCCGGTGGTTCATGTCGGCCTTCTGCCACTCCAGCTCTTCCTCGGCGACGGCGAGCCGGGCGGCCGGGAAGCGCCGGGTCAGTTCCTCGAACGCGGTGGTCAGCTCGATGCGCGCGAGCGGGGCGCCGAGGCAGCGGTGGATCCCGTACCCGAACGCGAGGTGCGCGTTGTCGGTCCGCGTGAAGTCGAGCGTGTCGGGGTCGGTGAACAGCGTCTCGTCGCGGTTCGCCGAGTTGGTCGACACGAACACCGCGTCGCCCTGCGGAATCGTCACGCCGAACAACGTCACGTCCTCGGTGGCGATCCGCGGCAGACCGGTCGTGTCGTTGGTGGACAACGTGATCCAGCGCAGCAGCTCCTCGACCGCCGCCGGCACCTCCTCCGGCCGCTCCCCCAGCCGCACCCACACGTCGCGGTGGTGTCCCAGCAACGTCAGGACCGAGCTGGCCAGGTGACAGGCCGTGGAGTCACCACCGGCGCCGAGCAACGTGTATCCGAGGCCGATGAGTTCGCCGACCTCCAGCTTGTCGTCGCCGATGCGCGCCTCGGTCAGCGCCGACAGCACGTCGTCGCCGGGCGCGGCCATCTTCCCGAACACCAGCCCCGCCATGAACTCGCCGAGCTGCTCGCCCGCCGCGGCCGCCAGCTCCGGCGCGTCGACGGCGGCGAACTCCCGGATCAGTCGTGCGAACGTGTCGCGGTCGCCGGCGGGCACACCCAACAGGTCGCTGATCGCGATGATGGCCAGGGGGAACGTGAACTTGCCGAGCAGGTCGACCGGCCCCTCGAGAGCTTCGGAGTCCGCCTGGTCCAGCAACTCTGTCACCAGCTGCTGGATTCTCGGTCGCATGGACTCGATCCGGTCGGCCGAGAACGCCTGCGACACCAGGTCGCGCAGCCGGGTGTGCGCGGGCGGGTCCAGCGAGATGATCATCCCGGGCGGCGCCTGGAACAGTCCGGGAAAGGTCGGCGCCGTCGGTTCGTAGGACGCCGCACGGGAAAACCGCACGTCGTCGAGCACCACGCGGACCGAGTCCTGCGTGGTCGCGATCCAGCAATGACCACCACCGTTCGCGGGCAGGCGCACGACAGGACTCGACGCGCGGAACCCGGCGAACTCCGGCGCCGGACCGCGGTGACTGGATCCGGGAACGGGAAAGGAAACCACCGTGCGCTCCTCGACGTCGGGGAATTGTTTTCGCAGGTTAGGAGCCCTGACCTGAAGCACGGTCCAGCGCCGTTCGAGTGACCGGGTGAACGCTGTGCGTGATCAGCCATCCAGGCGAACCACCCAATTCGGGAGATCCACATGACCATCCTCGTCACCGGGGCGCGCGGCAACGTCGGCCGTCGCGTGCTCCAGCGGCTTTACGCGGCGGGTCACAGCCTCCGCGCGTCCGGCCGAAATCCCGCGGAACTCGACGTCCCCGAGGGCGTGGAAACAGTCGCGCTCGACCTCAACGACCCGGAGACGTTCGTCGCGGCCCTCGCCGGTGTCTCCAAGGTGCTGCTCTACGCCGAGCCCGACGGCATCGTGAAGTTCCTCGACGAGGCCGAGAAGGCCGGCGTCGAGCAGGTCGTGCTGCTGTCGTCGAACACCGTGGGCCTGCCGGGCGCCGACCAGGACCCGCTGGCACACCACCACTTGCTCGTCGAAGAGGCCGTGGTCACGTCCGGCCTGAACTACACCGTCCTGCGGCCCGGCGCTTTCATGAGCAACGCGTTCGGCTGGAGCTACTCGCTGCAGGCCGGCGACACCATCGACCAGGTCTTCCCCGAGGCTCAGGTGGCCCCGGTGCACGAAGACGACATCGCTGACGTGGCGGTCATCGCGCTCACCGAGAAGAAGCTCCAGGACGAGATCGTCGACCTCACCGGCCCGGAGTCGCTGACGTTCCGCCAGGAGCTGGAGATCGTCGGTGACGTGCTCGGCCGCAAGCTCGTGATCAACGGCCTGACCCGCGAGGAGGGTGAGGCGCAGATGAGCAACTTCGTGCCGCCGCCCGTCCTGACCTCACTGCTCAACCAGTGGGAGGCCGCGGTCGGCGTCGTCGCGGACACCAGCGCCACGGCTGAACGGATCACCGGCAAACCGGCCCGCACGTTCCGCCAGTGGGTCGAAGAGCACGCCTCGTTCCTGGTGTGACCGCCCACAGGCCGGAGCCGGGATGAGGGCGGCGGACCCGTCCCGGCTCCGGCCGTGCGCGGGCTCTACACGCGAGCCATCGTGAACGTGATGTCCGAGGTGCCCAGGTTCGTGCCGTCCGCGAGGAAGAACGTGGACGGGCCGGAACTGGTGAAGTTGTCCGGTCCACTTTGGACGGCGTCCTGGTCGAAGTCGACGTAGGCGAAGTAGGCGCCGTTCTCGTCGTAGACCTTCTCGCCGCGGAACTTGTAGTGGAACTTGTTGACGCCGGTCGACCACCAGGTGCCCTGGGTGGTCGTGTTCTGCTCGTTCGTGACGAACACCTTGCCGTTGGCCTTGAACTGCAGCTTGGTCGGGTGGTCGCCGTCCGTGCGGGTCACGTACCCGGTCCAGGTGCCCACCGGTGTGCAGGTCGCGTTCGCCGCGGTCGCCATGCCTGTTAAGGCAAGCAGGACCACGGCTGTGACCGCTCCTATGCGCGCGAAGACGGTCGAACGTTTCGGAGTGAACGTCTGCATCTGTGTGGCTCCCAATCCCGGTTGCGTGCGACGGACGCGCGCAACCGTCGGTGAAACCCCTCGACGCAAACTTCAGAACGGCTCGAACGCGCGGTTTTCCGCTGCGGCCCAAGCCCATCTCGACCCGGGTAACGCAAAGTTTTCGTTACTCAAGGGCTGACAGGGAGGACACCGTGGCCGAACGGGAGACAGAGCTCTGCGAG
Organism: Lentzea sokolovensis; assembly: GCF_033949975.1. Lineage (NCBI taxonomy): Bacteria > Bacillati > Actinomycetota > Actinomycetes > Pseudonocardiales > Pseudonocardiaceae > Lentzea > Lentzea sokolovensis. The sequence continues at coordinate 280,493 of NZ_JAXAVU010000012.1, forward strand.
CTGTTCGGGGAGGTGCTCGGGGTACCGGGGATCGAACCGGAGGATCACTTCTTCGACCTGGGAGGACATTCGCTGCTGGCGTCGAAGCTGGTCAAGCAGGTCCACGAGCGGTACGGCGTCCGCGTCCCGTTGCGCAGCTTCTACGAGGACCCGACGGCGCGCGCCGTCGCCAAGCAGCTGGACCAGGCAGCCTAGGAGTTCGAGATGCGATGGAATGACCTGTACATCGCCGGTGTGGGCACATATCTGCCCGAGCAGGTCGAGACGGTGGACGACGCCATCGCGGCCGGCCGGTACACAGAAGAGAAGAAGGCCATGAACGGCTACCGGGAGCTGCGCGTCGCGGCCCCTGGTGAGACCGGTCCCGTGATGGCCGCGAAAGCCGGTGTCGAGGCCGTGGAACGCTCGGGGCTCAGTCCGCTGGACTTCGGCCTGACGGTGCACGCTTCCCTTTCCCACCAGGGACTCGACCTGTGGACGCCCGCGAGCTACGTGCAGGCCAACACGGTCGGCGGCACCGGACCGGCGTTCGAGGTCAAGCAGGGCTGCAACGGCTTCATGGCCGCGGTGGACCTGGCTGCCTCGTACCTCTCCTCGCACAAGGACCTGCCGGCGGCGCTCGTGACCGCGGGCGACGCCTTCCACCTGCCCTACTTCGACCGGTGGGCCTCGGAGGAGCAGAACGTCAACGGCGACGGCGCGGGGGCGCTCGTCCTGTCGAACCGTTCCGGCTTCGCCCGAATCCGCTCCATCCACTCGCACGCCGACTCGACGCTGGAGCAGATGTCGCGCGGCTACGCGGAGTGGACGACCGGTCCGTTCGCGGACGGCCAGACCCTGCAGCTCAACAGCGGCGTGGAGGACTTCCTCCAGAACGCCGACGTCGACCTCGACGACATGATCGCGCGCATCGGCGGCGGAGTGCGGCACTCCCTCAAGATGGCGTTGTACGAAGCGGAGATCGAGCTCGCCGACGCCCGGTTCTTCCTGCACCAGCAGCTCGCGGAGACCATCGTCACGCACGGCATCTGCGGACTGCTGGGCGTCGACCGCACCTCCACCACGTACGACTGGGCCAAGCAGTACAGCATGGTCGGCACCGCGGACATCGCTCTGGGACTCGACCACGTGCTGGCCGAGCGCGACCCGCAGCCCGGTGACCTGATCGTCCTGCAGTCGTCCGGCGCGGGGTACGTGTGGACCGCGGCCGTGCTGGAGATCCTGGAAGTTCCTTCCTGGGTCTAGAGAACGTGAAAAAGGGCGGGCTCTCCTTGCGAGCCCGCCCTTTCGCCTGCCTCAGATGTAGAGCGACTTCGAGTTCCAGTCCGGTTCCGGCAGCGCCTTGCGGTCGGTCTTGCCGTTGCTCGTGATCGGCAGCTCGTCCACCACGACGAACCCGGCCGGCACCATGTGCTCGGGCATGTTCGCGCGCATGTGGGCCTTCAGCGCCCGCTTGTCCAGGTCCTCACCGGACTTCACCACCCACGCGACGAGCCTGCGGTCACCGCTGGGGTGCGTGCGGAGGCTGACCGCGGCGGTGCGGACCTGCGGGTGCTCGGTCAGCGCGTTCTCGACCTCACCCGGTTCGATCCGGAACCCGCGCAGCTTGAACTGGTCGTCGATGCGGCCGAGGAACTCGACCACGCCGTCCGCCCGCTTGCGGCCCTGGTCGCCGGTCCGGTAGTAGCGCCGGCCGTTCCAGCCACCCCGCACGAACTTCTCGTCCGTGAGGTCCGGCCGCTTCCAGTACCCGCGCGCCACCTGTGCGCCGCCGATCCACAGCTCACCGGGCGTACCCGGCTCGACCGGCTTTCCCTCCGCGTCAACGACGACGATCTCGACGTTCTGCAGTTGCGTGCCGATCGGTACCGCGCCGCCCAGGTCCTCGTGCGCGCCGATGCGGTGGCAGGTCGCGAACGTCGTCGTCTCCGTCGGCCCGTAGCCGTTGACGATCTGGACCTCCGGCACGGCTTCACGCAGCTGCCGCACGTGCGGCACCGACACGACGTCGCCGCCGGTCATGACGGTGTGCAGGCCCTTGAACGCGGCCACGTCGACGTCGATCTGCCGGTGGAACAACGCCGCGGTCAGCCACAGGACGCTGATCTCGTTGGACCGCAACAGGTCGCCGAGCTCCTCGGCCTGCACCACGCCGGGCGGGGCGAGCACCAGGCGGGCGCCGTTGAGCAGCGCTCCCCAGATCTCGAACGTGGCGGCGTCGAACGCGACCGGCGCGAGCTGCAGGATCCGGTCGCCGGGGGTGACGTCGACGTAGTTCGGCCCGGTGACGAGGTTCGTGATGTTGCGGTGCTCGATCATCACCGACTTCGGCTTGCCCGTCGATCCCGAGGTGTACATCAGATAGGCGAGGTCCTCAGGAGCGACGACAGGAAGCTCCACTGTGGACAGTGCGTTGGGCGGCGACACCTTCAGCGTGGTGAAGCCGGCGAAGAACTGACCGATGACCAGGGACACGTCGGCGTCCGCGAGCATCATCGAGACCCGCGACTCGGGGTCCTCCGGATCGATCGGCACGTACGCCGCGCCGGCCTTGAGCACGCCCAGCAGCGCCACGACGAGCTGCGGCGACCGTTCCAGGCACACCGCCACCCGGTCGCCGGGCAGCACCCCGGCCTCGGCGAGCTCACCGGCCAGCGCGTCGGACCACCGGTCCAGCTCGGCATAGCTCAGCGAACCCTGTTCCGCCGACAGCGCCACCGCGTCAGGCGTTCTGGCCGCCCGGCAGCGGAACGCGTCGGTCACCGTTGCAGACATGCCCCAGCTCCTCTCATTTCGCCCATCCTCCGCAACCCGCCTCGAAGTCCCCTCGGGTCACAACTGGCGCTACAGGGGTGCTTGAGCTGCCCGAACAACACTCAGCGCATCCGCTGCCCCACCTCATCGGAGGCGCATCCCCATGAACGTCCGCAAGAAGGCTCTGGCCGCCGTGGCCGCCTGTGTGCTGGCAGTCCCCGTCGTCGCCGCCGCTGGTGCCAACGCGAAGCCCAGCTACGAGAACGCGCTCGTCGGCCGCTGGGACCTCACCGTGACCATCCACATCGAGGAACCGCCGCTGCTCACGCCGCTGTTCTGCGACTTCACCGCCGACTACCAGCTGCACTGCGAGACCAAGCCCGGCTACCCGGACCAGTTGGAGGGCCGGGGAGTCTGGACCGCGCAGAAGGACGGCCAGTTCAGCTTCTGGATCACGCACCACGCCCACCGCGACGAGAACGGCAACCCGGTCGGTTCGATCAACGCGAGCCATCTGGGCAAGATCAGCGCGAACAAGAAGAAGTTCACCACCAAGGCGCACACCTACATCAACCTCAACGACGGCACCCCGTGGCAGGGACCGGTCGACGTCGAGGGTGACGCCAAGCGCATCTGAAGCTCTTGTGCGAGAAGGCCCCTCACCGGTGGTGGGGGGCCTTCTCGCACATCGGGCTCTGAAATGCCCTGAGGCCCCAGGCGGATCGCCTGGGGCCTCAGGGGATTCCAACGGGAGAGAACTACGCCTTGGCGGTCTCCTCAGAGCCCTCTTCGGCGCCTTCCTCAGCCGGCGCGCCCCACTCCTCCTGCTTCAGCCAGCGAGGCAGGAAGGAGGCCAGCAGCAGCGCCAGTGCGGCGAAGCCGAAGCCCACGTACAGGGTGGTGCGGAACGCGTCCGTGAAGGACTGGCCCGCTGCCTGGTGCGAGTACTTGTCGGCGATCGCCTTGGCCTGCGGGTCGGCCTGGACCGCACCACACGCCGCGGCGTCCGGCGTACCGGAGAACGTGGTGGCGGCACAGGTCTGGAAGGCACCCGCGAGTTCGGTGGCCTTGGCGTCGGCGACACCGGCGGTCACGAGCTCCTGGCGGACCTGCGGAGCCAGCGACTCCGCGTTGGTGGCGCCGTGGGAGGCCAGCGGCGCGAAGAACGCCAGCGTCACGACCGAGATGCCGACCGCGAAACCGAGCTGCTGCTTGGTGTTGATCAGGCCGGATGCCGCACCCGCGTCCTCGTGCGGCACCTCCTGCAGGGCGAACAGCGCGATCGGGGTGGCCGTCATGCCGAAGCCGAGACCGATCAGCAGCAGTCCGGGCACGAGGCCCCAGCTGGTGATGTCGGGGCTGACGGAGAACAGCAGCACCGCGACACCGACGGCGATCACGACGGCACCGACCTGAAGGACGGCGCGGCCGAACTTCGGCACCAGCGCGATGACCGACGCCGACGCGGTGATGAAGGCGCCGATGCAGAACGCCAGCAGCGTGACACCGGTCCGCAGCGGCGAGAAGCCCAGACCCTCCTGCAGGTACAGGTACAGGGCCAGCATGAACATGCCGGTGAACGAGAACATGCCCAGCATCAGCGCGAGGGCCGCGGAGAAGCTGCGGGACTTGAACAGGCTCAGCGGAACCAGCGGCATGCCGTCCTTGCGCTGCTTGGCGCGCTCGTAGGCGACGAAGCCGATGAAGCCCACGACGGATGCGGCCATCAGCACGAAGCCCCACGCCGGCCAGTGCAGTTCGCGGCCGAAGGTGAGCGGGAACAGCAGGGCGGTGAGGCTGACGGTCGCGATGACGACACCGATCAGGTCGAGCCTGATCCGGCTCGGCGCCTTCGACTCGTTGATGTACTTCCAGCCCAGCACGTAGCCGATCAGGCCGATCGGGACGTTGACCAGGAAGATCGTCCGCCACTCCCAGTTGAAGATGTTCGCGGCGACGAGCACGCCACCGACGAGCGGCGCGATCGTGGCGGCGAGGCCGCCGATGGTGCCCTGGATGGCGAAGACCGCGCCCTTCTCCTTGTCGGGGAAGGTGACGTGGATGATCGACATGACCTGCGGGACCATCAGGCCGGCCGCGAGACCCTGGGCCAGACGGGAGATCACGAGCATCTCGGGGTTGACCGCGATGCCGCACAGGAACGACGTGACGACGAAGCCGAGCACGCCGAGCTGGAACATGCGGCGACGGCCGTAGATGTCGCCGAGACGCCCACCGGTGATCAGTGTGAGCGCGAACGCGAACACGTAACCGGCGGTGATCCACTGCAGCTGCACGAAGCTCGCGCCCATGCCGTGCTGGATCGCGGGAAGCGCGACGTTGACGATGCTGCCGTCCAGCATGTCCATGAACGTCGCGACGGTCATGATGATGAACGCGATCCAGCGGCGCGGGTCTGCCGCCGAAGGCGCGTCAACGACCTCAGCCGCCTGCGCAGCGGCAGTCGCCGGTGGCGACTCCAGGTCGGGATTGGTATTGGTGGAGGTCACGATTTCTCCTCAAGTGACTTGTTTCGCTGCGCACGACAGGCGATGGGTCTGGACTCGTCGATGGCTGAAAGCCGGTCGAGTTGAACGAGGTCCCACCTCCTGCCTGAAAAACGACTGCCGGTCGATGACCTTCAGGGTGATCCCCTCCGCTTGAGTCCCGGTCAGGTCGCGGCGGAGCGTTTCGCGCGCACGCCGAAGGCCCTGGTGCCGGGGAGGTGGGCACCAGGGCCTTCTCGAGCCCGGGGTCAGCCGTAAAGCGACGCCGGATAGGTGCGCACGGACGCGGTCTCGTACCGCAGGGCGACGTGGCTGGAGGAGCTCACCACGTCACGCCAGAACCGTTGCAGCGCACCGCCTTCCGCGAGTCCGCTGGTGCCGGCGGCCCGCACCAGGCCACCGACCGCGTCGACCAGGACCTCGGCCGCGTAGGCGACGTTGCGCTCGTTGCGCGCCATCGCGGCCGGGGTGAACTCGCGGTCGTCGAGCACCCTGGCGTTCTGCTCCACGAGCAGTCTCGCCGACTCGACCTGGCCCGACGCGCGGACCAGGTCGACCGCGGACGTCACGGCCTGCTTCTTCCCCGACAGCACCGCAACGCACGCGTCGAGCGCTCCCATCGCCGCACCGACGGCCGGAGCGGCGAACGTGAGGCCGCCGACCGCCTGGAACGGGACGTTGTGGCTCGGCACCGGCGACCAGCTGGTGCCGGTGAGGAGATCCGCCCGGTTGAGCGACAGGTGGGACGGCACGAACACGTCGTCCACCACAACAGAATGGCTGCTGGTGGCCTTCATGCCGACGCTGTCCCACGTCTCGAGGACGGTGAAGTCCTTGCGCGGCAGCGCGAAGAAGCGACCTTCCTCGCCGACCATGCCGCACAGCAAAGCCCAGTCGGCGAAGTCCACGCCGCTGACGTAGGTCCACCGGCCGCTGAGCCGGTGGCCGCCGTCGACGACGGTGCCCTTGCCCATGGGCGGCTGGCCGGTCACGATGAACGTGTCCGGGCCGGACGCCCAGATCTCGTCGTGACCCTGTTCGGGCAGCAACCCCGCGAACCGGGACGAGTACGCGGACAGCGAGGCGCACCACGCCGCGGCCGAGCAGCCCTGTCCGACGGTGAGGACCGCCTGGGTCAGTTCTTCGAAAGTGCCTTGCGAGCCACCGCGTTCGGCTGCGACGAAGTGCCGCGCGAACCCGGCCTCGCGCAGTGCCTCCACGACCTCGGGAGCCAGTTTGCGGGTGGCGTCGGCGTCGGCCGCGTGCTCCGCGGCGATCAGCTTGACCTTTTCCGCGAGCGCGACGAGCCCGGTGTTCTGAGCAGTCACCTCGTCACCTCCTGGGGAACTTCACGCAGCCTGAACGGGCAGGTCGCGGTGAATGGTGCGGGACTTGGTGTAGAGCGTGCCGTCGATGCGCACGAGCACGTCGTCGATGGAGAAGGTCGGCTCGAAGCTGACCACGCCCTCGGCGGTCGTGCGGGTGACGAGCGACGCGTAGCTGACGTTCAGCGTGTTCTCGTCGACCTCTTCGATCAGGTAGTGGTCGTTCCAGTGCCGCACGGCGACGCCCTTGTAACGGGGCAGCGCGGCGCTGGCGCCGGCGATCAGGGCCGCCCGGCCCTCGACCTTCTCGCTCCGGTGGGCGTGGTCGGTGACCCCGTCCTCGGTGAACGTCTGGGCGTAGCCCTCCACGTCCAACGCGTCGAGCAGCCGCATCTGCCGGGCGTAGAACGTCTGAACCTCGATGTGGACCGCAACATTGACAGGGGACACGACAACTCCTCGGTCTGCCGGTTTCGCTACCGCGAATATGGGTGCGGCCGCTGGACATCCGGTCGAGCCGTCCTGGTTCGACCCCGGTTCCAGGTGGGGTTGAGACGAACCGGGCAGGGTCGAAGGCGACATCTCCCTTACTAGAACTCGCGAGGAGGGCCACATGGCCTCAACTCCCGATGTCGCCAAGTCGGTGACGGTCGAGGCGACGATCGAGCAGGCGTTCGCGATCTTCGCGTCGAAGCCGATCGAGTGGTGGCCGGAGTCGCACGTGTTCGTCAAGGACCGGCAGGCCATCACGATCGAACCGTTCGTCGGCGGGCGCTACTTCGAGCGCGGCGCGGACGGCGAGGAGATCGCCTGGGGCACCATCACCGAGTGGGACCCGCCGAAGCGTCTCGTGATGACGTGGCGCGTCGGCCCCTACTGGCAGCCGATCTTCGACGACGAGAAGGCCTCGTTCATCAAGGTCGACTTCGAGGTCGTCGGCCCGACGACGACGAAGGTCACGCTGACCCACGCCGACCTGCACCGCCACGGCGAGATCGCCGAGGGCATCCACAAGGCGCTCGACGGCCCGTCGCCGGGCGAGACGCTGGAGACGTACGCCCGCGTCATCGAGAAGCACGTCCCGAAGGCTGCCTGAGCCCGGAATCTCAGGCACACAAAAGAAACGGCCGCCCCAAGCCTCCGGGGCGGCCGTTTCTTCGTGCGTTCTAGGCGCCGAGCTCGATCGCTTCGTCGTGCGTGCGGTCGACGACGCTCTTGACCTCGACGACCCGGCCGAGCTGCTTGATCAGCTGGACGATCGTGCGACCCGGCTGCAGCTCGACGACGACGTCGAGGCGGGACAGATCGCCCCGCTCCGCCGGCGCGAGGCTGAGCGACTCGACGTCGACGCCACGGCTGGAGAACAGCACCACGATCCGTGCCAGCGCTCCGGGTTCGTTGCGCAGCAACAGGGAAAGCGAATGTCTGGTCATCACTCTTCCTCGTCGAACAGGGGCCGGATGCCCCGCGCGGCCATGACCTCGTCGTTGCCGGTGCCCGCGGCGACCATCGGCCAGACCTGGGCGTCCTGTCCCACCACGAAGTCGACGACGACGGGCCGGTCGTGGACCGCCATCGCCTCCAGGATGGTTCCGTCCACTTCGGACTGACTGTCGCACCGCAGGCCGACGCAGCCGAGCGCGTCGGCCAGCTTCACGAAGTCGGGGTGGCGCTGGTGCGTGCCGAGCCTGGTGTTGGAGTAACGGCCCTCGTAGAACAGGGTCTGCCACTGGCGGACCATGCCGAGGTTGCCGTTGTTGATGATCGCGACCTTGATCGGGATGCCTTCGGCGGCACAGGTCGCGAGTTCCTGGTTGGTCATCTGGAAGCAGCCGTCGCCGTCGATGGCCCACACCGTGCGGTCCGGTGCGCCCGTCTGCGCGCCCATCGCCGCCGGCACCGCGAAGCCCATCGTGCCCGCGCCGCCGGAGTTGATGAACGAGCCGGGGCGTTCGTACTGCACGTACTGCGCCGCCCACATCTGGTGCTGGCCGACGCCCGAGACGTAGATGGTCTCCGGGCCGGCGAGCTTGCTGATCCGTTCGATCACGTACTGCGGCGCGAGCATGCCGTCGGCCGGCCAGTCGTAGCCGAGCGGGTAGGTGGTGCGCAGTCCGCCGAGGTAGTTCCACCAGTCCGTGAGATCGGTCTTCCTGGTGATGACGGCTGAGAGCGCTGCCATGACGTCACGGCAGTCGCCGACGATGCCGACGTCCGCCTTGCGGTTCTTGGAGATCTCGGCGGGGTCGATGTCGGCGTGGATCACCGCGGCGTGCGGGGCGAACTCCGGCAGCAGTCCGGTGACCCTGTCGTCGAACCGGGTTCCGAGCGCGATCAGCAGGTCGGCCCGTTGCAGCGCGGCGACGGCGGGCACCGTGCCGTGCATGCCCGGCATCCCCAGGTGCAGCGGATGCGAGTCGGGGAACGCGCCGCGAGCCATGAGCGTGGTGACGACCGGGATTCCGGTCTTCTCCGCGAGTTTGCGGAGCTCTCCCGCCGCGCCGCTGCGGATCACGCCGCCGCCGATGTAGAACACCGGCCGCTTCGACGACCCGATCAGCTGGGCGGCGTTGCGGATCTGCACCGGCGAGAGCACCGGGCGCGACGGCGTGACGAGCTTCGCCGGTGTGTAGGTCGTGGCGGTGGCCAGCACGTCCTTGGGCAGGTCCACCAGCACCGGGCCCGGCCGCCCCGTTGACGCGAGCTGGAACGCCTCGGCGATCACCCGCGGAATGTCGGCCGGGTCGTGCACCTGGAAGCTGTGCTTGGTGATCGGCAGCGTGATGCTGCGGATGTCCGCCTCCTGGAAGGCGTCCGTCCCGATCACCGACCTCGCCACCTGGCCGGTGATCGCCACGATCGGCACCGAGTCCATGTAGGCGTCCGCGAGCGGCGTCACCAGGTTCGTGGCCCCAGGCCCTGATGTCGCCATGCAGACGCCCACTCGTCCGGTCGCCTGCGCGTACCCCTGGGCAGCGTGGCCGGCGCCCTGTTCGTGGCGCACCAGCACATGCCGGATCTTCGAGTCGAACAGCGGGTCGTAGGCGGGCAGGATCGCCCCGCCGGGCATTCCGAAGATCACCTCGCAGCCGACGTCCTCGAGCGCCTTGATCAACGCACCTGCACCGGTGGTATCCACGGTTGCTCCCCGAACTTTCAGCCCGCGAGCTGGCGCTCCAGCTGGCGCGGCGACAACGGCTTGTCGAGCGACGGCTCGGAGCTCAGGATCGCCCGCTGCAACTGACGCAGCCTTTCGGACGGCTCAAGCCCCAGCTCTTCGATCAGCGTGTCGCGCAGCGACTGGTAGGCCTCCAGCGACTTCCACTGCCGGCCCGCCCGGTAGAGCGCGAGCATGTACTGCGCGCACAGGTTCTCGTGCATCGGGTGCTGCGCGGTGAGCACCGACAGCTCGGACAGCAGCGACTGGTGCTTGCCCAGCTGCAGGTCGGCCTCGATGCGGGTCTCCAGCACGCCGAGGCGGCTCTCCTGCAAACGGGTGACCTCCATGCCGAGCCGGACGCCGATCTGCACGTCCACGAGCACCGGTCCGCGCCACACCTCGGCGGCACTGCGCAGCAGTCGGCTCGCGGATTCCAGGTCGCCGATCTCGAACGCCCGCTGACCCGCGCTCGCGAGCCGCTCGTAGCTGCGGACGTCGACGCTCTCCGGCGGAACGTCCAGCATGTAGCCGCCGTAGCGGGTCACCAGAACGTTCTTCGCGACACCGGGACCCTCCCCTGGCATGGCCGCCTCGATGCGACGGCGCACCTGCAGCACGTAGGTCTGCAAAGTGGTGAGTGCGCTGCGTGGCGGTGTCATCCCCCACAACTCTTCGATCAACGTCGGAACCGTGACGACGTGCCCTGCCTGGAGTCCGAGCAGCGAGAGCACCTGCCTGGGCTTCACCGCGCTCGGCGCGATCGAGACGCCGTTCTCCCGTGCCTCCAGCGGTCCAAGAACCTTGATCTCCATTGGAGCTCCCCTGCTCAGCGGCGGACGACTTGGTCGTGCCATCAAGTTCACCTGAGGCGGGCTATCGGACGCCACGTATCCGGCCATGACTCTCGGATGGCGAACTACTGCACCCGGTGTGAGATATTCATATGCTCAAACGAACCCAAACCGTCCCGCCTCGTAATCGTCCGACCACGAGCGGTGACAATTGCGAGAAATACTCGTCCATTGGCGTGACATTGAGTGGCGAGTCAATGCGACTTCGCATCCTGAACCGATTCAGTTGCCGTCCCGAACTGCTCTCACATGTCTAGTATTCGGCCTGGGCGCACGCCGTGCGAGGTGTTGACCGGCGTTGACACTCAGACTTTGCTCTGGAGCGGTTTGCTCTTGGGGGGCACGTGAATGCTTCGCCTGCGATACCGAGATACCGCGCGATCATCGTCGCGGTGTTCGCCGCGGTGTGCCTGACCGACCTGACGCGCGCGCTACTTCTCACCGGCGAAGTCACCGAATTGGCGGTGTCGGTCATTGATTTAGCGGTACTTGTCCTACTGCAAGTGTCGTATTTCAGGCGTCTGAGCGCACTCCGGCGACACCTCGCACTGGCAGCCCAGGCCGCACTCCTGATCCTGCCGTACGCCCTCTTCGGCTATTCCTGGACGGGCGTGGCGGGCCTCGTCGCAGGCAACGCCCTCCTGATCCTGCGCCCGGCGTTCGGCTGGTCGATCTTCGTGGCGACAGTGGTCGCGACCGGACTCGCCCAGGCCGCCCACGGCGAGGCGATGATGGCCACCACGGCCACCGCACTGCTGCTCGCGGGCCTGGCCACGGGCTTCGCGACCCACCGCGACTGGCCCGCCCCTGTCGCCCCAGAACCCCAGCCGGTCGCTCCCCTGGTCGTGGACCCCGTGGTCACCACCACCGCGGCGGTCACCGCCGAACGCGTCCGCGTCGCCCGCGACCTGCACGACCTGCTCGGCTACAGCCTCAGCGCGATCAAGCTGAAGAGCGAACTGGCCCACCGGATCGTCGCCGACCGCCCGGACCACGGCTGGGAGTTCATGCAGGAACACATCGCCGACATATTGGATATCACCCACCACGCCCTGGCCGACGTGCGCTCCCTGGCCCGCGCCTACCGCCCACTGTCGCTGGCGGACACGTCCGACTCGGCCAAGGCGATGCTGGCGGCGTCGAACATCGACGTCCGCGTCGAACTGGCCCACGACCCGCTCCCGGAGCCGCTCGAGACCGTCCTGGCCGCCGTCCTGTGCGAGGCCGTCACGAACGTCCTGCGCCACAGCGACGCCAGCACCTGCACCATCGGCGTGCACCAGCGCGGCGCCACGATCCTGCTCGACGTCATCAACGACGGCGCCGCCGACCGCGCGGTTTCCGCCGACTGCAACGGCGTCCGCAACCAGGCCGAACGCATCAAGGCCGTCGGCGGCACGTTCAGCGCCCGCCACATCGGCGACGGCTCGTTCCACGTCCACGCCACCATCCCGGCGACCCCGGAGCCCTAGCTTCCAGGGCCCCGCGACCACAGCGGACACCGATATATCAGCGCGCTCCGCCGCCGTTGACCCCAAAGACGATCTTCCCGCACCCCTCCGACCTGGCCCTTAGCAACGAGTCTTTGGACTTCGTCGTCAAAAGACTCGTTGCAATGGCCCCGGAGAGAGCTCGGCGAAGATCAAGAGCAGCCCGCCCAGGGCCGACCCAGAAGCCGGCTCAGAACCAGCCGGACTTGCGGGCGATGCGGACGGCGTCGACCCGGTTGCGGGCGTCGAGCTTGGCCGTCGCCGCCGTCAGGTAGTTGCGGACCGTGCCGACCGACAGGAACAGCGTCGTGGCGATTTCCATGGCGTCCGCGCCGTCGGAGGCGAGTCGCAGCACTTCCAGTTCGCGTGGTGTCAGTGGGCACTCATCGGTGTCCCACGCGGAAAGAGCGAGCTGCGAGTCGATCACGCGCCGACCAATTGAGACACCGCGAATGGCGTCAGCGAGTTCTCCGACTGGAGCATCCTTGAGGATGAAGCCATTCACACGTGCGTTGAGCGCGCGGCGCAGAGTGCCTGGCCGGCCGAGGCTCGTGAGAATGAGTGTGCGCGTCTCCGGTGCGGTGTCGTGGATCACGGTGGCGGCGGAAAGGCCGTCCATACCCGGCAGGTCGATGTCGAGCACCGCTACGTCCGGTTTGTTCTTCTCGACCGCCGCGATGATTTCGTCACCCGTTGCGACGGACGCGACGACCTCAATATCCGGTTCAAGATTCAACAAGGCGACCAAAGCACCGCGGACCATTTGCACGTCCTCGGCTAGTAGCACTCTGATCATCCGACCCCCTTGCTTGCCCCCAGGTCACCATTTCGAGTCTTACACTCGGTGACCATGCAGGACAAGCATTGAGCCCGGGTGCGCCGAGCGTTACTCCAAATGCGCTAGGAGCAATTAATGAGGTTAATCGGCGGATGACCTGGGGTCACCACTCGCTCACAGATAGCTCAGGGACCGAATCGGGTACCGGGACGACTCGAGCACTGCCCGAGCACAAAGCGGTACAAGCGATTCGATCCCCGAAGCAGGTTCTGAAGCGATCATCGCGGCGACGACTCAGCGCGTCTCGCCCCACCGCTCCAGCAGTTCCAGGCCGCCGTCGACGGTGATCACCTGACCCTGAATCCACGCGGCCTCGTCGGTGCAGAGCAACGAAACGGCGTTCGCGATGTCCTGCGGCAGGGTGACGCGACCGGACGGGCTCTTGATCGCGAGCCGGTCCACGAGGTCCGGATCGATGTTCATGGGGCCGTTGTCCACAACGGTGGTGACGACGGCGTTGACCGCGACCTTGTACCAAGCCATTTCCAGCGCGAGCGTCCGAATCACGCCGTGCACCGGTGTCACCGTGTAGCCGGCGATGACCACGCGGCCGCCGTCGACGAGAGCCTTGGCAAGCGGCTCCACGATGTTCAGCAACGGCGTGAGGTCCGGCGACACGGCGTGGTGCACGAAGAAGTTGAGCTGCCCGCGTTCCTGCTTGACCTGGTCGAGCAGGAAGCGAACCGAGTGCTCGTCGTGGATGTTCAGCTTGGTGACCGTCACCGAGCCGGGCTTGCCCGCGAGCACGGTCTTCGCGCGCTCCAGGTCGACGTTGTCCTCGTCGGATGTCGTCAGGATGACGTGGGCGCCGTTGTCGCAGAGCTTGCTCGCGATGGCGAGGCCGAGCCCGTGCGTTCCCGACGTGACAACTGCGATCTTGCCGTCGAGTCCCAGGCGCGTGTTGACAGGTTCGATCATGATGCCGACCACCTCTGTTGTCCGCGTGGTGATCGACGTTGCGCCCGGCCGCTAGGGCCGAACTCGACTACTTCTTGCGCAAACCCTCCAAAACACGCAGGATCGCGCGTTCGACCTCACGCCCGGTGCGCTTCGGATCGGACGAACTCGCGATGGTGCTCGCGCACGCGGACAGCGCGCCGAACAGCAGCCGGGCCATGATCTCCACCGGCGCTTCCTCGATTTCGCCGGCATCCACGAGCAGTTGCACCGCCGTGCGGAGCAGACCGAAGCTGAACTGCTCCTCCGCCTCACGCCAGCGTTCCCAGCCCATCACCACCGGCGCCTCGTGGACGATGATCCGCTGGTACTCCGGTTCCAGGCACTTGCGGACGTACGCGCGCAGACCGGCGACCGCGGTCTCCCAGGGGTCGCCCTCCGCCGTGATCACCGCGGTCAACGAGGCGATCGACCGGGTCTCCACCTGGGTGAAGGCCGCCTCGAACAACGCCTGCTTGCCACTGAAGTGGTGGTAGAGCGCACCTTTCGTCACGCGGGCGCGTTTGACGACCTCGTCGAGCGAGGTGCCGGCGTAGCCGCGTTTGGTGAAGAGGTCGACGGCGCTGTCCACCAACGCCTGCCTGGTCGACTCCGAGTACTCGGAGCGTCGAGTTCGCACGACCGAAACGTATCTCACATACCGACGGTACGTACCGGTGGTATGTTCATGTCATACCGAGGGTATGCGAGAAACCGGGGGTACGAGACATGGGCTGGGCAGACCACTACCGTCGCCGCGACGCGCTCGACGCCGTCCTGCGCGACGCCCGCCGCGACCCGTCCGCGCCGCTGATCGTCGATCCCGACGTCTTCGGCTCACTGCAGGAACTGCTGCTGGCACTCGACCACCGCTGGCAGAACAAGCTGACCGCCCGCATGGAGAACGCCGGGCTGAACGGCCACGTCGACGAGGACCGCGTCGTCGCCGAACTCGCCGCTGAGGAACCCGTGCTGCAAGCGGTACTGGACACACACCTATCGCTCGGCAGTTACCGGACGGTAGGAATGACTCCATGAGTCGTTGGACCGAAGCCGACATCCCCGACCAGACCGGCCGCACAGTCCTGGTGACCGGTGCGAACTCCGGTCTCGGCCTGCGCACCGCCCAGGTGCTCGCGGCCAGGGGCGCCCACGTGCTCATGGGTTGTCGCTCGGTCCAGCGCGGGGAGACCGCGCGACGCACCGTCAAGGGGTCGGCCGAGGTCCTCGAACTCGACCTCGCCGACCTCGCCTCCGTGCGCACCGCTGCGGAGAAGGTCGAGAAGCTCGACGTCCTCGTCAACAACGCGGGCATCATGGCCGTTCCGAACGGCCGGACCGTCGACGGCTTCGAGCGCCAGTTCGGCACCAACCACCTGGGCCACGCCGCGTTGACGTGGCTGCTGCTGCCCGCTCTGAGGCAACGTCCGGGCGCACGCGTCGTGACCGTCGCTTCTCTCGCGCACCAGTACGGCCACATCGACTTCGCGGACCCGAACTTCGACCGCCGCCCGTACACCCTGCGCGGTTCGTACGGTCAGTCGAAGCTCGCCAACATCCTGTTCGCACGTGAACTGGAGCGCCGCTCATCGGACGTGACGTCCATCGCGGCCCACCCCGGTCTGACGGCCACCGAGCTCACCAACAACATGGCCGACGCGCACAAGTCGGTGGTCCTGCGGGTCGGCGGCAAGATCAGCCACCTGTTCTCGCAGTCCGTCGAGATGGGCGCGCTGCCGCAGCTCTACGCGGCGACGTCACCCGAAGCGCGTGGCGGCGAGTACTACGGCCCGGACGGTTTCAACGGCTTCCGCGGCCACCCCGCCGTGGCGCGGATGACCGCCGCCGCGCGTGACGACCTGGCCGCGAACCGCCTCTGGGAGCTCACGATCAAGCTGACCGGAATCGCTCCAGATCTTCCGTAGGGGTGTCGGCGCCCTCACCTGGGGGGAGTGGGAAGGCGCCGACGAGGCCCGGTCGTCACCTCCGGGCCGGGAACATCTTCAGCCCGGGAGTGTTGTTCATGTTCGGCGCGACCTGCGTGAACAACAGATCGTGAACAACGAGCGCTCCACCGGAAGCCTGGTTCTGGCGCTTAGCCTGACCTGGTAGTGCGTGACCCCGGACACTTGAGCGCGCAGCGTAGGGTGATGACGTGACTGTGGTACCTGAGGGTCGGAAGCTGCTGCGGCTCGAGGTCCGCAACAGCCAGACGCCGATCGAGAAGAAGCCCTCGTGGATCAAGACCAGGGCGAAGATGGGCCCCGAGTACCGGGAGCTCAAGAGTCTGGTCAAACGCGAAGGCCTGCACACGGTCTGCGAAGAGGCCGGCTGTCCCAACATCTACGAGTGCTGGGAAGACCGCGAGGCCACGTTCCTGATCGGCGGCGAGCAGTGCACCAGGCGCTGCGACTTCTGCCAGATCGACACGGGCAAGCCCGCCGACCTCGACCGCGACGAACCGCGTCGCGTCGCCGAGTCGGTCCAGGCGATGGGCCTGCGCTACTCCACGGTCACCGGCGTCGCCCGCGACGACCTGGAGGACGGCGGCGCGTGGCTGTACGCGGAGACCGTCCGCCAGATCCACGAGATGAACCCCGGCACCGGCGTCGAGCTGCTGATCCCGGACTTCAACGCGGTCCCCGAGCAGCTGGCCGAGGTCTTCGAGTCCCGTCCCGAGGTGCTCGCGCACAACCTGGAGACCGTCCCGCGGATCTTCAAGCGCATCCGCCCGGCGTTCACCTACGAGCGTTCCCTCGAGGTGATCACCAAGGCCCGCGAGTTCGGCCTGGTCACCAAGTCGAACCTGATCCTCGGCATGGGCGAGACCCCCGAGGAGGTCACGGAGGCGCTCTCCGACCTCTACGACGCGGGCTGCGACATCATCACCATCACCCAGTACCTGCGCCCGTCGCCGCGGCACCACCCGGTCGAGCGCTGGGTGAAGCCGGAGGAGTTCGTCCAGCACAAGGAGACGGCCGAGGAGATCGGCTTCCTCGGCGTGATGGCGGGCCCGCTCGTCCGCTCCTCCTACCGCGCCGGCCGCCTCTACGCGCAGGCGAAGCAGAAGCGCGGCGAGGACCTCCCGGAGAACCTCCAGCACCTGCTGACGGTGTCCGCGTCCCAGGAGATCACGAGCCTGCTCGCCCCGCGCTGAGCGGAGTGGACGGCGAACCAACGAAGAAGCAGGGCGGCCTCGAAGGCCGCCCTGCTTCTTCGTTATGAACACCTTGGCGATGCCGTGCGGAGTGTGCGAATTCGACTGCCACTTCCACGGCAATTCTCTCCGACGCAGAATTCCCGCTCAGCGCGACCACAACTTCTGGGACTCGACCGCGTTGTACGCGACTACGGCGGAGTCGGGTTCATCCTGCGACCACCGCGCCGAGTTCA
This sequence comes from Lentzea sokolovensis, assembly GCF_033949975.1. NCBI lineage: Bacteria > Bacillati > Actinomycetota > Actinomycetes > Pseudonocardiales > Pseudonocardiaceae > Lentzea > Lentzea sokolovensis. The sequence goes on from NZ_JAXAVU010000012.1 coordinate 297,747, forward strand.
GCGAAGGTGATCAGTCGGGTTGAACCACAGTTACCGCTAAGCGCCACACGAGAACCGGTCGGCGCAAGCCCTTCATCCACAAGATCAGTGAGTAGTGCCCGGCGACCGCTGCAACGGTCGTAGTGCCGGGCACTACCACTCCCGGGGTCGTATCCGCTCCACGGACACACCTTCGGCCTCAACTGCTGCCCCTCAAGAGTGCGGCGCACAGCAGTGCATGCTCAACAGTGTAGTGGCGTTCATAGATGTCCACGAACGTTCGATCGCGCTGACCAGCGCGGATGCGATCTGTGATCCTACCTTCGTGTGCCCGGAGTCAGCCGCCTCTCGGTCACGAAAACCAGCCGCACGTTAGTAGTTCATCAAATTTCCGGACGTTCGAAAATGTTCACGAACACAGCGGCTAACCCATCTAGCCCAACGCACACATTGCATTGCGGCGGCGACATGAACGAGCGTGTCGCGGTTTCACATCCACGGGCCGTTGGTGTCAAAATGTTCCGCACACGACTTGGGCTTCGCCAGCGCGATGCGGCTGCAACCGCTCACGCTGGCCTCTGGGTCGTACCGCTCCACGACACAAAAATGATCAAGAAAAACCTTCGGAAGGAACTCGACACATGTCCGAGCGCCTCAGGCGTTCGCTGCGCGCCCTGATCTGGCCAGCCATGCGCCTGTTGATCTGGGGAGCCATGGCAACTGCCGTCTTCATCGCACTCTCCAAGGGACAGGATCCGTTGACGGTCCTGGCCCTGCTGGGTTGCACAGCCTCTGCCGCAGAACCCATCGCCCGCTGGGTGCAGAGCGCCACAACCGTTCGCGTGCCGCAAGTCGGAACTTCCAGCCCGGAGACTGCGAGCTAGTCATGATCACCGCCGAACGGAACGACCTTCCCGGGGCGGAGCAGCAACGCGAGCTAGCCGGAGTCCTTCGTGGGCTCCGGCTGGCCGCCGGGACCACCCTCGAGGACTTCGCCAGCGAGTACAAGATCTCTCCGCTGCAAGTGAGGTTCATCGAGGACGCCGCTGCCATCCCCGCACGAACTCACTTACACGCCTACCTCGAACTGGTGGACGACGATCCCCGCACACGGGCTCACGTGCTCAAATTGTGGTCGCTGGTACACAAGGATCACACCGCACGTCGGCACGCCCGTCGTGACATGCGGGCGTCCGCCAAGCCGCCGATGCGGTCAGGGCCAAACCTTGATCACGAGGAAACCCTGCTTGAGACGACGGTGATCATGTCGGGCCCGCCGTTGCTGGAAATTGCTTCAGACTCCGCCGCCACGGCACATAGCCGTGGCCGACGCCCAGCTGCGATCAATCGCCAGGAGACTAGGTTGACGTTGTCCAAGCCCGCATGGCGACGAGCGGCTCAAGTGTCGAAGGCGGACTCGTCGTTGTGGCCCGATCCAGATCTCTTGCGTTCCGCCGCAGAGTTTGCCCAGGCGCTGGAGAGCATCAAGAAGGGCACCGGCCTCTCGTACAAGATGCTCGCCCAAGCAACGAACGACACCAACTACCCGTTAGCCTCCAGCACCGTTCACGGTATGTGCACCAAGCCAAAACTGCCGGCCAGTGTCGACTCCGTTCAGTGCTTCATCGAGGTCTGCGGCGGTGACCTTCGCATGCAGCGCCGATGGGCGGCCACATGGCAGCGTCTGCGGCAGGCGCCTGTCGATTCGACACCGGCGACAAGAGTGCCTTCCGAGTTGGCCGCCGACGCCGAGGTCGCTCGCCAACTGCTCGTCGACGCTACGACAGAGACTGAGTCCCTCGGCGCGAAGGACACCGCGGACGGTTCCGTGACCACCAGTCTCTGCGAATCTGGCGAGGAGAACTCTGGGAGGTCGCGATTGGTGTGGACACCGCCGGAAGAGGTGGACGACCCTGATGACAACCTTCGCGAGGATGAACCGCTGGCGTCACCGGAAGTCGTCACCCGAAACGCAGATCCCCGCCTATACCTCTGGTTGATTCCGTTGGTCTTCGTCTTCGGCGCGGTCACCGGAGCTCTTCTGCTGAGTCTCCTGACTTGAGTACAGCCGCTTTCTAGCGCGAGGACGGGGCGGACGCCGCAACGTCCTCGCGCAACCGATATATCAGTGCACTCGGGCGTCGGCTTTCGAGGGCGACATCCGGAACTCCACGGTGGCGTGCAGGTCGGGTGTGCCGAGCGCTTCCCGGAGGCGTGGAAGGCCCTCGTCGTCGATGCGGCGGCGGATCCCCCGCAGATCGGCGTCGCCGTGGGCGCGGACGACGAGGGCCAGGCGCGGGGCGGTGTGCGGACCGGTCAGCGCGGCCTCGACCTTGCGCACACCGGGGTAGGCGGTGACCTCTTCGGCGAACGGCGCGGCGGCCGTCGCCGTGGTGATGCGGGTGGCGCCGGCCTCGTCGGCCCAGCGCCAGGCCGCGACCTTGCGGCGCGGGATCTGGGCGGTGAGCCAGCGCAGGCACAGCAGTGCGATCAGCACCGCCGCGGCCGCGATCACCCACAGCACCCACGTCGGTGGCAGCGCGGTGCCGGGCAGCAGTGCGGCGGAGCGGTCCATCTGGCGCACGTAGCCGAAGTGGACAGCGAGTGCGAACGCGCCGGCCAGCATCAGCACCAGGCCCAGCAGGCCGAGGAGGAATCGGTTCACGGTGTGCTCCTGAGTGCCTTGACCCGCACCACGACCTGCGGAGGCCGGGCGAGGGCGAACTCGCCGACGCGGTGTTCAAGCGCCGCACGGACGGTGTCACCCAGGCCGTCGACCACGGCCCGCCGGGTGCGCACGACCGCGCGAACCCGGCGGCGGCGCACCTTCACGGCGGCGGATTCGACGCCGTCGACGACGGCGGCGGACCGCAGGGCGTTGCGCAGGCCGCGCACAGACACCGCGGTGTGCTGGTCCAGGGCCGCCGTCCGCGCTCTGCCGGGCACGACCGCGACGAGGAACAGCACCAGTCCGATGGCCGCGGCGACCCCGCCCGCCACGGCCACCCCCTGAGCCGACCAGGTCGTGTCGTGCAGCAGGCCGGCCAGGGAGTCGTACGGCAGCAGGGGCGTCTCGCCCACGGCCAGTTGGATCGCGCACACCGCCACCAGGACCGACGCGGCGAGCAGGACGAGCGCCGTGAGCGTGGCGGGCAGGGCCCGGCGGGAGCGGCGGGTCACAGGACCCTCCTCACCGGAGCCGTGTCCGCGCGCAGCACACCGATCGACACGTCCACAACGGACACTCGCAGGCCGGTGAGCTCGGCGACCCGTTCGACCAGGTGGGCGCGCACCCTGGCAGCGGTCGACGCGACCGGTGCCGGGTAACGCAGGTCGAGGCGCGCGTCGAGCGTGGTCACTCCCCCGGTCACCCGTGCGGTGACGGCGCAGTCGAGCACGTCCGGCACCTCCATGGCGGCGCGCCCGGCGATGCGGCCCACCGCGCGGTCCGCGACGGTGGTCAGACCTGGCTGTGCCGCACCAGGTTGTACGACACCTGGTTGGGCGGCGAGCGGTGTGATCATCGTCAGTCCCGATCCCTGCCGAGCAGTTGCGCGAGGTCGAGCTTGCCCTCGGCGACCCGGCCCGCGACCAGGCCGAGCGCGCCGAAGACGAGCACGAGCAGGAACGCGCTGAAGCCCCCGAACGCCGCGGCCAGGCCGAGCGCGAGCCCGGTCAACAGGCCCAGTGCGGTGGTGCTCATGGCGGTTCCCCTCACTGCACGCGAGCGGTTTCGGGCTCTTCGCCCTCGGTGTCGCTCGGGATGTGCACGTCGTTGACGTTGATGTTGACCTCGACGACCTCGAGGCCGGTGATCTGCTCGATCGCCGTGATCACGTTGGTGCGCACCGACTTCGCGAGGTCCGCGATCGGCACGCCGTACTCGACCACGAGTTCCAGGTCGACCGCGGCCTGCTTCTCGCCGACCTCGACCGACACGCCCTGGCCCGCGCTCGCCGTGGCGCCGGGGATGCGGTCGCGCAACGCGCTCAATGCCCGCGTCGCGCCGCCGCCCAGGGCGTGCACGCCCCGGATCTCCCGCGCCGCGAGGCCGGCGACCTTCTGCACGACGACGTCCGCGATGGTGGTGGATCCCTTGTCGGTCACCAGTTTCCCGCCCGCGACACCGTTCTTCTCCGCAGTCTGCGTGCTCATCGCAATCCCTTCCTTCGAAGCGTTCACATCAGAAAGACACCGGCTGCGACCGATTCGTCACGACCCGTTCAGGTGATCGAGGGCACGTTTGTCCACATCGGTCACCACGATCCGCACGACGGCCGTTTCCCATTGCGTGCCAAGGAGAACCAACTTCAACGCCGCACCGGCCTCCGTGAGCGCCAGCGGCAGCCGGGTGGCGACGACCCGGACGCAGACCAGTTCGTCCTCGACGTCCACGGCCAGCGCGTCGACGTCCCAGGAGATCCACGAGCGGGCGGGTTCGGGCGCCGACGGCCGCAGTCCGTCGACCTTCTCCAGTGCCTTCAACAACTCCGTCACGATCACCATGCGACGTCCACGATCGTCACGAGGACGGACTCCACCTCGACGCCGGTCAGTTCCGGCACGAGCGCGCGCACCGACCGTTGCACGGCGCGGGCGACGGCCGCGGCCTGGTCCTGGCCCGAGATCACCACGTCCACCTCCAGCACCGCGGCCGTTCCCGACCACCGCACCCGCACGCCTTCCACCGGCGCGGGCTGCAATCCCTTGATCTGCTGCCTCGCCGCGCGCACCACAGAACTCACCAGGCCGGCCACACCCGGCTGCACGCGCACGCCGGCGACCTGCTCGGCCGCGTGCACCGCGACCGCCGCCACCGCCGGAGCGGACACGACTGTTTCGATCACTCGCTCATCCTTCGAGAACGTCGGACACGACGAGGTCCAGGCGGGCGAGCCGCACACCGATCCGCGCGGAGGCCGCGGCCAGCACCCGGCGCCGCACCTCGTCGTACGCCTGGTGCGTGACCTGGCCTGCGGTGATCGCGATGCTCAGTTCGACCTCGATCACCGGGTCCACGCCGGTCGACTCCGGCGCTTCGACGACATGGCATCCCCGCGCCCGCACGCCGTCCACACCGTCCGCCGCGTAGCGCAGCACCGCCGCGACCGCGCGCGTGCTGATCCGGGCCAGTCCGTCGCCGGGCAACGGCACGACGTCGGACCGCCGCACGTCGGCGCGCACCGCGGACATCACGCGGCTGACCAGGTCGAACGGTGGCTCGACCTCTTCGCGGACCATCTCCGCGGTCGCCTCGCGCAGAACCAGCAGACTCTCCCGCACCGCCCCGCAGTGCGGACACGAGCGCGTGTGTTCGTCGGAGAGGTCGATCGCCTCCCAGACTTCTTCTACGTCCCGCCCGCACGGCAGGACGTAGTCGGACGTCACCGCCACGGCGCCATCACCTCCGCGAGTTGTGCCCGTGCCCGCGCGAGCCTGCCGCGCACCGACTGCTGGGTCGTGCCGATCGCCTCGGCGATCTCGTCGTAGGACCGGCCGTGGACCTCGCGCAGCACCCAGCACGCCCGCTGCTCAGGGGTGAGGCCGCGCAGTGCGGCCTGTAGCGCGTCGAGCTGCGCGCTCACCTCCACCGCGCGGTCGGGCCGGGTGCGCGGCGCCGGCGACTCGTGCTCGTCGAGCTCGGTGTCGGCGTGCGGTTTGCGCTTGCGCAGCACGTTCAGGCACTGGTTGGTGGTGGTGCGGTAGAGCCAGCCGATGAACGCCGCGTCGTCGTTGAGCTGCCCGAGCCGCCGCCACGCGGTGAGGAACACGTCCTGCACCGCGTCCTCGGCGTCGCCGGTGCTGCCCACGATGCGCAACGCCAGCCGGTACATCGGACCCTGATAACGGCGCACGAGCTGCTCATATGCCCTCACGTCGCCGTCACGGGACCTTGCCACCAGCGTGGCATCGTCGAGTGCGGCTGCTTCGGCCACGCTCATGCGCACACCCCCGCCCAATTTTGCTTCGTCGCCCGATGGACACGTTCGAACGCGGAACGTCACGCGGTTCCCTGATTTCCCACCCGTGATCGCTCTCACCCGGTTTTCACCCGACCGTGGCGTGACGAAGCTGCGGGGACGGACATCGAACAGGCGTCAGACCAACCAGCTCAGGAGGACGCGATGTCGCTGTCGGACAAGATCGGCAACAAGGCGGAAGAGCTCGGCGGCAAGGCCAAGGAGACCGCGGGTGAGGTCACCGGCGACGAGCAGCTCGCCAACGAGGGCCGCGCCGATCAGGCGAAGGCGGCCGTCAAGGACGGCGTGGAGAAGGTGAAGGACGCCGTCGGCGGGGTCGTCGACAGCGTCGCCAAGCACCTCAAGAAGTAAAGAATCTCAAACAGTAATGATCTCAAGCAGGAGTTAGAGGCCCTAACTCAGGTGAAGCGGACCTCGCCCGCGACGACGCCGTCGAGCTCGCGCACGAAGTCGGCGCCGAACGCGCTGGACGGCGTGTGCGAGCCGGGCGCCACGCCGTTGATCTTGCCGATGGCGCGGAGCACGGAGTCTGCGGTGAGGCTGTAGGCGTTCGGGGTGGTGATCGCGCATTCGACCTTCGACTGCGCGTCCCACGCCTCGCCGAACACCTCGGCCCTGGTGTTGGCGCGCTTGCGCTCGTCGGGGCCCTTCACCTTGCCGGCGACGGTCTTCGCGACGTTCTGCACGAACGGCGTCTGCAAGACGGGCGCGAACACCTGCTGCAGTTGCCCGAGCATGCCCGGCACGGTGGTGAACGTCGTGATGTTCGGGATGCCGGTCGAACGGTAGGCGGTGCTCACATCGCCCCACGGGATGCTGCCGACCTCGCGCGGCCCGGACCGGAAGTAGGCGGTGCGCCGCCGATGCCCGATGCGGACGCTCTTCAGGTCGCCGTTCACGCGGATCCGCCCACCCACGGCGGCGGCCTCGACGGACGTCTTGGTCGTGCCCGCGCTCGCCCCTCCCCCGACGACGAACGCGAGGTCGAGGTGCGTCGCGGACGGCAGGGCGTTCTTCAGGATCGCGGCGAGGCAGTCCGTGGGGACGACGTCGAACCCGGCGCCCGGCAACAGCACGATGCCGGCCTTGCGCGCGTCGATGTCCCTCAGGCCGATGGACTCGAAGACGTCGATCTCGCCCGTGATGTCGAGGTAGTGCGTGCGGCTCCTCAGGCAGGCGTCCACCATCGCGGTGGACGTGTGCGCGAACGGTCCCGCGCAGTGCACGACGGCGTCGACGTCTTCAAGATGCGCCCGCGCCTGACTCAGGTCGAACGCCCGGTGCTCGAGCCCGAGGGCGGCGGCGATCGGCTCGACCTTCTCGAGCGAACGCCCGGCGAGGATCGGCCGCTCCCCGCGCTGGACCGCGAGCTCGGCGATGAGGCGTCCGGTGTAGCCGTTGGCGCCGTAGACCATCCACGTCATGCCGCGACCTTACCGGCGAGTAGCCCGTCGGGAACCGACCAAAGAGCCGATCAGCAGGAGCACACCCACCGCTGCCATCGGCAACGCCCAGAGCAGCCGTCGATGCCTGAGATCGGCACAGATGTCCACATAGGCCGGACTGACCGCGGAGGCCGCGGGCTCGTCGAAGCCGAGACCGAGGCTGTTGCCGCACGGGATCAGCGACCCGCTCGGCGCCTCGACGGCCAGCGTCACGAACAGGATCGCACCCCCACCGAGCAAGAACGCGAGACCGACCACGAAGGCGAACGTGCGCACTGACATGAGCAAAAGTTACGTCTCAAATGGACTTGAGGATAGCCCTGGTCAGCCGCATTGGGGTTGATCCCCTAATCCCCCGCTAAACGCTCTCACGCCCCCGAGTCCCGCGATGCGGGCGAAAACGCGTAACGCTGCTCCACACGGCCGTTGCGCGGATGCGGCGCGGGGGCACCGACCTTGACCCACCCGAGGCGTTCGTAGAGCCGCACGCCCCGGACGTTGTCGACGTAGACCAGCAACTCGGCCTTCTCGTATCCATTCTTGATCAACGCGTCAGGCAGCGCGCGCAGCAACGCCTCGCCGACGCCCTTGCCCCACGCGTCGGGGTGCACACCGACGTAGTTGATGTAGGCGACGCCGGCCGTGTCCGTCTCATGTGGACCTCCGGCGATGAAACCCACGGCCTCACCGCCTTCCTGCGCGATCAGCAGCAGCGAAGGCTCGTTCGCGAGAGCACTCTCAATCCCGGGACGCGCCGCTTCGAGCGACGGAACCTCGTCGTAGCCGTCCCTCTTGGCGACCGCGTGCGCCCAGATCAACGCGGCCGTGTCGACGTGTTCCGGTCCCCCTCGGATGATCTCCACGCGGTCCAGCGTGTCAGCGCCGGAGCACGACCGGAAGCGATTTAAGGCTGGCCATGATGTCGTTGTGCGTCACCGCGGGCTGCTCGTCGCCCGAGTAGGTGGCGAGCGGGAACCGGCTCGTGAGGTGCCGAAGCACGGTTTCGGTCTCCAGCCGGGCGAGGGCCGATCCCAGGCAGAAGTGCGGGCCGTGGCCGAACGTCACGTGACCGGTCGTCTCGCGGTCGAGCCGGTACTCGTCGGCCTTGTCGTGTGCCCGCGGGCACCGTCCGGCGGCGCCGAGGTTGATCAGCAGCAGCGTGTTCTCCGGAACCGTCGTACCGCCGATCTCGACAGGCTCGGTGGTGATGCGGTGCGTGGCGCTGCGGACCGGCGGGTTGTGACGCAACGTCTCCTCGACAAGGCGTGGCACGAGGTCTGGGTCTTCGACGGCCTCGTGCCACAGGTCGTTGTCCAACGCGTCGTGCACCACGTTCGCGATGAGGCTCGCTGACGTCTCGTGCCCCGCAACGACGAGAAGGAACGCCATCGCCATCAGTTCGTCGTGGCTCAGGTGGTCACCATCGTCGCCCGCGGCCGTGCTCAACGCGCCGAACAGCGATCGGGGGTCCAGGCCGTTGCTCGTGAGCAGCGCGTGGAAGTAGCCGCCCAGTTCGTCGCTCGCCGGCTGCGACACCTCGGGTTCCATCGACATCATCGTCTCGATCAACGTGCGGACGTGCGGACGATCTTCGGCCGGCAGCCCGAGCACCTCGCCGATGACGTGCATCGGCATCGGCACGGCCAGCTCCGCGACGAGGTCGATCTCCTCGTTCTCGGGAAGCCTGGCGATCAGTTCCGCGCTGATCTCCTCGATGCGCGGCGCGAGCTGCTGCACCGCCTTGCCGTTGAACGCCTTGACCGCGAGCGCCCTGAGCCGGGCGTGCTGCGGGTTGTCGCTGTTGAGCATGCTCGGCCCGAAGAGACCGGCGAGGTCCGTCTGCGTGCTTCCCAGTTCGGCGAGCTGGCGTTTGATCTCGCGCTGCAGGGCCGCGCTGTCCTTGGAGAGCCGCTGGTCGGTGAGCAACTGACGGGTGAGCTCCAACCCGACCGTGACCACCTGCATCTCGACGCCGTTGGGCAACGTCACGGCGTGCAGGGGCCCCTCTTCCCGTGCGTCGTCCTCGATCCGGTGGTGGTCACGTGCGCGCAAATCGCCGCCGGTCAACAAGTTCGACATGGCCGGTCTTCGCCTCCGTTTGGATTCGACTAAGACCGTTCTACCGTGATCGCCGTCTATCTGAACGAGTCCAACGCGGTGATCGTCTCGACGGCGGGCAGTCTGGGCGGCTCCGCGGCGATGGCCTTGCGCCCCAGCACCCACTCCGGCAGGTGATGCCGCAGCGCCGCACGCCCCTGAGCCGTGATGTCGACCGGCGCCGCCATCCCGTGCTCCATTGCCCGGTCGGGCGCGACCCATGTGATCCAGTCCCGCAGCCGCAGGACCTCGAGGTCGTCCGAATCCCACTGCTTGGCGGGCCGGTGCTCCAGGTACCAGCGCGTGGCGCCGCGGTGCACGCCGCCCTGCTCCACGAGGGCGAGCAGCTTGACCTGCTCCTGCGTGACGGTGGTGGGGACGGGTTTCGCGGCCTTGCCCTTGCGCTTCACAGGTAGTCGTCGTCCTTCGGAGATGGCGAACCTCGAACAAAGTACGGCACCGTCTCAATTCGTTCCAGCGATCACACACACCAGTCCGAGTTGTGGATGACGCACGGGACCGCGTTGCTCGTGCTGGTCGTGCGGAACGGTTTCCCGTCGTTGCCGACCGTCTGGACGCCGCTCTTGCCCCCGGCCGACCAGTCGAGCTCGATCACCCACGTGCAGTCGCACGACTCCGTGCCGGCGACAACGGTGAACACCTCCGGCTCGGTCGAGGAGACGCTGTAGGGAAGCCGGACCGGGTCCGCCCGCAACCCTCGCGCCACCATGTCCGCCGCAGTGTCCGCGTCGAGCTCGTCCGGAAAGCTCACAGGCTGCTCGCGGTCCAGGTCGACTCTCACGTAGTGCGCGGTAGTCGGCGCTCCGCACTCGCCGGTGAGCAGCGTCCCCGTCAGCGGCGGCTTCTTCTCCAGCACCTTGGCCCGGATACCGGTGATCACGACGTTGCTGGTCGCGTCGTGCCCCTGCACGGTCATGGTGAACTTCGCCGTGCTCGCCTGCACACCATCCCTGGAGTGCTCCCACGTGGCGTACCGGTCCGGCTTGATCGCCGGGTCCGCCGCCGCCTTGACCTCCGCCAGCGGTTTCGGCACGACCCAGCGGAAATCGCACTCCTTCACAGTGGGCGTGACGGCAATGGCCAGCGGTTCGGCGGGCTCGGAAGGCGCGCTCCGCACGTACACCACAGCCACCGCCGTCGCCGCCGCGAGAAAGCAGACGACGATCACGACCGCCCACCGCGGCCCGAGGTTGAACATGAAGTTGTTGCCGCGGAAGACGCCGATGTTGCCGTGGCTGCTGCCCAGCTGGAAGACCGTGCCCGCGTCACCGTCGACGGTGTTGGTGGTCTGGGAAGGCGGGCCCTGCTCGGGTCTCTCGTGCACCGGACGACCTCCTGCGCCGCAGCGGGGATCTACGCCCTTGCTGCTTCGACCGAGATCGATGAGGTGTTACGGAATTCCACGCGAGGAGACCTGGGTATCGACGCCACAGCACTTCGGCATTGGAGTCGACTTGTTGCCGCATCAAAGTTGCGCTTCGACCCACACAGAGCAGTCGTTCGATTACCGCTGGACACACCAATCTTCAAGGTTGGTCTGATCAGGTGGCCGCCTCATTCATTGAGTAACGCCCGCCCTGCGGATCCGATACGGAAGATATCAACAGCTGTCCTGGGAATGCCAGATGACCCCTGAACAGTTGACCGATCCGATCACCGGCGGATGTCGTTGCAAAAACGTTCAAGGCCTGGGGGTGAAATCTTCCCGTTCGACGCGAAGGAGTCGACATCATGGCCGAGTGGAAGAATCGTGCGTCATTGCTGAGCCCGAGAAAAGCCAGCTGCGGAGCTGCGCTGAATGGGCGCATTCTCGTTGCGGGAGGCATCACCGACGACACGAAACCCCCGGTCGCTTCCGTTGAGGCGCGCCGGGCAGCAGGCAAGGGTGAGTGGCAATCCCTGCCTCCCATGCCCACGCCGCGGGGCAACCCGACGGCAGCCGAGGTCGACGGCATGATGTACGTCGTCGGCGGGATCAACAGCACGGGGTTTCTGGACGTGGTCGAGCGGTTCGACCCGCGCACGCGCGAGTGGACGACGAGCCCGGCCCTGCCAGAACAGCGCCTCCAAGCTGCGGCCGCCGGACTGAGAGACCTGCTGTACGTGGCAGGGGGCAGTGTTCCCGACAACGGTGGCGACAGGAACACCGATTCAGTCATCGTCTTCAACCCCAGGAAACCGGTGTTGGGGTGGAAACAGGTCGCGCCTATGTTGGTCACTCGTGCGCGCCACGGGCTGGTAGCGGCCGGCGGTCACCTGTACGCCATCGGCGGGGAAAACCAGGACTTCGACACGATCCCCACAGCAGAACGCTACGACCCAGGCACCAACACCTGGACGGCGATCGCTCCAATGCTCGAGAGTCGCGCGTTTTCCGGGATGACCGTGATCGGCCACCGCATCGCGGTGGTCGGCGGCTACACCAGGGCTGCCGGAAGCTCCACTTTCCTGCGTACGACCGAGGTGTACGACACGCACACCGACCGCTGGCAGACCCTCGATGCGCAGCTGCCGACGCCGAAGGTGTCTCTGGTTGCCGCTGCGGAATCCAACGGCTCACTGTTGGCGATCGGCGGCGCAACCGTCATCGACGGGAACGAACCCATCACCGCTGACGTACTCGCCCTCAAACTCGAGGGCTAGCAGCTCGTCATCCCCCAAGAACGATGTAACAGATAGCAGAAACAAAACCACGCACCGCAGATGGTTCTCTACGGTGCGTGGTTTGAATGACGCGTATTTGGTGGGCGCGACAGGGATCGAACCTGCGACCGCTCGGGTGTAAATCAGGTGGTTTGCTTCGTTGAACTGCATGTTCCCCACGCGGACGCCTCCGGGAGGTTCGCTTCACACCAGGTCAGTTCACGGCCGTCCACCGCCGTTGATGTCGCGTGGTGATGTCAGGGCCCACCTCGGTTTGGAACTGCGACCTCGTCCTGAACTTGGTACAGCATCTGCTACAACCTGCGCACGATCGGATAGATGCTGGTAGGGGTATTGGCCAGCATCGGTCTACACGAGCGTCCGAAGCGTTCAGTCGGCAGGCGTCCCCCGGCCTTCTCTCCTGTCATGACTACGGCTTCGTCATAGCGCCCCTGCTTGGGCCAGCACGGCACCCAGACCGCCCAGGAGACTGCGGCACCTGGTGAAGCACAGGGCATGCTGCGGCTGGTGCCGGTATCGGTGGTGCAGGCCAGGTCTCAACCGAGCAACTGGTTTCAGAGCGGCCTTGGGGGCTGCTAGCCAGAGTGAGTGCTAGTCGCGTCTTCCACGCTCGGTGGCCGTTCGCGACGCGCTGCATAAACGCGTGCAGGACGAGGATGAGTCGCCGTTCTGATGCTCTCCCGCAATCTCTGCGCGTCGGTCACGTTCGGCGATATGCCGTCCATAAGGCAGGAGATAGCCGCAAGAATCCACGCAATCGCCGAGCTGATCATCTCACTTCATCAATCATCGCGATCGTCAACAACTGCCGCACCCGCCTGATGCAAAGCCGATTTAGCGAGGCCATGCAGGTCATTAAGCAGAAACCTCATGACACTTTCACAGAAAAGTCGCAGCCGTTCGATGACACTGGTCCCCAGATCAGGAAAAGCATCCTCGTATGTAGCATTCAATTCCACAGCAGTAAACGTTGAGGCTCGACCAGTTGGCTTTCTGGCCTCAACCTTGAAAACATACATGTCATCGAGGTCGTTCGCGATCCCAACGGCAATTATGACTGACGTGTGAACCTCCGCTGGTCGGGTCATCCCAGCTCGAACAATGAAGCTGTGCCCCGAATGAGTGTACGGCCCAGGAAAGTTGGAAGTTGAGCCGTTATAGCCCGTATCCAACTCGAAGAAAAGCACTCCATCCGCTTTCGCATCAAACTCGGTAGTAGATCTTTTCAATTCGGATATAAGGTGCGTCAGGATGCTTCCAGCAACGAGCCTCTTATCCGCCACCGTAACTTGACCATCGGATGCACGCATACGGAGGAGAGCGTAAAATGTCTCAGATGCAGACTTCTCGACCGCTGCCCCTATCTCCCGAGAAGCGCGCTCCAAAGTATCAATGACACGGTAACGAAAGTGCTGGACCAACTCGTTATATCTTCCGACGTTTGCATTCTCAAGAGCCTGAAGGTATCGCTGCTTTCGGTCGGCGTACACAATCACGGGAACGCCGAATTCTCGATAGGTGAAGAGGGAAGCGAATGCTCTTGCCGTGCGACCATTTCCATCCGAGAACGGGTGTATATGAGTCAAGCAGTATTGAACATAGGCGGCTTTCACTACAGTATCCGACTTAGCGAATCGCTGAGACCGGACTTGCTCAATTAGTCGATGCATCTCCGGTCGCACATCCATCACCGGTGCAAATTTGAATCTTTGACCGTCCCTACGAACAGCTTCGTTCTCGCTAGTCTTGTATTGACCACGAAGCAGTTCATGAGGACTCTGTCCCACACCCCCATCGGGAAGTATGTGTCCTGCCTGGTATGTTCCCTGGCTTGCACATACTCGCGCATGAAGCTCTTTAATCCAGTGCTCACTAATTTCAAAGTCTTCGTGCGCTTGTTCCCGTATATACTCGTATGAGTCTCGCTGCGCTTCAAACATTGCGAGCGCTATCTCATTCTGACGCTGGAAAACTTCTTCCCAATCCGGGCGCTCTGACACGATAGTACGAGTGTCTCCCGGCCTGAGTTCATACAGTCCCTCAATCGCACCGGTCTCCGCCGCAGCTTCTCGACCCAGCTTGCAAATAACATCTTCTACTATTTCAGAACTAGCCGCTTTCGAGGCGCTTTGCAGAACGCGCTCGTAATGCTCAATAGCATAGTCAGTTCCGATAGCCGGAAAGTCTTCGATGCTTGGGATCGGTCGGTATACGTTCAAGGCCCTGCCTCCTGTCGGATCTGCCGCTACGTCTGTCTTAGAGGGCAGTACCGCGACGAGGTAGCGGAAACGCCGTCCTTGCGCTCATCGGCAAGCCTTCAGCCGAGTATACAATCGAATACGACCACGAGACGAACTTTAAGGCTCGCCGAATGACGAATGACAGGCCGTTGATCTGCCGCTTCGCGCCACCGATCGCCTCTCAGTGAGCTACTTCACCGCTAAGTCCGCCAGCCACGGCGGCAAGCGCCGCGTCGTCGTGTGGCGGAGGTTGTCGGCGTTGGTGTGGGTGGTCAGGTGGTTTTGCGGATGAGGCCGGTGTAAGCGGCGATGGTGAGGGTGGCCAGTGCCCAGAGGAGGGCTTGAAGGGCCCAAAGCAGGTAGGTGAAGGCTTGGCCCCTTCGGGTGGTGGTGTCGAGGTCGCAGCGGGCGCGGAGGCCGGTGGCGCCGACGGGCAGGCCGCGGTCGATGCCGAGGCCGATGAGTTCGGCGGTGGAGCACGGAATACCGGGCGCGGTGGCGGGGGTGGTGGGTGATTGAACGCGTTCGGCGGTGTGATGGGTTGGTCGGGTAGTGATCTGTCCTGCGGTGTAGCCGGTGGCGCCGGCGAGGATCAGGGCAATGAGCAGGGCGGTGACCAGACGGTGGGCGCGGTAGCCGTAGTGGCCCAGCCAGCCCCACAACCAGTGGCGTGCGCGTGCGAGGGAGCCGCCGAGCGCGTCGGGTGCGCGGCGGCGTAGATCGTGTTGCTGGGTGATGAGGATGGTGCGAGCGTTGTTGTCATGCCCGGCGGCGCGTTCCACTGCGGCAAGTTGCTGGTAGGGCTGGGGCAGGTACTCGGGGGTGTGGTGGACCAACAAATGCAGCCACTCCCGCCAGGTGACGTCCCGAAGCTGGGTGAACACAAACCCTCGCACGACCATGCGGCGTGCTCCGTCGGGGCAGGGACGGTTGACGACCTCCCGGCGGGACTGTGGGCACACCAGCGCGGCCGAGAAGAACAACGGCTGCTGAATGACCTGAGCTTCCGACAGCATCACCAGTGGACCCGATTCGTTGGTCACCTGTGTTCCGGTCAGATGAGCTTGGCCGCCGCTGTGCGAGCCGGGCAGCCGTAGGGCTCCCTTTTCGCCGGCGCCTGTGATGTGCGCGTTGCGCAGGAACACATGGTTGTCGATACGGATGCCGTCGGCGACCAGAGCGGGGCCGGCGATGTTGGTGATAATGACGCCGTCGAGGTCGAGTTGACTGCTGATGTGCGCGCCGATCAGCCGGAATGCTCCCCTTTCGCCGGTGCCGGTGATGCGCGCGTCACGCAGAAACAGGTTGCTGTTGGTGCGGACGTCGTCGGCGTGCAGGGCGGGGCCGGTGGTGTTGGTGATGGTGACGCCGTCGAGGTTGAGATAGCCGCCGATATGCGCGCCGACCAGCCGGAATGCTCCGTCTTCGCTAGAGCCGGTGATGCGCGCGCTACGCACGAGCAGATCGCTGTCGATGCGGATGCCGTCGGCGTCCAGGGCGGGGCCGGTGGTGTCGGTGATGGTGACGCCGTCGAGGTCGAGTTTGCCGCCGATGTGCGCGCCGGCCAGCCGTAGGGCTCCGTCTTCGCTAGAGCCGGTGATGCGCGCGTCACTCATAAGGAAGTGCCCGTCGATCCGGACGTTTTCGGCGTTCAAGGAGAAGATCACACTGCTGGACACGCTCACCTGGTGGAGGCGTGCCTGTTGACATGTGATGCCATCCGGTAACGCGCAGTCGACCAGCGCCACGCCGGTGACTGCAGTGAGGTGATCCAGGTTTAGTCGGCCGATCACCCGCACACCCCGGATGAGCACGCCCTGCGGATCGAGTTCGCCGCGGCGTCCCATGAGCAGTTCGCGGATCAGGTCCGCCCGCACTCGCAGTCCCAGGTCCTCGGCGGCAATGAGATCGCCAGCCGCCAGTGTGGCGCCAGGTTGTACCCAGGTTCCTCGGCGAGCGGCATCGATGACCGCTTCTTCGAGTGGGCTGAGCTTGTCCAGGACCGGGGGCAGTTGCCGCTTAGGCTCTGCGCTAGCAGACGTATCGGATGGCGTCGGGTTCCTGGCGTCAACCATGTTCCTAAGTCGTCGGACGCCCGGCTCGCGCTACACCTGAAGCGTCACGAGCACACCACCTTTCGTCGGCTTGAAGCGCCTCTGATCACCGAGACAGCGCTGTGGTCCTTTTAAGGGGCTTGCCACAGGGCGCACGGTAGGCCTCTGACCTGCCGTTCCGCACTGCCGAACGCCCTCTAGCAAGCCACTTCGCCGCCAGTTCGCCACTAAGTCCGCCAACCACGGCGGCCAAGCGCCGCGCCGTCGTGACGCTTTGCCCGCGGCTATCAGAACGCTCGGGCTTGCTCGGCATGAGCCAAGGTTGCACGATCGAACGCATGGTCGATTCGCGTGAGCACCAGCCGTCGCCGTTGTGGCGCACGTGCGACCCACCCGAACTCGTCTGGGTCGACCTCCGCCAGGTCTATCGGCATGCGCAAGGCAGCCCGCCAACCAGGCCGCCGGCGACTGCCGTTCGCACACAAGGCCTCAACCCTGACCGCCTGCCTTTGACCATGGGTGAAGTAGCCGCATGGAGCAGGGCGCAGAACGGCTCATGGCTGGCGCTCACCACTTACGCCATCTCTGTAACCGGCTTGGGCGTGGTCCCAGTAAGACATTTTGTCGCTCGTGATGCGCTGCACAAGAGAACGCCCGACGAGAACGAACCACCGTTCTAGCTCCACGTGGATGGCTAGCTAGGCATGCGCCACGTTCGACGGCGTGTCACCAGAGAGAAACGCCTGAATCTGCTCAGCGGCTACTTCATAGCAAAGCCGATTGGTTCCAGGAACGGTGCGAGCGGCGTGTGGGCTAATTATCGCGGCCTGATGACGCCACAGTGAATGATCGGCAGGCAGAGGCTCCGGATCAGTTACGTCTAGGGCGGCACGCAAGCGGCCAGAATCAAGTTCGACAACGAGCGCATCTGTGTCGACAATTTGCCCGCGACCGGCATTCACAAGCAATGCACCATCATCCATGGCAGCAAGAAAATTGGTGTCCACAAGACGAAATGTACGCTCTGTCAACGGCGCAGTTACGACCACGACGGAGTGTCCGGTGACCAACTGAGGAAGCTCCTCAGGACCATGGAAACCAGGACGGGCAGTACTTGCCACTAGTGTTGCCGTGGCATCGAATGCTTGAAGCTTGCGAGCAACAGCCATGCCGATGCTCCCGGCGCCTAGGATAAGCACTCGGCTGCCAGCAAGAGTATCCGCATTAAAGCGTCGATGCGCCCAGACATGCTCATCCTGGAAACGCACGAGAGCAGGCCACTGGCGCAGCTGAGTCAATATAGCGGACAACACCCACTCAGATACTGGCCCAGCATGCGCACCGCGCGCGCTTGCGACGGTCACATGATTGGGTACGTGGGGACGCCATTCATCAACACCCGCTGAGAGCAACTGCACCATACGGAGATTAGGCAACTCCGCAATCAAGCCCAAAGGACGATGACTTCCCCTGTAGGGAGGCATGAGCAGGTCAGAAGACCGCTGCACCTCCGTCAGGGTCAACTCGTTCGGGTCGTACTCCACGATCTTCAATCCTGGCACTGCGCTCAGGTATTCGTGTCCAACCCTGTCATCGACCTCATTGCTTACCAGAACCGCTGCCGCCACCGTCTTTATCCTCTTCGTCGGGTTTTAGGCTCAAGCCTACGCTGTAATACGCGAGATCAAGTCGCGCGCTTGAGTCTGCAACGGAACTCCGGACGCGCTGTTGTCGATAACTTCATGCGGCACGGGCGGCCGGAAATCAACGTCAATGCCGCCCAGGTAACCTGACCAGTTGTCGAGCTTTGACATGTCACGAGCCGCGCCCCGATGACGGATATAGGTGTTCATTGTGTCCGCATCGCAGTAGACCCAAACCACGGTCACTTTCGCGTGCAAGTCAACGCAGCCCGCCTCAATTCTCTTAAGCCAAGCCGTGTCCTTGAACTCCTTGATGAACGGAGCGGTCACGATTGCGCTATTTCCGCATTGGACATTCTCCGTCATTGCGTTAATCAGTGCTTCGTACTCACGCGGACGCACCATTGTGAGGTAATCTTCGGACTCTCGATCATTCGGAGACGCCCCAAGGATTTCAAGCGCAGCTTCAACCACCGGACGGGTAAGCGTGTCTTTGTCGAGCATTGGCCAGCCGGTTTCTCGCGCCAAGATACGACCAAGCTCCGTTTTTCCACTTCCAGCGTATCCGCCGATCAGTAGAACATGAGGCGTTGCGGTTAGCACTTCATGATGCTCCGCTTGATCAGGAGCGTGGATGACGCGCCCGGAACGCGACTTCGTCACGACAAATCCATCTTTAACGAGGTCCTTCATCGCCTCATTGATCGTAAAAACGCTGACGTCCCACTGCTCCGCCAGTTCGCGCGTCGACGGCAGGGCTTGTCCATGACGAAGCTTGCCAGCGTCGATCTGGTTGCGGATGTTCCGCACGACCTGATGCCGCAGCGACTCCCTCCGCTCGGCTCGCGGGCTCTCGCCTGACATGGGGCCTCCGTTCGTTGACAACGGCCACAGCCTACCAGTGGCCTAACAGGCTACCTACCAGCGTTTGCGCAGGTAGAACGCCAGTTTTGGGCAAGTCATGCCTAACTGTTGACCAGGTCACATATCAACTGTTAGCTTCTGTCTTGTCGCCAGAGCGACCCAGGTCACAGGGGGTCAGGAGGCGGCGAGATCCACAACTCAATCTCGCTTCGTGTGAGCGGCACTCACGTGTCGTCAGGTGGTCGCTCCGCTTTGGGGCCATTGCGCACGACGTTCCTGAGGTAGCCCGGAGTTCCGGGAGTCGATGGGTAATTCGTCCTGCATGCGCAAGCACCACGTGAGATAAGAACCCCGGGAGCGGGGCTACATAACGCTTATTTCGTGCACCCTTTTTCAGGTGTGCGAAGAGGCCTTCGAACAACCTGTTTACGCAGGTAGGAGGCCGAACCGGGGATCTGGTGGCGAAGCCGTGCCTTTGGCTCGCCACCAGATCCCCTTTTCTTACTCACTTTCTTTCTACGGAGGTTCTGCCATGTTCAAGACCACGTTCGTTGCGTCGCCGCTGACCGCGCTGCGGCTGGCTGAAGAGCAGGCGTGCGCTGGCTACCTGGACGCACGTAAGGCGCTGGTTAGCCTCGCGGCCCGCGTGGCGTCGCTGACTCTTCTGGTCGGGCAGTACCCGGCGCGAGCCGACTACCGGAAGGTGCTGGGGGAGGTGATGGGGAACAAGGTCGACGCAGAACTGCGGACCGGGTTGGCCTGGAGGCGCTACCAGAACGCGCAGGTCCGGGCCGATGCGTTCTGGGCCGCCTCGAACAAGGCCGGCGCGCCCGTGCTGGTGGCGGCGTGAACGCGTCGGCGGTGACGTTCGCGGTGGTGCTGCCCGCGCTGCTGGTGGCGCACAACGTGGCGTTGCTGACGGCGGCGTTGTAGCCGTGGGCCGCCGCCAGTACCCGTGGGTGCTCGCCACGGTGGCGTGGTCGGACGCCCAGCAGTACACACACGGCACTCTCGATGGGCTGCCGCTGCTCTCACACGGCTGCGCACCCCGCGATGTGCTGGCCACCCGCCGCCAGTTGCGTGCGCTGGGCCTGCGTCCTGGCGGGGCTGACCCGGTGGCGGTGATGTACGGGCGACACCGCGGTTCCAAGGCGAAGTGGTTCGCCAACCTCTATCTGATCGCTCGCGCGGTGCCGGTCCGGCCGATGACGCCGGCGAAATGGACCGCGCTGGCCAAAGCCAACCTCGCGCGGCGTATCTGCCGCACCTGCGGACGGGACCCGCTGTACGTGCTGCCCACCAGCACCCGGCAGTGCTGGCCCTGCTTCGAACTGACCCACGACACCGACGACATGACGGAGGCCGCGTGAAGAACACCGTGTCGTATCGCCTGATCTCGTTCGGCTACCTGCACAACCAGCCGCCAGAAGCGGACCTGGTTTTCGACGTGCGGCGCAGCCTGCATGACCCGGCCGCGCTGGGGGAGGACCTGGCGCACCGCGACGGCCGCGACGAACAGGTTCAGCGGGTCGTGATGTGCAGTCCCACCGCGGAGGTGGTAGTGCACCTCGCGACCGTGTACGTGGACACGATGTCCTTTCAGGACAAGTCGTGTGTGATCGCGGTCGGCTGCTCGCACGGCCGTCACCGGTCGGTCGCGCTGATCGAGCGGCTGGCCGCCGAACTCACCCGGCGCGGCTACCCGATCGACACGCGCCACCTGCGTCTGGAGCTGCTGGAGAACCGGCCTACCGAGAGCGGTGAGCAGTGACGACCAAGCTGCTCTACGAGCCCGGCTGTGTGTTCTGCCAGCGCGTGATGGCCGGTGAGTACAACGAGAGCGACCGGAACGCGGTGATCTTCTCACCACGCCACCCGGTCACCCCGGGACACCGGTTGATCGTGCCCCGGCTGCACGTCACCGACGCCGCCCACGACCCGGACGTCACCGCAGCGGCAATGAAGCTCGCGGCCGTGTACGCGGTGCGCTGCGGCGGGGACTTCAACCTCATCACCAGCCGCGGTTCCCTTGCCACACAAACGGTGTTCCACCTGCACATCCACTTCGTGCCCCGGCGCGAGAACGACGGCCTGCCGCTGCCCTGGACCGGACAGCGCAAGCCAGACAGGCCGGTGTCGTCATGAGCGTGGCGTTCGTGAAAGCGCTGCCGCACACCGTGCGCGACTGCCCGTCCGGCTGCGACCTCAAGACGGTGCAGGTCGATCCCGGTTTCGGTGACCCGGTCTGGGTGCACGCCGGCACCTACGAATACCGCTGCCCCCGCACTGCCCACAACGAAAGGTCCCGCCATGCCTGAACCCGTGAACATCACCTGGTGCACGCGGTGCGGCCACCAGCTCAAAGCGAAGGCCGACCTCAAGTGCTTCTGCCCGAGCTGCAAGTGCGGTCCCACGAAGGCACAAGCCAGCTGGGAGAAGCGGCAGAAGAAGTGACTTCGCCCTGGTCCGGCGGCTCGAACCGCCAAGCACGCACCGCCGGACCAGGTTCACCACCTCACACGGTCCGCTAGGACCGAGCGCAGGCCCGCACAGTGTTCCGCACACACGTGCACGCGGGCAAAGCGCGAACTCCCCTCCAGTCCACCTCGACCCGAAAGGGCCTGTTCGCCATGCCCAAGAACAAGCACACGCCCGCCGGTATCCCGATCCCCGAGGACCTGCGGCCGTGGTCCACGCCGTGGCCCTCCTACACGCCGGTGGACATCACCCCGCCCGAGCTGACCCGCAAGGGCCTGCCCGCCAGCGTCGCTGAGGGCTGGGCGGAACCGCACGTCACCCCGGAGGACGTGCCGAACTGGCCGAACCGCGCGGCAAGGGCGTTGGTGCCGTTCACGTTCGACGCCTACCACTGGCCGCTCAACCCGACCGGCCGCACCGGCAAGACCGGCCGCAACCTCGGCAAGTGGGGCGAGAACTGCGCCGCCGACCCGATCGTCGTGGCCGGAGACCTCGACCGCGACGGGGAACGGTGGCTGCTGCTGATCCAGCGCAGCGACACCGGGCAGTGGGCCATCCCCGGCGGCATGGTCGACCCCGGCGAGACCGCCCCGGCCGCGCTGGTGCGCGAGCTGCGCGAGGAGACCGGTGTGGACCTGGCCGGTCACACCCCGACGATCCTGTCCTGCGGCTACGTCGATGACCCGCGCAACTCCGACCACGCCTGGATCTGCACCACCGCCGCCCTGTACCGGCTCGACCACACCGTGCTCGCGGTCGGCGCGGACGACGCACTGGCCGCCGCCTGGTTCCCGTTCACCGACCTGGGCGCGCTCGCCGACGGCCTGGACAAGGTCGGCGGACGTCTCTACCCGGCTCACCTGCCGCTGCTCACCGCGGCTGTGCGCCACCTCGACCAGGCCTGAGCAGCACCGGAGACCGCGCATGCAGTGCCCTAACTGCTCGACCAGCACCCAGGCCACGTGCTCGACCTGCGCCGGTGACGGCACGGTGCCGGACTGGCTCGCCGACCCGCACATCAACGGCGAGAGCGCCGCACGCACCTGGCGCTGACCCAACTGCCGTCAGGCGGGCGGCTCGAACCGCCCTGGCCCTAGCGCCCCCGCCCGCCTGGCGGTGACCACCTCACCCGCACTCATCTACGGGAGACCTGATGACCACCTACGACCTGCTGTCCGGGCTGCTGTACCCCGGAGACCCGAGCGCCACGGAGAACAGCCGCGTCTACATCGCACGCGGCCTGACCTCCGGCGAACTAACCGCCCGGCTCATCGATTACGGCATCACACGCCACAGCAACACCAGTGGCCGCGTCACCAAGCACGGCGGCCGACAAATCATCTGGCGCGCTTCCTGATCTTCGCTGCACCTGGTCCGGCGGCTCGAACCGCCACGCACGCACCGCCGGACCGGGCCTTTCACCACCTCACCCGATCACCAGACCGAGAAAGGCACGCCCATGTTCAGCATCAAGCAGGCCGGAACCAAGTCCAGCGCCACCCACTGCACCGCCCCGACCGGCCGCAACGGCAAGCACTGCGGCAAGAAGCTCCGCCAGAGCGACGGCGCGGTGTGCAGCAACTACAACTGCCAGCTCTACGCCGCGTGCCGGTAACCGTCCACACCAGACAGCCCCGTCCGGAAGGACAGCGCCATGAGCACCGTTGAAGAGCTGCGCCGTGTGCTGGCCGAACTCGCCGACACCGTGAAACCCGACGCCGCCACCGCGATCCGCCAGCGCATCGGCGAGATCGAGCGCGACACCGTCGCGCAGTCGCACCAGCAGCGCCGCTGAGCGGCCGTGAAGCCCAGCCACAGCAAAGAAAGGAGCTGGCTGGCATGAAGTCGGAACAGATCCGCACGGACAAGGTCACCACCCTGGTCAGGGCGCTGAGGGAGGAGAACCACGCGGACTTCCTCAGCGCGTCGGGTCACCGCTCCCATGTGGACGGTGCTGAAGCGGCCACCCGCAAGCGCCAGACGATCGAGGCCAACTGCACCCGAGCCGAGAAAGCCGCGGCGTGGGCAGAAGCAGAGAGCCGCGGGTACCTGACCTGATCCGCGTGACGTTTGTGGCTCGACCCCTGGTGACGTTTCCGTCCTGGACTCTTCCGTCACCAACCCGCACACCCCCTTCTCCCCAGGCTGGGCGGCTCGAACCGCCACGAACGCGCTCCGCCCGCCTGGGGTTCTCACCACCACCTCACAGACAGGACCCCATGTGTCATGCCTTCCACCGTCAATCCCCTTGCTGTCACCACGTTGTCGCTGCGCGACGTCGTCACCACGATGTCGGAGCGCTGCCCGTCCATGAAGGCCACACCGGATGAGGTCGCCGCCTGGTTCGCACACGGCGTGGCACTGCTGCGCCCGATCGTCCGCGACCGCACCCACCCCGAGCACGACGAGGCCTGCGAGCTGGCCGCCAAGTACTCCGCCGACGCCCGCGCCGCCCGCACGAACGGGGCGACGCGATGACCGACGAACCGACAATGTTGTTGCTACTGCTCGGTTCCGGCCTCGTGTTCGTGTTCGCGGTGCTGCTCTGGAAGCTGCTGGTCCTCACGGGCGGCATCGCCGCGGTGCAGTGGGCCGTGGTGACCGGTTTTGCCGACAACCCGGCCGTGCAGGCCGCCGCGTTCGCGGTGCCCGCGCTGCTGGCCGCGTGCACGCTGCTGTACCTGCCGCGCACGGCTGGCCTTTTCTCGCAGGGCCGTGTCCATCGTCCGCACACCTCGTTCAACCCGCGTCGCCGTGCGGGCCGCATTCGCTGGGAGGCAATGGCATGAGCAGCTGGGCCGAGAACCGCCGCGCCGACCGTGTGGCCGCCGCAGAGCAGGCACGCGAGGACCGCCGGATGCTGCTGGAGCAGCGCCGCGCCGACCGCGACCACGACACCCACCTGCGCGCGCAGGTCGAGCAGGCCGCCCGCGACCGCCGCGCCGCCGGCCGCGCCAAGCTCACCGGCTGGGTCCGCGCGCACGTGCTGGACCTGATGTTCGTGCCGGTCATCGTCGTTCCGGCGGTGCTCGCGTGGACGGCCATGGCCGTGTACGGCGTGAAGATCTTCGGCCCGGCCGGTGTGCTGCTGCCGCTGTTCTCCGAAGGCGCGATGTGGGTGTTCGCGTTCGCCGTGCCGATGGCCGCACGTGCCGGCCGATCCACCGCGTGGCTGCACACCGGCACGTGGGTGTTCGCCGCGATCGCCGCCGTCCTCAACTTCGTGCACGGCGCAGAGCAGCCCGGCGGCATCGGGCACGGCGTGGTCATGGCGCTGGTGTCCATCGGCGGCGTCGTGGTGCACCAGCTGGTGCACGCCGCTCCGATGCGTGCACGCCGCACCGCCGCCGAACGCGCTGCCCGCCGGGTCGAGCGTGACGCCCACAAGCGGCTGCACCGGGTGCGCCGCGCGGCCGTCCGGCAGGCCGTCGCCGAGGTCGCCGTCGACGGCACGGCCAGCCTGGTCTACCGGCCCGGCACGTTCATCCTGCGCGGCGGCTTCGGCGGCGCCCGCCTTGTTCCGGCGACCGTTCCGGGGCTTCCCGTCGAGGGCCTGGGAGCCGAGTTGGGCGAGGGCCTGGCCGACGAGATCACCGCCTACCTCACAGCCCTGCCCGCCCCCGGCGCGACGCCGTCCGGGAAGGGCGCGCACGGCCCGGGAAGAGGGGAAACGCCGCCCGTGGAGGTTCCGGCGGAGATCGCCGACAAGTTCGGCGGCTACGTCGCCCGCGTCCGCGCGGCGATCGACTCCGGCAAGCTCCCGGCCTCCCCGAGCAAGGACGCGGTGCGCAAGTTCCTGCGCATCCGCGCCACCTACGCGGCAGCCGTCTGGCAGGCCGCGACTGACCACGACAACGGCCCCGACGACGGCCGCCAGGAGGTGACAGCATGACCACCCTCGACAACCCCCAGCCCGACCGCGACGGCGAGCCCGTAGACGAGTCCGGCGCGCGGGTGTACGACTTCTCCGCGCACCACCCCGGCCCGCTCGCGCTGCCCGCCGGAGAGGGTGGCGCGGTCACGCCGGACGAGGTGCTCACTGGCGAGTTGATGACGCCGGAGCAGTCCGCCGCGCTCGATCGGCGCTTGGCCGAACAGGCCCGCGCCAAGGCCACGGCCGCAGTCGTGGCGGTGCGGCGCGGCGGCAACGCGGCCGTGCAGTGGTCCCGCGAGGAGCGCACCCGCGTTGTCGCCAAGGCGATTGGGCGCAACGTGCTGCTCTACGTCCCGGCCGGTGCCTACAAGGTCACTAAGCGGGTGTGGGAGTCGCAGACCTCTTCTCGTTACGAGCGGATGATGCGCCAGGCCGAACTGGCCGGCGACTTCGCCCGCGTCGCGGAGTGGGAGGCGCGCAAGGAAGCCGAGCGGGAACGCCGTCACCGCCGCCACCAGGCCCTCATGCACGCACCCGTGCAGATCGCCCGCGCCACGGCGGTCAGCCTGGTCACCGTGACGGTGCTGCTGCTGATCCTCGGCATCATCCTGGCCGTGTCCACCGGCGAGTTCGCGCAGGTCATCGGCCCTATCCGGGCGGTCATCGACGCGATCGCGTGGCTAGTGTGGCTGGCGTCGGTGCTGTTCGTGCCGGTCGCTGTCGTGGTACCCGCCGTAGGGCTGGGTGTGCTGTGGAACATCGGCCGCACCACCGAGGTCCCGACCTGGCTCGCGTCCGCCCGCCAGGCCCGCGACGACGCCCCGCCGATCACCCCGTCGATCGTCGTCAAGGCCCTGCGTGACCTCGGCATCAAGGAGCTGCGCAAGGCCATCAACGACATGGACGATGCCGGAGCGGGGATGCTCTCGCCGATCGTCATCGCCGGGTGCGGTGTCGAGCTGGAGGTCTCGCTCCCGTCGGGTGTGTCCACAAAGGAAGTGATGGACAAGCATCTGCGGCTGGCGGAAAACCTCAACCGCCACGAACACGAGGTGTTCATCACCGTGCCGCAGGCCGCCCGCACCGTGCGGCTGTGGATCGCCGACCCCGGCGCGCTCGATGAGCCGATCGGCCCGTCGCCGCTGGTCCTGGACGACACGATGACCGCGGACTACTACACCGGCCGCGCCCCGTGGGGCCAAGACCTGCGCGGTGACCTGGTCGCGATGTCGTTGATGCAGCGGCATTTGCTGCTCACGGGTCTGTCCAATCAGGGCAAGACCGCCGCGCTGCGCGCGCTGGCGCTGTGGCTGGCGCTCGACCCCACGGTCGAGTTCCGCGTCGCCGATCTCAAGGGCATCGGTGACTGGCACATGTTCACCGGCCTGGCCACGACGATGATCGCCGGACCCGCCGACGAGCACGTCATCGCCGCAACGCACATGGTCGAAGACGGTGTGGCGGAGATGGAACGCCGCCTGGCCGCCGTCGATCCGGAGGTGCACAAGAACGGCGTGACGCGCGACCTGGCCCGCTCCGGTGAGGGGTTCCACCCGCTGATCCTCATCGTGGACGAGGCACAGCAGGCGTTCATGTCGCCGGTGGTCGGCGACGACAAGCGCCCTTACGGCGGGAAAAAGGCCACGTCGCGGTACTTCATGGCCGCCCGCAAAATCCACAACCAGGGCCGCGCGGTGAACGTGGTCCTGTGGCAGGGCACGCAGAACCCTACGGACGAGAACCTGCCCAAACTCGTGCGCGAGGGTGCGCACATCCGCGGCTCGCTCGTGCTCGGTACCGAGTCGGAATCGAAGATGGCGTTGGGAGACAAGGCAGTCAACGCCGGAGCGGCACCACACAAGCTGCGTCAGGGCCTGGACAAGGGAACGCTGGTCATCACCGGTGACGGCGTCCAGCTGCCCACCGGCCAGCCCTCCATCACCGTGCGCACGAACTTCATCGACGGTGAGGCCGCGACCGAGATCGCCGACCGGGCCAAGGCCCTGCGCTCCCCGGTCACCACCAGCACCGGCGAGACCGAACCGGAGCGGGACTTCCTCGCCGACCTCACCGCCGTCATGGGCACGGAGACCCGCGTGCGTACCGAGGTCATCCGCCAGCGGTTGCGCGAACTGCACCCCGGCACCTACGAGGGCATGAGCGCAGGCGACCTCACCGGCAGGCTCACCGCCGCCGGCATCACGCCCTACAAGAGCGACGGCGTCATGAGCGTCCGCACCGCCGCCGTCCACGAAGCGGTCGCACAGCGTGACGAAAACGAGGAGGAGTAGGGCAGGGAGGCCCCGCTCGAAGATCAGGGAGTCACGCACCGCGCAGGGAGAACTCCCTACCCGCCTCCCTGCCCCTGACTCCCTGCCCTGAACAGCATCAACGCCAGTTCAGGGAGCCAGGGAGGCACACGGCTCCGACCAGCGAAAACCCCCGGAAACGGGGTTCCCACACAGGGTGGTTCCGCCTCCCTGTGTCGCTCCCGCACACCCACATGCAGTCACTCACGGTGACGGAAATGAGTTTCTGATGGAGCACGAGGTCATGCACATCGAAGCGTCCCGGTCCTGGTGGAACGGCTCCGCCAAGACGCTGTGCGGCATCACGATCCCCAAGCCGAACACGTACTGGTTCGCGTGGCTGTCGAGCAACCCCAGGTGCCCGACGTGCGAGGCCGTGCACAAGGCGCGGTGAGACGACAGCACGACCCGCAACCCGAGAGGAACCACTGTGACTCGTCCACGTCCGTTCGAACCGATCCCCACACCGCACATCGCCGTCGGCTCCCGGCTCCTGGTCGGCCACTACCCGACTGAACCCGCGATCGTCGTCACGGTCCTGGACTCACCGCCGGACGACCCCGCCTACCACGTTCAACTCGACGGTGGCCGGGTGTTCCTGATCGGCGGCGAAGATGCCGAGCACCCGATCATCCCGTGGCTGTGGACTCCTGAGCACGGGTGTTGGGTCGGTGAGGAGGCCGAACCCCTCGCGCCGTACGTCCCCGACTTCTCCGCCAGGTGCTTCGGACCGCCGCTGTGCCAGACGTGCGCGGAGGACCTGGAGCGCATGCGCGCAGGCGACTGGTGACGCCTAACCACAACAACCCTTCTTCAGAGTCGAAAACAAACCCGTAAACCCGGAACCGCGCCATCGAACAGGTTCTGATCTGCGCAAACACGGACCGGGTTTACGGCAACGCCAAACCCGGTCCCGGAACACCAAACCCGGAAACCCGGCCACACCCGCACCCCGTCTCGGCACCTTCCAGCCGCCCGGCTCACCGGCAGGCCCTACTACCCCCGCGCGGATTAGTAGGGCCTGCCCTTGAGCTGCGGCGATCACCCGGCAGCACCCAACCCGCAACCATGATCAGGAGAACCGTGACCAGCCACCGCCACGAGCACCCCGCGATGACCGTCACCGTGGGCATCGCCACCGACATCGGCGACCGATCCCACAACTGCGACGCCGCCGCCGTGCACTCCACCGCGTCCACCACGGCCGCCGCGATCATCGACGGCATCGGCAGCACGCCCGAGGTCGAGCGCACGGCCGGACTGCTGGCAGAGGTCAGCGCCCGCGTCGCCGCCCGCCGCGGCCCGGTCGCCGGACTGCTGGCCGCGCACGAACTCATCTCCGGTCCAGGCCCGGAGACGCCCAAGCCCAACGCCGTCGGCGCGGTCGCCGTCGTCTACCCCTCCGACCGGGCGACCGTCATCGCGCACGTCGGCGACTGCCGCGTCTACTCCCTGACCAGCGACGTGCTCACCCAGCACACCGCCGACCACACCGTAGGCGAGCTACTGCGCATGGTCGGCGTCAACGAGCACCACGCCGAACTGCACGACAACTGGGTACGGACCAGCATCGCCAACGCCATCGTGGCAAGCATTCCCGTCGTCGATGTCGTGGCAGACCTGGTGATCCTCACCAGCGACGGCGTCCACAAAGTACTGACCAACGACGAGATCGCCGACGTGGCCATCGCTCTCGCATACGACCCTCAGAAGCTGGCCCACGCCCTCGTGGCCGCCGCCCTGTCCGTGCCGTCCACATCCGAGCGCGACAACACCACCGCCCTGGTGCTGCGCGTCGACACCCCGCAGGAGGCGCAGCGATGAAGATCCGCCTGGAGGGCACCCGTGACGAGATCGACGCGGCCGTGCCCGCGCTCGCCCACGGTTTCGAGGTGCTGCAGGTCAGCAGCTTCTATCCCAACCGGGGTACGTCGATGCTGGGCCGTGTCTACGTCACCGCCACGGTGCTGCCCGCCCACCTCGACAGCGACCCGCCGCCACAGCTGACGAGCTAGCCCACCCCCACCCGAAGCGGGGCACGACCACACCAGGCCGTGCCCCGCTTCCCGTTGCACCACAACCACCACAGCCCAGGGAAGGACACGCGACCATGACCACGAACCGGACCGTGCAGAACGCCGCCAACGCCGCGCTGTGGCTGGCGGTGCACCGCGGCTGGCACGTCCTGCCGCTCAACTACGGCACCAAAACCCCGATGCGCGGCTGCGTCGACTGCCGCGCCGAACACTGCGACCACACCCCGCAGACCTGCCCGTGCCTGGCACGCGGCGACGGGGCGCTGTGCCACGGCGTGTGGGCCGCCACCACCGACCCCGGCGTGATCGCCCGCTGGGCACAGCGCTGGCACACCAGCGTCTGGGCCGTACACCTGTGGACGTCCGGGCTGTTGGCCGTAGACCTCGACACCCGTCCCACTGCGCCGCCGCGTCAGCCGCTCAATGGCTTGCCCTGGCCGCAGGATGAGCCGCCGCCGGCCGATGGGCTCGACACCTACGCCACCCTCGCCGCGCTGTCCGGCGGCACGGTCGGCACCGACACCTTCACCACCGACACCCCGTCTGGTGGCCTGCACCTGATCTACAGCACCACCAGACAGTGGAAAGGCAGTCACGGCAAGGTCCGCGACGGTGACGACACTGTCCGAACCGGACTGGGCTGGCAGATCGACATCAAGTGCTACGGCGGCTATGTGGTACTACCCGGCTCCACCAGCGAAGCGGGTCTGTACCAGCGTTCCTCAACCACCACGACCCCCCCGACACATGGACACCTGGCTCGCCGACGCCCTGACCCGCACCGGCCACGACCGCACCACCACCGCCCCGGCCGCCGCCAGGCTCGCCGCAGCCATGCCCGTGGTCGACGCGCAGACCGGCCCGGCCCGCTACGCCGCCGGTGCCCTGCGGTCCGCGTGCGCCGAGCTGGCGGCGATGGAGCCCGACACCGGCCGCAACCGCAAGCTGTTCCGCTCCACCACCCGCCTGGCCGGTATGGCGCAGGCCGGATGGATCGACCGCACGGTGGTCGAGGCCGCTCTCATCGACGCGGCCCGGCACGCCGGACTCCCGGCCGCAGAGATCCGCTACGTCCTGGCGTCCGGGTTCGGCCGCCCGCTTCCTGTCCCCGACATCCGGAGCGCCGCGTGAGCCTGATCCGGACTACCAGCCCCACCCCAGCCAGGAAGGAGGACCCGCCGATGACCACCCCGAACCTCACCGACCCGGACGAGATCACCGCCCTGATGACCAACACCAGCACCACCGACGTGTCGGCGGGAGAGCCCGCGGAGAAGCCGGCCATTCAGATCGGCGGGGAAGCCGAGACGATCCGGGCGTTGACGTCCGCGCTGGGACAGGGCGCGCTGCCCGACGTCTACGTCTCGGGCGGGCAGCTGGTGCACCTGTCGCGGGTGTCGGGCAAGGCCGCCAGCGCCGCCGAGCACGCCCACCAGGTCGACGCCGCAGCGCTGCCGGTGCAGGCCGATCCGATCACCTCGCCGTCGCTGGCGTGGCTGCTCGCGCACCACGCGTTCGTGTTCCGCCGCAAGAAGAACAAGGACACCGAGCAGTGGGAGGAGGCGGAGGCCAGCCCCACCAAAGCCGCGCTGTCCGCGGTGCTGTCGTCGCGCTACTGGCCCGACGTGCGTCCGCTGGTCGGTGTGGTCACCTCGCCGGTGCTGCGCCCGGACGGCACCCTGTTGCAGACCGCCGGATACGACATCGGCACCGGCCTGTACTACGCGCCCACCGTGGCGATGCCGGCCATTCCCGCGCAACCGTCCCAAGAGCAGGTCAGCGAAGCACTGGAGTTCGTGACAAGCACGCTGCTGCGCGACTTCCCGTTCGTCGCCCCGGCCGACAAGGCCAACCACATCGGCCTCATGATCGCCCCCATCCTGCGCCCCTACCTCGGGTGCCTGACCCCGTTCGGCCTCATCTCCGCCACCACGCAAAGCTCCGGCAAGACGCTGCTGGCGGAGATCCCCGGCTACATCTACGGACTCAAGCACCTGGTGTGGCGCAACAACGACGAGAACGAGCTACAGAAGTCCATCACCAGCGCCCTGCACAGCACCGCCGCGGTGATGCTGTGGGACAACCTCGCCGAAGGAACCGAGGTCTCCTCCGCGGTGCTGGCCAAGCTGCTCACCGGCCCGAAGTGGGACGACCGCAACCTGGGCTCCAACAGCGCCGGGTTCGAGGCCGTCAACGATCGGCTGTGGCTGGCCACGGGCAACAACATCCGGCTGGGCGGGGACATGGCCACCCGCACCGCCCTGGTGCGCCTGGACCCCAACGACCCGCACCCCGACCAGCGCGACCAGACCGGGTTCGGCATCCCGCACCTGGACCAGTGGCTCAAGAAGCCGGCCAATCGCGTCACCGTGCTGCGGCACCTGCTCATCCTGGTCATGGACTGGATCAACGCCGGAGCACCCCGCTCCGGGCACACCATGCGCCAGTTCAGCACCTGGGCGGGCGCGGCCGGCGGATTCCTCGCCCACCACGGCGTAGACGGGTTCCTCGACAACCTCGCCGAGATGCGCGAGGCCGACGACGAGAACACCGAATGGACCGCGTTCCTCGCGAAGTGGCACGAACTGCACGGCAAGAACGAGCTGCGGGCGCGCGTGCTGTGCCACAGCGCCGAACCCGAGGTCAACGGGACCAAGGTCACCGACCGGTGGGATGGCACGTTCCTCACCGACGAACGCGACCGCATCCCCACCTCCAAAAGCATGGGCAAGCTGCTCACGGGCCACATCGGACGCTGGCACGGCGGCCACGTCCTGCGCAGCAGGCACGACAAGAGCGCCAACTCCCTCGTGTTCTGGGTCGAGACCAACACCGAACCCGACCAAGCCGAGCACGACCAGACGCCGGCCGTCGAGCAACAGACGGCCTTGATCTAGCCGCGGCTAGCAGGGCTACCCCGCCCCGTCGGACCGGGTTTAGACCCGCCTCCGGGTTTCCACCGGGTTTGCGCCGGGTTTAGCCGCGCGCCAAACCCGGCCCACATCACCGCAGCTCACAGCCCTGCCAAGGCACAGTTCCGGGTTTCCGGGTTTCTACCGTCGCTCCCCGCACACCCGCGCTCACCAACCTCCCGCCCGTCCGGACGGCTCGAACCGCCAACCACGCACCGCCCGGACGGCCACCGCACCACCTCACAGATCGGAACACAGCCGTGGCCGAAAGCCCGAATCCCCTCATTTCTCCTCCACTGCTATTGAAGGTTGAGGAGGCCGCACGCTTGCTCAACATCGGACGGACCCGCGTCTTTGACCTCATTCGGATGGGCCAACTGAAGTCCGTGAAGATCTTTGGCGCTCGCCGAGTTCCTCTCACGTCGATCCACGCGTACATCGAGACGCTTCTCCAGGAACCGGAGGCCGCCTGATGGCTGGTCGCGCAGCAAATGGAATGGGCACGATCGTCAAGCGCAAGGATGGCCGTTACCAGGCGGCCGTCTACGTGCTCACCTCCACCGGAGAAAGCAAACGCAAGTACGTCTACGGGTCGAGCTGGGAGGACGCGAACAACAAGCGCGTTGAGATGCTCGACAACAACCGAAAAGGCGTGCCGTCGATCTCATCGAGCATGAAGCTGGACGACTACCTCACGTGGTGGCTGGAAGAGGTCATCAAGGCGGAGCGCGGGGAGTCGACCTACTCGGGCTACGAGATCGTTGTGCGTCGCTACATCAGGCCCAACCTGGGCTCGAAGAAGCTGAACGCGTTGACGCCTACGCACGTCCGGCAGTTCATCGCCAAGCTCCGCAAGGCGAAGACCGTTCTCGGAGAGCCGCTGTCAGACAGGTACGTGCAGAACGTATTTGAAACCCTGCGGAGCGCCCTCACCACGGCAGTGCGAGAGGAACTGATTGGCCGCAATGTCGCAAAGCTAGTTGAGACTCCAAAACGGGGAACTTTTGAGGTAGACCCGATGCCTGAGTCTGCGGCTCGCAAGTTCGTGAGGGCCGCCACCGAGCACTGGCTTTACGCGCTATGGCTGATCCTCATTACGACAGGCCTTCGCAAGGGTGAGGTACTTGGACTCGCCTGGTCGGACGTAGACCTTGAGACCGGCGCGTTCAAAGTCCGCCGGACTGTACAGCGAGTCCGAGGAAAATTGCTCTTCGGAAAAACGAAGACGAAGAAGTCCACTCGGACGCTCTACCTCGGCCGCGTATGCCTGGCCGCTCTGGCCAAGCATCAAGAGAAGACCGCGAAGCGCAAGAGAACAAAGCTCAACCCAGCGCCAGGTCAGCCGAGCGACCTGATCTTTGTCACCGCAACGGGCAGAGTGATCGAGCCTCGCAATGTGAACACGATGCTGCGGCGGCTACTCAAGGGGGCCGAGCTGGATCCGGCGCGTGTACACGACCTCCGGCACACGGCAGCGACCCTGCTGCTGCTGGACGGCGCAACGATCAGAGAGGTCATGGAGCAGCTCGGCCACGCCTCGATCTCGACCACCGCCAATATCTACGGGCACGTGCTGGACGAGGCGAAACGGAAGCTGGCAGCCAGCATGGACCGGCTTTCAGACCCCGACTGATGTCAATCGGTGATGTCAACGGCCCCTCAGCAACTCTCAGAGGGGCCGTTTTGGCTGGTGGGCGCGACAGGGATCGAACCTGCGACCGCTCGGGTGTAAACCGAGTGCTCTTCCGCTGAGCTACACGCCCCGGCCCGGCGCCACGAAGCGCTGGGGTACAGCTACATCATGCCTTGAGCGAGGCTACGGCCTTCTTCCAGGCGTCCTGATCGCGGGCCTCACCCGGCGCGTTCACCTCGGCGAAGCGGACGACGCCGGCGGTGTCGATCAGGAACGTGCCCCGCAGCGCCATGCCGACGGCCTCGTTGAACACGCCGTAGGACTGCGCGACGGCCCCGTGCGGCCAGAAGTCCGACAGCAGCGGGAACTGGTAGCCCTCCTGGTTCGCCCACGCCTTCAGCGCGAACGGGGAGTCCACGGACACGCCCAGCACCTGGACGTTCTCGTCCTCGTAGGTCGCCAGTTCGTCGCGCAACTGGCAGAGCTCGCCCTGGCAGGTGCCGCTGAACGCGAACGGATAGAAGACCAGGAGCACGTTCTTCCCGCCACGGAACGACGACAACGTCACACGCTGCTTGTTGTAGTCGTTGAGCGTGAAGTCCGGGGCCTCCGAACCGACCTCGACCGCCATGAGCCAAACCCCTCCGGTGCGACAAAGGACCACGAACGCGCTGGGCGCCCGTGGTTCAACCCTATGTCAGCCCGATGAGGGTCAGCGCTTGGCCTTGGCCGACTTCGGCCACACCAGGCGGATGCCCGCCCAGTCGTCGGCGACGCTGATGTTGGAGGTCTGGGACAGGCCAGCGGTGGGGACCGCTTCGGCGACGTCGCTCGGCTCCACGTGGCCGGGGCGGCCGGTCTTCGGGGTGAGAACCCAGATCACGCCGTCCTCGGCGAGCACGCCGGTGGCCTCGAGAAGGGCGTCAACCAGGTCGCCGTCGTCCTCCCGCCACCAGAGCAGCACGACGCTCACGGTCTCATCGGCCTCCTCGTCGAGGAGATCTCCCCCGATCCGCTCCTCGACTGCGGCACGCAAGGCGTCGTCGACGTCCTCGTCCCAGCCGAGTTCTTGGACGACCATGCCCGATTCGATCCCGAGCTTCTCGGCGACGCCGATCTTGCCGGCGTCTTCCGCG
The DNA here is from genome assembly GCF_033949975.1 of Lentzea sokolovensis. Lineage (NCBI taxonomy): Bacteria > Bacillati > Actinomycetota > Actinomycetes > Pseudonocardiales > Pseudonocardiaceae > Lentzea > Lentzea sokolovensis. The sequence goes on from NZ_JAXAVU010000012.1 coordinate 333,113, forward strand.
GCGACCACGGTTTTCACTCCTCCAACTACGCAAGAGCGACAGCCCTAAGACTGCCGCCAGAGTCCGTTACTCGGGCTAGCGAACACTGTCAGCTACCTCCGGCGCAACTGTTGACCACTTGACACGCCGTAACGGGTACCCCTGTGGAGTTCCCTAGACTGGCATGAGGCACGCTCTACATACCTCTTATCGCGCGCGCGTGAGCGACACGATCCAGAACTACCGACCGGTAGCGATGACGAAGTCGCCACGCAAGGACAACGATAGGAGCGCGTGGCACGGTTTCCGGGCCATCGCGTGTACCGCCAACGAAGCCGAGGAGACACCTTGAGCCCGCAGAACACAGGCCCCGAGCGGGTACGTGTCATTCGCGACGGTCTCGCAGCCCATCTGCCGGACATCGACCCCGAAGAGACGTCCGAGTGGCTGGAGTCGTTCGACGAGGTGCTCAAGGGCGGCGGGCAACAGCGGGCTCGCTATCTGATGCTTCGCCTGCTGGAACGCGCGGGCCAGAACCAGGTCGGCATCCCCTCGCTGACCAGCACCGACTACGTCAACACCATCCCCACCGAGCGGGAGCCGTGGTTCCCCGGTGACGAGGAGGTGGAGCGTCGTTACCGTGCGTGGATCCGCTGGAACGCCGCGATGACGGTGCACCGCGCGCAGCGGCCCGGCGTGGGTGTCGGTGGACACATTTCGACCTACGCCTCCAGCGCGTCGCTCTACGAGGTCGGCTTCAACCACTTCTTCCGCGGCAAGAACCACCCCGGCGGCGGCGACCAGATCTTCATCCAGGGCCACGCCTCCCCCGGCGTGTACGCTCGCGCCTTCCTCGAGGGCCGGCTGAGCGAGCACCAGCTCGACGGCTTCCGCCAGGAGTACTCGCACGCCGGACCGGGCGGCGGTCTGCCGTCGTACCCGCACCCGCGCCTCATGCCGGACTTCTGGGAATTCCCCACGGTCTCCATGGGCATCGGCCCGATGAACGCGATCTACCAGGCGCGATTCAACCGCTACCTGCGTGACCGCGGCTTCAAGGACACGTCCGACCAGCACGTGTGGGCGTTCCTCGGCGACGGCGAGATGGACGAGCCCGAGTCGCGCGGCCTGCTCCAGCTCGCCGCGAACGAGCAGCTGGACAACCTGACGTTCGTGGTCAACTGCAACCTGCAGCGCCTCGACGGCCCGGTGCGCGGCAACGGCAAGATCATCCAGGAGCTGGAGTCGTTCTTCCGCGGCGCCGGCTGGAACGTCATCAAGGTCGTCTGGGGCCGCGAGTGGGACGCGCTGCTGCACGCGGACCGCGACGGCGCTCTCGTCAACCTGATGAACAACACGCCCGACGGCGACTACCAGACGTACAAGGCGAACGACGGCGCGTACATCAAGGAGCACTTCTTCGGCCGCGACCCGCGGACGAAGGCGCTCGTCGACCCGATGACCGACGACGAGGTGTGGAACCTCAAGCGCGGCGGCCACGACTACCGCAAGGTCTACGCGGCCTACAAGGCGGCAACCGAGACCGTCGGCCAGCCGACCGTCATCCTCGCCAAGACGATCAAGGGCTACTCGCTCGGCAAGCACTTCGCGGCGCGCAACGCGACGCACCAGATGAAGAAGATGACCCTGGACGACCTCAAGGGCTTCCGGGACAGCCTGCGCATCCCGATCTCCGACGAGGTGCTCGAGAAGGACCCGTACCTGCCGCCGTACTACCACCCCGGGCAGGACAACCAGGAGATCCAGTACATGCTGGAGCGCCGCCGTCAGCTGGGTGGCTTCCTGCCGGAGCGCCGCACGAAGTCCAAGGCGCTGGTGCTGCCGGGCGACAAGGTCTACGAGGGCATCAAGCGCGGCTCCGGCAAGCAGGAGGTCGCCACGACGATGGCGTTCGTCCGGCTCGTCCGCGACCTCGCGAAGGACCCGGAGATCGGCCCGCGCATCGTGCCGATCATCCCGGACGAGGCACGAACGTTCGGCATGGACTCCATGTTCCCGACGCAGAAGATCTACAACCCGAACGGCCAGGCGTACACCTCGGTGGACGCCAACCTGATGCTCGCCTACAAGGAGTCCGAGCAGGGCCAAATCCTGCACGAGGGCATCAACGAGGCGGGTTCCACGGCGTCGTTCACGGCGGTCGGCACGTCCTACGCCACGCAGGGCGAGCCGATGATCCCGATCTACATCTTCTACTCGATGTTCGGTTTCCAGCGCACGGGCGACGGCCTGTGGGCGGCGGCGGACCAGATGGCGCGCGGCTTCGTGCTGGGTGCCACCGCGGGCCGCACCACGCTGACCGGTGAGGGCCTGCAGCACGCCGACGGCCACTCGCTGCTGCTGGCGCACACGAACCCGGCCGTCGTCTCGTACGACCCGGCGTGGTCCTTCGAGGTGGCGCACATCGTCAAGGACGGTCTGCGCAGGATGTACGGCGAGAACGCCGAGAACATCTTCTACTACATGACGGTCTACAACGAGCCGTACGTGCAGCCGGCCGAGCCGGAGGGCCTGGACGTGGAAGGCCTCCTGCGGGGCCTCTACAAGTACCAGGACGGCCCGCAGACCGGTGGCCCGCGTGCCCAGATCCTCGGGTCGGGCGTGGGCCTCCCGTGGGCTCTCAAGGCGCAGAAGCTGCTCGCCGAGGAGTGGGGCGTGTCGGCGGACGTGTGGTCCGCCACGTCGTACTCGGAGCTGCGCCGCGACGCCGTCGAGACCGACCGCCACAACCTGCTGCACGTGGACGCCGAGCCGCGCGTGCCGTACGTGACGCAGGTGCTCAAGGACGTGCAGGGCCCGGTGATCGCGGTGTCCGACTGGGCGTCGGCGATCCCGGACCTGATCCGCCCGTACGTCCCGACCGACATGACGACCCTGGGCACGGACGGCTTCGGCTTCTCCGACACCCGCCCGGCCGCACGCCGCCACTTCCTGGTGGACGCGGAGTCCGTCGTCGTCGCCACGCTGGCCGCACTGGCCCGGCGCGGCGAGGTCGAGCAGGCCAAGGTCGTCGAGGCGTCCCGCAAGTACCGCATCAACGACGTGCAGGCCGCTGGGCCTTCCACGGGCGACGCGGGCCTGGCGTAGCCACTCGCTGAACCGAGGGGCCGCTCCGCACACGCGGGGCGGCCCTTTTGCACGCCCTGAGGGCGTGCTCGGTGAGCTGACCGGCGATGGTGAACCCGAGACGCCGGTGGACGGCCTCACCGTCCTCAGAGGCCTGTAGGACGGCACTGCGGCTCACGACGACCAGGCTGGCTGATATATCGGTTATGCAAAGGACGTTTGCGGGCGTCCGCAAACGTCCTTTGCATCCGGTGGGTAAGCGCAGGTCAGAGCAGCCGATATATCAGTCGGCCTAGCACTGGGCGACGGGCTGGGCGCTCAGCAGCGGGCCGTCGGCCCGCGCGTCCAGCAGCAGCGGGACCAGGGCGCGGGCCTCCTGCTTCAGCGGCACGATCCGGTCGCCGCCTCGCAGGTACTGGGACTTGACGCCGTGCAGGGCCAGCTCGTCCTGCACGTCGTGGTACTGGGCGCCGGTCAGCACGTACCCGCACGGCGGGGTGGTCACCACGTCCGAGGGGTCCGGGGCCTGGTTGTCGGCGCCGCCGAAGTAGATCGGGCCGGTGCGGACCGCGCGTGACGCCGCGTTGGCCGTCTCGATGCCGGACCGGTTCGCGCGGACGAACGACTGGGTGCCGTCCAGGGCGAGCAGGTGGGACTGGACGCGGTAGGCCGGGGTGTTGTCGACGTTGGTCTCGACCAGCAGGCCCATGCCGTGCTTCAACCCGCCCGTGTTGCGCAGGATGCGTTCCTGACCGTCGCCCGCCACCTGGCGCACGGGCTCGCCGGTCACCGGGTCGACGTAGATGCCGTAGACGCCGGACGTGCGACCGGCCGCTTCCACCGAGGGCCGGACGTAGGAGCGGGACAGCGACTCGGACAGGTCGTGCACGCCAGAAGCGACGTTGAGGTTGCGCGGCCACAGCCAGAGGACGTCCTTCACGTAGTAGGGCTCGGACGGGCCGAACTCGTGCAGGTCGTGGATGACGTCGGGCTGCCAGTCGCGGATCACCGAGGCCATGGCTCGGGCTTCGGCGGAGCGCAGCAGCAGGTGGTCGCGGTTGATGTCGATGCCGGCGGAGTTGCCGCGGGTGTCGGCGACGCGGCCGTCCGGGTTGGCGTTCGGGACGAACAGGTAGGTCACGTCGGACGAACGCGGCAGCGAGCGCATGCGGATCAGGCACGCCTCGCGGCCGGCGGGTTCGTCGCCGTGCTGGGAGCAGATGAAGAGAACCACCGTGCGCGCGGAGCGGGAGCCGACGCGCACGAGTTGGACGGGACGGCCCTGGGCGGTGACGCCGATCTCCGTGACGGGGAGGCCGGTGGCGCGCAGGTAGGCCTGTTCCTCGGCCTCGGTGGTCCATTTGCCGGTGAGCTCGAATCCGGTGCGCGGCGCAGGTGCGGCGACGGCCGGAACGGCTGCCAGCGACGAGACAGCGGTCAGTAACGCGATCAACAGTCCCCTCATAGAGGAGACTTTGCCGCCTGTGTCAACCGGCGGGCGGTGCGGTTCCAGTCGATGAAACCGTGGATCACCAGGCCCGCGAAGATCACGTAGACGAACGCGCTGAAGTACAGGCCCGACTGGATCTGCAGCGGCACGCCGACGGCGTCGACCACCAGCCACACCAGCCAGAACTCCACCAACCCCAGGCCCTGCAACGCGAAGGCCAGGATCGTGCCGATGAAGATCGCGGCGTCCGGCCACGGTGCCCACGAGGCGTCCAGAGCGTCCAGCACCAGCGCGAACGCGACCGTGCCGACGACGAACGCGGCGGCCACGGCGGCACGCTCCCGCCAGGAACCCTTGCGCACCACCACACCGAAGACCGGGTCACGGCGACGCACCCACGCGTACCAGCCGTAGACGGCGATCGCACCAACGGCGACCTGCCTGGTCGCCAGGCCACCCAGGTGCGCCGACATGTAGACGGTGAACAGCAACGCGACAGAGACCAGCTGAACGGGCCAGGTCAAGAGTGAACGGCGCTGCGCGAGGAACACCACCGCGAGCGCCAGCACCTGCCCGACCAGCTCCGTGTAAGCGATCTTCTGGCCGAAGAGCGTCAATCCCACGTCGTACCACACGGTCTGTTCCCCCGCGGTTCAGTCGCAGTACATCGGTGTTTCCTACGGTCCCACCATGTCATCTTCCTTAGCACTGGCGCTCGTCCCTTTGTTCCTGACCGCGCCGGCCACGCCCGTCATCACACCGACGGTCATCACGCAGACGTTCGAGGAGCCCGCCGACGCGGACGACCCCGCCATCTGGGTGAACCCGCGCAACACCGAACGCAGTGTGGTCCTGGGCACACTCAAGGAAGGCGGCTTGGCGGCGTTCGACCTGAACGGCCGCACGATCGGCGTCCACCCGGCGCCACTGCCACCCGCGCCGGACGCGAAGCCCGGCCGCTTCAACAACGTCGACGTGCTCGGTGACCTGGCGTTCGTCAGCGACCGCGGCCGTGACCGCATCCGCGTGTTCCAAGTGGACGAACGCGGTGCGAAGGACGTCACGAACCCCGACACGAAGCCGGTGTTCTCCACGACCGAGGCAGAGGTCGACGAGCAGCACACCGCGTACGGCCTGGCCGCCGGTCACGTCGACGGCAAGGACGTCGTCGTCACCAGCCGGCGCAACGAGACCAGCATCGCGCTCCTCCAGGTTCAGAAGGGCAGGACCTACGACACCAGGAAGGTGTCCACTCTGGACCTTCCGAGCACCTTCACCCTGCCCAACGGCACGCAGTGGACCGTGTGCGGCGAGCCCGGCGAGGGCCCGCAGGTCGAGGGAATGGTGATCGACGAGAGCACGAACACCCTGTACGCCGCGCAGGAGGACGTCGGCATCTGGCGCATCCCGTTGCGCTCCAACGGCTTCGGCAGGCCGCAGCTCGTCGACAAGGTCCGCACGTGGGGCGCGCCGCAGAAGTACAACCCGGAGACGGAGGAGTGCGAGGCCGACGGCCCGAACCCCGGCTTCGGCGGCAAGTGGCTCGAAGCCGACGCCGAGGGCCTCACGATCGCGAACGACGTGCTGCTCGCGTCCAGCCAGGGCGACTCGCGGTTCGTCGCGTATCGCAAGGCGGACATGAAGCCGCTGAAGGACTTCCGGATCAAGGACGTCGAGCACTCCGACGGCGCCGACATCGTCCTGGGCAAGCTGAACCTGCTCGTCGTCCACGACGGCGAACGCCCGAACGGCACCGGATTCGCGTTCGTCCGGCATAACCTGTCCCGATGGGGACTCTGAGCCTGGACCAGCTCAACAGAGCGCTGATCGAACGCCAGATGCTGCGCGAGCGCGCGAACCAGAGCGCGCTCGCCACCATCGAGCACCTCTTCGGCATCCAGGCGCAGGAACCGAAGTCGCCCTACGTCGGCCTCTGGACGCGCCTTCAGAACTTCCAGCCGAACGAGCTCGAAGACCTCCTGACCACCAGACAAGCCGTCCGCATGCTCCTGATGCGCGGCACGATCCACCTGGTCAGCGCACGGGACGCGCTCGGTCTGCGCCCCCACATGCAGCTCCGGCTCGACCGCGAACTGCAGAGCGGCCCGTTCGCCGCTCGCCTCAGGGGCCTCGACTTCGACGAGATCGCCGAGGCGGGCCGCGAGATCCTCGACGAGACCCCGCAGGGCACCGCGGACGCCGGCAAGCAGCTCAAGCAACGCTGGCCCGACCGCGAACACACCGTTCTCGGCAACGCGCTGCGCAACAAGCTCGCCCTGGTCCAGCTCCCGCCGCGCGGCCTGTGGCACAGCAGCGGCAGGGCCGTCTGCACGACCGTCGAGAACTGGCTGGGCGGGCCTCAGAACGCCATGGACAAAGAAGAACTCGTCCTGCGCTACCTCAGGGCCTTCGGGCCGGCCACCGTCATGGACGCCCAGCAGTGGTCCGGTCTCACGAAACTCGCCGAGACGTTCGCGGCACTGCGCCCGCGGCTCGCGACGTTCCGCAGCGAGGCGGGCAAGGAGCTCTTCGACCTCCCCGACGCCCCGCGCCCCGACCCGGACACCCCGGTCCCCGTCCGGCTCCTGCCCGAGTTCGACAACATCCTGCTCGCCCACGCCGACCGCAGGAGGGTCATCGCCGACGACCGGCTCGGCGTCGTCATCGGCGGCAGGCCCACGGTCCTCGTCGACGGCTACGTGGTCGCCACCTGGGCGATCACCAAAGAGCGCCGGATCACCGTCGACTACATCGACCAGTTGGACAGGAGCAGGCAGAAGGCGGTCGCCGAGGAGTGCGACCGCCTTCAGGACTGGATCAACTAGGCGGCGACTTCGACGTGCGCGCCGTCACCGACGACCAACCGGTGCTGGCGCGCCGAGCCGACGCGGGCCCGGCGGCCGATCAGCGACGTCTCGATTCCCGACACGTTGTGCACGGACGCCTCGTTCAGCACGATCGAGTCGGCCACCCCGGACTCGACGATCCGGCAGTCCGCGCCGATCGACGTGTACGGCCCGATGATCGACTCCTCGACCAGAGTCCCGGCGCCGATGATCACGGGCCCGACGATGCACGATCGCACCACGCGCGCGCCCTCCTCGACCACGACGTCACCGATCAGCCGGGACTCGTCGTCGACGATGCCCTGGATGTCGGTCCGCAGCCCCATCAGCAGCTCGCGGTTGCACTCCAGCACGTCCTCGACCTTGCCGGTGTCCTTCCAGAACCCGGAGTACATCCGCGCCCGCACATCGCGTTCGTGCGTCACCAGCCACTGCAACGCGTCGGTGATCTCGAACTGGCCGCGCCACGACGGCTCGATCGCGTCGACGGCGGCGTGGATCGCGGGGGTGAAGAAGTAGACGCCGATCATCGCGAGGTCGCTGCGCGGCTCCTGGGGGTGCTCGATCAGCCGCGTCACGCGCGAGTTCTCGTCCACCTCCGCGACGCCGTACAGGCGCGGGTCCTCGACCTTGTCCACGAGCACCTGCGCGGACGGCCGCAGCCGCTCGAACTCGTCGGCGATCTGGGCGATGCCCTCGACGAGAACGTTGTCGCCCACGTACATCACGAAGTCCTCGTCGCCGAGGAACGGCCGGGCGATCCGCACGCAGTGCGCGAGGCCCAGCGGCACGTCCTGCTGGATGTAGGTGATCGAGACACCCAGGTACGCACCGTCGCCGAACAGCTCGGAGATCTCCTGCGCGCCATCACCCACGACGATGCCGATGTCGGTGATCCCGATGTCCCGCAGGTTCTCCACGACGTACTCGAGCACCGGCTTGTTCGCGATGGGGACGATCTGCCGTGGCAGCGAGTATCCGGCCGGGCGTACGCCCGCGGACAGCACAAGGGCTTTCATAGGTCCTCCACCGCGACGGAACAGTTCGGGTGGACACGAGGCTGCGGCCGGGCACTGGATCGAAACTGGAGAACTGTCAGAACACCAGAAAGGGGCCCTGCGCGAGATGTTTCGCGCAGGGCCCCTCCAGGTACTGAGAACTACCTCTCGGACATCGGGGTGCCCGACGGAGGCGTCTGCATGTCACCCGTGCGGGCACCCACGGTGGACGGCATCTCCTGCGACGCACGCGGCATCGGCGACTGGACCTGCGCCTCGTCCTGCACGCGGGTCAGCCAGCCCTCCCAGCGCTGCTGCATCGGGCGGACCAGGCCGCCACCCACACCGATGACGATCACGCCGGCGACGGTGGCGAGCACGGCGATCAGGACCGGCATGGTCACCGAGACGGCGATGCCCAGCTGGTTGAGCGCCGCGATGACGCCGAGCGCCATCACGAAGCCGTAGGTGATGTTGCCCAGGATCTTCGTGTACGAGCGCTGGCCGAGCGCGCCGGTCACGAGGCCCTTCAGCGCCGTGCCGATGGCCGACGCGACGATCACGAGCACCATCGCCACGACGATGCGCGGCAGGTACGCGATGACCTCGTTGAGCAGCGTGCTCACCGGGTTCGAGGCGCCGAAGACGCCGAACGCCAGCTGCAGCGCGATGAGCAGCACGAAGTAGTACACGATCTTGGCGATCAGGCCGGAGGCGTCCATCGACGACTGCCGCATCGCGCCGTTGAGGCCGGACTTGTCGACGAGCTTCTCGAAGCCGACGCGCTTGAGCAGGAACTGGACGCCCTTGGCGAGCGCCTTCGCGATGAACCAGCCGATGACCAGAACGAGCAGGAAGCCGAGCAGCTTCGGCACGAACGTGGCGATCATCGCCCACGCCTGGCCCAGGCCCTCGGTGATTTGCGAGCCCACGGGCCCTCCTATGAACAAAGTTGCGGTGAGTGAAGATCAGACGAGGTGATCGTTTCGTGGATCACACCGCTCCACAACTTCGACACTGCTACACGAAAGGGTGGCTGACGTGGATTTTTGTCGCAATACAGTCCAGAGTGGAACCACCGGTGGGGACCGGGGAGAGGGAAGCGCCCGCCACGCTCCGTGGCGGGCGCTTCCACATTTCTACGGTCGCGCGGACAGCCCCCGGCCGTCCAGATAGGCCTGGATCCCCTCGGGGGACAACGCGGGGGCCGCCCCGCCCTGACCGTCCTTGGGCACGTCCGGCCGCGGGTCGCCGGCGCACTCGGAACTGCTGCCCGGCAGCGCCCCGTCGATCAGGTACCGGTTGACCCTGTCGTCGACGCACTTGTTGCCGCCGTTGTAGAGGCCGTGCTTGCCCTCGTCGGTGACCGTGATGAGGTTGTGCCCGAGCCGCTGGGCCATCGCCGGGCCGCTCGCGTACTGGGTCTGCGTGTCGCCCTCCGACTGCACGACGACGCCGATCGGGTAGCCGTTGCGGACGATCTTCACCGGCGACTCCGGCGGCGTGAACGAACGGAACGTGCAGGTCATCGGTGCCGCGCGGACGATGCCGAAGCCGTACGGGTAGCGCTCGCGGAACATCCGCATGTCCTCGTAGTAGACGTGCAGGTCGGTCGGCCAGTCCGACTCGCAGGTGACCGTGTCGAACACGCCGGACCGCAGTTCCTCCAGCCCGGTCTTCGCGAGCACCTCACCGGCCTTGGCGCCCTCGGCGTTGTCCGGCTTCTCCCCCGACCGCAGCTTGATCACGATCGACGCCAGGTCCGACCACAGTGGACGGTAGCGGGCGCCGACACCCGTTGCGCCGTCGAAGGAAGAGCGGTCGTGCTCACCGATCGGCGACGAGTGCAGCTTCGCCGCGACCTTCTCGACCTCGGCCAGCACCTCGTCGCGGGACTTGCCCAGCCCGAACTTCTCGTTGCGCTCCCCCGCCCACGCCGCCCAGGCCTCGACGTCCATCCGGTACGCCACGGCCTGCTGGCGGAACTGCTCGTGCCAGACCCACTCCGGATGCACGGCCGAGTCGAGCACGCTGCGGTCGAGCCGGTTCGGGAACAACGTCCCGTACACCGCGCCCAGGTACGTGCCGTAGGAGTAGCCCAAGTAGTTGATCTTCTGCTCGCCCAGCACGGCACGCACGACGTCCATGTCCCGCGCGGTGTTCGCGGTGCTGATGAACTGCCGGATCCCGCCGCCCGACTTCTGGCAGGCCTCCTCGGCCTCGCGCGCCTCGGCCGCCCACTTGCCGAACTCGCCGTCCACCGGCCGCGACTCCGGCTCGGCGATCGCGGGCGCGGTGCGGCAGTTCAGCGCCGTCGAACCACCGACGCCGCGCGGGTCGATGCCGATCACGTCGTAGACCTGCGAGAGCTCGGACTTCCCCAGGAACAGCGGCAGGCCGAGCCCGGAACCGCCAGGTCCACCCGGATTGGTGAACAGCACGCCGCGCCTGCGGTCGGCCGCCACCGCCTTCTTCCTGCTGATCGTCAGGTTGATCCTGTCGCCGCCGGGTTTGGCGTAGTCGAGCGGCGCGACGAGCGTGGCGCACTCCAGTTCAGCGAGCTTTCCGCCGCACTGCGCCCACTTCACCGGCTGGGCGTGGAACTCGGCGAGCGGGTCGGGCGGATCGGCCGCGGCGGTCACGCTCGTCGTCAGCAACGCCACCACGCTCAGGGCAAGTGCCGGGAACCTACGCAAGACGAACCTCCGCGCCGCACTGATAGAGCTCTGCCGCCCGACGGTATGGCCGCGCAAACACCCACATGGGTTCTGTCACCCATCCCGGTGATGTCCCCTCCCGAGCCCTAAGCTGCGGGTATGACCAGCAGCAAGGCGAAGGAGGAGCACCCGCCCACGCTCTCCGCCCGCACGATGCGCAAGATCGAACGCGCGTCGGGCTCACTCGCCACCGCCAGCGTGGCCGAGATGGAACGGCGGCTGTCGTGGTTCGCGCGAATGCCCGCGGACCAGCGCGCGAGCGTGCTGCTGCTGATCCAGAACGGCGTGGCCGGGTTCGTGGAGTGGCTGCACGACCGGCAGCAGGCGATCCGGCTCACCGCGGACGCGTTCCGCAGCGCTCCCAAGGACATCTCCCGCTGGGTCAGCCTGCGCCAGACCGTGGAACTGGTCCGGATAGCGCTGGAGCTGTTCGAGGAGCAGATGCCGCAGATGGCGGCGGACGAGGCGGAGCGCGCGCTGCTGATGGAGGGCGTGCTGCGGTACGGGCGGGAGATCGCCTTCTCGGCCGCCACCTCCTACGCGACCGCCGCCGAGGCTCGCGGCGCCTGGGACGCGCGGCTGGAAGCGCTGGTCGTGGACGGCATCGTGCGTGGCGACCCCGAGGAGTCGCTGCTGTCCCGCGCGGCCGCGCTCGGCTGGGACCCGGCGATCGAGGCGACGGTGCTGGTCGGCAATCCCGGCGGCGAGGACCCCCCGACGATCATCTACTCGGTGCGCAGCAAGGCCGCCCGCGCGGGCCGGCCGGTGCTGCTGTCCGTGCAGGGCTCCCGGCTCGTCGTCGTGCTCGGCGGCCCGACCGAGACCGGCGAGGACGTGCTGGGTCGCATCGCCGAAGGTTTTGGCGAGGGTCCTGTGGTCGCCGGACCCACCGTGACCAGCCTTTCCGAGGCTCATCGCAGTGCCAGTGACGCGCTGAGCGGCCTGCGCGCGGTCGTCGGCTGGCCCGCCGCGCCCCGGCCCGTTCGTTCGCTCGACCTGCTGCCGGAACGGGCGCTGGCCGGTGACCCGGAGGCCGAATGGCAGCTGGTCGACAGGGTCGCGCGGCCGTTGGAGGACGCCGGCGGCGCGCTGCTGGAGACCGTGGACGCCTTCCTGGAGGTCGGGGGCGTGCTGGAGACGTGCGCGAAAAGACTGTTCGTGCACCCGAACACGGTCAGATATCGCCTTCGGCGCGTTCAGGAAATGACGGGAAGAAATGCACATGACGCTCGAGACGCGCTTGTGCTTCGCGTCGCTTTGTCTGTAGGACGCCTTGCTCGCGCCCGGGGCCTGTGGTAGTCGAACGGGCTGTGACGGACTTCGCACACATCCGTTAGGGTGAGGACCAAACGACCCCTCATCGCGCTGAGCTGGGCTTACGTCTCGGAGCGTTCACCTGGCAGACACTTTTGTAGGATCTCTACAAATACGATCGCAGTACTTCGTTCTTTACAGCATGGGGTACCGGTGGGTTCACCAGCTTTAGTAATCGACGTGATCGCACTCCTCGCGCCCGGACAAGGGTCCCAGACGCCCGGCATGCTCACCCCCTGGCTCGAACTGGAGGGGGCCGAGAAGCAGGTCCGGTCGTGGTCGGAGATCACGGGCCTGGACCTCGTGCGTCTCGGCACCACCGCGGAGGCCGACGAGATCGTCGACACCGCGATCACCCAGCCGCTCGTCGTGGCTCTCGCGCTGCTCGCGTTCGGTGAGCTGCGCCGCCGCGTCGAACTGCCCTCCGCCGTGATCGTCGGCGGCCACTCGGTCGGCGAACTCGCCGCCGCGTCGGTCGCGGGCGTCATCAGCGCCGACGACGCCGTCGCCCTGGCCGCCGTGCGCGGCGCCGCGATGGCCGAGGCCTGCGCCCTGGAGCCGACCGGCATGGCCGCGGTGCTCGGTGGCGACGAGCCGGAGGTGCTCGCGCGCCTCGAGGAGCTCGGCCTCGTGCCCGCCAACCGCAACGGCGCCGGCCAGATCGTCGCGGCCGGTCCGCGTGCCGCGCTCGACGAGCTCGCGGAGAACCCACCCGGCACGGCGAAGGTCCGCAAGCTGGCCGTCGCGGGTGCCTTCCACACCAAGTACATGGCGCCGGCCGAAGACGCCGTGCGCGCGCGTGCCGCCGAAGTCACCACGCACGACCCGTTGCTGCCGCTGCTGTCCAACAAGGACGGTCAGGTCGTCACCGAGGGCACCGAGGTGCTGCGGCGCCTGGTCTCGCAGGTCACGAGCCCGGTCCGCTGGGACGTCTGCCAGGCCACCCTCGTCGAGAAGGGCATCGCCGGCTCGATCGAGCTGCCGCCCGCCGGCGCGCTCACGGGTCTCGCCAAGCGCGCGATGAAGGGCACCGCCACCCTCGCCCTGAAGACCCCTGACCAGTTCGAGAAGGTCGCGGAGCTCTTCGAGACCGTTGGAGCCACTAAGTGACAGTCTTCCGGTCCCCGCAGGCAGCTGCGGGTAGCCGCATCATCGGTCTCGGCAGCTACCAGCCCGAGACGGTGGTGAGCAACCACGACCTCGCCCAGCGCATGGACACCTCGGACGAGTGGATCCGCGAGCGCGTCGGCATCGTCAACCGGCACGTGGCGGCCAAGGACGAGGGCGTCGTGGACATGTCCGTCGCGGCGGGCACCAAGGCGATCGCGGACGCGGGCCTCACGGCAGCCGACATCGGCGGCGTGATCGTGGCGACGTGCACCATGCCGTCGACGATCCCGAACGCCGCCGCGCAGGTCGCCACCCGGCTGGGCATCACCGCCGCGGCCGCGTTCGACCTGAACGCCGCGTGCGCGGGCTTCTGCTACGCCGTCGCGACCGCGGCGGACATCGTCCGCGGGGGCGCGGTGCGCAACTTCCTCGTCATCGGCGCGGAGAAGCTCACCGACTGGACCCACCCCGACGACCGCTCGACCGCGATCATCTTCGCGGACGGCGCGGGTGCCGTCGTCGTCGGCGCCAGCGACGAGAACCACATCGGCCCCGTCGCCTGGGGCTCGGACGGCTCGATGTCCGAGGTCATCAGGATCGACGACCGCGACTCGTTCATCCACCAGGAAGGCCAGACGGTCTTCCGGTGGGCGACGACCCAGATCGCACCGGTAGCGCTCCGTGCCGCCGAACTCGCGGGTGTCGAACTGTCCGAAGTGGACGTGTTCGCCCCGCACCAGGCCAACCTCAGGATCATCGAGGCCATCGCCAAGCGCCTGCGCAACAATGGTGCGCGCGAGGACCTGAAGGTCGCTCGAGACATCGTCGAATCCGGCAACACCTCCTCGGCCTCCATCCCCATGGCGCTGGACCACATGCGGTCGGCGGGCGAGATCTCCTCCGGAGACGTGGTGTTGATGGTCGGGTTCGGCGCGGGCCTGTCCTACGCAGGACAGGTGGTCCGGTGCCCATGAGTACCACCCAGAGTTTGTTCATCGTTTCAATCGAAAGGGAACTTCAGTGAGCGACAACGTCCTGACCGGTCTTGCCGAGATCGTCGAAGAGGTCGCCGGCGTTGCCGCCGACGACGTCACCGCTGAGAAGTCCTTCGTGGACGACCTCGACATCGACTCGCTGTCGATGGTCGAGATCGCCGTCCAGGCTGAGGACAAGTTCGGCGTGAAGATCCCGGACGACGAGCTGGCCAACCTCAAGACCGTTGGTGACGCGGTGAACTACATCACCAGCAACAAGTGAGTTCGGGCATCGAGGTCGTCATCACCGGGCTGGGTGCCACCACCCCGCTCGGTGGTGATGTCACGTCCACCTGGGACGCGCTTCTGGCAGGCAAGAGCGGGGTCGCCCCGATGACCCACGAGTGGGTCGCGAAGTACGACCTGCCTGTCAAGATCGCGTCCGAGCTCGTGGTGGACCCGACCGAGGTGCTCCCCCGAGTGGAAGCTCGACGCCTGGACCGCTCCGAGCAGGTCGCCATCGTGGCGTCCCGCCAGGCCTGGTCCGACGCGGGACACGACGACGACACCGTCGACCGCCAGCGCCTCGCCGTGATCATCGGCACGGGCATCGGCGGCGCGATCACCCTGCTGACCCAGGACGACCTCCTGGAGCAGCACGGCCTGCGCAAGGTGTCGCCGCTGACCGTCCCGATGCTCATGCCGAACGGCCCGGCCGCGCACGTGGGCCTGGAACTGAAGGCACAGGCGGGCGTGCACGCCCCGGTCTCCGCCTGCGCGTCAGGCGCGGAGGCCATCGCGTGGGCCTACCGCATGATCATGTCCGGCGAAGCCGACGTGGTCGTGGCAGGCGGCGCGGAAGCGTGCATCACGGCGATCCCGGTAGCGGGCTTCTCGCAGGCCCGCACCATGAGCACCCGCAACGACGAGCCGGAGAAGGCCTCGCGCCCGTTCGACACGGCACGCGACGGCTTCGTCCTCGGCGAGGGCGCGGGCGTCATGGTCCTGGAACGCCGCGAGTTCGCAGAGGCCCGCGGAGCCAAGATCTACGGCCGTCTCGCCGGCATCGGCACGTCGGCCGACGGTTACCACATCACCGCCCCGGACCCCGAGGGCGTCGGCCAGTCGCGCGCCATCGCCGCAGCACTTCGCTCCGGCGGCATCGACCCGTCCGACGTCGGCCACGTGAACTGCCACGCCACCTCCACCCCGGTGGGCGACGTCGCGGAAACCGTGGCCATCCGCAAGGCGATCGGCGACCACCCGGTCCTGACCGCCCCGAAGGGCTCCCTGGGCCACCTGCTGGGAGCAGCAGGAGCGGTCGAGGCCATCATCACCGTCCTCTCGATCCGCGACGGCATCGTTCCCCAGACGCTCAACCTGGAGAACCTCGACCCGGCCGTCACGCTGGACGTGGTGGCGGGCGAACCCCGCAAGATCAAGCTGGACGCCGCGGTGAACGACTCGTTCGGGTTCGGCGGCCACAACGTGGCCCTGGCCTTCACCCCGGCCTGAGCACCACCCGTTCCACTCGCAACGCCCCGGTCCGCCCAGCGGCCCGGGGCGTTGCGCTTTTCCGCCGTGGCCGTGGGATTTGGGCACGCTCGCGCAGGGGTCCCCTTGGGTTCAGCGTCCCCCGCGACCCAACGTAGCGAGTGGGTCTGACAGGCCCGCGAGGGCGAGAACGGCAGGTGGGGCAAGGCGAGACGGGACAGCGGGACGGAGCAGGGCGAGACCGAGCGAGGCGGAGCCAAGCGGGGCAAGGCAAGGCGGGGCAAGGGGGAGCGAGGCTGGGCTGGGCTGGGCTGAGCAACTCTGGGCTGGGCGGAGCAAGGCAACACCGAGCTGGGCGGAGCAAGGCAACACCGAGCTGGGCGGGGGTCCGCACGCGATGCCGAAGGCGAGCCGTCCCTACCGCGCGCTCACGGGCAGGCACCCCACACGCGAAGCCGAAGGCGAGCCCGTCCGATCGCGCGCTCATGGGATCCCCAGACCGCACGCGATGCCGAAGGCGAGCTGTCCTTACCGCGCGGTCAGGGTGGGGTGGTCCCCACCAACGCACCCCACGAAGCAACGCGCCTCCGCCCAAAGCAACAGGCGTGCCATCAACCCGCGTGTGGCGTGGGCCGGTCTTTGATCAGATTGTGGGGGTCTGGGGGCGGAGTCCCCAGGAAGCAGCCGCCACGCACGCACTCAACAAGCCCACCTACGAACAACAAACCGGCGCCCGCCAACGAAACAGGGAGACGACCTACGCAACCAACGCGCCCACGCCGAAGGCGGGGCAAGGCGGGGCAAAGCCGAACGCCTCAGCACTTCTCCATCTGAGGGTTCCGGTTCTCCGCAGCCTCATCCACCTTCAACATCCCGCCCTCCCACACCAGCACGTACACCACCCGCCACCGAATACACCCCTCCGGCAACGCGGGCGGAGCCTTGGCGACGTCCTGAGTGGACACGAACGAGATCAACACCCGCAGCCGCCGAGTGACCACATCGGTCTCGACCCGCTGCACCACCATCCCGCCGTCCTGAGTGGTCTCATACGCGGCAACCCAAGAAGCCTCGGGCGTGGAAGAAACCCGCCGAGCCGACACCACTCCGCGCCAGGCGTCGAAGTCCCGGGAGTTGATCGCGTCGAAGTAGGCCTGCAGCACCCGCTGCACAGCGGTCCGATCGGGATGTGTGAACGAGTCCGGGCTCAGCCGGACCTCCGCGGACCCCGGCAACGGCCCGGCGACGGACGAGGACGCGACCACGGGCGCCCCCTTGGCCTCGGCCGGACGCGAGTACACGGTCCGGCCCACCATCCCTGCCGCCACCGCGGCACCGGTGATCACCACCACGGCCGGCACCAGCCAGCGGCTTGCCACGCTCCCCACACGCGCAGCCTAGCCGCACGACACGCCGGGCAGCAGAGGGCCGCTCACGAAACGTGTCTCGTTACATCAAAACATGGATTTCACTCGAACGATTACATCACATAGGGATTTGGGCAGTTGCATGTAGCAAGACAATGTTTGATACATAATAAGTCGGTAACCAATCTCATCCTACGAATGGGTTCCAACGGGGCATGCCTTACCGCCATTCGGCCGTATCAAACACGCAATGGCAGCCAATTTTGGCTTCACTCGTAAAGAGCAACCGACACAGCGCGTACACGACGTTTGCACCCATGTAACTATACGTCGCGATCGAGCTGGAATACCGCAGCCCAGAGGCGCCCGAGATCAGGAACGCCTCGGTGCCGTTTAGCGAAAACACGGCATACCCCGGGCAAACCGACCGGCAGCAAACATCTCAACCGGGTGAGATGGACCCAAACCTCATCACGAGAAGTCACATACGCACCGGTAACCGATGTTCTTTCGGACACGAACGGGGGACCCATATGACCCTAACGGCGGATTCCCCATAGCTCCGAGATTGTGCGGAAATATGCGCATCAAAGAAACGAAAAACGAGTCAGGGAGGCGAATTCGGTGGACCTCAGATACGAGGCGTACTGCTTCGCGGATCGGCAGTTCTACGATCTGCAGAGCAGCACCGAAACCACTCCCGAGGACGACTTCTCCACCGAACTCCCCGCGCTTCCTCCCGACTGGGTCACGGTGGAGCGCAACGTGTGGAGGCACCACCACCCGACGGGTGTGCAGCTCCCCAACCAGGGCTGGAAGATCCACGTTTCCGCTGGACTCGACAACGCCGGCAAGGTGCTCAAGGCGGCTTTCGACTACTGCGTCGAGCGCCGGATCCCGTTCAAGTACCTGCAGACGATCTCGATCGTGCTCGCCCGCAACTCGAAGTACGCGCCCCGTGAGGGCAGCGGCAAGCTGATCACGATCTACCCGACGGGCACGGAGCAGCTCCAGCAGATCCTCACCGAGCTCGGCGCGGTGCTCACCGGCGAGCACGGGGCCTACGTCCTCAGCGACCTGCGGTACGGCAAGGGACCGCTCTACGTGCGCTACGGCGGATTCTCCGAGCAGTGGCTCGAGGTCGACGGGCAGCAGGTGCTCGCGATCGAGGGACCGGACGGCGTGCTCGTCGCGGACAAGCGCAAGCCGGTCTTCAGCGTGCCGGAGTGGGTCGAGTTGCCGGACTTCCTGGCGCCGCACCTCGCCGAGCGCAACGCCGGCGACCCGGAAGCCTTCCCGTACCAGATCAAGCGTTCGCTGCACTTCTCCAACGGCGGCGGTGTCTACCTGGCGACGCGCAAGAGCGACGGCAAGGAGGTCGTGCTCAAGGAGGCGCGGCCGCACGCCGGACTCGACCGCGAGGGCCGCGACGCCGTGGCACGGCTGGAGCTCGAGCACCAGATCCTCACCAGGCTGAGCGGCGTCAAGGGCGTGCCGGAGGTGTACGACCGCTTCACCGAGTGGGAGCACCTCTTCGTCGCGATGGAGTTCATGCCGGGGCGCTCGCTCGGGCAGTGGCTCGGCCACAACTACCCCTTGACGCACAAGGAAGCCACCGACGAGAAGCTCGTCGAGTACAGGGAGCGCGCGCTCGCCCTCATCGGCAGGGTCGAGGACCTGATGGCGCGGGTGCACGACCGCGGGGTCGTGTTCGGCGACCTGCACACGCTCAACATCCTGGTCGATGACGACGACGAGATCTCGCTGATCGACTTCGAGCTGTCGTCCACGATCGAGAACGTGCACCGGCCCACGCTCGGAGCGCCGGGTTTCCAGGCGCCCGCGGACCGCGAGGGCTTCGAGATCGACGAGCACCCGCTGGCCGCGCTCAAGCTGTGGATCTTCCTGCCGCTCAACACGGTGCTGGAGCTCGCACCCGCGAAGCTTCCCCAGCACCTGCAGGTGATCAAGCGACGCTTCGGGCTTTCCGACGAGTACTGCCAGTCGATCGCCGGCGTGCTCACGTCGCGCGTCGACCCACCGGCCGACCCGGCGTTCACGCAGTTCGACGAGGAGAACCCGGACTGGACGGTCGTGCGCAAGGAGATCGCCACGGCGATCCTGCACAGCGCGACTCCACAACGGACCGACCGGCTGTTCCCCGGCGACATCGAGCAGTTCGAGGTCGGCGGCACGTGCTTCGGTCACGGCGCGGCGGGTGTGCTGCACGCGCTCGACGTCAGCGGTGAAGGCCGCTACCCCGAGCACGAGGACTGGCTGATCAGGACCGTGCTGCGGGACCCGCCGAAACAGCCGGGTTTCTTCGTCGGCGCACACGGCATCGCGCACGTGCTGGAGAACTTCGGCCACCACGACGTCGCGACCGAACTGGTCGAGCGCTATGCCGCGCTCGTCCCCGCCACGCAGGACCACGGGCTGAGTGCCGGACTGTCCGGCATCGGGCTCAACCTCCTGCACTTCGCGGACACCCGCCGCGACGACAGCTTCGCCGCGCAGGCCGAGGAGCTGGCCGAACGGCTCGCGAAGCAACTGGCCGGCGCACCGGGACCCGGCGACAAGGCCAGGGCCGGTCTGCTGCACGGCTGGTCGGGACCCGCGTTGTTCTTCCTGCGGATGTTCGAGCACACCGGCGAACGACGCTGGCTCAAGGTGTCCGAGCAGGCGCTCGAACGCGACCTGGCCGAGACGATGGTCGCGCTGGACGGATCGCTGCAGGTGCGCGACGGCACCTTCCGGTCCTTGCCGTACGTCGGCATCGGTGGTGCGGGCATCGCGATGGTGCTCACCGAGTTCGCCGCGGTGGCACCGGAACGCCCGTGCGTCGAGAAGCTGTCAGGTCTGCTCAGCGGCTGCACCGGCGAGTTCGTCATCCAGCCCGCCTTCACGCTGGGCAGGGCCGGACTCATGGCCACCCTCGCCCACGCGACGCGCCACCGGCCGGACGAACAGCTCGAACGCTCGGTCCAGGTGCACCTGCGGGCACTCGGCTGGCACGCCGTGCGCTTCGGTGCCGGGATCGCGTTCCCCGGCATTCAGCTGCGCCGGCTCTCCATGGACCTCAACACCGGCGGCGCGGGCGTTCTGCTCGCCATCGCGTCCACAGTGGACGGCCGCTCGCCACTGCCCTTCCTGGGCTCACGAACGCCGGTCCTCACCGACCGGTAGCAAGAAGATCGATCCCTCGAAATTAGGAGACAGTCATGGGCTTCATCCTCGACATGCAGGACCTCGAGACCCCCGAGGCGCCGAGCAACGCGATGGCGTCGGGTGGCGGCGGCGGTGGCGGCGGCTCCACGACCGCGTCGAACGCGTCGCTGCTGCTCCCCTGCTCGCACAGCACCGTCAGCCTGCTGGCCTGCTGACATCGCCTCAACTGAACCACCGCGGTGAGTGAGCGGCATAGGCGAAGTATGCCGCTCACCCGCCAACTGCAGGGCCCGGCAGCCGGCCAGCTGTCGGGCCCTTGCTCATGATGCGCCCTGACGACCCCCGGAGGAACAGCCGATGGCCAGACCCGGTGACGCTCTGCTGTTCTCCGTCGTGCGGCGGGACGTGCGCCCGTGGCTGCTGCTGATCAACGCCGCGGTGGCCACCACCAGCGCCCTGTTGCTCCCCACCGCGCTCGCCAACGCCGTGGACATGGCGTTGAGCGGAACGTTCGTACTGGTCACCGTCCTGTTGCTACTCCTGCTCGCGGCCGTTGAGATCGTCGGGGACGCGATCGGCATCGTGCTCGCGGCGAGCATCACCGCCCGCGCCACCGCGTGGCTGCGCAAGCGGCTTTCCCGCCATCTCCTCCTGCTCGGTCATCCGCCGCGGTTCGCCGCGGGTGACGCGGTGAGCAGGCTGACCGGTGACTGCGGCAATGCCGGCGGTGTCGTGGTCACCGTGCTGTCCCTGATCATCGCCGCGGTGTCGTCGGTGGGTGCCGTCATCGCACTGGCGCTGCTGGACTGGCGGCTCGCCGCGGTGTTCGCGGTGAGTGTCCCGCTGGCGACGTTCCTGGTCCGTTCCCACATGCAGCTCACCGCCGACGACGTGCTGGCCTACCAGGAGGTCTCCGGCGAGATCTCGGCCCGTCTGCTCGACGCGGTGGCCGGCAGGCACACGATCGCCGCGGCGGGCATCGCCGAACGCGAGTCCGGCCGGGTGTTGCAGCCACTCCCCCGCCTCGCCGCGGCGGGCGGCGGCATGTGGCGCACTCAGGCGAAGATGATGTGGCGCGCGGGTCTCCTGCTGCCGGCGGTGGAACTGGCCGTGCTCGTCGCCGCCGGTTTCGGCATTCTCCAGGGCAGGCTGAGCACCGGTGACGTGCTCGCCGCCCTCGGCTACACCGCGCTCGGCATGAGCATCGTCGGGCAGATCCCGCAGCTCACCGCCCTGGAACGCACGCGCGCCTCCGCCACCAGGATCGCGGAGGTCCTCGACACCCCGGTACCGGGAAAAACCGTCTCCGCGCCGTCGAGCGGATGCATTCAGCTGCGCGACGTCAGCGTGGAGGGCGCGCTGCGCGACGTGAGCCTGACGATCCCCGCGGGTGCGTTCACCGCCGTGGTCGGCAGCTCCGGCGCCGGCAAGTCGACGCTGGCGGCGGTGCTCGGCGGACTGTCCCCTGTGGACTCGGGTGAGGTGTCGGGAGAGGGCTCCGTCGGCTACGCCTTCGAGCGTCCGGCGCTGCTGGGCGCGACCATCGGCCGTTCGATCGGCTATGGAACGGACGCGGACGAGATCCAGGTGCGGGACGCGGCCGTCGCCGCTCAGGTGCACGACGTGCTGATCCGTCTGCCGCAGGGCTACGAGACGCCGCTGGCCGACGCCCCGTTGTCCGGTGGCGAGGCGCAACGGATCGGCCTCGCCCGCGCGATCGTGAGAGATCCCGAGGTGCTCGTCCTCGACGACGCCACCGCCAGTCTGGACACCGTGACCGAGGCCAAAGTGGACAACGCGCTGACGACAGCACTTCCCGGCCGGACCAGGGTGGTGGTGACGCATCGCCCGGCCACGGCCGCGAGAGCGGATCTCGTGGTGTGGCTGGAAGAAGGCAGGATCCGCGGCACCGGCACCCACCGGGAGCTGTGGACCGACGAGGACTACCGCGCCGTGTTCACCGGGGGCGAGTGATGCGTTTCTACCTCTCCACGCTGGCAGGGCACCGCAGAGGCGTCCTGATCCTGCTCGGCTGGTCCATGCTCGAGGGCATCCCGGCGTTCTTCGGCGGCAAGCTCGTCGGCACCGCCGTCGACCAGGGCTTCGCCGCAGGGAATCCGCTGGCGGGCGTGCTGTGGCTGCTCGCGTTCGCCGCGCTCGCGGTGGCGGGCGCACTCGGCCAGCGGCAGGTGTTCGCGCGGCTCGGCGACGTGGTCGAACCCATGCGCGACGCCCTGGTCACGCGGGTCGTGAACGGTGTGCTGGACGACCCGACGCACCGCAGGACACCGGACGCCAGCGCGGTCGCCATGATCACCCGGCACGTCGAGGTGGTTCGCGACGCCACCGCGGGCGTTCTGGTGCAGGCTCGTGCACTTCTGGTCACGACGGTCGCCGCGCTCATCGGCCTCGCGACCACGGCCGCCGCGCTGATCTGGCTGGTCGTGCTGCCGATCGTGGCCGCACTGGTGCTCTTCGGCCTGCTGCTTCCCTCACTGGCCAAACGACAACGCGATGTCGTGATGGCCGACGAACGCACGGCGGAGGCGTCCGGCGCGGTGCTGACCGGGTTGCGCGACGTCGCCGCCTGCACCGCGTCGGCCGAGGCGTACCAGGACGTCGCGAGGCAGGTCGACCACCAGGCCAAAGCCTCGGTCACCGTCGCGTGGGCGAACGCGTTGCGCGCCACGGTGATCGCGATCGGCGGCTTCACCCCGATCGTGATGCTGGTCGCGTTCGCTCCCCCGCTGGTCGCCTCGGGGCAGCTCACCACGGGTGCGGTCCTGGCGGCGGTCGTCTACCTGACCAGCAGCGTGAACCCCGCGCTGCACGGCCTCGCCCGCACCACCAGCACCGTCGTGATGCGGTTGATGGTCGCGCTCAAACGACTTCAGGAGGCCGCGCCGCGCTCCGGCAGGGAGATCGGCACCGAGATCCCGGCCAACGGCGAGTTCGTGCTGCGGGACGTCACGTTCGGCTGGAGCCCGGACGCGGAACCGGTGCTGCGAGGCCTGTCGCTCGACCTGCGCCCCGGCGACCACCTGGCGGTGGTCGGGCCGTCCGGCATCGGCAAGTCCACAATGGCCAGTCTGCTCACCGGGCTGATGCCACCGGACAACGGCTGCGTCCTGTTCGGCGGCGCGCCCGTCGACCGGGTGGCGCCGACGATCAGGCACCACGCGATCGCACTGATTCCGCAGGAGACTTACCTGTTCACGGGCACTGTGCGAGAAAACCTCACGCTTCTCGCGCCGTGGGCGACCGACGAGGATCTCGTCGACGCGGTGAAGAAGGTTGGCGCCAAACCACTTCTGGACGGACTCGGTGGCCTGGACGCTCCGCTCGGCCATGGAGGAGAAGGACTTTCCGCTGGTGAGGCGCAGCTGCTGGCACTCGCGCGGGTCTTCGTCACGTCCGCGAGCGTCGTCATCCTCGACGAGGCGACCTCACATCTGGACCCCGCCGCCGAAGCCAGGGTCGAACGGGCTTTCGCGCGACGGGAAGGGATTCTCGTGGTGATCGCGCACCGGCTGAGTTCGGCGCTGCGAGCGAACCGCGTGCTGGTCATGGACGGCGGCAAGCCGTTGCTCGGCTCCCACGAGCACCTGCTCAAGACGTCCGCGCTCTACGGGCAGCTCATGCTGGCCTGGGATCCCACCCACCGCGAGGAAACCCCGCTGCCCAAACGGTGAGCGGGGTCCACACTGGACTGAACAGTTCCGTCAGCCGACACGGTGCAGCCAGGTCACCGGAGCGCCGTCGCCCGCGCGACGGAACGGTTCCAGCGCGTCGTCCCACGCCGCACCGAGCAGCTCGTCGACGCCGTGCGCGAAGGATTCGCCGCCTCTGGCACGTACAGCCAGGGAACGCAGCTGGTCCTCGTTCACGACGATGTCACCGTTCGCCGACGTACGGGCGTGCCACAGCCCCAAAACGGGTGCGAAACAGAAGCGCTCGCCGTCCTGACCGGAGGACGGTTCCTCGGTCACCTCGAACCTGAGCATGGGCCACGCGCGCAGCGCAGCCACTAGTTTGGCGCCGGTGCCGGCGTCTCCGGTCCATGCGCATTCAGCGCGCAACTGGCCTGGTGCCGCGGGTTGCGCTGCCCACCTGAGGTCTACCCGGACACCGAGGGTGCCCGAGATCGCCCACTCGACGTGCGGACAGACCGCAGACGGCGACGAGTGGACGTAAACCACGCCACTGGTGCTGCCACGGGTGCTCACTGCTGACCTCCGCTACTCGACGAGGGACGTCTTCCCCTACGCCTTTGTCGAGTGTGAGGTGATCACCGTGGAACCCGTTCGCTGCATTCTGCCTCGACTTGAGGCAAGTCCGCCATAAGAACCAGCTCGATCATCACCCGACCGGGGCAGATACAGGTCTTAAGTCCCGATCTCCCGGCCGAGCGATGCCTGATCGTGATCTACAGAGCGTTTACCGCGGCCACCACGTCGACTAGACCCGTGCCCTTGTCGAACGACGAGGTGTAGGGGCCTGCGGGCCCGTAACCGGTGCCGTACTTGTGGGCCGTCGACTTCAGCGCCCGCTCGATGTCGGCGGGCGTCGCTGAAGGCTTGGACTGGAACAGCTGTGCGACGATCCCGGCGATGTGCGGCGCCGCCATCGACGTGCCGCTGATCGTGTTGAACGTGCCGAGGTCGAGCAGTCCCGGCCCGTTCTGCGGCTTCAGGCCGGTCGCGCAGATCGGCAGGTACAGCCGGCACGACGAGGTGATGTTCTCCCCCGGTGCCGAGATGTCCGGCCACGTCGCGGAGTCCGTGGCGAGACCGCGGGACGAGAAGTCCGACACGGCGCCGTCGCGGGTGCCGGTCTCCTGGTCGTTGTAGGAGGCCACCGAGATCACGCCGGGGGTCGGGTCGATGCCCGGCGGGTTCGACAGGTTCGCTGAACCATCACCGCCGTCGTTGCCGTTCGCCCACACCACGACGACGCCTTCGGCCACGAGCTGTCGTTGCAGTTTGACAGTGACCGACTCAGGGTCGAACGCACCGCCGCCAGATGGACCATAGGAGTTGTTGATCACCTTGATCGGCGGGCAGGTCGAGGCGGGCACGCCGGCGCCGCACGGGGCCTGGTGGTTCTCCAGCACCCAGTTCAGCGCGGCGTCCGCGCCGAGGATGAGGATCGCCGCGCCGGTCGAGATCACGACGCCCTTCGCGCCCGGCGCCGCGCCGTGGATCACCGGTCCGCCGGTGGTCTGCACGTCGCCGCCGATCGCGATGCCGGTGACGTGGGTGCCGTGGCCGCCCAACGACGTCGTGTCGGTGTCGAGGAAGTTCGGCACCGGCACGATGCAGTTCGTCTGCGTCGAGCCGTCCAGGCACAGGCTCTTCAGGTTGCGGACGATCCGGCCGCCGAACGACGGGTGGTTCGGATCGACGCCCGAGTCGATCACCGCGACCGACACTCCCGCGCCGGTCAGCCCGAGACTGTTGCGGGCGTCCAGGCCGCGCGTGGCGGTGTGCGAGGTCGATCCGAGGTACTTGATCGGTTGCTGGACCTCGACGCGCGTCACGCCCGCTTTGGCCCTGGCTGAGGAGATCCGCGCGGAGTCACCCCGCGCGGCCACGACGCCGATCTTGCGGAAGCTCGTGAGCTTCTGCAGACCGGCAGCCTCCACCGCCTGTTCCGCGGCGGTGATGTCGGCTCCGTGAACGTAGACCGTGGAGGTCGGTGCGGCCGTCGCGACAGGGGATGCGGCGGCCACCAGCAGTACGGCGAGCAGTGCAGCGCGTGTGTACATGGACCCTCCGTGAACATTGGCAGGCAATCCACCTAACGAGTGATCCACTTATCGGTGACGGGCATCACGCAATGTCTCGACCGGCTGCGTTGGGATGACCCCGGACCGCTACGGTGTCCCCCCGTGCGGAAAGGTAGGGACTCGTGCGGCTGATCCGTCTGGGCGCTGAACCCTCGGCCATTGGGGCGGACGTCCGTGCCGCCCTCACGGCCTGCGGCGCGGGTACCCAAGCTCTGGGTGGCGTTGCGCTCATCGGCGTGCAACCACCCGACTGCCCGGTGCCGCTGGACGCGATCGTCGTGCTGCCCAAGGGCGTTCTCGTGATCGTCGGCGTCGACCTGCCCGACCCAGCGCTGAAGCTGGAAGCACCGCTCGGCGGTCAGTGGACGATCGACGGCTGGCCGCTGGTCGCCCAGGACGGCGCGCCCAACCCGGCGACCGAGGCCGTGGCGGCGGCGACCGCGGTGGCGCAGCGGATCCAGGCGATGCGCGCGGAACCGCTCCCGGTGAGCACCGTCGTGGCGGTCGGCCCGTTCGTGGACCAGGTCGTGCAGCCGACGGTCGACCTCAACCGCGGCGTGCGGGTGCTGCACCCCAAACCGTCCACTTTGCTCAGTGCGGCCCGCGAACTCGCGACGTCGACCGTGCCCTGCACGGCCGACCACGCCGTGAAGCTCCTCGCGATCCTGCAGACCACCGGCACGCCGCCGGACGCGCGGTCACTGCTCTCCGAGGGTTTCAGCGACGCGGTGTCCGATCTCGCGTCCGCCAACACGATGCTGATCCCCAAGGCCGCGATGGGGCAGCTCATCTCGCGCAAACGCTTGCCGGGCAAGCTGACCTGGCCTTACCTAGCGGTCGCGGCGGTGGTCGCGCTGATCCTCGTCACCTGGCTGGTGGTGGCGCTGCCCGGCGACGACAAGCCGGCCGACGCGACGCCCGCACCGACGTCCACGCAGCCGACGACGGTGGTCGTGGACGGCACGACGTTCGTGCCGAAGGAGATGAAGAAGGACCAGGACTGCCAGGCACAGGCGTTCGGCGACGTGAAGGCGTGGCTGATCGCGAACGACTGCGGTGTGCTGCTGCGCGCCACCTACGAGACGACGGTGCAGGGCAAGCCGGCGACCGTACTGGTGGCGGACATGGACCTGTACGACGCGCCCAGCGCGAAGTCGTTGCACGCGGTCGTCGTGCTGCCGGGATCCGGTGGCGTGCACGGCCTGGACGGCAAACCGCTGGAGAGCGCGGCTTTCGCGAACGGCACCAAGGGCAGCCACGTGACGCTGGCGTTCGCGGTGTGGTCGGGCGGCGCGGGCGACCAGACGCTCGACCCGATCGCCAAGCAGGCGTTGCGGCTTCCCACCACCCGGTAGAGGGTGGAGGGCATGGTCGGACAACTTCGCTCAGTGGTGCTCGACTGCCCGAATCCCTCCGAACTGGCGTCCTTCTACGAGGAACTGCTCGGCGCCGAACGCCTTCCCGGAGACGACGACACCTGGGTGGTGATCGTCACCGGAGGCACGCGGATCGCGTTCCAGCTCGCGCCGGAGTACCAGCCACCCACGTTCCCGGATCCGCGCGGCTCGCAGCAGTTCCACCTCGACGTGCTGGTCGAGGACGTCGAGGAGGCCGAGCCGAAGGTGCTGGAACTCGGCGCGAAGCTGGTGAGCAAGGACAACGACGACACGTTCCGGGTGTACACGGACCCGGTCGGGCACCCCTTCTGCCTCATGTGGCTTTCCTGATCCAGGCCTAGTCTGGCGGCCATGGACTTCGACGTCATCGTCATCGGTGGTGGCCCCGTAGGTGAGAACGTGGCTTGGCGAACGGCCGCGGGTGGCCTGTCCACCGCCATGATCGAGAAGGAGCTCGTCGGCGGCGAGTGCTCGTACTGGGCGTGCATGCCTTCGAAGGCGCTGCTGCGTTCCGGGCACGCGCTCGCCGCCGCGAAGAGGGTCAAGGGTGTGGTGGGCGGGTCGCTCGACGCGGCGGCGGTGCTGGAGCGGCGCACCGGCTTCACCTCCAACTGGGACGACACCGGCCAGGTCAAGTGGGCCGAGTCGGAGAACATCCACGTCATCCGCGGCGACGGTGAGGTCACCGGCGAACGCGAGGTCACCGTGGGCGGAGAGGTCTACCGCGCCCGCCAGGCCGTGGTGGTGTGCACCGGCAGCGTGCCGAAGATGCCGCCGCTGGAAGGTCTTGCCGACACTCCTGTGTGGACTTCGCGCGAGGCCACGTCGGCCCGTGAGGTGCCGGAGTCGCTGGTCGTGCTCGGTGGCGGTGTCGTCGGCGTCGAGATGGCGCAGGCGTGGGCGCGGCTCGGCTCGAAGGTGAAGCTGGTGGTGTCCGGCGACCGGCCGCTG
The DNA here is from genome assembly GCF_033949975.1 of Lentzea sokolovensis. Lineage (NCBI taxonomy): Bacteria > Bacillati > Actinomycetota > Actinomycetes > Pseudonocardiales > Pseudonocardiaceae > Lentzea > Lentzea sokolovensis. The sequence goes on from NZ_JAXAVU010000012.1 coordinate 361,753, forward strand.
CCGAAGTTCGAGGAGTTCGTCGGCCCGCTGGTCGTGGAGGGGCTGGAGGAGGACGGCGTCGAGGTGCTGCTGGGCGGCCGCGCCTCGTCGATCAAGCCGGGCGAGCTGACGTTGCAGGACGGCCGGGTCGTGCAGGGGGCGCACATCCTCGTCGCGACCGGGCGGGTACCGGCGACCAAGGACGGCAAGCCGCTGACCATCGACGACTCCGGCCTGGTGTCCGGTGTGGACGGCCGGTGGCTGTACGCGGCCGGTGACGTCACCGGGCGGGCGCTGCTGACGCACCAGGGCAAGTACCAGGGGCGGGCAGTCGGCACGGCGATCCTGGAGCGGTCGCGCGGGTTCGAGCCGAAGCAGTGGTCGGCGGGCCAGGCGTGGGCCGATCACGTGGCCGTGCCGCAGGTCGTGTTCACCGACCCCGAGGTGGCGTTCGTCGGGCACACCGCCGAGGAGGCGCGGGCTCAGGGCCGCGACGTCAAGGTGGTCGACCTGGACATCGCGGTCGCCGGGTCGTCGCTGCACGCCGACGGGTACAAGGGCAAGGCGCGGATGGTCGTGGACGAGCGCACGCGGACGCTGGTCGGTGTCACGTTCGTCGGTCAGGACGTCGCCGAGCTGCTGCACTCGGCCACCGTCGCGATCGTCGGGGAGGTCACCGTGGACCGGTTGTGGCACGCGGTGCCCTCGTACCCGACGATCAGCGAGGTGTGGCTGCGGTTGCTGGAGTCCTACGGGCTCTGAATCGGATCCTGGGGCTTTTCCAGCACCGACCCCAGCATGCCGGTGAGCAGTTCGTTCGCCGTGCCGACCACATACGCGCGGTCGTCCTCGTCGACCCGTTCGGCGAGCTTGAACAGCGCGTCCGCGGTCTGCACGGCGATCCGGAACGTCAGCATCACCGGGGCGTCGCCGTGGGCGCCGAACCGGTTGACGAACATCTCCGCCAGCCGTTCGGCCATCAGCTCGTACTGGTCGACGCTGGAGTCGAGCCGGTGGCTGTCCAGCATGTCGCTGAACCGCACCCGGCCGAAGCCCGGCACGTCCGTCAGCATCCGCATGTACACCGCGACGATCTGCGCCATGGCCTCGCGCCACGTGTCCGCGATCAGATCCGCGGCGAACAGCTCCCCGACCTCGCGGAGATAGGTCTCCATACCGCGAAGTGCCAGAGCGTGCACAACGGATCGTTTGTCGGGAAAGTACTGATAGAAGGAACCAATGGGCACTCCGGCCACATCGACGATGCGAGCCGTGGTGATGTCGTCGTAGTCGTATTCGTTCAGCAGGCTCGCACAAGCGTCCAGGATCGCGGAGACAGTCGCCGCGCCGCGCTGTTGCACAGGCTGCCGGCGCATCACCCTGGCTAACCTGCCTTTTGCCGGATCTTCATGCACACGAACATCTTTATCCATAAGTGTGCTCATTGCCCAGCACAGGTTCCTGACAGGTTCAGCCCGGATCTCCGCGCCGTTTGCGATGAACCACCCAGCCGAAGTCAACGAGGCAGACGACGGCGAGTAGTAAAAGCAGGATTCCGAGCCAGGTGAAGTCGGCTCGCAGCGCCAGCCAGCCCGCGACCGAGTTGAAGACCAGCCCGAACCCGGCCAGCCACAACCGCAAGGTCAGCGCACTGCGCGGGGGTGCGGGAGGGGGCAGGTAGTCGCTCACCTCACCCGGTTTCCCGCAGCAAAGGGACCTCAACCCGCCTCAACTGGCGTGGAGGTTTCGTCACGTAAGGGCGAACGAGACGGGTCAGCGCCAGACCAGGAGCGATGAGCGGGACCACGGCGGTCAGCACGGCGGCGGTGATGCCCGCCCGCACGACGTCCTTCGGCATGACGGCGACGCGATCGACGACGAACGCGCGCCGCCCGGTGATCGACACGGCCGCGAGGACGAGCAGGAACACGACCATGCTGAGCATCGCCCGCTGCACCGCGTGCTCGTATCCGGCCGCCTCTCCCGCGACCAGCACGGCGAACCACCCGGCGAGAGCGGGCAGCTGACCCTGTTCGGTGGTGGCCGCCCAGCTCAAGCCGCCGAGCGTGGCGAGCCAGGCCAGGACCTCCGCGCGCTCCTGAGCCCATAGGGATGCCGAATCGAGGGGAATGCCGGTCCAGGCGAGTAGCCCGAGCGGGCTCAGGGGGTCTTCGGCGAGCTGGCCGAGCACCCAGGCGAGCGTCCACGCGGACAGCAGGACCGCCACGACGAGCTGCCACCGGGGCCGGCGCACCACGCAACGGGCGAGCCGGACGATCTCCGCACGCGTCATACCCCCACCTTGCCGTTTCCTGGTGGTTTGCGGAGAAACGTCACCCCAACGCTCACCCTGTCGGCCCCCGTCCGAGGCGGTTCCTCACGCAGCGCTATCCACGATCGGGGGACAGATCTTTTCTAGACTGACGACATGAGCATCGATCAGCTTCTGCGCCTTCCCAGCTACCTGATGCTCGGGCTGGTGAGGGAAGCGCGCCGGATCGGGCGAGCGGACCTGCGGGGCCCTCACCTGACGGTGCTCGCGTACCTCTCCGAGCAGGAGGCGGTGGCGCAGAAGCGGATCAGCGACCGGGTGCGGATGGACCCGAGCGACCTCGTGTCGGTGCTCGACGTGCTTGAGGGCTTCGGGTTCGCCCAGCGCAGACGGGACGAGAGGGACCGGCGGCGGTTCACCGTGTCGATCACCGAAGAGGGCAGACAGGCGCTGCTGGAGCGACTGGAGGCAGCGCGGGCACATGAGGACGAGCTGCTGGCGCCGTTGACTCCGCACGAGCGCGATACGTTGGCCACACTGCTGCGTAAGGCGTACCTGCATCACGCTGATATGCGTGTAGATTAGACAGTCTGCGCTCAGCGACCACAGCGCGGGCAGGACAGTGCGAATCGGAATAAAAGCCGACGCCGCATGATATCGAGAAATGAGGCAAGTTGTCAAGCCCCTCCGATGACCTCCGGCTCGCCGAAATGGAGCCGGAGCAGGAATACGTGGCCATGTTGTACGGCCGGCTCGACGACCTCCGCGAACAGACGTCGAAACGACTCGCACAATCGTTGCGACAAACCGGCGGCACGCATCAGATGCGGTCCGAGCGCGACACCTCCGTCGCGATGTACACAGATCAATTGGCCCAGTACAGCGCGGTCGAGAACGGACTCGCGTTCGGCCGGCTCGATTTCCACAACGAAGACCGCTTCTACATCGGCCGAATCGGTCTCTTCGACGAGGACAAGGATTACGAGCCGCTGCTGATGGACTGGCGGGCACCCGCAGCCAGGCCGTTCTACCTCGCCACCGCCGCCTCCCCTGACGGCGTGCGGCGGCGCAGGCACCTGCGGACCCGCTCGCGCAAGGTGATCGGCCTCGACGACGAGGTGCTCGACATCAACTCGGTCAGCCGCTCGTCCAAGGACAGCCTGACCGGCGAGGCGACGCTGCTCGCCGCGCTGAACGAGTCGCGCACCGGCCAGATGAGCGACATCGTCGCGACCATCCAGGCCGAGCAGGACAAGATCATCCGGTCCGAGCTCAACGGTGTCGTCGTCGTGCAGGGCGGGCCCGGCACCGGCAAGACCGCGGTGGCCCTGCACCGAGCCGCATACCTGTTGTACACACACCGTCGACAGCTGGCGAAACGCGGTGTTCTCGTCGTCGGCCCGAACACGACGTTCCTGCGATACATCAGTCAGGTCCTCCCATCGCTGGGCGAGACCGGCGTCCTGCTGTCCACGGTCGGCGAGCTCTACCCCAACCTGACGGCCACCGGCCGCGAGTCGGCAGCGGCGGCCGCGGTCAAGGGCCGCCTCGAGATGGCCGACGTGATCGCCGCGGCCGTGCGGGACCGCCAGGAGGCGCCGCCGTCCGTCGAGATCCGCTTCGACAACGACGTGCTGCGCCTGGACCGGCGGGCGATCGCCGAGGCACGGGGCAGGGCCCGCCGGACCCGCCGCGCGCACAACGAGGCGCGCCGCACGTTCGCCCGCGAGATCGTCTCGACGCTCTCGGGCATGGTCGTGAACCGGCTGGGTGGTCATCTGCTCGACAAGGCGGACGTGGACGACATCCGCCGCGAGCTGCGCGAGTCCCCGGAGGTCCAGGCCGCGATCTCGTCGCTGTGGCCGGTGCTGACGCCGTTCTCGTTGCTCTCGGAGCTCTACGCGAACCCGAAGCGCCGCAACCGCGCGATGTCGAAGTTCACCCGCGAGGAGCGCGACCTGCTGCAGCGCTCGACGGACGACTGGACGCCCGCCGACGTGCCGTTGCTGGACGAGGCCGCCGAACTGCTCGGCGAGGACGACACGGAGGCCAAGGCCCGCGCCGAACGCCAGCGCCGCCAGGCCGTCGAGTACGCCCAGGGAGTTCTCGACATCCTCGACCTGGAGGACGACGCGGACCCCGACATGCTGACGGCCACGGACCTGATGGACGCGTACCGCCTGGCAGAGCGGCACGGCGTCGACCGCTACGAGACCGCCGCGGAACGTGCCGCGGCCGACCGCACCTGGACGTTCGGCCACATCATCGTGGACGAGGCCCAGGAACTGTCGGCGATGGCGTGGCGCACGCTGATGCGCCGCTGCCCCAGCAAGTCCATGACGGTCGTCGGCGACATCGCGCAGACCGGTGACATCGGCGGAGCCACCTCGTGGGGTTCCGTGCTGTCGCCGTACGTGCAGAACCGTTGGCGCCTCACGGAACTGACGGTCAACTACCGCACGCCGGCCGAGATCATGGAGGTGGCCGCGGACGTGCTCGCCTCGGTCGACGCCTCCCTGGTGCCACCGACGTCGGTGCGGGAAACCGGTGTGGCGCCCTGGGTCTCGACGGTGACGTCGTACGCGTCCGAGGTGCCGGCACTGATCGCGCGCGAGGTCACCGCGGTCGGCGACGGCAAGATCGCGGTGATCGTGCCGGCCGCACTGCTGTCGTCGGTGGGTTCGTCGATCGCTTCCGCCGTTCCGGGGTCGTCCGTCGGCAACGAGCTGGAGGAGGCGCAGGTCGTGGTGCTCGGGGTGACCGACGCGAAGGGCCTGGAGTTCGACGCGGTGGTCGTGGTCGACCCGGACGGCATCCTCGCCGAGTCGCCGCGTGGCGCGTCGGACCTGTACGTCGCGCTGACCCGCGCCACGCAACGGCTCGGCGTCGTGCACACCGGGACGCTGCCGGACATGTTGTCCCGCCTGAAGGACGTTTCGTAACGGCCGAGCGAAAGCCTGGGTGGCGGCTGTTCGCCCCCCAGGCTCTCCCCAGGTCGTGCCGCGATGGGGTCAGTGCGCCAGAGCGAGACCGACGGCCGCCGCCCCTACTCCGAGCACCACGCTGACGACGACGTTCAGCAGGGCTGACCGGTACTTCTCCGCCTCCAGCAGCTTCACCGTCTCGTAGCTGAACGTCGAGTACGTCGTGAGCCCACCGCAGAACCCGACCCCGAGCAGCGGCATCCACGACGTCCCGACGACGAACCCGATGAGCAGGCACCCGACGACGTTCACCGTCAAAGTCCCGAACGGGAAGTCCGACGAGTGCCGCGACTGCACGAACCGGTCGAGCAGGTACCGACAAGGTGCACCCAAAGCAGCCCCGAGAAACACCACCAGCACGGTCACCGCGTCACCCGCAACCCGAGAAACGCCGCCAGCACAGCACAAACCGGCGTGGCGAGCAGCGCCCACGACCAAGACACCGCGTACGACGAGAACGTCGTGAAGCCGCCCAACATCCCGACCCCGAAGAACGCGCGCACCAACGGCTTGGGCACCAGCCCCATCAGCACGCCGATCAGAAACGACCCCAGCACGTTGATGACGAACAGCCCCCACGCGCCCGGCACGAACACCGACAGGCCGTAGCGCGCCACTCCCCCGAGCCCGCCGCCCAGCGACACCAACGAGACGAACGCCAGTGGTCGAGACTCAGGTCGTGGGTTCGGCAAGGTGCTCCACCAGGTGGTCCAGGGCCTTCAACGCGCGCACGACGTCCTCCCGTTCCGAGGACTCCAGCTTGCCCAGTGCGGCGCCGATCCGCTTCTCGTGTTCGCGCTGCCAGACGAGCAGCTGTTCGTGTCCACGAGGTGAGACGGATAGCCGGGCTACCCGTCTGTCCTTGGGGTCTCCGCCGCGGACGACGAGGCCCGAGTCGATCAGTTGGGACACCAGCCCGGACACCGTGTTGGGGGCCAGTCGCAGGGCCGCGGCGAGGTCACCGACCTTCATCGGCGGGCGCTCCGCGAGGGTCTGCAGCAGCTCTACCTGCGCCATCGGCAGGGATTCCCACGGCCAGTCGGCCCGGATGCTCGTCCGCAACGCCCGGCGCAGGCGAGTGACGACGTCGGTGAGCGTGCGGGCTTCGTCTGACATGCGGAAATCTTACTGAACGCGGGGCAATAGCTCTGTGTCAGATATAATCTGACCACGATGAACTGGTTCGTCACGGAGTCGCCCAGACCGGCGTGGATCGCCCGCCGGTCGTACGCGCCTTGGCTGGTCATCGCGACGGTCTGCTTCGGCGCGTTCATGGGTCAGCTCGACGCCTCGATCGTCACGCTGGCGTTCCCCGCGATGAGCGCCCACTTCCAGGCCGATCCGGAGTGGATCTCGCTCAGCTACCTGATCACGCTCGTGGCCTTGCTCGTCCCAATGGGCAGGATCGCGGACCGGATCGGCCGCAAGATCGTCTACATCTACGGCTTCGCGTTGTTCACCGGAGCGTCCATCGCGTGCGTGTACGCGCCGGGGTTCGACTCGCTCATCGCCGCCCGGATCGCGCAGGCCGTGGGGGCGGCGATGCTGCAGGCGAACAGCGTCGCGCTGGTCACCACGGCGGTCGCGCCCGAGCAGCGGCGCAAGGCGCTCGGAGTTCAGGCCGCGGCGCAGGCGACCGGGCTGGCTGCGGGGCCGTTGCTCGGCGGGTACCTGACCGAGAACTACGGGTGGCAGGCCGTGTTCGCGATCAACGTGCCCATCGGCGTCGTCGCGATGGTCATGGGCCACTACCTGCTCCCCCGCACGAAGACCGCGCGGGACAAGGGAAAGCCGACGTGGAAGGTGCTGCCGGGGCTGGTGGGCGTGCTGCTCACCTACGCCGCGTTGTTCGCGCCGATGACGTTGCTGCCGTTCACCATGAAACAACCCTTGGCACATATAGGACTCATGGTCGCTGCGCTGCCGCTCGGGTTCGCGGTCGCGGCCACGCTGCTGAACAGGACGGGGATCAGGACCGGAGCACTGATCACGGCTGTTGCGCTGATCCTGCCTGTGCCGCAGGTGATTCAGCTCGTCGTCGCGGGCATCGGGCTCGGGATCATCGCGCCGGCCTGCACAAAACGGGTGATGGGCGTGCTTCCGGACGGGTCGGCCGGTGTCGGCAGCGGGCTGGTCAACGTCGCGCGAGGCCTCGGCACGGCACTGGGCGTCGCACTGGCGACGCTCCTGATTCACACTTTCCAGTGATAGCAGCGTTCTGTTGGAGCAATGGCGCTCAAGCACTGCCGCACGCGTGTGGCGTCTCAGTAGCCTGGTCACATGTCTGAACGGGTGAGCTGGGTTCCGGAAGGCGTCGACACGGGCAGGCCGAGCGCCGCGCGCCTCTACGACTACCTGCTCGGGGGTGGGCACAACTTCGCCGCCGACCGGGCACTCGCCGAGAAGTTCCTGCAGGCCCAGCCGAACGCCCGCACGATCGCCCGGCAGAACAGGGCGTTCCTGCGCAGGGCCGTGCTGCTCATGATCGACGAGGGCATCCGCCAGTTCCTCGACCTCGGCTCCGGCATCCCGACGGTCGGCAACGTGCACGAGATCGCCCGCAAGGCCGACCCCGAGGCGCACGTCGTCTACGTGGACTTCGAGGAGGTCGCGGTCGCGCACAGCCAGCTCATCCTGGAGGGCGACCCGCTCGCGGCGATCATCCAGGAGGACATGACCAGGCCCGATGCGGTGCTGCAGGCGGCGCGGGACAGCGGTCTGATCGACTTCTCGCAGCCCGTCGGAGTGCTCACGGCCGGCGTCTTCCACTTCGTGCCACCGGAGGCCGACCCGAACGCGGTCGTGGCGGCCTACCGCGACGCCGTGCCCGCGGGCAGCTACCTCGCGGTCTCGCAGTTCACCCAGGACCTGCAGCCCGAGGAGATGGCCGGGATCGTCGAGGTCATGAAGAAGAGCCAGAACCCGATGTACCCGCGCACGAAGAGCGAGATCGAGGCGCTCTTGGCCGGGTTCGAACTGGTGGAGCCCGGCATCGTGCCGACGCCGTTGTGGCGGCCGGAGGGCACGGACACCGACGATCCGGACAAGGCGGGCATCTACGCCGCCGTCGGCCGGAAGGTGTAGTGCGCCTGTTGTTGTTGGCCGGACAGCGGTGAATCCGTACGCTCTGTGAACAGCATGGAACTTCCGGAACTCGCCGCCCGCTGGATGCACGCGCTGACTCCCACCGCGTACATCCCGCTGTCCCACGCCGAAATCGAGCAGGCGTTGCTCGATTCGCTGCGTGAGCTTCCGGGGTCGCCTGAATCGGTCGCCTATCGATTGGTGTCACTGCACGCAACCGGTCCCGACTCGTTGCGCGCCACGATCGAGGTCCTTTCGCCTGCGTTCGAACTACCCGTGCTGGCCCGCATGGCCTCCGCGTACGCCCAGGCAATGCGGATGGACGCGTTCGACCAGCAGGAGGAGATCAAAGTCGCGATCGTGCGGGCCAAACAGCGGGTCGAGCGCACGCTGATGGTCAGCCAGGCGCGGTTCCAAGAGGTGTTCGACTCCGCGGCACTGGGCATCGCGATCACCGACTTCACCGGCAGGTGCGTCCAGGCGAACGACGCGCTCGCCGAGATCGTGGGGCTGGAGTCGGGCGCCGACGTCAACGACCGCGACCTGCGCGACTTCTACCACCCCGAGGACGTGGCCGCCCTGGGCGCCTCGTACCGGAAGGTGCAGGAGGGGCACGTCGACAGGTTCCGCGACCAGCGCAAGCTGATCCGCGTGGACGGCGAACCGGTGTGGGTGCACCTCGCGGTGTCTGTGCTGCGCGACGCGGACGGCGAGCCGACGCACCACGTGACGATGGTCGAGGACATCAGCGAGCTGCACCTGTTGCAGCGCAGCCTCGACCACCAACTGCTGCACGACTCGCTCACGGGTCTGTCGAACCGCCAGCACTTCATCTCGCAGGTGGAACGTCAGCTCGACGGCCGGCCGATCACGTTGTACCACCTGGGCCTGGACGCGTTCTCGGTCGTGAACAACGGGCTCGGCCAGGAAACCGGCGACAAGCTGCTCAAGATCGTCGCGACCAGGCTGGGCAGGTTCGCCGCCGAGAAGGGCGCGATGGTGGCGCGGGTCGGCGGCGACGAGTTCGCGATCCTGGTCGCCTCGGACACCGTCACCTCGACCGTCGAGGAGATCCAGGAGGTCCTCGGCGAACCGACCTTCGTGGACGATCACGGCATCGCGCTGTCGGCGAGCATCGGCGTGGTGGACCGGCCGCCGGCGTTCGTCACGGCCGCCGAGCTCATGCGCTGCGCGAACTCCGCGCTGCGCCAGGCGAAAGCGCGCGGCAAGCGGCAGTGGGCGTTGCACGACCCGCACGACGATGCCCGGCGCCGCGGCAAGTACGCGCTGGCCGCGTCGATGCCGGGCGCGTGGGAGCACGGCGAGATCGAGATCGTCTACGCGCCGGTGCACGACCTGGAGACGAGCGAGGTGCTCGGCGCCGTCGCCCGGCTGCACTGGGACGACCTGAGCCACAACGACACCATGGCGCTGGCCGACTCGACGGGCCTGTCACTGCCGATAGGCCGGTGGCTGTTGCGGGAGGCGTGCGCGCAGGCCGCGAGATGGGTGGCGGAGTTCGGCGACCGGGCGCCCACGCTGCACATCGCGTTGGGCGCCTTGCAGTCCCGCGACGAGGACCTGGTCGCCGACGTCAAACGAGCGCTCGACGAGACGGGCCTGCCGGCCGAGCGGCTGCGGATCTCCCTGGACATCGCGTCGGTGCTGGCGGGCGACGACAACGCGGTGGTGCTGCACGACAACGGCATCGTCACGGCACTGGACGGGTTCCACGGCGGCCACGACGAACTGGCCGTGCTGACCGAGGTACCGGTCCGCTCGGTGATCACCCGCGCACCAGCGCCCAGCCCGGACTCCCCGCTGTACCAGGCGATGCGCGCCCTGATCGCGACCGTGCACGGCTTCGGCGTGCGGTTCGGCGTCGACGAGGTGCACACCCTCGCCGACGCCGAGCACTGGCGACAGGCGGGCGCGGACGGCGTGATCGGACTGCTGCCCGCCCTGACCGCGGCCGAGGTGACCGAGCTGCTGACTACAGCTGCTTCACCGCCGCCAGCAGCTTCGTGAGCGAGTCCTTCGCGTCCCCGAACAGCAGCGTCGTCTTCGGGTTGTAGAGCAACTCGTTGTCCACGCCGGCGAACCCGGGCCGCATCGAGCGCTTCATGAACACCACGGACTTCGCGCGGTCCACGTCGAAGATCGGCATGCCGTAGATCGGGCTGGTCGGCTCGTCCCGCGCGCCCGGATTCACCACGTCGTTCGCGCCGACCACCACGGCCACGTCGACCGACGTGATGCCGGGATTGACGTCGTCGAGCTCCTTGAGCTGCTCGTACGGCACGTCCGCCTCGGCCAGCAACACGTTCATGTGCCCCGGCATGCGGCCCGCGACGGGATGAATTCCGTACGCCACCGACACTCCACGCCGTTCGAGCTGCGACACGAGCTCACGGACGGCGTGCTGTGCCTGCGCGACAGCGAGCCCGTACCCCGGCACGACGACCACGTTGTTCGCGTATCCCAGCAGGATCGCGACGTCCTCGACCGTGCCCGACTTGACCGTCCGCTGCTCTTCCCCTTGCACCGCAACGGTCGTCGCTTTGAACGCGCCGAACAGGATGTTCGTGAGCGACCGCCCCATGGCCTGCGCCATCAGCCGCGTCAGGATGGTGCCGGACGCGCCGACGAGCGTGCCGGCGACGATCAGCAGCGTGTTCGCCAGCACGTAGCCGGACGCGGCGACCGCGAGGCCGGTGAACGCGTTGAGCAACGAGATCGCGATCGGCACGTCCGCGCCACCGACCGGCAGCACGAACAGCGCACCGAGGGCGAGCCCGACGACGGCGAGCAGCCAGAGCAGGAACCCGTTCGGCACCGCCATCGTCAAGGCGCACAACGCGACCGACGACACGGCGGCCGCGATCGCGAGCTGCTGCCCGGCCGGCAACAGCACCGGGCGGGTCGTCATCAGCTCCTGCAGCTTGAGGAACGTGACCACCGAACCGGAGAAGCTGACCGAGCCGATCAGCACCGTCAGCACGGTCGCGAGCCGGAACATGACGTCGGTGCCCGGCACCGCGAAGAACTCGGCCAGCGCCACCAGCGCCGCCGCCGCGCCACCGACGCCGTTGAACAGCGCCACCATCTGCGGGATGGCCGTCATCTTCACCGACCGCGCGGCCGGAATGCCCACCACGACACCGAGTGCGACGGCGATCAGGATCCACAGTCCGTTGTGGACGACGCCGTGCACGTACGCGGTGATGACCGCGACCAGCATGCCGAACGCGCCGATGAAGTTGCCGTAGCGCGCGTATTTGGGCGAGCTCAGGCCTTTCAGCGCCAGGATGAAGCACACGGACGCGACGAGGTACATCAGCTGGACCGTCATCGTTTGAACATCTCCAGCATCCGGTCGGTCACCACGAAGCCGCCGACCACGTTGACCGTGGCCAGGAAGACCGCGAGCAGCCCCAGAACCAGCTCCAGGGTGCTCTCGGCGGACCCCGTGATCAGGATCGCGCCGACCAGGATGACGCCGTGAATGGCGTTGGCGCCGGACATCAGCGGCGTGTGCAGGATCGTGGACACCTTCGAGACCACCTCGAAGCCCACGAAGACGGCCAGCACGAAGATCGTCAGCAGGTCGATCACGGCAACTCCTTGCGGATCTGACCGTCGTGGGTGAGGCAGCAGCCGTCGAGCACCTCGTCGGAGAGGTCAGGCCGCACCGACCCGTCCGCGATCATCAGCTTGAGCAGGTTCAGCACGTTGCGCGAGTAGAGCTTGCTCGCGTGCACCGGCATGGACGACGGCAGGTTCAACGCGCCGTGCACGAGCACCTCGCCGACCCAGGTCTCCTGTCCCGCAACGGAAGCAGCGCAGTTGCCGCCGGACTCCGCCGCCAGGTCGACCAGCACGGAGCCGGGCGTCATGGCCTTGAGCATGTCGGTCGTGACCAGCACAGGGGCCTTGCGACCGGGGATCGCGGCCGTGGTGATCACGACGTCGGACGCCGCGACGTGCTCGCCGATGAGTTCTCGCTGGCGTTCCAGGAACTCCTCGGACTGCACGGACGCGTAGACGCCGGACTGGGTCTCCAGTTCGAGTTCGAGGAACTTCGCGCCGAGACTGCGGACCTCCTCGCCCGCCGCCTTGCGCACGTCGTAGGCCTCGACGACGGCGCCGAGCCTGCGCGCGGTCGCGATCGCCTGCAGGCCCGCCACTCCCGCGCCCAGCACCAGCACCTTCGCCGGCGGCACGGTGCCGGCGGCGGTGGTGAACATCGGCAGGAACCGCGGCAGTCGTTCGGCGGCGACCAGGACGGCCCGGTAGCCGGCGACCAGCGCCTGGGAGGACAGGGCGTCCGCGCTCTGGGCACGGGTGACCCTGGGCAGCAGGTCGAAGCTGAACGACGTGACGTTCCGCCGCGCATAGACCTCTAGTAGTTCCCGCTCGCCTTGGGGCTGCAGAAAACTGATGGTGACCGCGCCGGGTTTGAGCTTCTCGGCCTGGTCGGTGGTCAGCGGTTGCACGGACACGACGACGTCGGATTCCGGCGTCGGGTCCTCGGGCGTCACGGTCGCCCCGGCCGCGCGGTAGGCGGCGTCGGGGGCGTGGGCATGACGCCCGGCGTTTTCTTGGACGTGCACGGTCAGTCCAGCGTCGACCAACGACGACACCGTTTCCGGTACGCAGGCGACTCGGCGCTCGGCGGGCCGCGACTCTGCGGGGGTTCCCACTTTCACCGTACGCACGTTACGCGATCAAAGGTGACCTGGGCCACATCACAGTTGCCAGTCCATCGCACCGGCCGATGTCAGGCACCCCACCAGCCCAATCGCCGGTACGACGCGCTCACCGAGCGTTCACGAGCGCCCGGACCCGGCCGCCGCCGCGGCCGGGGGAACGCGCCTTCCGAATCAGTGGGACACGGGGCATCCGGTGGGCTTGTCCGCGGGGAAGAAGTTCGGCAGCAGCTCACCGGAGTCGTAGTAGCGGTGGTAGACCGGCGTCACCCCGCCCGACACGGGTGGCACGATCCAGGACCAGTCGGCGGGACAGGATCGTCCCGCGGCCTCCTCCTTCTCCAGGTGGGTCAGGAACCTCTTCGACTCGGTGTGGTGGTCGGTGATCGTCACGCCGGCCTCGCCGAACGAGTGCAGGACGGCGCGATTGAGCTCCACGAGAGCTCGGTCGCGCCACAACGTCGCCTCCGACGACATGTCCAGGCCCATTCGCTTGGCGAGGTACGGCAGCAGGTCGTAGCGGTCGTTGTCCGCCAGGTTGCGGGCGCCGATCTCGGTGCCCATGTACCAGCCGTTGAACGGCGCCGACGGGTAGTCGATGCCGCCGATGCGCAGGCGCATGTTGCTGATGGCGGGAACGGCGTGCCACTTCACGCCGAGCGCCCCGAGCCACGGGAAGTCCGGGTGCGCCAGCGGGACCTCCAGCACGGCGTCGGCGGGGATCTCGACGAGCGCGGGGTCGTGGCCCTTGCAGGACACCATGAGCGGCAGCACGTCGAACGGGCCGCGCGTGGCGGGCGGTTGCCAGCCGCGCTTCACCGCGAGGTCGGTGAGCGCCAGGTTCCGCGCGTCGCCGAGCACTCCTCCGTCGGTGCCGCGGTAGGCGGCGTAGCGGATGATCTGCTCGTTGATGATCTGCGGCGCGTCCATGCCGGGCTCGGCGGGGGCGAAGATCGTGATGACGGGCCGGATCTTGCCCTTGTTCGTCGCGACGCGGAGGTGCTCGACGCAGTCCGCCGCCACGTCGGCGGGGGCCGAGACCTCGCGCTGGTCGCGCACTTTCAAGCTCCGCCAGTACAGGCGGCCGATGCAGCGTGAGCTGTTGCGCCAGGCCACACGGGCGCCGAAGGTCAGTTCGGCGGTCGTGTGGCGGTAGGTGCCGGTCGCGGCGATCTCCGCGTGCACCTCGGCCAGCCTGGCCTCGACGGGACCGAGTTCCGGGTGTTCGGCGTGGTGCTGCCGGACGAAGTCCTCAGCCTCGGAGATGTCGAACTCGCCGATGTTCTCGACCTGCGCCGGGGGAAGCGCCGTGAGGGAACGGGGCAGCACATCAGTCGGGACGGGGGTCATGGCGAGGCACCGTAGTTGCGCTTTCGTGGAGCGGGAACCGCCTGTCGCGTTACGCCATCTGGATCACTGGACCGCGTCCGGTACGCACAGCGATTACTTGATACCGCAACCGGGTGACAATGGACGCTACAAAGGGTGGTTCTCGTCCGTTATCGCGCCGACATCAAACATTGACCAGTGATTCAGCTCACCACTGGATTCGACCCGTTCGAGTGAACTTCACGATTCCACCGCGCGGAGACCACCGCGCGCATCGCACTGACGTGCTCCGTGCCGTCCATTGTGTACGCATCATCGTGGCATCGCGGGAATCTCCCACGTGGAGAACCGGGTCATCCCCCGCACGGCCAGCGACGACGGCACCACCCGGAAGGCGAAGTTCCGCAACGCCAGCGCGATCGGCGACCGGACCTCGATGCCGAACCGGCCCGCCATCCGCGAGCCCTTCCACACCGACTGCGAGCGCGGCCTGCGCAGCGCGTCGTAGCGAGCGAGATCACCGTCGACCGAGGCCAGCGTCACCGCGTCCTCCAGCGCCATGCAGGCGCCCTGTCCGAGGTACGGCGTCATCGCGTGCGCGGCGTCTCCCAGCAGCGCCACCCTGCCCTTCACGAACGTGGGCAGCAGCGGCAGTTCGTAGATGTCGTGCCGGATCACGTCGGCTGTCGAGACGATCAGGTGCGGCAGCGGGTCGTGCCAGTCCGCGAACAACGAGACCGGGTCCAGGTCGGCCTGGGCGGGCGCGACGACCGCGACGTACCAGCAGACCCTGCCGTCGCCGAGCGGCAGGACGCCCGCCTCGCCTCCGGGGCCGAGCGTCTGCGAGAGGGGCAGGTCACAGGGGCCCGGCGCCACCCCTCGCCACGCCGTGGCGCCCGCGTACACCGGTCCCGGCGCGTCGGGGAGCAGTTCCGCGCGCAGGCGGCTGTTGATGCCGTCCGCCGCCACCACGAGGTCCGCGTCGAGGTCGTCGGCGCTGGTCACCTCGGTGTCGGTGCGGAGGATCTCGGACGGCAGCGCGCGCAGCAGGACACCGTGCAGGTCGGCGCGGTGCATCGCGATGACCTTCTCCTGGCCGACGTCGGGCAGGTGCACGAGCCAGCGCCCGTCGACCGCCCGGACGCCGCCGGACACGCGTGGCGTGCCCAGCCGCCGGACCTCGTCGGCGACGCCCATCCACTTCAGCGCCCGCAGCGCGTTCGGCATCACGCCCACGCCGGCGCCGATCTCGCCGAAGGCGGCCGCGCGTTCGTGGACGACGACCTCCCAGCCGACGCGGCGCAACGACACCGCCGCCGCCAGCCCGCCGATGCCGCCACCCACCACGATCGCCTTCATCGCATCCTCCTCTACAGGTGTAGAGGACTCTACATCTGTAGACTACAGCTGTAGAGAGATGAGGAGCACAGTGCGCAAGGACCTGATCACCGACGCCGCGATCCAGCTCGTCGCCGAACAGGGCATGCGCGGGCTCACCCACCGCGCGGTCGACCGTCAGGCAGGGCTGCCGGAAGGCTCCACCAGCGCGTACTTCCGCACGCGCAAAGCGTTGATCGAGGGGTTCGTGGCGCGGCTCGCGGACCAGGAGCGGCTGGACGTCGTGCCCGATCCCGACGACGTCGCGGGCAGCATCGCGAGGACGCTCGACAGCTGGCTCGTCGAGCGGAACAGGACGCTCGCGCGGTACGCGGCGATGCTGGAGGCCACGCACCACCCCGAGCTGAAGTCGATCATGGTCCACTCCCCGCGCGAGCAGGCCACCGCGATCGCGAAGATGCTGGGCCACGAGGATCCCGAACGGGCGGGCGCGCACTTCACCGCGTTCCTGGAGGGCCTGCTCTTCTACCGGCTCGTCGGCGGCGGCAGCACGGTCGGGCCGGAGCCGGGCACCGAGGAGAGCGTGCGGGACCTCCGCAAGGCCGTCGAAAAAGCGTTGCGACCGTAAGTACCGTGGGTTTCATGGGATTCGGGTACGGGGTCTTCTACCTCTGATCACGGACGTGTGCCACCGCGCTACACGTCCTGATTTCGCGTACCCAGAAGAGGATTCCCGTGCGTTCGCACGTTCATTTGACGACCCAAGATCTCACCAAGGGCTATGAGGCCGGGCCCGTCGTCGACGGCATCTCGCTGAAGGTCTCCGCGGGCCAGCGTCTCGGCATCATCGGCGAGAACGGCCGTGGCAAGACCACCCTGCTCCGGTTGCTGGCCGAGGACCTGGTGCCGGACCAGGGAACTGTCACCCGGCACGGTTCGTTGAGCCTCGTGCAACAGGAAATGCCGTTCCACGCAACCGAAACGGTGGGGGACCTGCTGTCCGAGGCGCTGCGCGAAAGCCGTCAGGCACTGTCCGAACTGGACGGTGCGGCGGAGCCGTTCGACGAGCAGCGTTACGAGAAAGCCCTGGCCCACGCGGAGAACATCGAGGCGTGGGACGCCGAGCGCCGCGCCGACATCGCACTCAAGGCCCTCGACGCCGACCACGCCAGGGCGACCAGGCTGTCCGGGCTCAGCGTCGGGCAGCGGTATCGCGTCCGGCTCGCCTGCCTGCTCGCCGAGCGCGCGGACGTCCTGCTGCTGGACGAACCGACCAACCACCTCGACGCGCACGCGCTGGCGTTCCTGACCGAACGCCTGCAGCAGCACCATGGCGTCGTGGTGCTCGTGAGCCACGACCGCACGCTGCTGGACGACGTCTGCACCCAGTTGCTCGACCTCGACCCGTCCCCGGACGGCGAGGTGCACCTGCACGGTGGCGGCTACCGGGCGTTCAAGGAGGCCAAACGTGCCGAACGCCGGCGCTGGGAACAGCGGTTCGCCCAGGAGGAAGCCGAGCACGGCGAACTGGCCGAGAAGGTCGACCGCGCCCAGTCCCGCCTGATCGACGGCTGGCGTCCGCCGAAGGGCACGGGCAGGCACCAGCGCACCACCCGTGCGGCGAACAAGATGCGCAACGTCGCACGCCGGTTGGAGGAACTGGACGACCAGCGCGTCGACGCTCCCCCGCCGCCGATGCGCTTCACGCCGCCGGAACTGGAGGCGAGCGGGGACCTGCTGCACGCCACCCCGCTCGAAGTACCCGGAAGGCTGACCCTCACCGAGCCGATCTCCCTCAGCGCGGGCGAGAAGCTGCTGGTCACCGGCCCGAACGGGGCGGGCAAGTCGACGCTGCTGAACGTGCTGGCGGGCCGCCTGCGGCCGTCGAACGGCACGGTGCACCACGTCGGCCGGGTCGCGTTGCTGGCCCAGGAGTCGGCGTTCGAGAACGAGGACGCCACAGCCGCGCAGTTGTGTTCGCGGGTGGGGGAACTCGGTCTGCTCAGAGGAAAAGACCTGGTGCGCCCGGTCGGCCGGCTGTCCACTGGACAACGCAGGCGCCTGGAGCTGGCGATCCTGCTGAGCAGCGCTCCGCACGTCCTGCTGCTCGACGAACCGACCAACCACCTGTCGATCGCCCTGGTCGGCGAACTGACCGAAGCACTCGACCAGACCCGTGCGGCGGTGGCCGTCGCGACCCACGACCGGCAGATGCGGACAGATTTCGGTTCGTGGCGGTCCGTGGCCCTCGATCCACCTTCACGGAGTCATGAAAGTTCTGTAGCTTCGAAATAGGTCCTCTACCGAGCACTGGGAGGTGTGCGAGATGACCGAACTGATCTCCGAGAAACTGCCCACTACGCGCCAGAACCCGTTCGACCCGCCCGCCGAGGTCACGGCGATCCGCGAGCAGGCCCGCATCAGCAGGCTGAAGTTCGCCGACGGTCACCTCGGCTGGTTCGTCACCGGTCACCACCAGGTGCGTGAGGTCCTGGGGAGCCCGAAGTTCACGAACGACCCCTCCAGGCACCACCTGCTGGACGTCAGGTTCCAGGGCGAGGCACCGGCGGAGAGGCGCAAGGTCGAGCCGGGCATGTTCCTGAACCAGGACGCGCCGGACCACACCCGGCTGCGCAGGATGTTGCAGGGCCAGTTCACCGTCCGGCGGATGAACCAGCTGGCCGAGTGGATCGGCACGATCGTCGACGACCAGCTCAAGCACCTGCGGACGTTCGACGGCCACGCGGACCTCGTGAAGGAGTTCGCGCTTCCGGTGCCGTCGCTGGTGATCTGCGCGATTCTCGGCGTCGACTACGACGAGCGGCACAGGTTCCAGGAAGACACGACGAAGATGCTGAGCCTGGAGTCGACGTTCAAAGAGGCCATGGAGGCGATGGCGCGCATCCAGGAGTTCATGCGCGAGCTGGTCGTCCGCAAGAAGGCCGACCCGGGCGACGACATGATCAGCGATCTGCTCGCCACCGGTGAGCCGACCGACGAGGAAGCGTCGAACATGGCGCTGCTGCTCCTGCTGGCCGGCCACGAGACCACGGCGAACATGCTGGGCCTCGGCACGTTCACGCTGCTGCAGCACCCGGACCAGCTCAAGATCCTGCGCGACGAGCCGGAGGTCGTCGACAACGCCGTCGAGGAGCTGATGCGATACCTGTCGATCATCCACTTCGGACCGACGCGCACCGCCGTCGAGGACGTGGAGATCGACGGTCACCTCATCAAGGCCGGTGACACCGTGGTGATGCACGTACCGGCGGCCAACCGCGACCCGGAGAAGTTCTCCGGCAACCCCGAGGAGCTCGACCTGCGCCGCCCGGCCGGCGGCCACGTGGCGTTCGGGCACGGCATCCACCAGTGCCTGGGTCAGCAGCTCGCCCGCATCGAGATGCGGATCGGTTTCTCCAGGCTGTTCCAGGAGTTCCCGGACCTCCGGCTCGACATCGACCCCGAGGAGGTGCCGCTGCGCACCGACATGGGGATCTACGGGGTTCACTCGCTGCCAGTAGCGTGGACGGCATGAAGATCTCCGTCGACCAGACGAAGTGCTGCGGTTCGGGAATGTGCGTTTTGACCGACCCCGACCTCTTCGACCAGAGCGAAGACGACGGCACCGTCGTACTGCTGGAAGAACACCCCGACGCCGCGCACGAGGCCACCGCGAAGGAAGCGGCGAGCCTGTGCCCGGCGGGCGCGATCACGATCAGCTGATCCGCGCCGCGTTGAAGAGCGGCCAGGCGACACCCGTGCCCCGTCGCCTGGCTCCAACGACCGCGCGAAGTCGTACGCTCTCGGCATGAACACGGCCCCGGGCTGGTACCCGGACAACGCCGACCCGCGTTTCGTGCGGTGGTGGGACGGCACCCAGTGGACGCCCCACGTGCAGCCGCGCCAGGAACAGGCCGACGCCCACCACGCCGAGGTGCAGATGGGCGGCACCGGCCAGGACCGGGTGGCGCGGCAGGTGCAGCGCGCCGGCGTCCAGGGCGTCGTCGGCGGAGGCGGTGGCACCCTGTTCACCGAGCCCGTCCTGGTCGTGAACCAGAAGGCGAAGCTCGTCGAGATGTCGAACTCCTACGTCATCTACGACCAGCACGCCCGCCACATCGGCACCGTGGAACAGGTCGGTCAGTCCGGCGCCGCCAAAGCCCTGCGCGCCTTCACCAAGATGGACGCGATGCTCGACGTCCGCCTGGAGATCCGTGACGTGCAGGGACTTCCGCTGCTGCGCGTCACCCGTCCCGCGACGATGTGGAAGTCCAAGGTCCTGGTCGAGCGCGGCGACGGCATGCCGATCGGCGAGATCGTGCAGGAGAACGTCTTCGGCAAGGTCCGCTTCGCCTACGTGTGCAACGGGATGAAGGTGGGCGGCATCTACGCGGAGAACTGGCGCGCGTGGAACTTCTCGCTGCAGGACCACACCGACACCGAGGTCGCGCGCATCACCAAGACCTGGCAGGGCATGGCGAAGGCCATGTTCTCGACGGCGGACAACTACGTCGTGCAGTTCCACCGCCCGGTGCCGGACCCGTTGCTCAGCATGATCATCGCTTCCGGGGTCACGGTCGACACGGTGCTCAGCCAGAACCAGGGCTAGTCGCCAGGCGGAGTTCGTCCACCTCGGCCTGGAACCCGGCCGCCGTCAGCGTTTCCTCCGCCTGCCGCCAGTGCTCGCGAGCCTCGTCCAGCCGCCCGGCCCGTTCCAGGGCGTTGCCCAGCACCCGCAACGACCGCCCGAACTCCGGCGGCGACCCCATCTCGCGGGCCTGTTCCATGGCCAGGGACGCCAGCGTCAGGGCCTCCTCCGCCGAGGTGGTCATCCCGGACCTCAGACGCCACACCCAGATGCGGCCCTGCCGGTCGTCGTGCTCCTCGAAGAACTCCCAGGCCTGCCGCAGCTGGTCCTCCGCGAGGGAGTCCTGCCCGGACCGGATCAGCGTGTCCGCCAGGAACAGCCGGATGTTCGCGGCCAGGTCCGGGTCGCCGAACTTCTGCGCGGCGGCGAGGGAGGCCCTCAGGAACTCCACCGACAGCGTCAGCTCGCCGGTGAACTGGTGCAACCGCCCCAGTTCCAGCGTGGCCATCAGCTCGCTCTGCGAGTCCCCCATCTGCCCGGCGAGCCGGCAGGCCCGCTCCAGGTAGCCCTGCGCGGCGACCAGTCCGCCGGCGCGGCGCTCGATGGCGCCCAGCGAGCACAGCACCTCGATCTCGCCGTGCGGGTTGTCGGAGGCGGCGAACCGCGCCTTGGCCTCGCGATGCGCCTCACGGGCTTCCGAGGACCGTCCGCTCCACTCGTGCATCCAGCCCATGCCGTACCAGGCGTAGGCCTCGCCCCACACGTCTCCGGCGGCGGCGAAACCCTCCTGTGCGGCCTGGAAATGAGCCGAGGCCGCGGCGTAGTCGTGCAGTCGGGCGCTCAGGATCCCGCGCTGCTGGAACAGCATCGGCCGGCGGGACTCGGGCGCGCAGGACAGGCCGAGGTCGTTGATCTGCTCCCAGTCGTCGAACCGGGCCCGCAGGTCGCAGAACGCCGCCGACCGGATCGCCAGCTCGGCGGCCAGGACGCCCAGCCCCAGCGCCGCCGCCTGGGTGATCACGGCGTGGATGTTCAGCCACTCCGCGTCGAACCAGTCGGCCGCGTCGCCGAGGTCGAACCGTTCCAGCTCAAGGGGTTCCAGCCGGACGCCCTGGTGCGGCAGCTCCGCGTCGGCCCGCATCGCGAGGTCGAGCCACTGCTCGAACAACTCCTGGAGCGCGACCGCCGGGTCCTCGGAGGCGGCCTCCCGGCCGAAGGCGCGCAACAGGTCGTGCAGCCGGTACCGCACCTGCCCCAGCCCGTCGCGGCCCGCGTAGTCGACCAGGCGGGCGTCGACCAGCGCCTCGACGTGGTCCTCGGCGTCGTCGAGATCGAGGCCCAGCAACGGGGACGCGACCCACGCCGGGAAGTCCGGGGTGTCCACCAGGGACAGCAGCCGGAACGCGGTCTGGTGCGTCTTGTCCAGGCCGTCGTAGGACAACGCGAGTGAAGCCCGCACGTCGAGGTCGCCCAGCGACAGCTCGTCGAACCGGCGGCGTTCGTCGGACAACCGGCCGGCCAGCTTCGCGAGCTGCCAGTGCGGACGCGCCACCAGGCGGGCCGCGGCCACCCGCAACGCCAGCGGCAGCTTGCCGCAGTAGGTCACGATCTCCTGCGCGGCACCGGGTTCGGCGGCGCACCGGGCCTCGCCGACCGCGGCCCGCAGCAACGCCAGCGCGTCCGCGGACGGCAGCACGTCCAGCGGCACGACGTGCGCCGCCTCCAGCCCGGCCAGCGCGGCCCGCGAGGTCACCAGGGCGGCGCCCGAGGTGGTCCCCGGCAGCAGCGGCCGGACCTGGGCCTCGTTCACCGCGTTGTCCAGCACGACGAGAATCCGCCGGTCCGACAACAGGTCCCGGTACAGATCGATCCGATCCTCCACAGAGGACGGAATGGCGCCACCCGACACGCCCAGGCCGCGCAGCAACCGGTCCAGCGCCGCTGCGGCCTCGACGGGCTTCTGCTCACCACCGCGCAGGTTCAGGTACAGCTGCCCGTCGGGGAAAGCGTCCCGGACGGCGTGAGCGCAGTGCACGGCCAGCGACGTCTTGCCGACGCCACCAGGCCCGGTGATCGTCCACGTCCCACCGGCGCGCAATCCGGCGGTGAGCCGCACGACCTCCTCGGACCGCCCGGAGAAGTCACCGACCGCGGGCGGCAGCCAGGACGGTCCGGACTGGACGGCCACGGGTGCAGAAGAGCCCGCCAGGACCTCCATGTGCAGGGCGCGGAGCTCGGCGTTCGGGTCGATGCCGAGCTCGTCGGCGAGCACGTCGCTGGCCCTGCGGTAGACGTCCAGCGCCTGCGCCTGCTGGCCGGTGCGGTGCAGGGCGAGCATGAGCTGGTACCAGAAGCGTTCGCGCAGCGGGTGTTCCGCGACGAGCGAGCGCAGTTCGTCGACGATCTGGTCGTGCCGGCCCAGTTGCAGCTCGGCGTCGTTGCGGCGTTCCAGCACCTCCCAGCGCTGTTCGTTCAGGCGCTGCACGTCGGTCTGTTCCATCCGCAGCGACGACACCTGGTCCAGGGCCGGTCCGCGCCACAACGCCGCGGCCTCGCCCAGAAGCCGCGCCTCCGTCTCCAGATCGGGCGCACGGCGGGCTTCCGCGCGCAGCCGCTGGAACGTCAGCAGGTCGAGCTGGTCGTCCTCGACGTGGATCGAGTAGCCGGTCGGCCACGTGCGGACGAGTTTGCGGTCGGCCAGGTCGTCCAGCGACTGTCTCAACCGCATGACGTACGTCTGCAACGTCGCGCGCGCCGCACCTGACGGCTCGTCGCCCCAGAGGTGTTCCATCAGCTCGTAGGACGAAACCGGCGCGTTCGCCTTCATCAGCAACGCGGCGAGCAGGACACGCTGTTTGGCCGAGCGCAGCTCCACCGCCCGGCCCGAGTCGGTGACCTGCAACGATCCGAGAACCTTGAACTCCCACCGGCGTTGCATGGGCCCGATCCTAACCAGCCGGTAACCCGAGGTGTCAGCGAAATGTCAGCGGGCCGCGTGATGCTTCTCGCCCATGAAGCGGACAACCTTCCTGGCCGTCGCGGCGTTGTTCCTGGGAGTGGCCATGTCCGGCCAGGCCCAGGCCGAGAACGCCCCGGCTGCGGACCGGTGACTCCGATCGGCACCACCGGCTACCTAGGTTCCGGCGGGCAGAAGTGGGCCTCGGTCAAGCAGTTCAAGGGCTGCGGCAAGAACTGGGCCTACATCTACACCTGGAACGGCGTGCACAACGCGGGCGCGCCCTACACCCCGCTGTTCTTCATCATCGCGAAGTGGGGCAGCGAGTCGTACGCCCACGGGGGCGGCTACCGGCAGCAGGAACTCTGGTCGCACGGAACGGACACCCTGGACACCTGCACCAACGCGTACGCCGAGTGGTCCTCCGGCGCCGCGACCTACCGCGCCGAGACCAGCATCCGCTGCTGACGCACCAGACCGGAGCGGCGTCTTGGCCCCCCAGCGGGGCGCCGCTCCTCCCCAGACGGTGTCGCCGGGGCCCGAAGCCCAAACCTCTCCTCGGGTCCCGGTGGCGCCTCCAGAGTCAGGCTGCTCCCTGTGACGTCATGAACTTCCCCAGACGTGACGCCAGATCGTCCGCGGCCTCGTTGCCCCGCAACCGTTCCGCCTCCTGCTTCAACGGCCGCATGCGATCCCGGGTGCGGGCCGAGCGGATGGGACCGGACACCGCGATCGCCTGTTCCCCGACCTCGCGCGCGCGTTCGGTCTCGTTCCGCACCAGGTAGTTCATCGCCAGCGCGGCCAGCCGGAACGACTGGCTGCGCGACGTTTCCTCTCCCCCGGTGGAAATGGCCCTGGTGAGCAGCGGGATCGCCGTCCGCGCGTACTTCACGTCGCAGGTGCGCGCGAGTTCGGTGTGCACCATGCCGCCGATGGACACCAGGTCGGCGAGGTCGAAGAACCGCGCCCACGGCGGCGCGTCCTCCGCGACGGACTGTCCGAACTCGTCCTCGGCACGCGCGAACTGGCGCAGCGCCTGCCTTTCCGCGCCCATCTTCGCGAACGCCCACGCCTCGTTGGCGTGCAGGATCGACACGGCCAACGTGGACCCGCTGGCCTGCGCGATGGGCAGACCTCGTTGGAACGAGGACAAAGCGTCCTCGGCGAGCTCGTAGTGCAGGTGCACGCGGCCCATCCGGTAGTGGATGTTCGCCTCCAGCGCGGTGTTGCCGGACGCGCGCGCGAGGCCCATCGCACGGCCGAAGTGCAGGTGCGCGGACTCCAGCAGTCCCATGTCGAACGACGCCCAGCCGGCCAGGTTGTGCAGGTCCGCGATGGCCACCTGGAGGCGGTGCAGGACCTGTCCGCCGGAGCCGCTGTCGAGCAGCGGGTTCGCCCAGTTCAGCAATGCGACGCAAGCGTCCCGGCAGGCGCCGCCGCCGTATTCGTGGTCGAGTGCCCGCAGCGCATTTGTCAGAGTTTCGACATGCCGCACGTCGGTCTTGTCCACGCGAGCCGGAAAAGCATCGCTGCTGAACATAGGTTGGCCCTCCTGACGTGCGCCGCGCACCCGTTGTGCAGATACCCGTTACACACCGCCGGTATTCACCGCGCCGCCGCCACCATCCCTCTGTAGGGCCTGGTCGGGAAGGGTCTTTGGACTCTCCCGGGACACGTCGGCGCGGCCACCACAACGCCGTGGTGGCCGCGCCTACGATTTCGGACGGCCGTGGTGATCGGAAAGGGGCCAACAAGGTGTCAGCATCGCCGAACTGAATCCATTTCCGGTAATTGCTCCTCACCGGAACGGCCGATCAAGTCACTCTTCCAGGCTCACCACCTGAGCGGGACACCTGTCCACCGCGTCACGAACGCCCGGCAGCAGCTCCGCGGGCGGTTCGGCGACCAGCACGACGCCGATCCCGTCGTCATCCGACTGATCGAACACGTCCGGTGCGGCGAGCACGCACTGGCCCGATCCGATGCACTTCGTCTGGTCTATCCGGACTGTCGTCACCAGACCACCGGAATCTCGGCCGCGCCGTAGGTGATCATGTCGTTGCGGTAGTTCATGTCCGTCACGGGCACGGCGGGCCGCAGGTTCGGGAACCGTTCGAACAGCGACCGCAGCCCGATCTGCAGCTCCGCGCGAGCGAGGTTGGCGCCGAGGCACTGGTGCGGCCCGAAGCCGAACCCCAGGTGCGACACGGCGTCCCGGTCCAGGTCGAGCTCCTCGGCCCGCGGGCAGAGCTCCTCGTCGAGGTTCGCGATGAGCGACACGCTCACCCAGTCCCCCGCCCTGATCAGCACGCCGTCGACCTCGACGTCCTCGGTGGCCCTGCGGGTCAGACCGGCGCCGCCGAGCTGACCGACCGTGTACCGCATCAGCTCCTCGACCACCACGTCGGCGCGGCTCGGGTCCCGCCGGAGGATCTCCAGCTGGTCGGGCTTCTCGAACAGGTGCAGCGTGAACAGGCCGAGGAAGTTCGACGTGGTCTCGTGCCCGGCCGCCAGCAGGCCGATGCAGAGGAAGATCAGCTCGTCCATGCTGAAGTCGGTGTCGTTGGCCATCAGGCCGATCATGTCGTCGTTCGTGCCGGCCGCCTTCTTCTCCGCGACGATCGGCGCGAGCACCTCGGCGAGCTTGGTGGCGTGCGCGAGGTACTCGTCCTTCGACCCGTTCTTGCCGAAGAGGTCACCGGCCGTGGCCTGGAACAGCTCCTGGTGCTCCGGCGGCACGCCCAGCAGCTCGGCGATCACCAGCGACGGCAGCGGCAGGCACAGTGAGGTGACCAGGTCGGCGGGAGCGCCCTTGGCCTCCATCACGTCGAGGTGCTCGTCGACGATCTGCTGGATGCGCGGACGCAGCTCGTTCATGCGCTTGACCATGAAGCCGCGCGAGAGAGGACGGCGCAACCGCATGTGCTCGGCGCCGTCGATGCCGTTGATGTTGCCCGGCTGGTCGGGGTCGAGCACGGTCTCGCCCTCGTCGGTGCGCATCTCGGGATGGCCGCCCTTGCGCGTGATGAACCGCGAGTCGGACAGCACCTGCCGGACACCGGCGTAGCTGGACACGACCCACGCCTCGACGCCGTTGGGCCAGAGCATCTTCACCGGTCCGTCGCCGACGGCCTCGGGAAAGCCGGTCGGCGGCTGCAGCGGGTGGTCGCGCTCGTGCGGGACCGGGCAGACGGCAGTGTCGGTCACGGGAAATCCCCCTCAACAGAACAGAACTGTTCTTTTGAATCCATGACCGAACGTAGCGCAACGACTACGATCTGACGAGTTATTTGGTCCGAAATGTACTGATCAACGGTCTCAGCAGGCCGTCGACGATGCCGTCGATCACGCCCGGTTCCTCGGACCGCAGGACGAACGTCGAGATCAGCGCGGTGATGAGGATGTCGGCGTCGAGCCGCTCCGGCAGCTCGCCGCGCGCCTTCGCCCGGTCCACGGCGACCCGGAGGTGCTCGGTGTAGGCGCGGTCGACGTGCTCCTCGCGCAGGCACGCGAGATCGGCGTCCTGGCGGCTGCCCTCGAGCAGTCCGAGGAAGATCCCGGCGGTGTCGAACGGCATCGGCTCGCCCCACGCCAGCAGGATCTGGCGGACGTCCTCGGCGAACGTCCCCTCGTCCGGCTGCGGCAACTGGGGCAGGTTCGCCTTCAGCGCGTCCGTGATGAGCCGCGCCTTGGACGGCCAGCGCTGGTAGAGACTCGCCTTGCTGGCCCGCGCCCTGCCCGCCACCAGGTCCATGTTGAACCGGGCGTACCCGACCTCGGCCAGCACTCCGAGCACGGCGGCGAAGACCTCCTGCTGACGCGCCGGTGCGTCCAAAGGCGTGCGACCCAACGCCTGCCTCCCGTGACTCAGGTGACGTGCACCGTACCGCCGGGCGCATCCGCCAGCCGACCCGTGCGCCGCACCGACATCCACCGCAGCTGCGTGCCGTGCACCGCCGTGATCAACGACTGGATCACCACGACGTACATCAGCTGCCGGTACACGACCTGTTGCAGCGGATAAGCCCACAACGGCTTGAGCGACTCGCCGTCGAGCCTCAGCGCGTAGCCCGCGCTCGCCGTCTGGACCAGCAGGAACACCATCCACACGATCAACGCGAGCGGTGCGTCCGCGACGAGGAACCCGTACAGCACGAAGAGGTCCATCACCGGTGCGAGCAACGGCAGCAGCAGATGGAACGCCAGCAGGTAGAGGATGCCGAACCGGCCCATCGGCCCGTTCTCCACCAACGCGCCGCGGTGCTTCCACATCGCCTGAAAAGTGCCGTACGACCAGCGATAACGCTGCTTGAACAAGCCGTGGACGGTCGCCGGTGCCTCGGTCCAGGCCTTGGCCTCCGGACGGTAGGCGACCCGCCAGCCCGCGCGCGTGACGGCCATCGTGAGGTCCGTGTCCTCGGCCAGCGTGTCGTCGCTGACGCCGCCGACGTCGACGAGCGCGGCCCTGCGGAACGCCCCGACCGCGCCCGGCACCGTCGGGATGCAGCGCAGCGCGTGCAGGATCTGCCGGTCCAGGTTGGACCCCGCGCAGTACTCCAGGTGCTGCCAGCGTCCGAGCAGGCCCTGCCGGTTGCCGACCTTCGCGTTGCCGGAGACCGCGCCGACACCGTTGTCCGCGAACGGCTGCACGAGCTGGCCGACCGTGTCCGGTTCGAAGATCGTGTCGCCGTCCACCAGCACCAGCACGTCGTGCGTCGCCTCGCGGATGCCCGCGTTCAGCGCCGCAGGCTTGCCCTGGTTGGTCTGCCTGATCACGGTGACGCCGGGCAGGTCCAGCTCCTCGGCGACGTCCGCGGTGCCGTCCGTCGAGCCGTCGTCCACGACGATCACCTCGACGTCGGCGAGGTGGTTGTTCCCGGCGATGGACCTGACGGTGGCGACGATGTTCAGCACCTCGTTGAACGCCGGGACGACCACCGAGACCGGCGGCGCGAACCACGGCGGCGGCTCCTCCTCGCTCTCGCGCCGCAGCCGGCGGTCGGTGTGCGCGAGGCCGAGTTGCATGAGGGTGCGCAGCAGGCCGAGCAAAGCGGCGATCGCGATGGCCGTGCCGAACAGCACGAGCACGACGCCGCCGTTGCGCTGCGACCACGTGGTGACCGCGCCGGTGAACCGTTCGCGCGCGGAGGCCGCGACCGGCTGCTCGTCGCTGATCAGCACGAACCGGTAGCCGGGCTGTTTCGCGAGCTCACGGGCGATGTCGCCGCCGATGCTGCCGTCGTCGTGCAGCCTGACGACGCCGCCCTTCTCCCGCAACGCCGTTCGGACCAGGGTGCCGATGTCCTGGTACTCGCGGTCACCGCTGTCGACCTCGGCCGGGGCGCCGACCAGTCGCGTGTGGACTCCCAGCGCGTCGGCGAGCGCGGCCTGGGCGAAGGCGAGGTTGAGCGAACTGGCGAGATCACCCTCGGCGCGGAAGCCGTCGAGGCCGATCCGGTGTCCCTCGGCGACGATCCGGCGTGCCACGTCGGGGTGGCGGGTGACCTGGGCGCCGGTGACGTAGAAGGTCGCCTTGATGCCGGCGGCCCGCAGCCTCTCCAGGGTGCGCGGCGTCCACTTCGGGTCGGGGCCGCCGTGGAACGCCAGTGCGAGCGTGCCGTCGGGCAGTTCCCGGTGCTCCCCGGCGATCCGCGCGGGTCCGGGCTTGATCGCGGCGTAGGCGTGGAACGACACCACGCCCATCAGCACGAGCAGCCCGAGCAGGATCGAGATCCAGTGCAACCGCGGCGTGTGCTTCACCACGCTCCCAGCAGCGTGCCGCCCACGACCGCGGCGAACAGGATCAGTCCACTCGCGACGGTCCAGCTGACGAGTCTCGCCGCTACCCGTCTACCGCCGTTTCTGTCGACGAAGACCTGCATTTGCTTCTTCCCCCAATGAAAACGCGGACGACCACGACCACCAGTGCCGCGACGACCGCCGCCGCCATCCACGGAAACCCGTTCACCAGCCACGGGATCGCGTCCGCGGCGAACTCCTTGCTGCTCCCCCACGGCGGGTACCTCTTCGACTGCCGTTCCCAGGCCGCGTTGCCCACCGCGACGACGACGAAAACGAGAGGTGGCGCCGGTGCCACCGTCCACAACCCGATGCGACGAACCAGTGCCGAGGCCACGACCGTGCCGCCCACCAGCCACACGCCGAAGGCCCAGCCGATGTCGCCCCCGTCCACCCAGACCCCCGTCTGCGTGAACACCGCCAGCATCGCGAGCGCGGCGAGACTGGGCAGTTGAACCCCCATGAGCACCTAGAATAGTTCAGGGGGTGTCCTGTTCATGCAATCAGGTGGTGGCTATCACCGCACGGTCTTTCTCGTTCTGACGCGCACCGCCTGGCTGGCCCTGAGCGCGGTCCTGCTCGCCGCCTCGGCGTTCGCCTGGTCCACTGTGTCCACCCTCTCGACCGGCGTCGAGCGGTCCTACGCGATCCCGGACGACGCGCCCCGGTCGGAGTCCGGCCGCAACATCCTGATCATGGGCCTGACCACGAGGCTGGACCTGCACGGCGAACCGCTGCCCGACGACGTGCTGCGGCGCATGCAGGCGGGCGAGAGCGACCGCGGCGGCTACAACGCGAACACGTTGATCCTGTTGCACATCCCCGTTTCCGGGCCCGCGGTGGCGATGTCCGTGCCGCGTGACAACCTCGTGCCGCTGACCTCGGGCGGCGAGGGCAAGATCAAGGAGGCCTACGGCCGGGCCAAGATCGTCGAGGAGGACCGGCTGCGCGAGGCCGGCACGCACGACAAGCGGGAGCTGGAACGCGCCGGGCGTGAGGCGGGGCGCAGGGCGCAGGTGCAGACGGTGTCGGCGTTCCTGAGCCAGCCGATCGACCACCTCGTGGAGATCTCGCTGATCGGGTTCTTCCACATCGCCGAGGGGCTCGGCGGCGTGGACGTGTGCCTGCGCAACGCGGCGAAGGACCCGTTGTCCGGCGCGGACTTCCCGGCGGGGCCGCAGCACCTCGACGCGGGCCAGGCGCTGTCGTTCGTGCGGCAGCGGCACGGTCTGCCGAACGGCGACCTGGACCGCACGCGACGGCAGCAGGCGTTCCTGTCGGCCGTGACGAAGCGACTCAAGGGGGCGGACGTCACCGCCGTGCAGGCGATGATCGACATGGCGAAGCAGGACGTCGTGCTGGACGCGCGGTTCGACCTGGTCGAGTTCGCCGGGAACATCCCCTCCGAGGTGCGGTTCGACACGCTGCCGATCGAGGGCGGCGCGCACCTGGGCGGGCTCGACGTGAACAAGGTGGACCAGGCCAAGGTGCGGGCGAAGGTGACCGAACTGGCCACGGCCCCACCGCCCCCGCCGCCGAACGACGGCATTCCGTGCATCGACTAGCTGCGTCGTTCGGTGACCCAGGTGGCGATCTGCGCGCGTGAGGTGAAGCCGAGCTTCTGCAGGATCCGCTCCACGTGCCCCTCGGCGGTCCGCCGCGCGATCACCAGTCTGGCCGCGATCTCCTTGTTCGACTTGCCGCCGGCGATGAGGTCGGCGACCTGCTGCTCGCGGCGGGTCAGCGGGGTCAGGGTCACGGCCGGAGCCGGGTCCTCGGCCTGTTCCTCGCCGATGGCGAACGCGATGGCGTCCTCCAGCCGGAGGTCCATGCCCTTGCGGAACATCTCCCGGAACTCGTGCTCGCCGAGCGCGGCGACCGTCGCCGACTCGCACTCGCCGTGCGGGGTGCCGAAGTAGCGCGACCCGAACATCGGATAGCCCACCGACTGCCAGATCTCGTTGGTGGCGCCCAGCAACGTGGCCGCGCGCACCGCGTCCCCCTGCGAGGCGGAGATCCAGGCCAGCACCTCTATCGCGAGCACGATGCCCAGCAGGTCGTGGAACGAGCGCTTCATCCGCAGGCACTCCCGGCCGAGCCGGTCGGCGCGCACGAAGTCACCGCTGACCCACGCGCACAGGGCCAGCCCGTAGACCGCGTACGCCTGCGCCCACAGCTCACCGTGTTCCTCGCCGACGGCCTTGGCCTCGACGCAGAGCCGTTCCGCGGCGGCGAAGTCGTGCTGGAACGTCGCGGAGATCGCCAGTTCGACGCCGGCGAGCATGGTGTGGCTGTTGACCGTGCCCTGGCCCTGGTAGAGGCGCATGGCCTCCTCGAACAGGCTGTCCGCGAGGTCCAGGTCGTCGCCGATCAGATGCGTGCAACCGAGACGGTGGGTAGCGTAGGCCAGCGCGGGACCGTCACCGGACGCGACGGCGTACTCGCGACACTCGTCCAGCATCCGCGTCGACGCGGGCAGATCTCCCTGCAACGTCGACACATAACCGTTGACCCACAACGCCTTGGCCCGCAAGGGGCCGGGTTTCGCGCTCGCCACGGCGCGGTCGAGCCAGTGGCGGCCCTCGCCGAGCATGCCGCAGCCCGCCCAGTAGAACCACAGCGTGCTGGCCAGGTGCACGCAGTGGTCGGTGTCTTGGTCGAAGCAGAAGTCCAGGGCGGACCGCAGATTCGGGTGTTCCAGGCGTGTCAGCGAGAAGATCTGCGGCTGGGCGGGACCGAACCACTCCCGCTCGCGCCGCTCGGCCCACTCGATGAAGTGGTCGCGGTGCCGTTCGCGCAACACCTGCTCGCGGCCGGCGTCGCGCAGCTTCTCCAGGCCGTACTGGCGCAACGGCTCCAGCAGCCGGAACCGGGTGCCGGACGGGTGCTGCTCCGACACCACCACCGACTTGTCGACCAGGCCCATCAGCGAGTGCATGACCTGCTCGGGCGCGACGCCGTCACCGGAGCAGACCCGTTCCGCCGCCTCCAGGTCGAACGTGCCGGAGAACACCGACGCCCGCGCCCACAGGATCTGCTCGGGCCGCGTGCACAGGTGGAAACTCCAGTCGACCGCGGCGTGCAGCGTCTGGTGGCGCGGATCGCCGCCGCGCTTGCCGTCCCCGAGCACCCGGAAGGTGTTGTCCAATCTGGACGACAAGTGGTCAAGGCTCAACACGCGCAGGCGCACCGCGGCCAGCTCGATGGCCAACGGGATCCCACCGAGCAGGGCGCAGATCCTGCTGACCTCGGCGTGGTTGCGCGCGGTGAGGACGAATCCGGGTTCGACGGCGGCGGCCCGTTCGGCGAACAGCGCCAGCGCCGGCTCCTGCGGCAGCGGCGTTACCTGGTGGAGGTGCTCGCCGTCGACTCCGAGGCGTTCCCTGCTCGTGACCAGCACCCGCAGGCCGGGAACCCCGCGCAGCAACGCGTCCACGAGGTCGGCGACGGCCCCGACGACGTGCTCGCAGTTGTCCAGGACCATCAGCATCTGCCGGTCGTGCAAGTGTTCGATCAGAACGGTGCGGTGCATGCGGACCGTGTCGTTGTGCACGCCCAGCTGTTCCAGAACGGTGTGCACGACCAGTTCCAGGTCGGTGACGCCACCCAGTTCGACGAACCACACCCCGTCGCGGAACGCCCTGCTCGTCTCGGCGGCAGCACGCAACGCCAGCCGTGTCTTGCCGACGCCACCGACACCCGTAAGAGTGACGAGGCGCGACTCGGACAGCAGCCTTCGCACCTCGGCGACGTCGTGCTTGCGGCCGACGAAAGTAGTTGTGTCAGCAGGCAAATTGCCTCTGCGCACTGGGGAAAGCGAACCGCCCACAGCCGCACCCTAGGTCGGTGCGATCTCCCGCTGCAACGCGGTCCCCCGGAGGCACCAACGCCGAAACACGGGTAGTTACCCCCTAGGTCCCATGCGGTGACCCCATCAGGCTTGGGGGCTTGGGGAACGTGCCTGTGGGAGGGGACAGGATCGTGGCCGGTGACAGCCTCGGGGTGGACGTCCGGGAGCAGAACGGCGTGCTCGTCGTCCGGCTCAGCGGGCAACTCGACTGGACGACGTACATGCGCGCGCAGGACGTGCTGCTCGACTGCGCGACCAAGGAACTCGTCGGCGTCGTGGTGGAGCTGGACGATCTCGTCGCCGAGTCGCCCGCGCTGCTCGTGCTGTTCGACGTCGTGTGGCTGTCCGCGGCGCGCTGGCCGGGCATCTCGCTGAGCCTCGTCGTGAGTGATCACCGGCTGCGGTCGACGCTGGAGTCACGCGGTCTCCCCCGGCACATCCCGCTGTACTCGACGACGCCGGAAGCGCTGGCCTCGGTGGTGCGGCTCAGGCACGAGGACCGGGTGGACGCGCAACTGCCGTCGTGCCGCTGCCTGCCGCACGTGGCCGAGCGCATCACCGAACGCGCCTGCGAACGGTGGGGCGTCCAGTCGTTGCTCGACGTGGCGCCGCAGGTGGCCGTGGAGCTCGTGTCGCACATCGAGGACGACAGCCCTCTCGCGCTGCTGCTGCGCATGCGCGGCGACAAGATGTCCGTTGCCGTGCGCACGACCGCACGCTTCGACCTCAAGCAGTGGCACGTCATGCGGCACAACATCGCGTCCATCGCCGTCTGCAACTTCACCATGGGCGAGACTCCGGCCGGTGGCGGCCGGCACATCATCTGGGCGTTGCTCGACGTGCCGGAGGACAGCCAGCGGCCTCCGAGCCATCTCCCGGAGGCCGCCGTCTTCACCCACCAGGCTTAGTTCTTCCGGGTCGTTCTACCGCGTGTGCGTTCCGGCGTTCATCGCCGCGATGCTCGTCCGGTAGGCCCGGACGAACTGGCGATTCGCCGCGGTGTCCGGCGGTGAGGCCACGCACTGGTGCAACCAGCAGCGATGCCGGCCACACGTCACCCGGGCTTCAGGGTCGAGGCCGAGCTCCTCAGCCAGGTCTTCGGCGTTGAGAACCGCCGTCAGCGTCGTGTCCACGACCTCGCAGGAGGTCACCAGCCGCAGATGCGCACGTCGCCTCATAAGGCACAGAATGCTCGCACCGGCCAGAGCAGGTATACCCGGATTTATACCTGCTCAATCACTTCTTCCGCAGGATTCCATTCGACTCCGGCCCCCTTCTCAGCAGGTCGCACACGCCCTACGCTCGGATTCCAACGGCGGCGCAGAGGTGTACTCCATGGCGGATCCTGCGTACTTCCCTCCTCCGCACTCCAGCCGCATCGGCACGAGCGATGTGGAGCAACTGGAGGCGCAGACCCGTTCGCTGCGCTCGGTCGACTACCAGTACGGCGGAGGGGCGTGCCGCGACGCCGTCGTCGTGCGGATCTATTGGGCGCAACAGCTTCTGACCGCCGAAGCCTCGGACACCGTGCGGGCGCGCCTGCTGTCCGCCGTCGCGGATCTGCACAACCTGGCCGGGTGGACGTCGTTCGACTGCGGTCAGGTCGGGGCCGCCTACCACCATTTCGACCGTGCGCTGGATTTGGCGCGTCACGACGAAGACCTGACGACCAACATCGTTTACCGGCGTGGACGCGTGCATCTGCATCACGGCGCACCGGGCGATGCGCTGGCTTACTTCCAGAGGGGTGCTTTCGCGCCGTTGGCGTCGAGCGTCATGTATTTGAACGAGGCCTGGGCGTACGCGCGCCAAAGCCGTTCCGCCGAGGCGTTGCGCGCGCTGGGCAAGGCGCACGACTCGTTCGCGTCCGCGGACCCTGCTCGCGCGCCGGACTGGGTGCGGTTCCACGACGAGACGGACCTGACCGCGATGACCGGCACGATCCACGCCGAGCTCGGTGACACCCGGCTGGCGATTCCGGCGTTGTCGTCGGCGATCGAGGGGTTCGGGCCGGCGATGACGCGCAGCAGGACGTTCTGCCTGATCACGCTGGCCTCGTGCCACTTCCTCGACGGCGACCTCGACGAGGGGCAGGCCGTGGGGCTGCGGGCGGTGAGCGCGGCGGAGGAACTGCGGTCGGAACGGGTGTGGGACCGGTTGCGGCCGATGGCGCAGGCGGCGGCAACGCGCGGGATCTCCCTGCGTTGACGTCGCCGGGCTCACGTTGCCGGGGTGATCTTTGCAGAACCCGAACATTCGGCGGACCGTGCTCTGATCGTGAGCGGTCATCGTTCTGTGCCATGAACATTTCGCGAATCGGTGGGCTCGTGCTCGGGATGCTGCTGCTGGGCGCGGGGACCGCGTCGGCGCAGGAACCGATCACGATCAGCCCGGAGAAGGTGCAGCAGATCTGCTCGAACCGCGTGCCTCGCGTCGAGGCCAAGGTCAAGGCGCTGACCGACAAGATCAACGGCAGTCCGGAGACCCTGGGCTCGAAGAAGTGGATCGAGCAGAAGGCCGCCGACGCCCGCAAGGCCGGTAACACGGCCCGCGCGGACGTCCTCGACGCGCGGCTGAAGCTGCGGGACGCGCAGCTCGTGAAGCTGGCGAAGGCCGGCGAGCGCGTCGCCAAGTTCAAGTCCGAGCACTGCGGGTCCAAGTGAGGTGGGTGGCGGCTCTGGTTCTGCTGGTGTCCCTGACGGCGTGCCGGGGTGAGGCGCCGGTGTCGGACCTCGATGATGTGGAATCAACGCTGAACAGCATCGAGTCGGACATCAACCAGCCGGGGTGAACGCGTGGAACGTGGCCTGGTGCTCGTCGTGGAGGACGAACCGGCGATCGCCGAACTCGTCGCGCTGTACCTGAGACGCGACGGCTTCGGCGTGCACCTGGAGTCCGCGGGGGACGCGGCACTGGCCGCGGTCCGGTCGCTGTCGCCCGTGGCGGTCGTGCTCGACGTCGGCCTGCCCGTGCTGAACGGCATCGAGGTCTGCCGGGCCATGCGCGCCGCCGGTGACTGGACGCCGGTGCTGTTCGTGACGGCCCGAGACGACGAGGTGGACCGCTTGCTCGGGTTGGAACTGGGCGCCGACGACTACATCACCAAGCCCTTCAGTCCACGCGAACTGGCTCTGCGCGTGCGCACGGTCCTGCGTCGCTCGTCCGGCCCAGCGCCGGACGTTGTGCAGGTGGGTTCCGTACGGCTCGACATCGGCGAACGGCGAGCGTTCGCCGGTGCTGACGAGGTGTCGTTGACGTCGACGGAGTTCGGGCTGCTTTCGTACCTGATGAAGAATCCACGTCAGGTGTTCTCACGCGAGCAGCTCCTGTCCGCCGTGTGGGGCTACTCGTCCGTGGCCGGCACCCGAACCGTCGACGTCCACATAGCCCAGCTACGAGCCAAGTTCGGTTCGTCAAGTCCAATTCGGACAGTGCGCGGCGTCGGCTACTCGGCGGACGCGTCGTGAACCTCGCCGGCCGGATCGCGTTGCTGTGCCTGGGAGTCGCGTTCGTGGCCGTGGCCGTCGCCGGTTTCGTGTCGCTGCGCCTGGTGCTCTCGACCTCGCAACAGGTGAGCCGCGAGTTCCTGCGCTCCCAGGCCGACGTGGTGGCGGGCCAGATCTCGAACAACCGCGTGGAACAGATCCTGGAGGGCCAGGACATCGCGATCGTCCGGATCACCGCCGCCGGCGACGTCACGGGCGCCGATCGCGCCGCGGTCCGCGCGGTCCGCGCCGTCGACTACCGCGAGGTGCTGTCAGGTTCTCCTGTGTCCGGGGTGAGCGGCCGTCTGAACGTGGAAGCCCGTCCGTCGGGGGCGGGCGGCTTCGCCCTGGTCCAGGAGACCGAGACCACCGGCACCTACCGCAAACTGGTCCGCAACGTCCTCGGCGCCCTGGGCATAGGCCTGGCCGTGGCCTGCCTCGCGGGCCTCGCCCTGGGCACGTTCCTGGCCCGCCCGCTACGCCGAGTCGCCTCCGTGGCCCACGCGATGAGCGCGGGCCGCCGCGACCTCCGAGTCCCCGTGGCCGGCACCCACGAACTGGCCGAGGTCAGCACGGCCGTCAACTCGCTCGCGGATGCGTTGCAACGCAGCGAATCCCGCCAACGCGACTTCCTGCTCTCCGTCTCCCATGAACTCCGCACCCCGCTCACCGCCGTGACGGGCTTCGCGGAATCCCTGGCGGACGGCGTCGTCTCCGGCGCCCAGGTAGCCCCGGTGGGCACCGTGATCCTGGAAGAGTCCCGCCGCCTGGACCGCCTGGTCACCGACCTGCTCGACCTCGCCCGACTGGGCGCAGACGACTTCCGGCTGGACATGGCGACCGTGTCCCTGGAACCCGTCGTCCGCACGGCAGCCGAGGTGTGGCACGCCCGCTGTCACGCCCGAGGCGTGAACTTCTCTCTTGAGGTGTCCGCCTCGCCGGTCGTGCAGGCCGATGCACGGCGCCTGCGTCAGGTCATCGACGGCCTGATGGAGAACGCCCTGCGCGTCACCCCAGCCGGACGTCCCGTCGTGCTCGCGTTGTCGTCCGTGCTGGAGGTGCGGGACGGCGGCCCTGGCTTGGCCGCCGAGGACTACGCCGTGGCGTTCGATCGCGGGGTGCTGCACGCGCGGTACCAGGACTCTCGGCCTGTTGGGACCGGTGTCGGGCTCGCGCTGGTGCACGGGCTGGTGACGCGGATGGGTGGAACGATCACGGCCGGGCCCGCCGCGGAGGGCGGGGCGGCCTTCACTGTGACGCTGCCACCGCCCGCTAACACGATCGGTTGATGTTGCGATCAGTCCACCATGGGGGACACGACCGCTTGGCTGGTGTTGGCGGCAGGCGATGACCGCTCACGGGCGAGCAACGACGGTTACGACGACTTCCCGTCGTCTCACTACAGCTGGGACGACAAGGTCCCGAACCACGCGGGTCCACAGCCCGGCCATGTGATCGTGCTGCGGGACAAGCACCGACTTCTCGGCGCCTCGGTCATCGAGTCGATCGCGGAGGGCACGGGCGAGAAGGCCACCTATCGCTGCGGGAAGTGCGGCAGCTCCAAGGTCGAGCCACGCGCCACCGTGCTTCCTCCGATCAAGTGCTACAGCAAGGGGTGCGGCGCGGAGTTCGACCAGCTGCCGCCCATCGTGGTCGACGTCGTCACCTACCGCACCAAGCACGACGTGGACTGGATGGACCTGTACGACCGGATGAGCAGCAAGCAGCTCCGCGAGCTCTCCCTGCGACCGAAGTCCCAGCACAGCATCCGCGAGCTCGACTACGACCGCTTCCGCGCTGCGATCGACTCGGTCCCCGCACCGACCACCCTGAACCGGATCGAGGCTGCGGCGAAGTACCTGACCAGCGGTCACCGGAAGGCCTATGTGCGGGTGCGCGTCGGCCAGGAGGCGTTCCGCGGCGACCTGTTGCTCAGGTACGGCAACGAGTGCGCGTTCACCGGGAGCGCCCCGCCCGCGGCGCTGGAGGCGGCGCACCTCTACAGCTACGCCGAAACCGGTGTCCACCACGCGGACGGCGGGTTCCTGATGCGTCGCGACATCCACCGGCTCTTCGACGAAGGCCTGCTGGCGGTGCATCCGAACACCCTGCACATCGACGTGCATCCGAACCTGGCGGGCTACCCCGAGTACGCCAGGTTCCACGACAAGCCCCTGCACCCGACGCCGACCGAGGGACAGCGCGAGTGGCTGCGCAGGCACTGGGAACAGATGCGGCCTACTTCGCCTGCGGCAGCTTGACCTTCTTCTTCGAACCCGGCGAGGACGGCGGCGGCACCACGGGCCCGATGTCCCCGTCCGGTGCCTCGTCCAGGTCCACGATCACCGGCGCGTGGTCGCTCGGCCCGGTCCCCTTGCGGGCGTGCCGGTCGATCCAGGCGGCCTTGGCCCGCGGCGCGACGGAGCTGGACGCGAGGATCAGGTCGATTCGCATGCCGAGGTCGCGGTGGAACATGCCGGCCCGGTAGTCCCAGTAGCTGAAGATCCGCTCCGACGGCCACCGGTCGCGCACGACGTCGTGGAACCCCAACGCTTCGATGGCCTGCAAGGCGGCGCGTTCGGGTTCGGTGACGTGGGTCTGGCCGATGTAGGCCTCGGGGTCGAACAGGTCGGCGTCGGCCGGCGCGATGTTGATGTCGCCGCACACCAGCGCGTCAGCGGGGCCTGCCTCCAGCACGTCGCGCAGTGCGGCGAGCCATTCGAGCTTGTACTTGTAGTGGTCCGACTCGGGCTCACGGCCGTTCGGCACGTACAGCGAGTGGACGCGCACGCCGCCGCACGTCGCAGCTACGGCGCGGGCCTCGACGTGCGGGAAACCCGGTGCGCCGGCTACGCCTACCGCTACGTCCTCCAGGCCCACGCGGGAGAGGAGGGCCACGCCGTTCCACTGGGTTTCGCCGAACAGCGCCACCTCGTAGCCGCGTTCCTTCAGGGCGTCTCCGAGCAGGGCGGTGAAGGCGTCGTCGGCCAGCTTCGTCTCCTGCAGGCACACGACGTCCGGCTGTCGCTGGTCGAGCCACGGCAGCAGGCGGGGCACGCGTTGCTTGACGGAGTTCACGTTCCAGGTCGCCACTCGCACGCGCTCCACGGTAGTCATCGCGGCTAGAGCCCGCATCGAGCTACACGCGCACAGGTGATCGCAAACCGCGTGCGGCCACCCACGCGACGATGGGCAGCACGACGAGAGACAGTAGACCCCACTGGAGGTTGGTGGCGCTCGCAACCACACCGACCACCGGCGATCCCAGCCCGCCGACGCTGACCGCGAGACCTAGCGTGACGCCGCTGGCGGTGCCGAGACGGTTGGGCAGGTAGTCCTGGCCGAGGGTGACGTGCAGCGAGAACGGCACGTACAACGCCACGGCCGTGAGCGCGACCATCACGTAGACAAGTGGACCGGGCACCAACGCGACACCCGCGACGGCAGGTATCGCGGCCGCGTAGGACACCCGCAGAACCCGGACGCGCCCGAACCGCCCGGCCAGCACGCCGCCGAGCAACGTGCTGGCGGCACCGGCCCCGAACAGCACGACCAACGCCGCCGCACCGGCCGCCGGACCACCGCCGACCCGTTGCGTCACCCAGATCGCGAGGAACGTGCCGAGCCCGAACGTCACCATCGACCGCGCGACGATCACCGCCGTCAACCGGCCGAACTGACCCCAGTCGTCCCGGCCCGCCGCCACCGGGACCGCGGCCGAAGCGCCGTGCACGCCGCGCAGTGCCGCGAACGTCAGCACGCCTCCCACCAGTGCGGGAACGGCGAGCAACGGGCTCCACGCGAGCCCGCCGAACGCCAACACCGGCGTGACGAGCACCGGTCCCAGCGCGAACCCGACGTTGCCGCCCACCGCGAACCAACTCATGCCGACGTGACTGTCCTGCGCGACGCGGCGCGCGAGACGAGCAGCCTCCGGGTGGTACGCGGCGACGCCGAGACCGGACAACGCGATCGCGAGCCACGTGAGGACGTACGAGTCGCTCAGCCCGGACAACCCGATGCCCACGCCCGCCAGCGCCATGCCCACGGGAACCAGCCACGGCATGGGCCGCCGGTCGGTCAGCACCCCGAACAACGGCTGCACGACCGACGACAACAGCGTCGCGGCGACCGTGATGCCGGCCGCCGCGAGGTAGCTGTACCCGCGTTCGAGCACGAAGAACGGCACGACGGCCGGCACGGCGCCCTGGTAGAGGTCGTCCACCGCGTGACCGGCGACGAGGACCGCCATCCGTCGGCGAGAGTTGTTCACGCACCGATCGTGGCCCCGTCCGGTACGTTCGCGATTCCGATATTCTGCCGATGTATGTCGAATTCTCGCCATCTGCCGGCGGCGCCGACCACGAGCCGCGACCTGGCAGCCGCCAGTGGTGTCAGCGCGCACTGGCACGACGAACACCAGATCGTCTACGCCAGCCGCGGCGTCGTGGCCGTGCACACCGAGACGTCGAGATGGATCGCGCCCGCACACCGTGCGTTGTGGATCCCGTCCGGCGCCGTGCACTCGCACCGCGCGTACGGCGTCACACGGCTGCACTTCCTCGGACTCACGCAGAACCCGTTGAAGCTCCACGAGCCGACAGCTCTCGCAGTCTCACCACTGCTCAGAGAACTGCTGATCACCTACACAGAGCTCACCGACCGAGAAACCCCTGCGGGCAAACGAATGCGCTCGGTGCTGCTCGACCAACTCGCCACCGCGACCGAACAACCCGTGCGTGTCCCCGCCGCCCACGACCCCAGACTCGCGGCGGTCTGCGCGACGCTCGAGACCGACCCCTCGGACTCACGCGGTCTCGAAGCGCTAGGACGGGAGGCCGGCGCCAGCGGCAGGACGCTCACCAGGCTGTTCCGCGAGGAGATGGGCATGACCTTCCCCCAGTGGCGCACACAACTGCGGCTCTACCACGCATTGCGCCTGCTCGCCGAGGGTCAGCCCGTCACCGCTGTGGCCCTGCGATGCGGATTCGCGGCCGCGAGCGCGTTCATCGACGTCTTCCGCCGCTCGCTCGGCCACACCCCCGGTTCGTACCTCTAGAGAACGTTGAACACCTCCTCCGCGCGGTCCCGCTTCACGAACATCTGCCACGCGGTCTCGGCGATGTCGTCCGGGTCGAGGGTGTGCCCGGCCAGACCCCCGAACTGCTCGGGCCTGGACTCGACCATCTTGTGGATGTCACCCCGTTCGACGACGCCGCCGATGGTGAGCGTGCCCGCGTAGGCGCCCTTGTCCGCCAGGGCCGCGTTGAGCGTCAGCGCGTAGTTCCGCAGCGCGGCCGACGACAACGCGAGAGCGCCGAGAATCGGCAGTGGCACCACCGAGCTCAGCCCGCCGGCGAACAGCAGCCCGCCTCCGCGCTCGACCACGGACGGCAGCACGTGCTGCGTGACGTCGATCGCCGGGTAGAGCCAGTCCATGGCAGCACGCGCCTCGTCGGACGTGGTCGCCGTGATCTCACCGGGCATGTCGTTCAGGTCGGTGGCACCCGGCCCGTAGTAGGCGACGTCGACCGGCCCGATCGAGTCCAAAGCGGATGAAAGCTGGGCACGATCACGCACGTCGGCCGCGAACGCCCGCGCTTTCACCCCCGCCTC
This sequence comes from Lentzea sokolovensis, assembly GCF_033949975.1. NCBI lineage: Bacteria > Bacillati > Actinomycetota > Actinomycetes > Pseudonocardiales > Pseudonocardiaceae > Lentzea > Lentzea sokolovensis. The sequence continues at coordinate 403,742 of NZ_JAXAVU010000012.1, forward strand.
GGCAAGCGAGGCCAGGTAGCCCTCGTGCCGCTGGGCGCTGCGCGAGACCAGCACCACGTCGTAGCCCTCGCGACCGAACCGATGCGCGATGGACATGCCGAGCCCGGGACCGACCCCGAGCACAACTGCGGTGGGAGACATGGGTTTCGTCCTTCCGAACGCTAATTCGAGGCAACCCTCGACTTACCGGACCGACGCTACCACAAAACTTGAGGGCACCCTCGACTTAACCCACGAGTAGGATCCCGCCCATGGTCACCGCGTCGAAGCCCCTGCGTGCGGACGCGGCACGCAACCGGGAGAAGCTGCTGGCAGCCGCCACCCAGCTGTTCGCGGAACGCGGCCTCGACGTCCCCATGGAACACATCGCACGCCGCGCGGAAGTCAGCATCGGCACGCTCTACAAGCACTTCCCGACCCGCCAGGACCTGGTGTCGGCGATCTTCCCGGAGCGCCTCGCCGCCCTCGACGTGATCGGCGAGAAGGCCCTGGCGGACCAGGACCCGTGGCACGCGTTCGTCGGCTACCTCGAAGACCTCTACGCACTACAGGCAGAAGACCGCGGACTCAACGACATCCTCGCCCGCGACCTCCCGAACGCCCCGGAAGTCGTCTCAGCCTGCCATCGCGGCGCGGGCCACTCCGAGATCCTGATCACGCGCGCCATCGCCGGCGGCGGCCTGCGTCCTGATTTCTCGATCACGGACATGGCCACGCTGACCAGGGCCATGGCCCAGGTGATCCGCGATTCCCCCGGCGAGTGGCGCCGCTTCCTGTCGATCTACGTCGACGGCCTGCGCACGCCGTAGTTCTTGCGGGGTGCCGTGGGCCGGGTTGGCGCCAGTGCGGCCGGACGGCGACATGGACAGACGATCAAGCCTGGATCTTCGAGGAGCCCCGTTGTGCTGGTAGTTCTAGTGGGGAAGGTGGGGCTCGAACCCACGACCTGACGGATAAGACGTGACCTCTGCGGACGCCTGCCGTCCCCTGCCGATACCTAGGTTTACCTGCGGCGATCCGGCCTCACGGTTGCTGTTCCGAACCGCTGGCAGTGGATGTTTTCCGTCATTACGTGAGGGAAAAGCGTGGAGATGATCACGCGCTCGCAACCACGCGACATCGAGGGCAAGCCTGTGGGCTGGTCGATGCCCCCAAGGCATCGAGCTGTCCATAGGCGCGGCAGCCGAGCGCCCTGGCCACCGGAACAAGCTACCCTTTGGCGCTCGTACCGACTATCACCACAACTCGGGACAGCTTGAGCTAAGGATCTGAGCACTCACTAAGCGCTGCTGACATCAAGGCGCGGCCCGCTCCAGCCTGGCATGCACTGCCGCTTGGCGATCGGACGCAGATGATGCCACTCTAGCGAAGGAAAGACAGATGGCCCGATCAGAAGACCGGGCCATCCGAAGCAAACGGGCTATAGGCCAGAGGCCCACACCCGACGTAACAGACAGTACCCACAGCAGCTGTGGGTGTCAACTGGCGGTTGTCATCCAGTGGGTGTCAACCGCTGACTGACATCTTCAAGCGTCAACCAGCGGCTGCGTCTGCGAGTGTCAACCAGAGGTCATGCCCGGCACTGCAACGCCCTGACCTGCACTGGGACCAACGCCGCCATGACTATAGATAGCAACGCTGTGACTTGCGTTACGCCAACCGCCAAGGCATGACGTCGTGCCCATCGCTTGGCGTACATGCGCAGCAAGTTGCCCCTTAGGGCTTGTCGGGGATGCGAGACCTGCGCTCGCGCGAAACTCAAACGCTACAGCTGACGTCAAAAGATCAACAAGCTGCAGTCCGTCGGAAGACTTTGAGTCCAATCGAACAACGGAAACCAGACCTAGACCTCGTACGCGCTTATTTACCCTGAGGCGAAGATCTTCCTCGAAGAGGATCGAATCAGGGGTCGAGTAGTTATCGGCCATTAGCGACATGATTTCCTGCGGATGCAGGGAGGCCACAACCAGCTGCTCTGCAAGCTTCGAATATGCATCCCACGTAGACCCGAATCGGGCCACAGGGTCAGCAACGTGACGGTCCGCCACAAAGCAAAAGAACTCTACATCTCCGTGACTAAGACATTCATCTGCTACGGTTTTATAGAGGTCCAGCATGCCTTTTGTGGTATCGGTGAACTTAATTTCCTTGTACCAGTGCTTGCGGTCGCGGAGCTTTTGAATTCGCCTAAGCACGCGTGACGGCTCGGTCGACTTGAGCAATCCCACCGCAAAATACTGGTCACGAGAGATGGCGCCGGTCTCATCTAAGAACCCTGCACAACACGGATGATCGCGTCGTATCAAGCGTTTCTGGCCCGCTGGCATCGGCTGATGTTACAGGCTGAGGTATCGGCAGTCGACTACCTAGCTAAGGGGTCTCGCACCATCCCGTATGACCTGGCTCGCCCCAACCACGCGCGTCAAGGGGGCACCTGCCGCAAAGGCGAGAGCACGCGCTGGGACGGCCCCCTTGACGCGTGTGGTTGCCCTCGGGGAGGTCATACGGGATGGTGCGAGACCCGATCCACGCTGGAACGCAATGGTGCCGGCACTCCCCCGCACCATTTTGGAGACCTGCCCGTCCGGCGAGGACATGCTTTGAAGTCTCCGCGGTTCCCTGTGGGGGTCGCTGGCCGTTCCTGTCCGACAACGGTCGACCTGCGCGCATGCCTCGCCCGCCGCGCTCGGACGCCGGAGGCGGCCTTGGGCGCGGCGGAGAAAGAGGCGCGTAGGTCTGCCGTTGTCGGATGGGCACCAACGGCCAGCGGCCCCCGCAGGGGGCCGCCTTGATGAAGAAAAGAAACTCTGAACACGTAGACGATCGAGCTACTGCCGGGTCCAGGTCACAAGAACCTTGTCGTCGTGCTGCTTGGCTCGGGGCAAAAACTTCGCCGTAGGATCCTCGAACTGCTCCCAGTCGTGGAGCCGCTGTAGTAGCTCCGCAAGCTCATGATCTTGCATGTGAGCAACAGATTCCCACCGCAGACCTAGATGGTCTATGACTCTCTGCGCTCCATCTGTCGCGAGAACGCACCAAGCAACTTCGCTCGTCTCGAACTGACAACAGACTGCCTGCTGTGCAGCCTCCGGGTCAGTCTCTGCAATCCAGTAACCGTCAGGGATGTTCCTATGGCGACGTTCGTGGTGCTGTAGCTCTCCGAGCAGCGAACGATGCTCGTCGTCATACCCCGATCCGTTCTGCAGACGTTCCCGATAGCGGTGCCTGATTTCGGTTGCGGTGCGGGAGAGTCGATCATCTGAGATCCGGTGTGTGGTGCCATCGTTGGTCTTCACGACTGCGGTGCTGTCGCCTAGTGCTAGCACTTCCAGCCGCTCTGCCTGTTCGCGGGCCAGCAGCACTGTGGATGATGGACTAGCTCCAGGGCGGAGGTCGAGCTCATCAGATACCACTCGGATTGCTGTCCCAAGCACGGTGCGAAGGTCTCCGCCCTCAGCAATCCGAGAAGCAATCTCGCGCAACAGGAAGTCGACGTACCTGGATGCATCAGCCGTGCCAGGCGTGAAGCTGGAAGCTCCATCTAGGACGATCGCAGCCGTTCTCGTGGCGTCCCAACGATCCTGCCCCCGTCCGGAGCCTCCGGGAAGCATCGCTCCACGGAAAGGCATCATGCCCACTTCCTCGGCGGCACAAGGACATCGATACTCGTCGGGGTGAGTCCATCGAACTCGGTTGTGACGGCCATGCTGAACTCACTGTCTCCGAATTCGGCGAACAGCTCGGAGAGGTTCTTGGTGACGTAGTGCGCCGCGCCGATCGAGCCAGCGGCGTGAAGGCCAGCGATATGCACGATGACGTGGTTACCCAGCTTGCGGCGGGCTATGTAGGCGTGGTCGGCTTTGCGAGGGTTAGCCGCGTCCATCGGAGACAGGAACTTCTCACCCGTTACCTCGTCGGTGATGTACCACTGGACGTTGTCACCGATCGACATGCGCAACACAGGGTCGGCGGACATGAGCTTGTGCCCGATGTGAGCGGAAGCGGGTCCACAGATCACCACAGCATCGCCGGCAGGCTCCCACTCCTCACGAGGATCGATCACTACGCGCTCGTTGATCACGAAAGAGAGCTTCTCCAACTCGCCTGTGAGGTGCGCGCCTGTTGCATCGTCTGGACCTGCGATCACGAGGTCTTCTCGCTCGCGGATGATCCGACCGGGGAGGGCTAGAGAGATCGGTCCGACTCCGAAGAAGGCACGCTCCGGCCCAGGCGCGGAGCTGCGGATCTGAGTGACGCGCCCTTTGGTGATGCCCAGCTTTGACGCGATGTCCGTATAGCTCATGTCGAGATGCCGATGAGCTTCCTCGATGGCAGCTCGACGTAGCCGAGCAAGCTCAGTGGCGCGCTGCTGGTAGAGCGTGATCAGCTCGCTCGCGCGCTGACCTCGCCTGATGGGGTCCGGATCTGCGCGTACAGCGTCGAACTCATCGGCACCCGACGTCGTCATGGTCGTAGTTTAGTCCCCCTTGACACCTGCCGTCGTCGGGCGTAGCTTGTGTTTAGACCCCCTCAACTTCCAGATCGAGGGCGACCGAGAAGTTTAGGCCCCCTACACAAGGAGCTACTAATGGCACTGCGCAACATCCCCGTCGTGTTCGAGGCTTACCGACTGCTGGTCACTGAGGCGCCGACGATCAAGATGCGCAAGGACGAGAAGACGGGCGAGTTCGTCCCGGCGACCGATTTCAGGGGCGTCCAGCAGTTCCAGGTGTCGGTATTCGCCAAGCCACTCCCGAACGATGAGGGCTACCAGGGCAAGGGCGAAGAGCTCAAGGTCACGATGTCGGTTGACCCCGGCGACGACATCACTGAGGGCATGTACGTCTCGTTGATCTCGCCCACGGTCTCGATGTGGCAGAACGACATGGGCGCGGGCCTGTCGTTCAAGGCTGAGGGCATCGTCCCTGCCGCTGCGGTGCGCTCCGTGGCCTGATCGTCCACTGTGCTCGGTTGCCCTGCCCGGTTTTGGCCGGTCGCCCGTTTCGAGTCGGGCCAGGGTGCGGAAATCCACGTTTTGCCAGGGGACTGGCCTGCAGCCCGTTCGAGTCGGGCATAGAAACGCGCGATTACGTCCTTTGAGAACTCCACAGTGTGTTGAGCCATGCCAAAAACGCGCCGGTTTGTTCGGCGGTGTCAGGGCCGTGCACAACGTTCCTGACATCTGCCGTGCATTCCGTGAGCAGAGAGGTTTGGGTTCATGGCAAAGACGAACGGAATCGTTTTGGTGATTGACCGTGCTCGTGGCGGTCAGCCCTACGTGATCGCGACGGACTTTCGCCGGATGTACCGACGAATTTCATCAACGGAAATGGAAGGTTTGCCGATTTGGGAGGCTCGGTTAGTGGCCCATCTGCTGGAGACGGGCGAGTTCGAGCGTGACTCGAAGATCCTCAACCTGACCTGTGACGGGCACACGAACCGCGTGGTCGGTCTCGTAGCACCACGACGGATCGACGTCGAGGTGAAGCCCGGTTCTAGCTTCAACAAGAGGCGGTGACGTGCGGTGAGCACTGACCTGTTCGGGAACGAGGTCGAGCCCGCTGCCACGTCGACGGTCGCTGCCCGGCCTGCGGTCAACGACCTGAGGACGGTGACCGAGGTACTCAATCGCGCAGTGAGCGACTGCGGCTACATGGTCGCGAGCACATCGCGCACCGTGTTTCGCCGCGTCGATAAGGAGAAGATTTCTCGGGTGCCGGCATGGGAGTCGAACGCGGTTGTGCAGCTGGTCGACAACGGTCAACTCACGATTGGCGGCACTCACCTGTTGCGCTGCGGCGCGGTGCGTCAACCGGTCCGCTCGGTGTTGGTGCCGAAACCGACAAGGTTGATGTTGTCGCGGTGGAACGCGCTCAAGCCGCTCGGCAATTCGATGTCATCTGAGAAGAAAGGTGCATGACGCATGGTCAGTCAGACGTATAACGCGATCGCGATCAGGCGGTACGCCATGTTCGTCGATTGCATCAACTTCGCTACCGAGCAGCTCGGTCCGCTGGAGGCGCTGATCAACCGGATGAAGCCGGGTAACGCTCTGCCCGGTGAGTGGCGGGTTCCCAAGGTCGACGAGTTGCGGGCGCAGTTGTCCAAGGCCCGTAAGGACCTGGAGCAGTTGAAGGCACACGCGGTCAAGTACGAAATCGAGCTGAAGTCTCGTGAGTGGAGGGTCTGATGTCCAACCAGCTCAACAACGCCCTGGAGGGCATGAATAAGGCGATGTCCGCACTGCGGGTCTCGATCCGTGGCATCCCGGTCCGCCGCGAGGGGTTCAAGGCCCACCACGACGAGTTCGCGCGGTCGGTGGCCACGTTGACCACCCACATGTCCTACGCCCGCGTGCTGCTCGATGAAGAGGCTGCGGCACGGCGCAAGCGTCGCCGCAAGTGAAGTCCAGTTCGTCACCTGTTCTCCACGCAACGGCCGATCACCCCACACGGGTTGATCGGCCGTTGCTGTTCTCTCACAACACTTTCGGAGGTTCCAATGTCCAAGCGTTCCCGCGGTAAGTCTGATCGTTCGCAGGGCGTCGAGTTCGCGGCGGTGGTGTGGGCGGCACGTCACCCCGGTTCGGTCGTCGCTCCCTCCGCGCTGCTGGCGTCGCTGTCCCAGCTCGGCTCCACCACGACCGGCGCGGTTCTCGGCGGTGCTGCCGTGGGTCTGGGTGCCTGGTACCGGGCTCACCCGGACACCTTCGACACCTACGCGGCCCCGGTGCTGCGGTCGTGGCGTCGTCGCTGGGCCGGCGCATACACCGGTCGCAGCTGGTCAGACCTGATGGGCTCGTGCAACCTGACGCGAACACACCCCCGTACCGGGCAAATCCTGGTGCCTCGGGTGATCCGGGTGCGGTCGTGGTCGTCCTCGGTGGACACGGTGCGGGTGCGGCTGGTGCACGGCATGTCGTTCAAAGCATTCGTGGACGCTACCGATGACCTGGCTGACACCCTCAAAGCCGAAAGGGTCGCGGTCGAACGCGCGGCACCCGGTGAGGTGGTGCTGATCGTCCAGCGTGACGAGCCGTTCGCCCACATCATCCCCTCACCGGAACTCGCGGAGGACGTGGCCGACGTCGACCCGATGTCGCTCTACGTGGGTGAGGACGAGTTCGGCCACGAGTACCGCGAACCGCTGTACGGCACGCACTTCCTCAGGGCGGGTGAGACCGGCTCGGGTAAGAACTCGTTGCCGGCACAACGCCTGCGGGCCGCTGCTCCGCTGATCCGGGCCGGTCTGGTCCGTCCGTGGGTGATCGACCCGAAGATGATGGAGTGGAGCTGGCTCAAGCCGATCCTTGACGGCCGTTACGCCGACAACCCCGGTGACGGTCTGGAGCTGCTGAACGACTTCGTGGCGAACATGGAGCGCAAGCAGAAGCGCATGCAACGCGCCAAGCTGCGTAAGGCTCCGTTGAGCCCCGAGTTCCCGATCGACTGGCTGATCTTCGACGAGATCGGCTACACGATGGCCTACCAACCCGACTTCGCGCACGCGATCTGCGGTCAGACGGCGATCGTGGCCTCGACCGGCCGCACCACCCACGACGTGATCGAGGCGTTGGTGCAGGAGCCCACCAAGGACACCGTGCCGGTCCGCGAACTGCTGCCTCACCGCGTATGCCTGCGGGTCTCCAGCTCCAGCCACCCCGACATGGTCCTGGGTGACGGCATGCGGGCACGCGGCGCTGTCGCCGACGAACTTCCCCAGGGTGAGGAGTACGCCGGCATCGGCTTCGCCCGCGCACCCAAGACCCGCCAGCCGCGCCGAATCCGCATCGCCTACACCGACGACGCGCAGTGCTCCGAGCTGGTGTCGTTCGTCAAGTCGCCGACCACGCTCCGCGCCGTCTCTTAAGCACTCGCCACTGTCCACTTCGAACCTCATGGGAGGTCTACTCGCCATGCCCGCCAACGAAAACCGCTCACTCGACCGCATCCTGAGGACGGTCCGCGGACACATCCGCACCTACAACCTGCCCCGCCCGGACCGGCTGGTCATCTCCACCCGGTCCCGCTCGGTGCACGCCGAGTTCGCCTCCGGTACGGCGGTCGACCGGTTCGCGGCCGTGCTGCTGTGGACGGCCACCCTGCACGGCACCGAGTTCGGCCTGACCTACGGCGCTCGTGACGAGATCCGCCTGGCCGCGACCGGCCGAACCGGTGCGGGCATCGGAATCGGCCTGGCCTGCTCGGGCTCGGTGTTCGAGCTGGGCGGCACCGTTGAGGAACACGACGGCTTCAACGGCTGGACGCACCGCTTCGCCACCCTGCCCGGCCTGCCCACCCTCGCTGAAGCCCGTACGGACCTCGCTTCGTTCGACGAACTCGCCACCCTCGTGGCGTCGGCCCGCTCGGTCACTCCGGTCGCTGCGGAGGTGGCTGCGTGAACCCCACCGACCACCTCGGCTACGTCGGCACGCGCGCCCTGATGCTCGCCCTGTTCGGCCCCTCCGGCACCCCGCCCGCCTGGCGCGCTGACGCCGCGTGCGCGGGCAAGGACACCGAACTGTTCTTCACCACCAACACCACGGCTCATGCCCTGGACGTGTGCTCCGACTGCCCGGTCATCGCGCAGTGCCGCGCCGATCACTTCGAGTGGGAGAGCCGCACCCGCTCCCGCCGCTTCTACTCCTCTGGCGTCGTCGCCGGCACCACCGGATCCGAACGCAACCAGTCCTACTACCCGCGCACCACCACCCGGAAGGAAGTCGCCTGATCATGAACGTCCAACTCGTCATCCCCGTCACCCGCTCGACTCCCGCCCGCGCCATCGGCCTCGCCTTGACGGTGCTCGTCTGCCTCGCCGTGATGTGGCTTGCAGTCGGCTGGATCGGAGCCATCGTCCTGGTCGTCGAGCTGTTCGTGCTCGGCCGGCTGCTGCTGCGTGCGGCCAACGGCCAGTAGCTCGTGTCCACGTCAGGCTGCCAGGGAGGTGAACCCGTGAAACCGTTCCAGCACAACAAGAAAGCGGATGAGGACCGGCCGGAACCCACTCGGGCCGTGCGGCGTCTGCGGCATCAGCTCGATGAGGCACATGACGTGCACGCTCTGGCGGATGATCCGCTGCTGGCCGTGGTCAACGCAGACCGGTTGCGGGTCTCGATCAGCCGTTCGCTGTGGTGGTTCCTCGCGATCGGCCTCGGGTTCACCACCACGGGCGTGCACGACTTCCTCGCCGGAGACCTCCCCGTCACCGATCCACTGTGGTGGGGAGCCTGGCTGGTCGAACCCGCACTCGCCGGAATCCTGATCACCGTGCTGCGGTGGGAGTCGGAGATGCTCGCCCGCGGTCAGCACGTCGACGACGGTCCTGTGGTCAAGCTCAAGCGGCTGCTCCTGGCCGCGACGCTGGTCACCAACGTGTGGTCCGCCGTCTCACCCTCGAAAGGCCCGGTGAGCGCGGGCAACGTGTTCCTCCACGTCGTCATCCCCGTCGTGGTGTTCCTGCTCGCAGAGGTCATGCCGATCGTCCAACAGCGCTGCGTCGCCGTTCGAGACGCTGCTCTGCGTGAAGCAACCCGGCGTGACGCGGCTCGAACCGAAGCCGCCCGCGAAACGCCGCCCGCGACCACGGCCCCTACGCCGACGGTGAGCAGCCTCGACCCGTTCGCGGGCCTGCGGCTCCCACCGCCGATGTGCGCCACGCTCACCGCCCGCATGGATGAACTCGGACGGCCCCTCACTGCCCCCGAGGTCTCCGAGCTGCTGCGGCTGCCCGCGGACTTCGCTGCCCGCGTCGCCGACCAGCTCGCCGCCTAAGCCACGAGCGGGCCACCCCTCGCCTGCTCCCCATGAGGGCGGGACACGACAGACCCCCAGTCGTGTCCCGCCCTTCTCGTTTTTCAAGCCCTGCAACGAAAGGAGGTGCACCCATGCTGTCCGGAGACCCTCACACCACCCTGGAAGACCGCATCGCCCGCAAGGTCGCCTCACCCGGCTACCGCGAATGGCGCGCCAAGGTCACCGCCACCAACGGCTGTGCTGTTCCCGTCCGCTTGTTCGGCGCGTGGCAGCTGCACGACGCCACCACCCGCAAGGTGCTCGCTCACCACGGCGGCGAGATCATGGTGCCCTGTGGCAACAGGCGCTCGGCCGTGTGTCCGTCCTGCTCGGACCGCTACGCCGCCGACGCCTACCACCTCATGCACGCCGGTCTCGCCGGTGGCTCCAAGGGCGTCCCGACGACCGTGACGGACAAGCCGCGGGCGTTCGCCACCCTCACCGCCCCGTCCTTCGGCCCGGTGCACAACCGCTTCACCACGGACAACGGCAAGATCAGGCCGTGTACCGGCTGCGGCGAGTACCACCACCAGGCCGACCCGCGCGTCGGTGCCGCCGTCGACCCCGGCACCTACGACTACGAGGGCTCGGTGCTCTGGCAGGCCAACGCCGGCGCGCTGTGGCACCGCTTCCGCATCGCCCTCAACCGCGAACTCGCGAACGCGGCAGGGCTCAAGGTCCGCGAGTTCGCACAGCACGCCCGGCTGTCATACGCCAAGGTCGCCGAGTACCAGCGACGCGGCCTCGTGCACTTCCACGCCGTGGTGCGCGTAGACGGCCCTGACGGCCCCACAGACCGCACCCCTGCATGGGTCACCAGCGAACTCCTCGACACCTGCATCAAAGCCGCTACGGCCTCGGTGAAGCTCACCGTTCCCCGCCCGGACGGCGTGGCGCTGGACCTGCGGTGGGGCTCACAGGTCGACGTACGCCCGATCCGCGCCAATCAGGCTCACGAGGTCGAAGACGACAACGGCTCGATCAGTGAGACCCGCCTGGCCGCCTACGTCGCCAAGTACGCCACGAAGACCACGGGCAAGACCGATGGCACCGACCGGCCGATCCGCTCGCAACTGTGCATCGACCACGCCAAGGTCAGCGACCACCACCGCCGCATCATCCAAACCGCCTGGGACCTCGGCGGCCTGCCGCAGTACGAGGACCTCAAGCTGCGCCGCTGGGCACACATGCTCGGCTTCCGCGGCCACTTCCTGAGCAAGTCCAAGCACTACAGCACGACGTTCAAGTCCATTCGCGACGAACGCCGCGCCTTCCGCCACACCGAAACCCTCGAACGCCTCGGCCTCGAAGCCGACTCGGTCCTGGTCATCAACGACTGGGCCTACCAGGGCAACGGCTACGACACCGACGCGGAACGCGAACTCGCCGCCGCACTGGCCGGCCGCATCCGCGACAACCGACGACGCAAGTACGAACAGGAGACACACCAATGAGCAAGCTGTGGACGATCAACGACGTCGCCGACTTCCTCGGCATCCCCGTTCAAACCCTCTACCAGTGGCGCACAAGGAAGTACGGCCCACCTGGCCGCCGAATCGGCAAATACGTCCGGTACATCCCGGATGAGGTCAAGACCTGGTTCGACGCCCAGCCGAACGGGGTGAGCTGATGGGACGGAGGCCTCTGGACGTCGGTACGTACGGCAAGATCCGCTTCTACTCGACCTCGACCGGGTGGCGGGCTACGACGAACTTCCGTGACTACGACGGAATCACCCGACCGGTGGAACGTTCCGGCAAGACCAAGACAGCCGCTGAGAGGGCGTTGAAGGAGGCCCTCCGAGATCGCACGGCGCCCGGTGAGGAAGGAATGATCACTACAGAGAGTCGATTCCGTGAGGCTGCCGAGGCGTGGCTGACAGAGTTCCGCGCCGCTGTCGCTGTCGGCGCTCGTTCCCCCACCTCGCTTGAGACCTACGAGGGCCGGCTGAACGGAATCATCCTGCCCGCTGTCGGCGAACTGCGGATGCGTGAGCTGACCGTGGCACGTATCGGCAAACTGCTGACGACAGTGCAGACCCGCAAGAGCGCTGCGAGCGCCAAGACCGTGCGCACGGTCATATCCGGGGTGTGTGCCCTTGCGGTGCGGCATGGTGCGCTACGAGCCAACCCTGTGCGAGATGTCGCCAATCTGGAAGGCCGCAAGACGCCGTCACGAGCACTGACCGAGGACGAGATGGTGGACCTGTTGGCGAAGCTCGACGCTGACGAGGTCGCAGTCCGTCACGACCTGCCTGATCTTGCTCGCTGGTACGCGGGCACGGGTGAACGAACCGGTGAAGGTCTGGCGGTCCACTGGCCGCATCTCGACCTCGACGCCGGGACCGTGGACTGGGCCGGCAGCGTCATCCGGGTCAAGGGTGAAGGGCAGAAGATCAACGAGGGCAAGACCGAGGTCTCCAAGCGAGCTTTGGCGCTCCCGTCGTGGTTGGTGACGATGCTGCGAGAGCGGCGAACTCGCCTCGCGGAGAGGTTCAACGTCGCGGAGGACGAGTTGGAAGGGCCGGTCTTCCCGAACTCGCTCGGCACGCTTCGCGATAAGCACAACACATTGACGAGTTGGCGGGAGTTTCGCCAGCGTGCGGGGTATTCGTGGGTGACCTTCCGGACGTTCAGGCGGTCAGTCGCCACGATCTTGGACGACGCCGGCCTGTCGGCTCGGCAGATCGCCGAACAGCTCGGCCACTCGAAGGTCTCGACCACCCAGGACATCTACATGGGGCGTCGGGTGACCAGTCGCCGGGCGGCTGACGCGCTGGACGAAGTTAGGTGGTCCGCGCAATAAAGTGAGGGTAAAGCGTGGGGGTGATCTTGCGTAGCGACAGGGTCACCCCCACTGAACAGTGGTTTTGTGGGGAAGGTGGGGCTCGAACCCACGACCTGACGGATTATGAGTCCGCTGCTCTGACCAACTGAGCTACTTCCCCCCGCTCACGCTGCGTCGTGGAGGATACCGATCACGCCGAACGGCCCTTGCGCACCCCCGTGGCGAGCGACACATAGGCTGGACACGTGCGTTTGACCCTCCGCGACTTCACCCCGGCGGACGAGCCCGGGGTGCTGGCGCTGTTCGCCGACTGCGACGACTGGTTTCAGGCTGCCACGGGCCACCCTTCCGGGCCCGGCGATGTGCAAAGTCTCTTCTACGCGTTGCCGGAGGGGGCCGCGTTCGAGCAGAAGCACCTGCTGGTCGCGCAGGCTCAGGGCATGATCGGGTTCGTGGACCTCGTGGTGGGCCACCCCGCGCCCGGCCACGCGAGCATCGGGTTCTTCCTGGTGCCGAAGGACCTGCGCCGGTGGGGCATCGGACGAGAGATGGCACGGGCGCTCACCGAACGCTTTCCCGAAGTCACGCGCGTGCACGTCCGGCTCGACGACTTCAAGCCCGGTAACGAGTTCCTGAAGGCGATGGGCTTCGTGCTCAACGGTCAGCGGGCGGTGCTGGAGATCGCGCCCAGGTCCGACGGCCGGTAGCCGCGCGGGTAGCCCGGATAGGTGCGGTTGGGGGTGCTCGTGAGCTTGAAACTCTTCCGCACCGGCATCTGACGCACCACAAATGCCCTCAGGCGCAACGCCTGCCGTCCCACGGCGCCGACCCACGCTGGCGGGGCGGTGAAGCCGAACGCGCGCACCATCGCCGGGTCCAGCATCGCGACCACGGCCCGTGCGACCACAGGGCGCACCACGGACGGGTACCACGAGCAGAACAGGTCGAGCGTGTACTGGCCGATGCGGCGGTTCGACGGCGCGAACACGAAGTGCTTCTGCTCGTAGGCCGTCTTGAACGCCAGGAACTCGTCGTAGCCGGCCGGGATGTCCCGGATTCCCATGCGGGCGCCGACCGCTCGGTAGAAGTGGAAGCCCGCCAGCCGTTCGTTGTCCGTCAGCGGGCGCCAGCCGTAGCGCTGGAGCCAGTCGATCGGGTCGTAGACGAACGTCGCCAGCACGTAGCGCATGTCGTCGTTCGAGATGTCGTAACGGCCGTGCTGGCGGTTGACCACGCGCAGCGCCTCACGTCCGCGCGGGGAGTCGTAGCCGTGCTCCACGAGTTCGGCCATCAGGATCGCGGTGTCGTCGTAGCGCTTCTGCGGCCGCCGTTCGAACTCGCCGGTGCGTTCCAGCAGGCCCGAGATCGTCGGGACGCAGTACGTGCGGAAGAGCGCCATCTCCAGCGACTTCTGGTAGTCCCACGGGAACTCCAGGCCGGCCGAGATCCGCATGATCTCCTCGTGGTCCGCGACCGGGTCCAGTGAGGAGATGCGACGAAGATTCGCGTAGCGGGCCATGCACCCCAAGCTGAAGCAAACCCGCACAAAGCGAAAGACCCCAGTCGGTGGACTAGGGTCTAGGCGATGGCTCCCCCAACTGGACTCGAACCAGTAACCCTGCGATTAACAGTCGCATGCTCTGCCAATTGAGCTATGGGGGAATGTTCGGTTGTTCTAGCTTGTCAGGCTTGGTTCCTCCTGACAGTGGGTAACTCTACATGAGCCTGGAAAGGGGTTTTGCAGGCACCCCCCACTTGGCCGCAACACAGACTCTGACCAGGCACGATGCGAGAGGAGACGTCACATGAAGGGCATCTTGGTCGGCGCGGCGATCGGCTACGTGCTCGGCGCGAAGGCCGGACGAGAGCGTTACGACCAGATCGTGCGCCTCTGGCACCGCTTCACCGCGAACCCGACGGTGCGCAAGACGGCGGCACAGGCGAAGGACAAGGCGTTCGAAGCCGCAGTTCAGGCCAAGGATCTGGCCGCGGACGCCGCCGGAAAGGCAGCGGAGAAGGCTCCGTGGCGCCACCACGAGGAGGAGACCAACGGCAAGGCGTACACGCCTCCGGTGACGCCGCGAACGTGACAGGCCTCACACCTGCGCGACCGCGAAGATCCGCCTGAACGGGAACCAAGTGGCGCCGTCGGCTCGCTGGGGGTACGCCTCACGCAGCCGCGGCGCCAGTTCCGCCACATAGGCCTCCCAGTCCGTTGAGGACAGTGCCGCACGCACCGGCCGCAAAGCCGTGCCAGTCACCCATTCGAGTACCGGGTCCGGACCGGTGAGCCGCTGCACGTACGTGGTCTCCCAGACGTCCGCAACGACACAGTCGCCGAGCAGGTCCGCGTACTCCACCGGGTCCAGAACCGGTTTCTCCGCACGGAAAACGTGCGCCAGCGACTCCCCCGCCACCTCACGGATCAGGCGGTGCGAAGGGTCCGCGTAGTTGCCTGGGACCTGGAACGCGAGCCACGCGCCGGGCCGCAAGGCCTCCGCCCATTTGGACACGATCGTGGGATGTGACGCGACCCACTGCAGGACCGCGTTGGACACCACGACATCGGTGTCGGGCAACGGTTCCCACGTCGTCACGTCGTCCACACGGGCATCGACGCCGGCCGCCCGCGCCGCCTCGACCATCTCCGGCGACGAGTCGAACGCCTCGACCACGGCCGAGGGCCACCGCGAGGACAGCGACACGGTCAGATTGCCGGGCCCGCAGCCCACGTCCACCACGCGGCGAGGCTCCGAAGCCCGCACGCGCGCCACAAGTTCGTAGAACGGCCTCGCACGGTGATCGGCGAAGGCCAGATACTGCGCCGGATCCCACATACGGCTAACAGTACACGCGTACTGCTAGCGCGCCAGCCGCTCGGAGAACACCGCCACGGCCGAGCGCACGTCAGCGAGGTCCACGCCCGCGTCCCCGCGCGCCTGCCACACAACGCCGTCACGGCCGGGGATCTTGCGCTGCAGAATCCACACGCCGGGCGACTCGACGCGTTCCCGCACCCGGATCGACCCCTCGACGCGCTGACTGATCGCCCGCAGCACCCGGCGCGGGTCGTCCAGCGCGAACCGTTGCGCGGGAAGGTCTTCCAGCAACACCACGGCGCCCTCGGTGGAGGCCTCGACGGCCTCGACCACCCGCAGCGCGCCCTCCCACTTCACCTTGCTGATCAGGTGCCAGCCGATCCGCCGAGGCGACTCGCCCGGCACCCACAGCCCGAGCGACGTCGCCACCAGATGACCGCCGGTCTGCACGGGCGCGTACGCGATCACGGTCTCGTCGCGCTCCAGCTCACCGGTGAACCCGTCCGGCGCGCCATCGCCGAACACCCGTCGGAACAACCCCACTACAGCGCTCCAGCACTCTGCTGCAGGAGCGCCTTGCGGTACTCCTCCAGCGCCACCAGGTCTCCCCACAACGCCCGGTACTCGTCGGCGTCCTTGATCGGGGACAGCCGCCGCAGGCGCGACTTCACGTCCTCGACCTGCTTGCCGACCTGCACCTCCTGCAGTCGCGCGATCACCATCGACACGTAGCGGAACTCGTCGTTCTGCTTGACGGCCAACGGTTCCACCGCGAGCTCGGTCAGCACCGACCGCACCGACGCGTGCGAGCACTCCTGCGAGATCGCCTCCAGGTACGCCGAGCCCGCGAGCCCGCAGGCCGCGCCTCCCGCCGCCCGGATCGCCCGGTGCAGCGCCACGTACGCGGGGTCGGTGAAGGCCTCGTCCGGCAGGGAGTCGTACAAGGGCCCCGCGTACTCGGGCAGCCGCAGCGCGACCTTGAGCACCTCGCGTTCGGGCACCAGCCGCGGGTCGCGCGGGTTCGGCCGGGACGGGCCGTCGACCTCCACGCCCAGCGCGATCTGGTTCGGGTCGACGCGCGCGGCGGTGGCGACCGGCGTCTTGCCGCCGGAGACCTGACGCACGCGGCGCACGACCATCGCCTCGTCGTCCCAGCCCACCCACCAGGCGAGCCTCGTCGCGTACCCGTCGCGCTTGGCCCGGTCCTTGATCTGCGCGACGAAAGGCACCATCTTCTTGAGCGCCTCGACGCGACCGTCCACCGAGTCGAGGTCGTACGCCCGCAGCTGCGCCTTGATCGCGAACTCGATCAACGGCGTGCGCCGCGCCACCAGGTCGCGCACCGCCACGTCGCCCTTGGTCTGCCGCAGCTCGCACGGGTCCATGCCGTCCGGCGCGACCGCGATGTAGGTCTGCGCGGAGAAGTGCTGCTCCCCGTCGAACGCCTTCAGCGCGGCCTTCTGGCCCGCCTCGTCGCCGTCGAAGGTGAAGATGACCTCGCCGTTCACGTCGTCGTCGATCAGCAGCCTGCGCAGCACGTTCATGTGGTCCGTGCCGAACGCCGTGCCGCAGGAGGCGACCGCCGTCGGCACGCCGGCCAGGTGCATCGCCATCACGTCGGTGTAGCCCTCGACGATGACCGCCTGCTTGCGCTTGGCGATCTCGCGCTTGGCCTGGTCGAGCCCGAACAGCACCTGCGACTTCTTGTAGATCATCGACTCGCTGGTGTTGAGGTACTTCGCCTGGATCGGGTCGTCGTCGAAGATCCGCCGCGCGCCGAACCCGACGACGTCACCGCTGATCTCCTTGATGGGCCACAGCAGCCGCCGGTGGAACCGGTCGATCGGCCCCTGCTTGCCCTCCTTGACGAGCTGCGACTTGATCAGCTCCTGGAGCTCGAAACCACGCCCCAGCAGGTGTTTCGTGAGCTTGTCCCAGCCGCCGGGCGCGAAGCCGCAGCCGAACTGGCGGGCGGCGGCCTCGTCGAACCCGCGCTCGGCCAGGAACTCCCGCGCCTGCTGCGCCTCGGGCGTCGCGAGCTGCTCCGCGTAGTACTCGGCGGCCACCTTGTGCGCCTCGATGAGCCTGCCGCGCGTGCCCCGGTCGCGCTGGATCGTCGCGCCGCCGCCCTCGTAGGTGAGGTGGATGCCCGCACGGTCCGCGAGCCGCTCGACGGACTCCACGAACGACAGGTGCTCGACCTTCATCACGAAGGCGATCACGTCGCCGCCCTCGCCGCAGCCGAAGCAGTGGAACGTGCCGTGCGACGGGCGCACGTTGAACGACGGCGTCTTCTCGTCGTGGAAGGGGCACAACCCCTTGAGCGCGCCCCCGCCTGCCCTCTTGAGCGAAACCTGGTCACCGACTACCTCGTCGATCCGGCTGCGCTCACGCACCAATGCGATGTCGCTTTCCCTGATGCGTCCTGCCACGTCTTCAAGTCTAATCCCCTGGCAAACTGCTGACCGTGACCACCGCTGACGTCTTCGGACTCCATCGGACGCACCTCATCGGCGTCGCCTACCGGCTGACCGGCAGCCTCGCCGACGCCGAGGACGCCGTGCAGGAGGCGTGGCCCCGGTTCGCGAAGGCCGAGGGCGTGCAGGACGCCCGCGGCTGGCTCACGACCGTGGTGAGCCGCATCTGCCTCGACCGGTTGCGCTCCGCGGCCGTGCGCCGCGAGACGTACGTCGGCTCGTGGCTGCCGGAGCCGTTGCTCACGACCGGCGAGAAGGACGACCCGCTGGAGAGCGTGGTGCGCTCCGACGGCGTGCGGATGGCGGCGCTGGTGGTGCTCGACCGGCTCACCCCGGATCAGCGCGTGGCGTTCGTGCTGCACGACGCGTTCTCGTTGCCGTTCACCGAGATCGCCGAGGTGCTGCAAGTCTCGGAGGCCTCCGCGCGCCAGCACGCGTCCCGTGCCCGCAAGGCAGTCGCGGACGCCGAACCGCCGCCTCGCGCGGCGCTGGCCGAGCAGCAGGAGGTGCTGGAGAAGTTCCTGCGGGCCATGGCGAACGGGGACCTCGACGCCGTGCTCTCCCTGCTGCACCCGGACGCCGTGATGATCGGCGACGGCGGCGGCAAGGTGCGCACCGCGGTCCAGACGGTCACCGGCGCGGACAAGGTGGCGCGCTTCTTCCTCGGCCTCATCCGCAAGTACGGCTTCCCGGAGGAGCACCGGCCGGTGTTCGTCAACGGCGAACTCGGCTTCACCATGCCGGCGTACGGCGACGTGACGGCGCGCGTGACGTTGTTCACCGTGCACGAGGGCAAGGTCGTGGCCGTCTACGACATCGCGAACCCGGACAAGCTCACCCACGTCGCGTTCTGACCGGTTTTGGTCTGGACCGTAACTGGAGCCGGGATCGTTTCGTCGCTAACGTCCTGTCCGCTGGTCCAGCCCAAGCCCCCTGCCGCGGGTTGCAACCACCGGAGTTCGAACATGCCCGAACAAGACAACCCCTCACGCCGGGCGTTCCTGGCGACCGGTGCGGCCGCTGTGGTCGCACTGACCGCCGCCGGCACCACCACGGCGCGCAGCGCGCCTCTCCCCCTGACCCCGACCTGCGTCGATGACGACGACACCCCGTCGAACATCGAGGGTCCCTACTTCAAGCGGAACTCCCCGCAGCGCACGAACCTGCGCACGCCCGGCGTCACCGGGATCGTGCTCAGCATCACCGGGTTCGTCTACACGATGAAGTGCGCGCCGATTCCCAACGCGCTGCTGGACTTCTGGCAGGCGGACGACCGGGGTGTGTACGACAACACCACGTTCAAGATGCGCGGCCACCAGTTCAGCAACGCCTCCGGCGCGTACGTGCTGGAGACGATCGTGCCGAAGGACTACCCGGGCCGCACCCCGCACATCCACGTCAAGGTGCAGGCACGGGGCGGCCCGATCCTCACCACGCAGCTGTTCTTCCCGGACAACCTCAGGGCGTACGGGATGAACATGCCCTACCTGAACCGGCGCGACGCCTACCTCGACCGCGAGTGCGAGGTCGAGCTCGGCCCGCTCGTCGGCAACCGCTACACCGCCAAGTTCGACTTCGTCATCGACAACTGAGCCCTACCACCGCAGTCGCAGCAGCTTCCCGACGTCGCGGAGCTTCGGGATCGCGCTGACGACCTTCATCTGGATCCTGCCGGACCTGGGCAACGCGTCCAGGTGCGGCAGGTCCACGCTGCGCCAGGCGTCCACTGTGGTCAGTCCGGGACGCAGCGCCTCGATCTCCCGCGGATCGTCGACGCCCCAGTGCAACACCGCGCCGGCGTTGCGCACGGCCGGCACGAGCTTCTGCAGCTTGATGCCCCACGAGCCGTAGACGTCGAACAGCAGCTCACCGCTGGGGAACCGGCCGGTGATCCTGCTGATCAGCGCATGGCCCTCCGCCTGCGTGAGGTACATCGAGAGGCCCTCGAACACCGCGACGACCGGGCGGTCGGCGGGCACCTCGGCGAGCCACGCGTCCTCGGTGACCGACGACGCCACCAGCCGGTAGTCGCCTTGGGGCGTGGGCAAGAGCTTGTGCCGCAACGCGACGACGTCCGGCATGTCGACGTCGATCCACCGCACGGTGTCCGGCCGTTCGATCCGATGCGCGCGAGTGTCCAGCCCACAGGCCAGATGCAGCACCGTGCAGGACGGAGTGCGCTGCAGGAACTCGCGGGTCCAGTCGTCGAGCACCCGCCCCCGGATGGCGACGCCCACCGCCGACGTCGTGTTCATCCCGGTCTTGCCGAAGTCGTAGTCGATGCGGTCGACGGCGCGTTTGGCCTCGTCGTCGTGCAGCACGGACTCGGGGCGCTCGCTGTCGAGCGCCCGGCCGTACAGCGTGGCGAGCATGGTCTCCTGCGCACCCGTCAGGGCGATCTTCTCCACCGCTCTAGTTTGTCGGTACGCGGCAGGCATCACCACTGGTGAAGCCCTGGTCCTTGATGTCGAACGCGCTGTTGAACCTGGCCCGCTGGTTCTCCAGCGCGATCTGGTAGGTCAGCGCGATGAGTTCCTTGCGCCCCAGCAGGTTCTCCAACTCCGCCACCTGCTCGTCGGTGACGGCGACAGGCGTGTCGGTCATCGCGTCGGCGTAGGCGAGCGCCTTGCGTTCGAGGTCGGTGAACAGCGGTGAGGTGGCGTACTCGTCGATGTGCTTGAGGCGTTCGATGTCGAGGCCGCCGTGCTTCATCAGCATGGCGCCGAAGTCCACGCACCACGAGCAGCCGAGCTTCACCGCGGTCCGGTAGACGCACAGCTCGAACAACGGCCCGTGGATCGCCTTCTTGACCGCCAGCTCGTGGCGACCGCTCGCCATCAGCAGTTTCGGGTGGTGCGCCATCACCGTGACGGGCTCCGGCACCGCGCCGAACTCACGCCGCGCGAACCAGTACACGGCCTTGAGCAGCGGGCCGGCGTCCTTCTTCGTGATTCCCTTGATCCTCGTCATGACCTGTGGACGAGACAGCTCGCCGGAACGTGACAACACCTTTGGGTGACTGGGTTGCGAGGCGGCCAGCTCATAGGGTCCATCCATGAGCAACGACTTCGTGCTGGACATCGACCACGAGTCGGCCGGCCTGCTCGCGGGAACATTGCTGGCAGGCGACTCGTGCGCGGTTCCGGTGCGGCACCAGAACGTCAAGCTGCTGCTGTGCGCGCTTCCGGGCGAGGACGGTATGCGGCTGTTCCTGCGCCGCAACACCCCTTAGCGGTCGTAGACGGCCACGTACTCCATCAGCACGTCAC
Organism: Lentzea sokolovensis; assembly: GCF_033949975.1. NCBI lineage: Bacteria > Bacillati > Actinomycetota > Actinomycetes > Pseudonocardiales > Pseudonocardiaceae > Lentzea > Lentzea sokolovensis. The sequence goes on from NZ_JAXAVU010000012.1 coordinate 424,888, forward strand.
GCGACCGCTCGTTGTCGAGAGCGACGGCGTGCATGCGCTGAAAGATGGCCACGGCCCGTTCCACGGTCGCGGCGTCACTGGCGAGCGTCCAGTTCGCGAGGTAGACCAGCGGCGGCTCGTGCTCGTACTGGATGAGCGCGTAGTCGAGCCCGACCGCCGCCGCACCGCCCGCGCTGGCCGGCACGATCCGGATCGACGGCGCGTGGAACAGCAGGTGCAGGACCTGGTCCTCCATCAACCGGTTGCCGCCGACCACGGTCTGCAGCGCGTACTCGTGGATGAAGAACACGCACCGCGGTAACACGCCGTCGCGCTGCAGCTCCGGCGTCGGCGCGAGGCCCAGCGCCCCGGCCAGCGCCTTCGCGTAGCACTCGGTTCTGAGCAGGACGGGAATGGTGACGCCGCTGAAGCAGGTGATTTGCGTGGCGCCCGCCGCGGCGAGCACGACGAGCTGCTCGCCGGCACCGTGCTGGGTCATGCTGGAACGGTAAAGGCATGATCATGATCTCGCCGCGCGAAACGCTCGCCATCAGGGCGAATGGACCCCGAAAGTGGTCACGGACGGGCGACCTGAGCAAGGAAGTAGATCGCTTTCGAGTGGGTGTGCCGGACGGCGAGGAGGAACGGCCGGTCCACCTGCACGGCGATCGGGTCCACCGGTTTTCTCGGTGACGCACCCCTGCTCTTCACCACGGCGGTCGCGGCCGCACCCTCCAGGCCCCGTTCGTCGAGGCGCAGCACGGCCTCGTGGATCACGGCACTCACGAACAGCGGGTCGGGCGAGAGTCCACCGAGGTCGGCGTCCGGCGAGAACATCGTGCCCACGCCGAGCTGTTCCAACGTCTCCCGCAGCTCGAACTTCTCCCGAACATCCACTTTGGGCAGTGACAGCGCGATAGCGGTGCTCTCCCGCACCTCGAACGCGGAGGCGTGCAGCGGCTGCTCCAACGACTCGTCCGGCAGCAGCACCAGCGCCTCCACTCCCGAACGGGCGGGCAACGCGATCGTCTGCCAGCCCTCGGTCCTGGAGTAGCCGAGGAAGGCCGTCACCTTCATCGTCGGCACCTCGACGTCGCCGCCAGGGGCGTGGAACAACCTCGGCTTCGTCTTGCCCGCCCTGAACGCGGTCTTCCACCCGGCCTTGAGGTAGAGGGCGTTGACGATGATCGCCCCGTCGTACGGGCGGCTCGGAGGCGGCAGCAGCTCCGGGATCAGGTTGCGGGTCGACTCGGCGACATCGGCGTTCACCCGCTTGCGCACGGTCTTGGCATCGGCGAAGTGCGCCTGCCGCACCGAGGACGCCAGCGAGAAATCGGGGTTCAGCGCGAGGGTGTCGTCGGCCCACAACGTGTTCGCGACCGCCAGGTCCTCGACGTCGAGCGCGTCCTCGGAGACGAACCCGCCGACCAGCAGGTCGAGTTCTTGCCGGGTCTTGCCGCGAGCGGCCTCCCGGACCAGTGCGAGCGCACTGGCGACGGAGAACGGCGACCAGCACGCGTTGGCATCGGGATCGGGCACGGCGACGCGGTGGAGGTCCAGCGCGAAGGTGGTCTGATCGGTCACGGACGGGCGACCTGCGCGAGGAAGTAGATCGCTCCGGACCGCGCGTGCCGCACCGCGACCAGGAACGGCCGGTCGACCTTCACCACGATCGGATCCACCGGGATCTCGATCGACACCGTCCGGAACGTGACGGCGGTGGCCGCCGCGCCTTCGAGGCCCTGCTCGTCCAGGCGCAGCACGGCCTCGTGCACCACGTCGTCGACGAACATCCGCTCGTCCGGTGAGAGGCCGGAGAAGTCGGCGTCGCGCGTGAACATGCGCTCGACCCCCAGCTGCCGCAACGTGTTCTTGAGGTTGAACCTCGCCCGTACGTCCACTTTGGGCAGTGAGAGTTCGAGCCGGGTGAAGTTCTGCGCGGCGAGCACGGACGGGCTCAGCGGCTGGTCCAGCGACTCGTCCGGCAGCAGGATCAGCGTCTCGACGCCCGAGTCGGCAGGCAGCACGATCGTCTGCCAGCCGTCGTGGCGGGCGTAGCGGAACTTCTCGGTCACCTTCATCGTCGGCACGTCCACGTCGCCGCCGGGCGCGTGGAACGGTTTCGCGGCGGTCTCCCAGTCGGAGAAAGGGTTCAGCCAGCCGACCTTGAGGTACAGGGCGTTCACGATGATCGCGGCGGCGTCCGCGGGCGGCGCGTCCGTCAGCAGTTCGGGGATCAGGCCGCGGGTGGTCTCGGCGACGTCGGTGTTGACGAGCTTGCGGACCGTGGCGGGGTCGGAGAACGCCGTGCGCCGCACCGAACCGGCCAGCGAGAAGCCGGGGTCGATCGTCAGGTCGTCGTCGGCCCACAACGTGTTCGCGACGGCCAGTTCGGGGACGTCCACGGCGTCCGAGGCGTCGAAGTCCCGCAGCAGCCCGTCGAGTTCGGCGCGGGTCTCGCCGCGGGCGGCCTCACGGGCCAGTGCGAGGGCGCTGGCCACCGAGAACGGCGACCAGCACGCGTTCGAGGCCGGATCGGGTACGGCGACGCGGTGCAGGTTGAGGGCGAAGTCGGCCTGGTCGGTCACAGATTCTCCCCGAGGATCGGACTTCGGCACGGACCTCCTCGAACCTACGCCGATGCGCGGTGCCAGGCCACGGCCTGCGCGTCGGTGAGCAGCGCGACCTGGTCGATGACGACGCGAAGCCTTGCGGCGTAAGAGGAAGCGGCCGCGAAGACCGGGCGGAACGCCGGGTCGAGCAGCGTCGGGCGTTCCATCAGGCGGGCGACGAGATCGGTGATCAGGTCGCGCTGCTTCGCCTGCATGGCCAGGCGCGCCGGGTCGCTCATCACGTACCGGACGGCCATCGCCTTGAGCAGCGCCACCTCCGCCGCGACCTGCTTCGGGACCTCCAGCGCGGCGTTGTACCTCGTCAGCGCCCCGTCGCCGTGCACGGCCCTGGTCGCGGTGACGGCGGCGGAGGCGAAGCGGCCGACCAGTTCGCTGGTGAGGTTCTTCAACGCCACCTGCGCGCCGAGCGAGCCGTCGTACTCGCGGTCGGTCCAGTACGCGATCACCGGCAGCGTCAGCAGTTCCTCGGCGGTGGCTTCGAGCGTGGTCACGGACTCGTCGGAGAACGTCTTCGCGGCGAGCGACGCGATGGCGGCCCGTTCGTCGGGACGGGCGAGCGCGCCGAGGCTGATCCGGTGGGCCAGCACGCCGTCCTCGACGTCGTGCACCGAGTACGCCACGTCGTCGGACCAGTCCATCACCTGCGCCTCGATGCACCGCTCACGGTCCGGTGCGCCCGCACGCATCCACTCGAACACTTCGAGGTCGTCGTCGTACACGCCGAACTTCACGATGCCCGGCGTGCGCGTCCACGGGTACTTCGTCGACGCGTCGAGCACGGCACGTGTGAGGTTCAGTCCGTGCGCGGTCTTGGGTTCGAGGCGCGCGAGGATGCGGAACGTTTGCGCGTTGCCCTCGAACCCGCCGCACGGGCCCGCGAGTTCGTTCAACGCCCTCTCGCCGTTGTGTCCGAACGGCGGATGCCCGATGTCGTGTGCGAGGCCGGCCGTGTCGACGATGTCGGGATCGCAGCCCAGTTCCTCACCGATGCCGCGGCCGATCTGCGCGACCTCCAGCGAGTGCGTCAGGCGCGTGCGCGGCACACCGGTGACCTCGGAGCCCTCACCGGGGCCGACGACCTGGGTCTTGCCGGCGAGCCTGCGCAACGCCGCGGAGTGCAGCACGCGGGCTCGGTCACGGGAGAACGGCGTGCGGGTGTCGGTGCGGGCGCCCGGCAGCGCGGCGCTCTTGGGGTCTTCGGAGAGCAGGCGCTCCGCGTCGTGGCCGGTGTATCCCATCAGCCGATTTTAGGGAGCTTGAGCTCGTCGAACACGCCCGCGTGAGCCTTCATCAGGCGGTAGTACAGCAACGCTCCGGTCTCGCGCTTGATGTAGAACCACTGCGTCTCGCGCGTCTGCACGTTCGGACCGCTGCGCGTCGGTGACGTCCAGGCGTGCAGACCGGCGTCCTCCGCCATCGTGCGGGCGCGCAGCGAGTGCCACGGGTCGCTGACGATCACGGCGGTCTTCAGGTCGCGTTCCTTGGCGACGGACGCGACGGCCCGCAACGACCCGAGCGTGTCCGCGCCCTCGCCGACCTGCAGCACCCTGTCCTCCGGCACACCGCGCTTGACCAGCCACAACTTACCGACCTGGCCCTCGGTGAAGTTGTCGCCGGGCTGCCGGCCACCGGTCGTGGCGATGTAGCCGACGACGCCCTCCTGGTAGAGGCCGAGCGCGTGCTCCAGCCGTGCCGCGAGCACGTCGGACGGGACGCCGTTGTACTGCGCGGCGCCGAGGACGATCGCCATGTCGGCCTTCGTCCAGTCGTCGACTCGGGCGACCTGCCAGACGCGGAACGCCGTGCCGCCGCCCACGAGCACGCCGATGACCAGCGCTCCGAAGACGAGGCGCAACACGATCCGGCGAATCCGGGCGAGGGGCTTGAGGGGCGTGGTCCGCACACCCTGCATGCTCCCAGACCGGGCGGGTGCCGCGTTGACGCCCCTGCGAGGATCATCGTCATGCCTGCTGAGCAGCCCACCATCCTCGCGACCTCCGGAGGTTTGCGCTCAGGGCGCCGGACCTTCGTCGAGTTCAACAAGCTGATCCACTTCGCCCTGGACCTCTCCGGTGTGGACGGCCGCACACCGCGCCTGTGCCACGTCGGGACCGCGGGCGGCGACCAGCGGCACATGAACGCGAACATGGCCGAGGCGGGCAAGGTCGCGGGCGTCGACGTGTCGATCCTGAACCTCTTCACGATGCCGCCGACCGACGACCTCGAGGACTACGTGCTGTCCCACGACGTCGTCTGGGTGGGCGGCGGTTCGGTGGCGAACCTGCTCGCGGTGTGGGAGGTGCACGGCCTCGGCGCGGTCTTCCGCAAGGCGTGGGAGGCCGGCGTCGTGCTCAGCGGCGTGTCGGCGGGCTCGATCTGCTGGCACACGGGCGGCGCGACGGACTCGTTCGGCCCGGACCTCCGGATCGTCACGAACGGCCTGGGCTTCCTGCCCTACGGCAACGGCGTGCACTACGACTCCGAGGAGCAGCGCCGTCCGAAGATCCACGATGCGGTGGCGGCCGGAGTGCTGCCGACGACCTACTGCACCGACGACGGCGTCGGCCTGCTCTACCGGGGCACCGAGCTCGTCGAGGCGGTGACGGAACGTCAGGGTTCCGGCGCATACGTGGTGGTCAGGGAGGATTCTTCAGCAACCGCACAGGAGGAAAAGCTCGACACCAGGCTCCTGTGAGACGGACCTTGGAAGTGTGCGCTGGGCTCTGATCCTCTTCCTCGTGGCGGCCGTGTTCGTCGTCCCGGAGGCGGCGCCGTGCCACGCGCACGGGAAGCCGTCGGCTGATATATCGCGCGGTCCCGATGTGTTGGACACCGGCGACGGCTCGCTGGATCCCGGCGACGCCGATATATCGGATACGGGTACATCGGATACGGGCTCATCGCCGTCGGCGATATCCGATGTATCAGCCGCTGACATGTCGGACATCGCGGCCGCGGGTGGCTCGTCCGACGTCGGTATCGCGGTGCTGGACCTCCAGACGAACCAGGTCGTCGCGGAGCAGGGCGACAAGCCGTTCTACTCGGCCTCGCTGGCGAAGCTCATCCTCGCGTTCGACGCGCTGCACCAGCAGCTGTCGGCCGACGACACCGACCTCGTCGACCGGGCGCTGAGCGCGAGCGACGACAACGCGATGGACGTGCTGTGGACGAGGTTCGACGGCATGGACGCCATCGGCCGCGTCGCCGCCGAAGCGGGCCTTACCGGCACGCACGCGCCGGACGACCCGTCGCAGTGGGGAGAGGTCGTCATCACCGCGAACGACATGGTGCGGCTCTACCAGCACATCCTCGCCTCACCGGAGCGCGACGCGATCGTCGGCGCGCTGTCGAAGGCGCCCGCCACCGCCGCCGACGGCTTCGACCAGGCGTTCGGGCTGCTCGGCGTCACCGGCGCCTACGCCAAGCAGGGCTGGATGTACTACCTGCCGAGCGAGGTCTACCTGCACAGCGCGGGCGTGCTCGACGACCGCTACGCCGTCGCCGTGCTGACCACGAACCCGACCGGTTCCTGGACGACAGCGCGGCAGTCGATCAACGCCGTCACCACGGCCGTGCTGGCGAAACTCGGCGTCAAGGGCTGACCTGCCGGCGCCGCGACGGCCGGGGCCACACCGCGCTGAAGTCCCGCACCACGAGGATCGCGATCACCAGGAGCACGATCGCCGCGAACACCAACGCGCTGAACAACATCCCGGCGGCACCGCCGATGGACGCGACCTTGGCGGCGGCCCACCCGACGGCGGCGGGGACGACGATGTACCCGACGATGGTCCGTCGCCGCGCCGTGTGGACGTTCTTCTCCCGCATCAGCGCCAAGCCGAGCACCACCGGCATGAGCGCCACCAGCAGGCCGTACGCCTCCAGGAGCAACAACCTCGTCGGCATGATGAACGCAAGCGCCACCACGGCGACCGACAACGCGGTTCCCGCGACGACGAGCACGGTGCCGAGCACTCTGATCCGTTGCACCGATTCGGGTGCGTCGGAGGCCGGGACGAGCGGCCCGAACTCGCTCACCACGATCTTGTGCACGGCGACACTGCCCAACAGGACGAGCACCAGCGCGACCGCCACCGGCACCAGGAGCGCCAGCGCGACCCCCACCGCGAAGTCGCCAGGCCTGCCCGCCGACTCGACGCTGGACGCGAGCCAGTAGAACGGGAAGAAGATCACCGCCGCAGCGCCTTCCAGCACCACGAAGACGTGCCGCAGCCGAGCCGCCGACGAGGGGTCGGTGATCCGTACCGCCACCAGCCCGCTGGCCGCCGCGCACAGGCACACCAGCCCACCGCTCACCGCCGCGGCCACGAGCACCTGCGGGTTCCCGGCATCGGCCATCGACGAGACGACCACCACCAGGGCCGCCAGCACCACACCCGCCACGGCCTGCACGAGGCCGCGCCTTCTGATCTGCTCCCCCGTCACGCCTCTTACACGCGAGAACGGCCGGGATTGTTGCCTCAGCCGACCCGCAACACCTTGCGCGCGGTGAAGAACGCGACGCCGCCCAGCACGACGAGCAGGCCCAGCACCGCGAGGTACACCGCGGATCCGACGGTGAACGGCACCGGCCGAGCATCGCTGTTCAACGTCATGACCTCGCAGAACCAAGCCGCCATCGCGCACACGATCGCCCCGAGCCACCAGACTCCGAGCAACCGCCGGACCAGCCGGGCCCCGTTCACGTCGACGTACTCACCTCGCGCGCACGACCGTGCCGTCGCGAGACTCACGCCGGACAAGATCCCCCAGAACGCGCCGATCCCGGCCGCCATCACGCCGATCACGTTGATCGGGTTGTGGGCGGTCGGCAGGTTCAGGCCGACCGCGACGAGCACGATTCCGAACACGAGCGCCATACCGATGAGGGGCAGCCCCGTCAGCGCCAGCCGCGTCCTGATCCGGTCGACCCGCGTGGCGGGCACCCACACCCACTGCGGTGCCGGCCCCTGGCCGATGATCATCAATTGTCGACTTTCCAGTCCGAACCGTCGCCGTCGGTGACGCTGGCGTCGCCCATGTCCCCGGTGTTCGGCATGGTCCACTCGCGGCCGATGTCGTGGATCTTCTGCATGATCGCGTTCTGCTCGGTCTCGATCGTGTTGGTGTGCGACTCCAGTGCCATGATCGTCGCGCCGACGATGCCGATCGCGGCGGTGAGCCCGCCCGCGATGGCGGCGACCGCGGCGGGCGTGCCGACCACCGTGCAGGCCGCGGCGATCGCACCGATGGCCGACACGACGAACGTGGCGAACGCGACGCCCATGGCGATCCAGAACGCGTCGATCGAGTTCGCCAGGCTGTTCAGCGAGGCGCGCATCTGGTTGGCGACGTCCTTCACGGCGTTCAGGCCTTGCGACTGCGGCGGCACCGTCGCCGAGTAGGCGCGAGCCGCCCGGCCCTCCCACTCGACGTTCGTGCGCATCTTGTCGAGCGTGATCGTGCCCGCGACGTCACCGAGCTCGTTGCCGACCTGCTCGACCCACCCTGTGCCGACCTGCCGCAGCCGATCGGAGTCGCCGGGCTGGTCGAACAGCTGGTTCACCCGGCTCCAGAACTCGGAGATCTTCTCGTTGAGCCACCGGATGCCGTCCTGCACCTTGTCGATGACCCACTGCAGCGGAGGGGGCACCCAGCTCAGCGTGGCGTTCACGACGTCGAAGAACCGCTTGATGTTGCGGTCGACGTCCTCGACCTTCTCCTTGGCCTGCATCACCAGTGGATTGGTCACTTGAGCTCCCCCGTGAGCCGGTTCATGTCGTGGAGGTTCGCGTCTTCTTCGCGCTCGTAGGTGTCGGCGGCGGCCCGCAGACTGTCACCGAGACCGCTGAACGCCGTCATCGCCTGGCGCAGCAGGTCTTCCAGCACGACCCGGCCGTTCTCGTACGTGCGGTCGAGGCCGCGGTCGACCGCCCACATCGACACGTCGTGGCCGGTCAGCGTCAGTCCGCCGATGGCGCTCTGAGGCGCCTGCACGGTGTCCGCGGCCGCCGACCACAGCCCAGCGTCCGCGCGCATCGCCTCCAGCGCGACTTTCAGATCGCTCATGCCAGCCCCACCTTCCGCAGCAGCCTCGCTGGATCACTCGCCAGTGCCTGGAGCTCCGCGATGGCGGATCCGGACGGCTGTGAAGCGGGAGTGCCCCGGTCGTGCAACGCGCGCAGGACCTCGGCGAGTTCGCCCTCGATCTCGGGGTTGGGGGCCGCGTGCGCCCACCGGTCGTCGATCTCGAAGCGGACGACCTGACCGGACTGCGCGACACCGCGGACGTGCCCACCGCGACTCTCGGCGCGCACGGGCACGTTCACCGTCTGGTCGAGGCCGGAGGTGAACACGGCGAGCTCGGCGTTCACGGCGGCGAACAACCGTTCCGCGTCCGCGCGGGTGAACGGCGTCTCGTCCACCTCAGCGCTCACCGGGACCGGATCAACGGCCGTCAGGTCTCCCTGCGCCTCCACCGAACGCGACAACGCCCGCATGGTCGCGTTGTTGGCCGCGGCGAGCACGGCAGCGTCCAACGCACGCTGGTCGATGCTGTCGCGCCACTGCTCGATGAGCCGGACGGCGCGCACCCGCCCGTCGGGCTCGGCGACCACCGAGACGGCGCCGCTCGCGTCGGTGCCGACGCAGCCGTCAGCGTCGTCCGGTTGTGGGCCGGCGGGCGGCGGTGTGGCACGCCGCCCTGCCTCGTACTCCCAGTCCTCGGCTTCCTCGAAGCCCCACCTGCGGTTGTCCTCGACCACTACTCGCCCCCTGCACGCTGTGACGAAGTGACTTCACAGCGTAGCAGCGGGTGCGGCCGAACGGAGTAGTCGGACTAGCAGCCGATCAGGCGTGCGGCGAGGTACGACTCCAGCTGGTCCATCGCCACGCGCTCCTGCGACATCGTGTCGCGCTCCCGCACCGTCACGGCGAGGTCGGTGAGCGTGTCGAAGTCGACCGTCACGCAGAACGGCGTGCCGATCTCGTCCTGACGGCGGTAGCGGCGGCCGATGGCGCCGGCGTCGTCGAAGTCGACGTTCCAGTTGCGGCGCAGGGCCGTCGCGAGGTCGCGGGCCTTCGGCGACAGGTCGGCGTTGCGCGACAACGGGAGCACGGCGACCTTGACCGGCGCGAGACGGCGGTCGAGCTTCAGCACGACGCGCTTGTCCACGCCGCCCTTGGCGTTCGGGGCCTCGTCCTCGGAGTAGGCCTCCAGCAGGAACGCCATCATCGGGCGGCCGACACCGGCGGCGGGTTCGATGACGAACGGCTTGAAGCGCGAGTTCGTGGCCTGGTCGAAGTACGACAGGTCGACGCCCGAGTGGTTCGAGTGCGTCGTCAGGTCGAAGTCGGTGCGGTTCGCGATGCCTTCGAGCTCACCCCACTCCTGGCCGCCGAACTGGAAGCGGTACTCGACGTCGACCGTCCGCTTCGAGTAGTGCGACAGCTTTTCCTTCGGGTGCTCGTAGTGACGCAGGTTCTCCTTGGAGATGCCCAGGTCCGTGTACCAGCGGGTGCGCTCGTCGATCCAGTACTGGTGCCACTCCTCGTCCGTGCCCGGCTCGACGAAGAACTCCATCTCCATCTGCTCGAACTCGCGGGTGCGGAAGATGAAGTTGCCCGGCGTGATCTCGTTGCGGAACGACTTGCCGATCTGACCGATGCCGAACGGCGGCTTCTTGCGCGACGTCGTCTGCACGTTCAGGAAGTTCGTGAAGATGCCCTGCGCGGTCTCGGGGCGCAGGTAGTGCAGGCCCTCTTCGGTCTCGATCGGACCGAGGTGCGTCTTCAGGAGCCCGTTGAACATCTTCGGCTCGGTGTAGGTGCCGCGCACGCCGCAGTTGGGGCACGGCACGTCGGAGACGTCGCCTTCGGCGACCTCCTTGCCGGTGCGCTCCGCGTACTCCTCGGACAGCGTGTCGGCGCGGAACCGCTTGTGGCACGACTCGCACTCGACGAGCGGGTCGACGAACGCCTCGACGTGACCGGAGGCGACCCACACGTCACGCGGCAGGATCACCGACGAGTCCAGGCCCACGACGTCCTCGCGGCCGCGGACCATGAAGTTCCACCACTGACGCTTGATGTTGTCCTTGAGCTCGACGCCGAGAGGTCCGTAGTCCCATGCCGAGCGGGTACCGCCGTAGATCTCCCCGCACGGGTAGACGAACCCCCTGCGCTTGCAGAGGCTGACAACGGTCTCGATGCGATCGGCGGGCAAGGGGAACTCCATCGGGCGAATGAGAATCGGGGGCTCAAGCCTAGCCCGTCACGTCACGCCCCGAACGGGCGACCGGAGCCTTACCCTGCACGGATGGAAGACCGGCTGCGAGAGCTGTGGGACTTCGCCGACCTGGGCGGCACCGAGGCGCGACTCCGCGCGGCGCTGAACGACGAGGCGACCGACGACGGGCGCGCGGAGGTGCTGACCCAGCTGGCCCGCGTCGAGGGTCTGCGCGACAACTTCGCCGCAGGTCACGCGTTGATCGACGAGGCTGAGACGCTCGTGTCCCCCGACTCGACGGGCCGCGTGCGCGCGTTGCTGGAACGCGGCAGGCTGCACCGTTCCGGCGGTGATCCGGAGGCGGCGCAACCGTTGTTCGTGGCGGCGTTCGTCCTGGCGAAGAAGCGCGGCGACCTGTGGTTCGCCGCGGACGCCGCGCACATGGTGGCCCTGGTCGACGACCCGGAGAAGTGGACGCAGGTCGGGCTCGACGTGATCGCGGAGCACCCGAACCTGACGCACTGGCTCGGACCGCTCCACAACAACCTCGGCTGGTACTACTTCGAGCACGAGCGCTACGAGGACGCCCTGACGGCGTTCGACCAGACCCCCGCTCCGTACGCGGCGTACGGCAAGGCCAAGACGCTGCACATCCTCGGTCGCACCGCCGAAGCCGCGCAGGCCGCGCGCAGGGCGCTGGAGCTGCTGCCGGACGGCTCCGACGAGGAGTTCCTCGCGGAGATGACGAAGATCGCTAGCGAGGAGTAGCCGGGCCCGCCGCCTCGCCGAGCCGCACCGTGAACGCGTCCTCGGCGAGCACGCTCGTGTGCGTCTCGACCTCACCGCCGGTACTGGTCAGCTTCGGCTCGTACATGGCGGGCTCGTCGGTCAGCGCCTCGGACAGCAGCGGGATGACGTGTTCGCGCACGGGGAACGGCGACATCGCGCGCCGGTAGGCCACCACGGACTCGAACTCGACCGTCAGCACCCAGCGGTCGTCCTCGTCGGTCGACCGCGCCAGCGTGCCCCTGCGGCACCCCGGCTGAGCCGTCAGCAGCTTCAACGCCTGCTCGACGCGCGAGGTGAACGACTCGGGATCGGATACGCGAAAGCGGCACACCAGCAGCACGGTGCAAGGATGGCACGGTGACCTCCAAGCGCCCTCTCCTGCCCGGCGACGGCCCACTCGCGCGCGTCCGCCCCGTCGTGGCGTTCGTGCTCGTGCTCGGTCTGTTCCTCACCGGCGTGCTGGTGGGCGGCACCCTCGGCGCGGTGCTGCTCGGTGTGCTGATCGTGGGCGCCGGCGCACTGCTGGCAGCCACCTGGAAGGTTCTTTCCCCAGCTCAGCGCACATTGCGCGTGGTGGTCCTGCTCGTACTGCTCATCATCACCGTAGAATTGGTTGTGAAAATCCCTACCAGGTGAGGTGCGCCGCCATGACCGTCCAGTTGCACGGCGAGCACTCCCCCGAACGCGCGGCCCCCGCGCCCGCGCCACCCCGTTCCGCGCACACCCTCGCCGAGGCCGGCGACCTGCTGCGCGCGCTGGCCGCCCCGGTCCGCATCGCCATCGTGCTGCAACTGCGGGAACACGACCGCTGCGTGCACGAACTGGTCGAGGCACTGGGAGTGGCCCAGCCGCTGATCAGCCAGCACCTGCGCGTGCTGAAGTCGGCGGGCGTGGTGCACGGCGAAAGACACGGCCGCGAGGTCGTGTACCGACTGGTGGACGAACACCTGGCGCACATCGTGGTGGACGCTGTGACGCACGTCGAGGAGAAGTTGTGACCGGACTGAGGTCCACCAAGCAGCGCACCGCGGTGTCGAACCTGCTCGACCAGCTCGACGACTTCCGCAGCGCCCAGGAACTGCACGAGGAACTGCGCCGCCGCGGCGAGGGCATCGGCCTGACGACGGTCTACCGCACACTCCAGTCCCTCGCGGACGCAGGCCAGGTCGACGTCCTGCGCACCGACTCCGGCGAGGCGATCTACCGCCGTTGCTCGGCGCACCACCACCATCACCTCGTGTGCCGCCACTGCGGCCGCACGGTCGAGGTGGAGGGCCCCGCCGTGGAGAAGTGGGCGGACCGGGTGGCGGCCGAGAACGGCTTCTCCGAGGTCAGCCACACCGTCGAGATCTTCGGCACGTGCGCGGAGTGCACGGCGAAGGGCCTCAAGTAGGACCCTGACGCGGGAGCGGCGCGGCGACATGGGGTCGCTGGAACCGGCACCAGCCAACGCACCCCGCCCCGCGCAATGCCAACCGGCGCCCGCCAACGCACCCCGCCCCGCGCGGTGCCATCAGGCGCGGCCCACGCAAAAGCAACCACGTACGAAGCCTGGCGTGGCGATGCGAAGCGAGCCGTCTGAACCTAGAGCGCCGGGTAGCGGTGCACCCCGCTCATGGCGATTGGGGCTTGACCTTGAGTGGGCGGGATGCTCCCCTCATGGGCACGGCCGGGCGCTTTTCAGCCCGGCCTTTTCCGGCCGTCAAGCATCCCGCCAGAGGCTCAAGGTCAAGCCCCAATCGCAACCCCGCACTTCGTCACGACCTGATGGACCACCCTCGCAAGGCGACCGAACGTCAGGAACGCGACCAACCCCGCTGCAACGCGACGACCCGCACGCAACCCGCACCCGCACCTTTGCAACAGGTCTTTGGACTTCGTCCGCAAAAGACTCGTTGCAAAGGCCGGGCAAGCAGGGATCCCCGCAACTGATATATCGGTGACGAGCGAGTCGCCGGCCTAGGACTCGTAGGGCTCGACCGGCTCGGCCACGGCCGTGAACGACTCGACGGTGAAGCTGGGCACCCAGGAGTTCTTCTCGTTCGCCGACTTCGGCACGACCTGCCCGGTCACCTCGACCCACTGCTCGTCCGGCAGCGCGGGCACGTCCCCGGTCACGCGCACCTTCAACGGGCGGGCGTCGGCGGCGCAGCACGAGATCGCGAGCCGCGCGACGTAGGTGGCGCCGTCCGCGCGCAGCAGGAACCCGGTCAGCTTCACCCGGCGGCCGTCCAGGGTGCCGGACTCGTCCCACGCCGTGCGCGTGACGAACTCCGTCATGGACAACGGGATCACGTCGCCGGACGGCAGCTCGCCGAGCAGGTTGCGGGAGCGCTGCGTCTGGTTCGTGTCGGCGGCCGAGTTGACGACGTCGCCGCCCAGGGCCGGGGGCGAGATCAGGAACACCGCCAGCACCGGCAGCAGCATCAGCCACGTCGAGCGCGACGAGTGCGAGTGCTCGTGGCCGTCGTCGACGGCCTTGCCGCGGCGGATGTCCCGGATGATCGCGAACAGCGCGAGACCGATCATGGTCACGCCGGCCGCGATCAGCAGCGGCAGCAGGCTCTTCTGCACGTACCTGAGGTAGAGCCCGGAGAAGCTGATCTTCAGCAGCGCGCCGCCGAGCAGGACCAGCAGGATGTTCTGGGTTTCCCGCCTCACAGCAGCACCACTCCTGTCACGACGGCGCAAAAGACCGCCACCACGAACGTGGCGGGTGCGAAGCGGAAGGCGAAGGACTTGCCGAACGCACCTGCCTGCAGCGCGATCAGCTTCACGTCGACGGCCGGGCCGACGACGAGGAACACCAGGCGCGGCAGCAGCGGCAGCGCGGAGAACGCGACGGCCACGAACGCGTCGGCCTCCGAGCACAGCGCCAGGATGACGGCCAGGAAGGCCATCACGATCACGCCGAGCACGATCTGGCCGCCCAGCGTCTGCATCCACGCGACCGGCACGAACGTCTTGAACGCGGCAGCGAACAGTCCGCCCAGGACCAGGAATCCGCCGGCGTCCACGAGGTCGTGCCGCGCGCTCTCGGCGAAGACGGCCCACTTGTTCTGCCCCGAGTGGTCCCCCAGCCGCGCCAGCGCGCGTTCGGCGATCCACTCCATCTTGCCGAAGCGCACCCACAGCCAGCCCATGACCATCGCGGTCAGCAACGAGCCGACGAACCGAGCCACGACCATCATCGGGGTGTCGTTGAACGCCACGGCGGTCGACACCAGCACGATCGGGTTCACCGCGGGCGCGGCCAGCAGGAACGTCAGCGCCACTGCCGGGGCGACCCCCTGCTGCATGAGCCTCTTGGCGACCGGCACCGAAGCGCACTCACAGCCCGGCAGGGCGATGCCCGCGACACCGGCCACGGGCACGGCCAGCGCCGTCTTCGAAGGCAGCAACCGACGCAACGCCGAAGCCGGCACGAACGCCGCGATGGCGCCCGAGATCAGCACGCCCAGCACGAGGAACGGCATCGCCTGCACGCAGATCGCCACGAACACGGTCGAGGCCGTGCGCAGCTTCGGCACGTCGAGCAGATCGACGAGCCTGGACTGGAAGAGCAGTGCGAGAACGAGGATCCCGCACAGCACCTCCAACGACGTGATCTTCAGCCGAGGCGGCCCTGAGCGCCGCTTCGACGAGCGGATCTCGCCGGTGATCGTCATTCCGCGTCCGCGTCCAGGTCGAGCAGGCGGCGGTACTGGCGCGCCATGCCCTCGCGGATCTCCTCGGGCGAGGGCGGCTCGTCGAACTCCGCCTCCTCCTCTTCGAGATCGTCGTCGTCGAAGTCGACGGGCGTGCCGTTGACGGTCTCCTCGGCGTCGGCCTCTTCTTCGAGAGCGGCCTCGCGGAGTTCGTCGATCGTGGCGGAGACGTCCCCTGCCGACAGCGCGGGCAGCATCGGCTTCACGATGGCCAGCACGCCGCCCTCGGCGTCGTCGAGCGCCACCGCCTCGGCCAGCGCGACGGCGTGGTCACGCTCGTACGGGCCGCAGATGAACGAGTCCCAGTCGTCGCCGCCCGAGGGCTCGAACGTGACGGTCCACGGGAACTCGTTGACGTCCGAGTCCTCTTCCGGCTCGTAAATGATCACGCCACCCATCGAAGGGTCCTTTCTCAAGAAAAGCGGGAGAGGAGCTCGCCGCGCACCTGCGACGCGGTCGAGACGACCAACATGAGGAGCGTGCTCAGAGGTTCCGGCTTGAGGCCGTCCGCCGGGAACGCGTAGCGCAGCATCACGTCCGTGCCGCGTTCGGAATGAATCACGCCGAGCGTGCCGAACAGGCCTTGACCAGCGCGTTCAGCGACCCACCCGGCCGCCTCGGCCGGCAGGTCCCACGCGACGACGACCGTCAGCGAGAGAACAGTCAGCCCTTCGGCCAGTTCCATGCCCTGCACCGCGCACGGCACGTCGCCGTGACGGAAACTCAGCGCGCCGTCGTCGTCCACGGAGACGTCGTGGAACAGCTCCAACGCCTTGCGTGCGGCCTCCAGGGCCTCACCGCTCGCGTTCACGACGACGCCACCTCCTCACCGGGCTTGTCGACGGCACCGCCGAAGCGACGGTCGCGGTCCGCGAACTTCTCGCAGGCGCGCCACAGGTCGCGGCGGTCGAAATCGGGCCAGAGGATGTCCTGGTAGACCATCTCGGCGTACGCGGACTGCCACAGCAGGAAGTTCGAGATGCGCTGCTCACCGGACGGCCTGATGAACAGGTCGACGTCCGGCATCTCCGGCTTGTACAGGTACTTCGCGAGGGTGCGCTCGTCGACCTTGTCCGGGTTGATCTTCCCGGCGGCGACCAGGCGCGCGACCTCGCGGGCGGCGTCGCCGATCTCCGCGCGGCCGCCGTAGTTCACGCACATGACGAGGTTCAGCACGGTGTTCTCGGCCGTGCGGACCTCGGCCTCCTGCAGCTGCTTGATGACGCTGCCCCACAGCTTCGGCGAGCGGCCGGCCCAGTGGATGCGGACACCCATCTCGTCCAGCTCGTCGGTGCGGCGCGCGATCACGTCGCGGTTGAAGTTCATCAGGAAGCGGACCTCTTCGGGGCTGCGCTTCCAGTTCTCGGTGGAGAAGGCGTACAGCGAAAGCCACTTCACGCCCAGCTCGATGGAGCCCTTCGCGACGTCGAGCACGACCTGCTCACCGCGCTTGTGCCCCTCCACCCGCGACAGTCCGCGCTGGTTCGCCCAACGGCCGTTGCCATCCATCACGATCGCGATGTGCTTGGGCACCAGATCGGCCGGGATGTCCGGAGGCGTCGCACCGGACTCGTGCGGCTCCGGCGGGCGCGGAACGCGCTTCTCACGCTCAGAGCGGCGGCGACGCAGCATGAACCAGATACCTTTCGAGCGAAAACCGTTGTCGGTAGCAGCCACATTAGCCGTCCGCCGGCTGCGCCTTTCGCTCGACCAGAGGCAACGACCGCAACTGCCGTTCGAGGTGCCACTGCAGGTGCGCCGCGACCAGGCCACTCGCGTCGCGGCGGGCCAGGTGCGGGATCTCGTCGACCACGTTCCACTGGCCGTGCAGCAGCGCCGAGAGCAGCGCCAGCGTGTCCTGGGAGGGCGACGAGGAGCCGGCCGGGCGGCAGTTCGGGCAGCACGAGCCGCCCGCCTGGATGCTGAACGCCCGGTGCGGACCGGGATTGCCGCACTTCGCGCACTCGTTCACCGCGGGCGCCCATCCCGCGAACGCCATCGCACGCATGAGGAACGCGTCCAGCAGCAGCGACGGATCGCGCTCCCCGTTCGACAACGCCCTCAACGCCCCGGCCACGAGCATGTAGAGCCGCAGGACCGGTTCGCCCTCTTCGGCAGTGAGGCGATCAGCGGTCTCGAGGATCGCGCACGCGGCCGTGTAGCGCTGGTAGTCCGTGACGATGCCGACGCCGAACGCGTCCAGCGTCTGCACCTGCGTGATGATGTCGAGCGTCCGGCCGGGGTGGAACTGCACGTCGACGTGGCAGAACGGCTCCAGCCGCGCGCCGAACTTCGACGACGTGCGGCGCACGCCCTTGGCCACGGCGCGGAGCTTGCCGTGCTTCTGGGTCAGGAACGTGATGATCCGGTCCGCTTCACCGAGCTTCTGCACGCGCAGCACGATCCCGGTGTCGCCGTACAGATGTGCCATCAGAACCCCAGGCGGCGCAACTGCTTCGGGTCCCGCTGCCAGTCCTTGGCGATCTTGATGTGCAGGTTCAGGTACACCCGGCTGCCCAGCAGACGCTCGATCTGCTTGCGAGCCTCCATGCCGACCTGCTTGAGCCGCTCACCCCGGTGACCCAGGATGATCGCCTTCTGCGACGACCGCTCCACGAACACGAACGCGTGGATGTCGATCAGGTCGTTGCGACCCTCGCGCGGCTCCATCTCCTCCACCACGACGGCGATGGAGTGCGGCAGCTCGTCGCGCACGCCCTCCAGTGCGGCCTCGCGGATCAGCTCGGCGACGAGGGTCTGCTCGGGCTCGTCGGTCAGATCGCCGTCCGGGAACAGCTGCGGGCCCTCGGGCAGCTTCTTCAGCAGCAGGTCGCTCAGCGTGTCGACCTGGAAGCCGTCCACCGCGGACACCGGGATGATCTCAGCGAACTCCATGATCTTCTGCAGCGCGAGCAGCTGCTCCATCACCTGCTGCTGCGACACCAGGTCCGTCTTGGTGACGATGCCCAGCACGGGCGTGCGCTTGGCGACCTTCTCCAGTTCGGCGGCGATGAACTTGTCACCGGGGCCGACCTTCTGGTCCGCGGGCACGCAGAAGCCGACGACGTCGACCTCCGACCACGTCTCGCGCACCAGGTCGTTGAGCCGCTGGCCGAGCAGTGTGCGCGGCCGGTGCAGACCGGGGGTGTCGACCAGCACGAGCTGGCCGTCCTCGCGGTGCACGATGCCGCGGATCGTGTGGCGGGTGGTCTGCGGCTTGCTGGACGTGATGGCGACCTTCGTGCCCACCAGCGCGTTCGTCAGCGTCGACTTCCCTGCGTTCGGGCGGCCGACGAAGCACGCGAACCCGGAGCGGTAACCATCCATCCGTCCATTGTCCCTCTTGCTGGTTATGGCCGTTCGCGGGGCCTTCCGGCCACCTAGAACTGGTCGCGCACCTCACCGGAAACGCTCGCGAGGAGCACCGGCCCGGACTGGGTGAGGTCGCGCACCGCCGCCAGCGACGCCTCGTCCACCTGGGACGCCTCGGTGACGACCGCCGCCGCCTCCAGCCCCTGCGCGCCACTCGACACGGCTGCCGAGACGGCCGCCTGCAGCGCGGTCAGCTTCAGCGACGGCAACGAGACCGTGGAGGCGTTGTAGGTGCGGCCGTCGAGGTCCCGCACCGCCGCGCCTTCCGCGGCGCCGTTGCGTGCGCGGACGGACCGCGCGAGCGTCACGAGCTTGGCGTTCTCCGGATCTACGTCAGTCATCTTCGTTCTCCTTCTGCGCGGGGCGTACGAGCACCGTCGTGACCCGGATGCGGCCGCGTTCGTCCTTGCCGCCCTCGGCCCGCATGCGCAGGCCGGCGATCTCCGCCTCGGTGCCGGGCAGCGGCACGCGCCCGAGCCGTTGCGCGAGCAGACCGCCGACGGTCTCGACCTCGTGGTCGTCGAGCTCGGTGCCGAACAACGCGTCCAGGTCGTCCACCGGCAGGCGCGCGCTGACCCGCACCGCGCCGTCCTCCAGGTGCTCGATCGGCGGGCGGTCGTCGGTGTCGGACTCGTCGGTGATCTCGCCGACGATCTCCTCGAGGATGTCCTCGATGGTCAGCAGGCCCGCGGTGCCGCCGTACTCGTCCACGACGATCGCCATGTGCCTGCGCGACACCTGCATCTCGCGCAGCAGGTCGGCGATGGGCTTCGAGTCCGGGATGAAGCTCATCGGGCGCATCAGCTCGGACACGCACTTCGGGTCCTCGCCCTCGGCGAGCGTGGCCCGCATCAGGTCCTTGAGGTTCACCACGCCGAGCACGTCGTCGACGCTCTCGCCGATCACCGGGACGCGGGTGTAGCCGGTGCGCAACGACAGCGCGAGCGCCTGCCGCAGCGACTTGGACTGCTCGATCCACACGATCTCGGTGCGCGGCACCATGATCTCGCGCGTGATGGTGTCGCCCAGCTCGAACACCGAGTGGATCATCTCGCGCTCGCCCTCGTCCACGACGCCGCGTTCCTGCGCCATGTCGACCAGCTCGCGCAGCTCGACCTCGGAGCTGAACGGACCCTCGCGGAAGCCCTTGCCGGGAGTGATGGCGTTACCGATGAGGATCAGGAGCTTGGACAGCGGCCCGAGCACGCGCCCGAGCTGCCGGACGGTGCCGGCGGCGAGCAGGCTCACGGCGTACGGGTGTTGACGGCCGAGGGTGCGCGGTCCGACGCCGACGAGCACGTACGACACGATGAGCATGCTCAGGCAGGCGTACAGGACAGCGAGCCCGTCCTGTTCCACGAAGTCGAGGAACACCGTCGTGGTCAGCACGGCCGCCGACATCTCGCAGGCCAGGCGCAGCAGCAACAAGAGGTTGACGTGCCGCGGCCGGTCGTTGAGGACGTGCAGCAACTGCCCGGTGCCCCAGCGACCCTGCCGTTGCAGGGCCTCCACTCGTGCGCGTGACACGGTGCCGAGAGCGGCATCCACACACGCGAACAGTCCGGCGGCGAGCACGAGCAGAACGGCCAGCACGATCACACTGGCAGGGTTCGCGGTCATCGCGTCAGGCTTCTTCGTTCTTCTCGTCCAGGCCGACCGCGCCGAGCACCTTGTCGTCGGTGCTGCGCTGGTGAGCGGCCCGCTCTGCCTCGTCCCGCGCGGTGCGGAAGTCGCCGAGGATGCGGTTCTGCAACGTGAACATCTCACGTTCCTCCGCGGGCTCGGCGTGGTCGTAGCCGAGCAGGTGCAGCACGCCGTGCACGGTCAGCAGGTGCAGCTCGTCCAGCAGGCCGTGGCCCGCCTTCTTGGCCTGGTCCTTGGCGAACGCGGGGCACAGCACGATGTCCCCGAGCAGCGCGGGGCCGAGGCCCGCGGCGTCGGGGCGGCGCGCGGAGTCCAGCTCGTCCATGGGGAAGGCCATGACGTCCGTCGGACCCGGCAGGTCCATCCAGCGCTCGTGCAGGTCTGCCATCACGTCCAGCTCCACGAGCAGGACGGACAACTCGGCCAGCGGGCTCACGCCCATGCGGTCCAGCGCGAAGCGGGCGGCGGAGACGATGGACCCTTCGTCGACTCCGACACCCGACTCGTTGGCGATCTCGATGCTCACGGCGCCTATCGTCCCCGGCGCTGGTTCCCCCGGCGTGCACCGGGTCCGTGGTGTTGCCCGTTCTGGTCGACGAGGTCCTGCTGGACCTGCCACTTGTCGTACGCGTCCACGATGTCGCCGACCAGGCGGTGGCGCACCACGTCCTGGCTGGTCAACGTCGAGAAGTGCACGTCGTCGACGCCTTCGAGGATGTCCTTGACGACCCGCAGGCCGCTGCGCTGGCCGCCGGGGAGGTCGACCTGGGTGATGTCACCCGTGACGACCACCTTCGAGCCGAAGCCCAGGCGGGTGAGGAACATCTTCATCTGCTCGGGCGTCGTGTTCTGCGCCTCGTCCAGGATGATGAACGCGTCGTTCAGCGACCGGCCGCGCATGAACGCGAGCGGTGCGACCTCGATCGTGCCGGCCTGCGTGAGGCGCGGGATCGACTCCGGGTCGACCATGTCGTGCAGCGCGTCGTAGAGCGGGCGCAGGTACGGATCGATCTTCTCGTAGAGCGTGCCGGGCAGGTAGCCCAGGCGCTCGCCCGCCTCGACGGCCGGGCGGGTGAGGATGATCCGGTTGACCTGCTTGGCCTGCAGCGCCTGCACGGCCTTGGCCATGGCGAGGTAGGTCTTGCCGGTGCCGGCGGGGCCGATGCCGAACACGATGGTGTTCTTGTCGATCGCGTCGACGTAGTGCTTCTGGTTCAGCGTCTTCGGCCTGATCGTGCGGCCGCGGCGGCTCACGATGTCGAGGCTCAGCACCTCGGCGGGCGACTCGACGTCGTTCGCGCTGAGCATCGCGACGATGCGGCGGACGGCGTTCTGGTCGATGGGCTGGCCACGGCCCGCGAGGGTGATGAGCTCGGAGAAGACGCGCTCGGCGAAGGCCACGTCGGCGGGATCGCCGGACAAGGTGATCTCGTTCCCGCGCACGTGCACGTCGGCGTCGAGCAGTTCCTCCGCGAGCCGGAGGTTCTCGTCGCGCGACCCGAGCAGCGTGAGCACCGCACCTTCCGGCACGGCGAACCGGGACTGACCTTCCTTGTTGCTCTGCTGTGTTTCGTCGGCCACGTGGCCCCGGCCTGCTTCCTGTCGCTCGGATCTGGTGCCGTCGATGCTAGTCCGGCCGAAAATGGGTGGCTAGCGCATTGCTCACGGTGTGTGCTCGGGAGCTGTGGAGATCCGCAGGCTTGGCGTCGACGACATACCCGAGTGCATGAAGCTGATCACGGACCGGGGTTGGGCGTGGACGCCCGCGCAGTGGGAGATGTTGCTGTCGCTCGGTCCGGGCTTCGGCGCCTTCGACGAGACGGGGCTGCTCGGCACGACCGTGGTCACGCCGTATCCCGAGATGCAGGCGATCAGCGGCGTGCTGGTCGGCTCGTGGGCCGAACGCAGGGGCATCGCGGGCGCACTGATGTCCAATGTGTTGGATGCGGGACCTTCCGTTCTGCACGCGACGGCGATGGGTGAGCCGCTGTACCGGCGGCTCGGCTTTCACTCGGTCGGGCAAGCCGCGGCGCACCACGGCGAACTCGGTGGCGCCGCGACCGGTGTGACGCGAAAGGCGACGCACGCCGATCTGCCCGCGGTGGTGGCGCTCGACCAGGCGGCAAGTGGATTCACGCGCGAGGCGTTCTGGACGCACGTGTTCGGTCCGTCGTCGGTGTACACGCCCCACATCGCGCGGGACGGCTTCGTCTGCACGCGGCGCATGGGTGAGACGTTGGTCATCGGGCCGTTGGTGGCACCGAACGCGGCGGCGGCGTGCGAGATCATCGTTGACGTGGTCGCCGGCGCCGGGCCGTCCCGCGTCGACGTCAGCGACCCGGACGTGGCGGCGTTCCTGCTGAGCAAGGGTTACGAGGTGCGCGGGAGCTGTGCGCTGATGGTGCACGGCGTGGACGACGTCGGCGGCGATCGTGCGCGCTACTTCGCGCCCGCGTCACTCGCGCTGGGATGACTGAGGAATCCGTGGAACTGCGACGACTCGAACTGAACGACCTCCCCGCGTGCTCCGACCTGGCCGAGAGCCGGTCGTGGTCGCGCGACGAGACCAAGTGGGAGTTCCTGCTCACGCACGGCGAGGGCTGGGGCCTGTTCGACGAGCACGGCCTCGTCGGCACGACGATCGTGACGCGCTATCCGGAACTGGCGTCGATCAGCATGGTGCTGGTGGCCGAACGCGCCGCGCGCCAGGGCCACGCCCGCCGACTGGTGTCCCATGTGTTGGATACCGGTGTCTCGACGTTGTTCGCGACGGCGATGGGCCTCCCGCTCTACGAACAGCTCGGCTTCCACGCCGTGGGTTTCACCGACATCCACACAGGCCAGTTCACGGGCCCGGCAGCTGATATATCGCATATCGCCACGCACGCTGACCTCGACGACCTCGTCGCACTCGACATCAAGGTCACCGGTCTCACGCGGCCGTTCCTGTGGGAGTCGTTGCTCACCAGGGGATCCGTCAGGGTCTCCGACCACGGCATCGCCGGGTCGTGGCGCGTGCGCGACGACCTGCTCCTGATCGGCCCGGTCATCGCGGACTCCCCCACCGACGCTTGCGCGCTCATCGCCGACTCGGCCGTCGCAAACGGCCGTGTCCGCGTGGACGTGCACGACCCGGACGTGATCGCGTACGTCCGTGACCACGGCATGGAGTCGTGGGGCGAGGCCGCCTGGATGGTCCGGGGAGCCGAAACCCTGCCCGGCGACCGCACCCGCTACCACGCGCCGCTGCTGCAGGCCCTCGGCTAAAGACGCTTGCCGCCCAACAAGTGCAGATGGGCGTGGAAGACCTCCTGCCCGCTGTCCGGCCCGGTGTTGAACAGCAGCCGGTACCCGCTCTCGGCCACGCCCTCGGCGTCGGCGACCTCTCGCGCCGCGGCGAAGAGGTCGCCGAGCTGCTCGCCGTCCAGGTCGACGGCGTTCGGCACGTGCTCGCGCGGAATCAGCAGCACGTGCACAGGCGCCTTGGGCTGGATGTCGCGGAACGCCAGCGTCGTCTTGGTCTCGTGCACGATCGTCGCGGGAATCTCACCGGCGACGATCCGGCAGAACAAACAGGACATGCCCCAAGCTAAACGAACAGCCGGTCCAGCTGCTCGTCGACGGCCTCGATCATGTCCTCGACCGTGAGCTCGTCGGGCCCGAGCCCGTGGTGGATGTTGAGCCCGTCGATCAGCACGATGAACCGCCGCGCGGCCTTCATCGGCACGACGCCGTCCCGCAGCTCACCGGCTTCCTGCGAGGCAACGAGAACGCGCGCGATCCCGGCGTACAACTCGCGCGTGCCGAGGCGTTCCAGCTCGTGCAACGACGGCTCCACCATCGCCCGCGGCAGGAACGACAACAGCACCGCCGCCTCGACCCGGCGATCGTCGTCCATCGCCAGCATCTCGTGCGCGAAGGACCGCAGCACCTCCCGGTTCCCGGCCGAGGTGTCGATCTTCTCCAGCCGCGCGATGAACCGCCGGTACGCGAGCTCCATCGCGAACCCCAGCAAGGCGTCCTGTGTCGGGAAGTAGTGGCGCAGCGACCCGCTGGACCACCCGGACTCGGCCGCGACGGCGCGTACGGAAGCGTGGTCTATCCCGTCCCGCTGCACGATGCGCCACACGGCCTCAGCGAGTTCGCGGCGGCGTTCCTCATGGTCGACAACCTTCGGCACCGGCCCTTTTTAGCAGCCGCCCGCAAGGCGCCCGACAGCCGCGCGGCACCTCTCCCAGGACTCGGTGCCCGGCGTGATCACGTCCATGTGCCCGGCCCCTTCCACCACGACGAGTTCGGCCTGCGGCTCCGCCGCGCAGAACCCGATGGACTGCTCGACCGGGACGTCCTCGTCCTGATCACCGTGCACGCACACCACCGGCTTGCCGATGGGAACCAGCGCGGCCGGCGAGGCCTCCGCGAACTGCTCCTCGGTGCACAGCTCCAACGCCCGCGGCGTGATGTGCCGCGTGAAGTCCAGCACGGCGGCCTGAGCCACCGCTCCGACCACTCGCGCGCTGTGCTTGGCCGCCCACACAGCGAGGTGCCCCCCGGCACTGTGCCCGAGCGCGACGACGGGCCCGATGTCGACGGCGTCGATGGCGGCAAGCACGTCCTCACCGGTCCGCGGCCACCCACCACCACCGCCCACCCGCCGGTACTCGATGTTCCAGACAGCAAATCCGTCGGCGACGAGCACGTCCGCAAGGGGCCGCCCGAGTTCCAAGCCATACCGCTGATGCCAAAAACCACCGTGAATGACGACAACAGCACCCTGAGCAACACCATCAGGAAGGTAAAGCTCGCCAAACTGACTGGGATGGTCACCGTAAGCAATTCGCTGCACACGCAGAACTTACGTCAAGGCCAACAAATAACAAGGAAGACACAACAACGGCCACCAACCGCCACCCATAGGCAGACGGAATAAGAGGAGCCCCACTTGCACACACCTGACAGCGGCCGCGCCTCACACGCCGAACAAGCCGCCGCGCCCTCATACCACCTGATGGGCCACCCGATGCCGAAGGCGAGGTGGCCGGGGGTCCGGGGGCTTGCCCCCGGCGTGGGGCTTGGGGGCTCGGCCCCCAAAAGACACCCTTTTGGTGCAGGCGGCGAAGGCGCGCCAGCGCCGAGCAGCCAGCACCAAAACCAAAAGGGGCGCCTCGCGGTCCGAAGCCTGGGGGTCGCTTCGCCGCGAGGCGCCGACGCCGGACCGAGGGGGGAGGTGTCCGGCGAGTCTTTTGGTCAGAAGGTCTAATCGTCTACGCCGTTTCCGGATAGACCAATCGGCCCCTCTGCAAACCAGGGTAACCCCATCGGCCTGGGATTCGCTACAACTTCCGTCAAGCCAATCCATCCGATGTTCATCCCAGGAGTGATCGGGGTCACCACCGAGCTGTACGTACCCCAATGGCACCAAGAGCAACCGCTGCGGCGGTAGATGCACGCAGAACGGTTGGACCCAATCGGACGATCCGTGCACCCGAAGATCGCAGGGCGTCGAGTTCCTCGGGCGTGATTCCGCCTTCGGGCCCGACGACGAGCAGCACGTCTCCGGATTCGGGCAACGGGACGTCGGCAAGCCGTTCGGTCGCGCTCTCGTGCAACACGAGGGTCAACGCGGACGACGACACGCGCTGAGAGAGCTGAGTCGTGCTCACGGGTTCGTCGACCGCCGGCACGCGCGAGCGGCGGGCCTGCTTCGCCGCCTCGCGCACGGTGGATCGCCAGCGTCCCAGCGCTTTCGCGCCGCGCGGCCCGTCCTCCCACTTGGTGATGCACCGGGCGGCGCGCCACGGCACCACGCCGTCCACCCCGGCCTCGGTGGCGAGTTCGACCGCGAGTTCGCCGCGGTCGCCCTTCACCAGTGCCTGGGCGAGCACCACGCGTGGCGCCGGTTCGGGCTCCACCCAGCGTTCGACCACGCGCAACGCCAAGGAGTCGCGCTCCACCGCCGTCACCGAGCACCGCACCTGGGCGCCGGATCCGTCCGACAGCACGAGTTCCTCGCCCACGCGCAGACGCTTCACCGTCGCGGCGTGGCGGCCTTCCGGGCCGTCCAGCACGAACTCCTCGCCCGCCGGCAACGACGAGACGAGGAAGACGGGCAGCGTCACCGGTTGCCGCGCGAGGCACGCAGGCGGGAGAACAGTCCGCCGCCGCCCTTGCCGTTGTGGGACAGGGAGGGCTCGTTCTCGCCGCGCATCTCGGCGAGGTCGCGCAGCAACGCGGACTGGGCGGCGTCGAGCTTGGTCGGCACGAGGACCTCGAGGTGCACGTGCAGGTCGCCGCGGCCGTCGACGCGGCCGGTCGAACGCAGCTTCGGCATGCCGCGGCCCGTCATGACGAGCTGCGTGTTCGGCTGCGTGCCGGGGTCGATCTGCAGTTCTTCCTCGCCGTCCAGAGTCTTCAACGGCAACGTGGCGCCCAGGGCGGCCGTCGTCATCGGGATCTGGACGATGCAGTGCAGGTCGGCGCCGTCGCGTTCGAAGATCTCGTGCGGGTGCTCCTCGACCTCGACGTAGAGGTCGCCTGCGGGGCCACCGCCGGGGCCGACCTCGCCCTGGCCCGCGAGCCGCACGCGCATGCCCTCGGCGACACCGGCGGGGATGTTCACGGAGATCGTGCGGCGCGACCGCGTGCGGCCGTCGCCCGCGCACTGCTGGCACGGGTCGGGGATGACCTCGCCGTAGCCGCGGCACACCGGGCACGGCCGTGACGTCACGACCTGGCCGAGGAACGAGCGCTGCACCGACTGGACCTCGCCGCGGCCGTGGCAGGTGTCGCACTGGACCGGCTTGGAGTTGTTCTGGGTACCCGCGCCGTGGCAGCGGTCGCACAGGATCGCCGTGTCGACGGTCAGCTCACGCGTGGCGCCCGCCGCACACTCCTCCAGCGTCATGTCGAGCCGGATGAGCGCGTCGGAGCCGGGCTGCACGCGGCTGCGCGGACCACGGCCGCCACCGGTCGAGGCGCCGAAGAACGCGTCCATGATGTCGCCGAGGCCGAAGCCGGAGAACGGGTCTCCGCCGGGGCGGCCACCGCCGCCCGAGTCGAGCGGGTCGCCTCCCAGGTCGACGACGCGCCGCTTCTCGGGGTTCGA
This sequence comes from Lentzea sokolovensis, assembly GCF_033949975.1. NCBI lineage: Bacteria > Bacillati > Actinomycetota > Actinomycetes > Pseudonocardiales > Pseudonocardiaceae > Lentzea > Lentzea sokolovensis. The sequence goes on from NZ_JAXAVU010000012.1 coordinate 452,344, forward strand.
CAACACCTCGTAGGCGGCCGTCACCTCCTTGAAGCGGGCCTCCTCGTTGGGATTGACGTCCGGGTGCAGCTGCCTCGCGAGCTTGCGATAGGCGCGCTTGATCTCATCCTGTGTCGCGTTCTGCGAGACACCGAGGATGCCGTAGTAATCCCTGGCCACCTTGTTCGCTTTCATGTTCATCTCAAGTGCAAGACGTTTCTGGTCAACGACCGGTCAGGATCTCACCGACGTAGTTGGCGACCGCGCGGACGGCCGCCATGGTTCCGGGGTAGTCCATGCGCGTCGGTCCGACGACGCCCAGGCCCCCGAGCGGATTGTCACGGCTGCCGTAGCCGATGGACACCACGGAAGTGCTGCGCATCTCAGCGGCTTCGTTCTCCTCGCCGATGCGCACCAGCACGCGACCGGGGTCGCGGGAGGCGGCGAGCAGCTTGAGCACGACGACCTGCTCCTCCAACGCCTCCAGCACCTGCCGGAGCGAGCCCGGGAAGTCGGTGATGCTGCGCGTGAGGTTCGCGGTACCGCCGAGCACGAGCCGTTCCTCTGGGTGCTCCACCAGCGTTTCGATGAGCACAGTAGCGACCCGCAGCATCGGGTCGCGGAGGTTCGACGGAACCTCGTCGGGCAGTTCGGCGACCTTGGCACTCGCCTCGGCGAGCCGCTGTCCCGCCATCGCCTGGTTCAGCACGCCGCGCAACTGCGCCGTGTGCTCCTCGCTGATCACGTCCCCGAGCTCGACGATCCGCTGGTCGACGCGGCCGGTGTCGGTGATCAGCACCAGCATCAGCCGCGACGGCGTGATCGGCAGCACCTCCAGGTGACGCACGGCCGCACGCGACAGCGTCGGCACCTGGATCACCGCCACCTGCCTGGTCAGCTGCGCGAGCAACCGCACGCTGCGGCGCATCACGTCGTCGAGGTCGATCGCCCCGTCCAGAAAACTCCGGATCGCCCGCTTCTCGGCCTGCGAGAGCGGCTTGATCTCGCTCAGCCTGTCCACGAAGAGCCGGTAGCCCTTGTCCGTCGGCACGCGTCCGGCGCTGGTGTGCGGCTGGGCGATGTAGCCCTCGTCCTCCAGCGCGGCCATGTCGTTGCGCACGGTCGCGCTCGACACTCCCAGGTTGTGCCGGTCGACCAGGGCCTTCGACCCGACGGGCTCCTGGTTGGACACGTAGTCGGCGACGATGGCACGCAGCACCTCGAACCGACGCTCATCGGCGTTCATCGCAGTTCACCTCCGTGTCCACTACTCCCGAGTTTACCCAGCCGGTTTCCTGCCTGGTGCCCCCTCTGAAGTCGTGCTCGATCCGGCCTCCGGTTTTTGTCGGTGGCGGTCGCTAGGGTCCAAACGTGGACAACGTGGTGTGGCTGCGGCCACCCGGCAAACCATGCCTGGTGCTCAGCGGCGACGAGTGGTGGAGGGGCACGGTTGTCTGGGAAGAGGCCCGCAGGGAGGACGGGCTCTGGTGGGGCACGGTGACGTATGAGAAAGAAGGCCAGGAGATCGTCGAGGTGCGCAGTCAGCACGACCTGCGCGCCCGGTGATCACGGCAGCAGGCGCCTGACCACGGCGTCGGCGAGCAGGCGGCCGCGGTCGGTCAGCACGCAACGGTCGTCGTACGGCTCCAGCAGCCCGTCGGCGATCGCCTGCCTGGCCTCCTCGCGGCCGGCGTCGTCCAGCACGTCGACGGGCAGTCCTTCGGCGAGGCGCAGTTCCAGCAGCACGCGCTCGACCCGCTGATCTTCGGCCGACAACAGCTCGCGACCGGCGGCGGGCGACGTGCCCTCGGCCAGCAGGGACGAGTAGCGCGCCGGGTGCTTCACGTTCCAGAAGCGCACTCCGCCGACGTGGCTGTGCGCGCCGGGACCGAAGCCCCACCAGTCCGCGCCCTTCCAGTACAGGACGTTGTGGCGGCACTGGGCCTCGGCGGAGGTCGCCCAGTTCGACACCTCGTACCAGGAGAACCCGGCGCCGCTCAGAACGGAATCGACCATCTCGTACGACGAGGCCAGCACGTCGTCGTCGGGCATGGGCAGGTCGCCGCGGCGGATGCGGCGGGCGAGGCCGGTGCCGTCCTCCACGATCAACGCGTAGGCCGACACGTGGTCGACGCCCGCGGCCAGCACGGCGTCCAGCGACGAAGCCAGGTCCGAGGGCCGCTCCCCCGGCGTGCCGTAGATCAGGTCCAGGTTCACGTGCTCGAAACCGGCTTTGCGAGCCTCCAGCGCCGCTTCCCCCGGACGGCCGGGGGTGTGCTTGCGGTCCAGCACGGCCAGAACGTGCCGGGCCGCGGACTGCATGCCCAGCGACACGCGCGTGTAGCCCGCGGAACGGATCCCCTCGAAGAACGGAACGGACGTCGACTCGGGGTTCGACTCGGTGGTCACCTCGGCGCCAGGAGCCAGGCCGAACGACTGACGCACCGCGTCCAAAACCTCGCCGAGACCTGAAGCACCCAGCAAAGAGGGCGTACCGCCACCGACGAACACGGTTTCGGCCAACGGAGCGGTCCCGAGAACGGACGCGGCCAGGTCCAGCTCGCGGCGCAGGCCCTCCAGCCACGACTCGGGCGAGGCGGAGGAGCCCAGCTCGCCGGGCGTGTAGGTGTTGAAGTCGCAGTAGCCGCAGCGGGTCGCGCAGAACGGCACGTGCACGTAGATGCCGAACGGACGGGAACCGACACCGGCGAGAGCGGACGCGGGAAGCGCACCGTCGGCGGGCGCGGGCTCGCCTTCGGGCAAAGCGGAGGGCATGACTCCCAGTGTCCCCTACACGGCCCGAATGGCGGTGTTCGACCAGGGAAAGTATCTGTCGGTGACAGAAGTACTACGGAGTGAAACCAGCCTAGGATGTCAACTTCCCCTCGTCAATCCCAGCATTCGGTTGCTGGTGGACCAGGTACTGGACGCGGGGCACACTGGGGACATGCATTCGACTGGAGTCCGCCTCGTGGCCCGCCGCCACGTCGACTTCCGTCGTGTCTCCAGCGCGATGTGCCGTCGTTCGGCCTGACCGCGCGCTGATTTGTTCCCGTCGGCGCCCGGCGCGCTGACGACGCCCCCACCACAAGCACCTCCGGGCTCGCATGCGCACCGAGCGCCTCGAAACCCCGGAGGATGGCGATGGTCCCGCCGCAGACGTCACCGCGCGCCAAGCAGCGTCGCGGCGAGGGACAGTGGGCACTCGGTTACCGAGAGCCGCTGAACCCCAACGAGCGGAGCAAGAAGGACGACAACCCGCTCAACGTCCGCACCCGCATCGAGAACATCTACGCCCACGGTGGTTTCGACTCGATCGACCCGGCCGACCTGCGCGGACGTTTCCGCTGGTACGGCCTGTACACGCAGCGCAAGCCCGGCATCGACGGCGGCCGCACGGCCACGCTGGAGCCGGAAGAGCTGGACGACGAGTACTTCATGATGCGCGTCCGCAGCGACGGTGGCGCGCTCACCACGCAGCAGTTGAAGGTCCTCGGCGAGATCTCGCAGACCTATGCGCGCGACACCGCGGACATCACCGATCGGCAGAACATCCAGTACCACTGGATCGCGATCGAGGACGTTCCCACGATCTGGCAGAAGCTCGAAGCCGTCGGCCTGACGACGATGGAGGCGTGTGGCGACAGCCCGCGCGTCATCCTCGGCTCGCCGGTCGCGGGCATCTCCGAGGACGAGATCATCAACGGGCAGCCGGCGATCGACACGATCCTCGAGCGCTACATCGGCGACCCGCGGTTCTCGAACCTGCCGCGCAAGTTCAAGACCGCCATCTCGGGCCTGCAGGACGTCGCGCACGAGATCCACGACATCGCGTTCGTCGGCGTGAACCACCCCGAGCACGGGCCCGGTTTCGACCTCTGGGTCGGCGGCGGTCTGTCCACGAACCCCATGCTGGGCAAGCGTCTGGGCGCCTGGGTGCCGCTCGACGAGGTGCCGGACGTGTGGGAGGCGGTCATCTCCGTCTTCCGCGACTACGGCTACCGCCGGCTGCGGCACCGCGCGCGCATCAAGTTCCTCGTCGCCGACTGGGGCCCGGAGAAGTTCCGCCAGGTCGTGGAGGACGAGTACCTCAAGCGCAAGATGATCGACGGCCCGGCGCCGGAAACCCTGAAGCAGCAACTGGACCACATCGGCGTGAACAAGCAGAAGGACGGCCTGTTCTACGTCGGTGCCGCGCCGGTCGCGGGCCGCGTCTCGGGCTCGATCCTGGTCGAGGTCGCGAAGATCGCCGAACGGGCGGGCTCCACGCGCGTCCGCTTCACACCACAGCAGAAGATCATCGTGCTGGACGTCGCCGAGTCCGAGATCCCCGAGCTCAAGAGCGGGCTCGCCAAGCTCGGCCTGCAGGTCGACCCGTCGCCGTGGCGCCGGGGCATCATGGCCTGCACCGGCATCGAGTTCTGCAAGCTCGCGATCGTCGAGACCAAGGCCCGCGCCAACGACCTGGTCACGCAGCTCGAAGCCAACCTCAAGGACATCGTCGACGGCGTCACGGCGCCGATCACCGTGCACATCAACGGCTGCCCCAACTCCTGCGCCCGCATCCAGACCGCGGACATCGGCCTCAAGGGCCAGATCGTCACGGACGAGCAGGGCAACCAGGTCGAGGGATTCCAGGTGCACCTCGGCGGCGGCCTCGGGCTCGACGCCGGGTTCGGCCGGAAGCTGCGCGGCCACAAGGTGACGGCGAACGAGCTGCCCGAGTACGTCGAGCGGATCGTGCGGAACTTCGTCGCCCAGCGCGAAACCGACGAGCGGTTCGCGCAGTGGGTCGGCCGGGCGGAAGAGGGTTCGCTGCGATGACTGAGCGCGCGACGCCGTTCTACTGCCCCTACTGCGGCGACGAGGACCTCCGGCCGCAGGAGGAACCCAGCTACGCGTGGCTGTGCACCGGGTGCCGCCGCGTCTTCAAGGTCTCGTTCGTCGGGCTCAACCTGCCGCAGGAGGTGAAGAAGTGAGCGATCTCAAGGAAGACCTCAAGATCGTCGCCGAGGCCGCCGAGCTGGAGCTGAAGGACGCGAACGCCGAAGAGGCGCTGGGGTGGGTCGCGCGGACGTTCGGCGACAACTACATCGTCGCCTCCAACATGCAGGACGCCGTGCTGATCGACCTCGCCGCCAAGGTGAAGCCGAACTTCGACGTGCTGTTCCTGGAGACGGGCTACCACTTCCCGGAGACGATCGGCGTGCGGGACGCGGTCGGGGTCGTCTACCCGGACGTGCGGATCGTGAACGCCGCGGCCGAGCAGTCGGTCGAGGACCAGGAACGCGAGTTCGGCCTGCTGTACCAGTCGGATCCGGCCACCTGCTGCAACCTGCGCAAGGTCGTGCCGCTGCGCCGGGAGCTCGCGAAGTACGACGCGTGGGTCACCGGCGTGCGCCGCGTGGACGCCCCGACCAGGGCGAACACGCCGATCGTGCAGTGGGACGACCGCAACGGCCTGGTGAAGATCAACCCGATCGCGCCGTGGAGCGACGACGAGTTCAACGCCTACATCCGCGAGAAGGGCGTCCTCGAGAACCTGTTGGTGCAGGAGGGGTATCCCTCCATCGGCTGCCTGCCGTGCACCGCGAAGCCGTTGCCGGGGCAGGACGCCCGCAGCGGCCGGTGGGCCGGTCAGTCCAAGACGGAATGTGGGTTGCACGGATGACACTCGCGCTCGACACCTTGGGACGCCTCGAATCGGAGGCGATCCACATCTTCCGCGAGGTGGCGGGAGAGTTCGACCGGCCGGTGATCCTCTTCTCCGGCGGCAAGGACTCGACGCTGCTGCTGCACCTCGCGATCAAGGCGTTCTACCCGGCCCCGGTGCCGTTCCCGCTGCTGCACGTCGACACCGGGCACAACTTCGACGAGGTCATCGAGTTCCGCGACCGCGTCGTCGCGCAGCACGGTCTGCGCCTGGAGGTCGCGAAGGTCCAGGACTGGATCGACGACGGCCGCCTGGAAGAGCGTCCGGACGGCACGCGCAACCCGTTGCAGACCGTGCCGCTGCTGGACTCCATCACGCAGCACAAGTACGACGCGGTCTTCGGCGGCGGCCGCCGGGACGAGGAACGCGCCCGCGCCAAGGAGCGGATCTTCAGCCTGCGCACGGCGTTCGGCCAGTGGGACCCGAAGCGCCAGCGCCCGGAGCTGTGGAACCTCTACAACGGCCGGCACCGCGCCGGCGAGCACGTCCGCGTGTTCCCGCTGTCGAACTGGACCGAGCTCGACGTCTGGAACTACATCGAGCGCGAGGGCATCGAGCTCCCGGACATCTACTACTCCCACCAGCGCGACGTGTTCCTGCGCGACGGCATGTGGCTCGCCGAAGGCCCTTGGGGCACGGCGCGCGACGGCGAAACGTTGCTGCGCAAGACGGTTCGCTACCGCACGGTCGGTGACGGCTCCTGCACGGGTGCCGTCGAGTCCGACGCCGCCGACATCCACGCGGTGATCGCCGAGGTCTCCGCGTCACGACTGACCGAGCGCGGCGCCACACGTGCCGACGACCGGCTGTCCGAGGCCGCCATGGAAGACCGCAAGCGGGAGGGCTACTTCTAAATGAGCGACCTGTTGAGGTTGGCTACCGCTGGCAGCGTGGACGACGGAAAGTCCACGCTCGTCGGCAGGTTGCTCTACGACACCAAGTCCGTGCTCGCGGACACGCTCGACGCCGTCCACCGGGCGAGCGCCGACCGGGGTCTCGCGACGCCGGACCTGTCGTTGCTGGTCGACGGCCTGCGGTCGGAACGCGAGCAGGGCATCACGATCGACGTGGCGTACCGGTACTTCGCGACGCCGAAGCGGTCGTTCGTGCTCGCGGACACCCCCGGCCACGTGCAGTACACCCGCAACACCGTCACCGGCGCCTCCACCGCGCAGCTCGCGGTGCTGCTCGTCGACGCGCGCAAGGGCGTCATCGAGCAGACCCGGCGCCACGCGGCGGTTCTCGCGCTGCTGGGCGTGCCCCGGCTCGTCCTCGCGGTCAACAAGATCGACCTCGTGGACTACGACGAGGTGACGTTCTCCCGCATCGCCAAGGAGTTCACCGCTCACGCCACGGCTCTCGGCTACACCGAGGACGCGGTCGTCGAGATCCCGGTGTCCGCGCTGGCGGGCGACAACGTCGTGGACAAGTCCGCGAACACGCCGTGGTACTCCGGCCCGACCCTGCTGGAGCACCTGGAGAACGTGCCGGTCGAGCCCGACCCGCACGACGCCCCGTTCCGCTTCCCGGTGCAGTACGTGATCCGCCCGCGCACGGCCGAACACCTCGACTACCGGGGCTACGCCGGTCTGATCGCGGCCGGCACGATCAAGCCGGGCGACGAGATCGTGGTGCTGCCGTCAGGCCGTCGCTCGACGGTCACGAAGATCGACACGGCCGATGGCGAACTGACCGAGGCGGCGGCGGGCCAGTCCGTGACGTTGCTGCTGGCGGACGACATCGACATCTCCCGCGGCGACCTGATCTCGGTGGCGGGCAACGAGCCCACGGTCACCGACGAGCTGGACGCCACCCTCTGCTGGCTCGCGGAGAAGCCGTTGCGCTCCGGCGCCCGAGTCCTCGTCAAGCACGGCACGCGCACCGTGCAGGCGATGGTCACCGACCTGCGCGACCGCTTCGACGAGCAGAACCTGTCCAGCGTGGACAGCCCCAGTTCGTTGGAGCTCAACGAGATCGGCCGAGTGGCTCTGCGTCTCGCGGAGCCCGTTCCGCTGGACGACTACAGCTTCAGCCGGCGCACCGGGTCCTTCCTGGTGATCGACGCGAGCGATGGTTCCACGCTCGCCGCCGGACTGGTCGGGGCTCCGCTGCCGCTGCTTGAGGACGGCGTGGAGAGCTGTACCGGGGGTGGCGTCAACGCCACCCCTGACACCCATGCCCTCGTCTCCCCCGGTCCCTGAAAGGCCTCTTCCCCGTGAACCTCAAGCCCGCCATCGCCGTCGCCCTGATCGCTCTGACAGCCCTGTCCGGTTGCAGCCGCGCCGGCAGCGGTGAGACCCCCGCCGCCGAGTCCAAGGGTGCCGCCGCCGAGGTCCGCCTCGGGTACTTCCCGAACGTCACCCACGCCGCCGCGCTGATCGGCGTCGAGAACGGCCTGTTCGCCAAGGAGCTCGGCAGCACCAAGCTGACGACGCAGACGTTCAACGCGGGCCCCGACGAGGTGAACGCTTTGCTGGGCGAGTCCCTCGACATCGCCTACATCGGCTCAGGACCGGCGATCAACGCCTACGCGAAGTCCAAGGGCGAGGCCGTGAAGCTCATCGCGGGCGCCACCTCGGGTGGCGCGCAGCTCGTGGTGAAGCCCGAGATCAACTCGATCGAGGAGCTCAAGGGCAAGGTCGTCGCCACGCCGCAGCTCGCGAACACGCAGGACGTGTCGCTGAAGAAGTACCTGGCGGAGAAGAACCTGACCGGCCAGGTCACCGTGCAGAACGTGGAGAACGCGGCGTCGCTCGACCTGTTCAAGAAGGGCGACATCCAGGCCGCCTGGGCGCCGCAGCCGTGGTCGGCACGCCTGGTCGCCGAGGCCGGCGCGAAGGTGCTGCTCGACGAGAAGACGCTGTGGGACGGCGGGGCGTTCCCGACCACCGTGGTCATCGTGCGGACGAAGTTCTTGCAGGAGCACCCGGAGACGGTCGAGGCCGTGCTGAAGGGTCACGTCGCGGCGATCGACTGGGCGAAGGCGAACAAGGACGAGGCGAAGAAGGCCGCCAACGCCCACCTGGAGAAGCTCACGTCCAAGAAGCTCGGCGACAAGATCCTCGACGCCGCGTGGGACAACATCGAGCTGACCACGGACGCGCAGGCCAAGCACTTCCCGCAGCTCGCGAAGGACGCCGTGACCGCCGGGGTGGCCAAGGAGGCCGCGAACGTCGCCGGGTACGCCGACTTCACGTTGCTGAACAAGGTTCTGCAGGCACAGGGCAAGCCGCAGGTCCAAGCAGCGGGCCTGGACAAGAAGTAGTTCCGAGACGTTGAGGGGAAGGCACACGACCATGACCGCCACACTCGAAACCACTTCTCTGTCCACTGTGGATACCGCTGTCGAACTGTCCGGCATCCGCAAGGTTTTCGGCCACGGCAACTCGGCCGTGGTGGCGCTCGACGGGGTTGATCTCAAGGTCAAGCCCGGTGAGTTCGTGTGCCTTCTCGGCGCGTCCGGCTGCGGCAAGAGCACGCTGCTCAACATCGTCGCCGGCCTGGACGGCGCCACGTCGGGCTCGCTGGAGCTCAACACGTCGCGCCCTGCCGTGATGTTCCAGGAACCCGCTCTGATGCCGTGGCTGACGGCGTCGCGCAACGTCGAACTGGCGCTGCGGTTCGCCGGTGTCGGCCGCCTGGCGCGCAGGCGTCGCGCTCAGGAACTGCTCGAACTGGTGCGGCTCGGCGACGTCGCGGACAAGCGTCCACACGAGCTTTCCGGTGGTATGCGTCAGCGCGTGGCACTGGCTCGCGCACTGGCTTCCACCACCGTGTCCGCCGACGGGGCTCCCGCCCTGCTGCTGATGGACGAGCCGTTCGCCGCGCTCGACGCCATCACGCGCGACGTGCTGCAGGCCGAGCTGATCCGGGTGTGGGAGACCACGAACACCGCGATCATCTTCGTGACGCACGACGTGCGCGAGGCCGTGCGCCTCGGCCAGCGGGTGGTGCTGCTGTCGTCCCGTCCCGGCCGCGTCGTGCGCGAGTGGGACGTGACGGACTCGCGTGACGAGGTTCTGGACGAGATCAACACTCATCTGCGAGAGGTCATCAGTGGCCACGCCTCCTGACACGCTCGACAAGGTCGGCGCCGGCCTCGACGCTCTGGACGCGCCCGTCGAGGCGTACAGAGCGTCGCGGTGGCAGCGTTTCCTGAAGACCGGCGTGCCACCGATCATCGCGTTCGCACTGCTTTTGGGCGTGTGGCAGGGACTCTGGGCCTCGGCTCTGCTGCCGGAGTTCCAGCTGCCCGCCCCGGTCAACGTGTGGAACGAGCTCGTCCGCTCGATCTCCACCGGCGAGGCGTTCGGCATCCTGTGGACCTCGTTGCACCGCGCGGTGCTCGGGTTCCTCGCGGCGGTGCTGATCGCCACGCCGCTGGGCCTGCTGGTCGCCAAGGTGCGGGTGGTGCGGGCGGCGATCGGGTCGTTGCTGACCGGTCTGCAGTCGCTCCCCTCCGTCGCCTGGGTTCCGGCCGCGATCCTGTGGTTCGGCGTCACGCCGTCCACGATCTACTTCGTGGTGCTGATGGGCTCGGTGCCGTCGATCGCCAACGGGTTGGTGGCCGGTATCGACCAGATTCCACCGCTGCTGCCTCGGGTGGGACGCGCGTTGGGCGCGGGACGACTGGCTTCGGCTCGGCACATCCTGCTTCCGGCGGCTCTGCCTGGATATCTGGCCGGGCTGAAGCAGGGCTGGGCGTTCTCGTGGCGGTCGCTGATGGCCGCGGAGATCATCGCGACCTCGCCCCAGCTCGGCGTCGGCCTTGGCCAGTACCTGCACAACGGGTCGTCGTTGAACGACATCAACATGGTGATCGCGGCGATCTTCCTGATCCTGTTGGTGGGCATCGGGATCGAGCTGCTGCTGTTCCGTCCGCTGGAGCGCGCCGTGCTGCGGGCTCGTGGTCTGACGGGGGCGCTGTGACTCCGCTTGTCGCCGTAGCGCACGGCAGTCGGGATCCCCGCTCGGCCGCATCGATCCACGCTCTGCTGGACGTGGTGCGGTCGTTGAGGCCCGAGCTGGACGTGCGCGGCTGCTTCCTCGACCTGTGCGCGCCTCGGCTTCACGACGTGTTGCGCGAGCCCGCGGTGGTCGTGCCTTTGTTGCTGGGCAAGGCTTATCACGCCCGCGTCGACGTTCCGGCCGCCGTCGCCGAGTCTCGGGTGCCGGCGATCGTGACGGACGTGCTGGGACCGGATCCGCGACTGGAGTCGGCCGCGCTCCGGAGGCTTTCCGAAGTGGGCGTCGACTTCAACGACAGGTCTTTGGGTGTGGTGCTCGCCGGTGCCGGCTCCTCGCACGCTCCGGCGAACGAGGCCGTGGCCCGCGTGGCCCGGCGCTGGGCTCGCGAGTCGGGCTGGGCCGGCGTGGAGGCGGCGTTCGCGTCGATCGCCTCGCCGACCGTGCCCGAGGCGATCGAGCGTCTGCGGAGGAAGGGCGCCAAGCGGATCGCCGTGTCGTCGTGGTTCCTCGCTCCGGGACTGCTGCCGGACAAGGTCGCGCGGCTCGCGGATGACGCCGTGGTGGCGCGGCCCCTGGGTGACGACGTCGAGGTCGCGCAGCTCGTGCTCGACCGCTACGACCTGGCCCTGGCGCGGCAGACCGTCGCCGCCTAGTTCTTCTGCGCCGACAGGTATCCGACCGTCGCCCAGCCAGGCCGTGCACGTGAGCGGCCGTGACGGTGGCGATGAGCCGCGGCCGGCTGCCACCGCCGGCTTGATCCGCCGAATCGACCTCGGCACGAAGCCCTGACGTGGTACCAATTCCCGCAACGGCACCGGGGGGCGACGTGGACGACTCACACCAGTCCAATGACAGCAGCGTTTCCAATGACAGCAGCGTTTCCAATGACAGCAGCGTCCGGGACGGCATCTTCGACGGCAGTGCCGACGATCTCGCGGATCTCAGCCACCCCGACACCGTGGACTTCGACGACGGCTTCAGGCACTCCCGACGCCGTTCCCGCCGCGGCTACCGCGACCTGTCCGGCGCGCCCTCGTGGGTCAAGGCGTTCGTGTGGACGGGCGCCCTCCTGGCGATCGCGGGCTTCGGCGTGATCCTGTTCGGCGTCCTGGGTCCCTCGGGCGCGCCCGAGCCGGCCAGACGCCTGACGCCTGCCTTCCCGACGGCGGTCACGTTCGGCGACGTGCCACCCGACTTCCAGGACGGCCAACTGCCGCCCGGCTTCCCGAACCAGCCCATGCCACCCGGCTTCCCGAACCAGCCGATGCCCCCTGGCTTCCCGGCCGACCAGCTGTCACCCGAGTTCGGGTCGCTCGAGACGCCGAACTTCCCCCGGCAGCCCACGCCCCCGAGCGTCGGTGGCCCGAACCTGGGCCTGGGCTTCGGTCTCTTCTTCGCCGGCTTCGTGCTGACGGCGATCGGCGCACTGGGCCACAGCACCTCGACCCGGCGCTGACCCGCACCGCGGCGCCACTTTCGGCCGCCGCCACAAGATCGAATGCGCAGCGCCGTTCGGGCGATGTGAAGTGTGAACTGTTGACGTGAAACCTACTCATGAGTAGTCAGTTGACTACGCCGTGTGCTGGAAGTGTCCCTCGTCCACTCAACGGGGAGAGGCCATGAAGCTAGCCGGAATTGCCGCAGCCGCACTGGTACCGATGCTGATGTTCGCCGCCAACGCGTCCGCAGCCGCTCCGCAGACGATCACCTACAAGCTCCGGGCGAGTGCCGCCGGGCAGTCGTCGGACTTCACACTCGACCAGGGCGTCGACGCGTCGGCGCCCGCGACCGTCGCACCCAACGGCACGGTCGCGGTCACCGTCGACCCCGCTCCCAACAAGATTCCGACCGAGGCCGGCGGGCGGCAGGTGCGGGAGATCAAGGGTCTCGCGCTCCGGTTGCCGGTGCCGGCCAACTCGAAGTTCCAGTCCGCGTCGCTGTCCGGCGGCTCCGGACTGGGTGGCACGCCGACGGTCGCCCTGTCGGGCAACGACGTCGTGCTGACCGTGCCCGGTCCGATCAAGGGCGGCGCCGACTTCGAACTGCCGACCGTCACGATCAACCTGCAGGCCGGCGGCACCGGGACGATCACCACGAAGCTGGGTGGCACCAGCTACGACGCCCCGGGCCTCACCTTCACCGCGGTCGTCGTGGTCATCGGGTTCCCGATCAACGCCGCCGCGAAGGGCTACCCGGACCCCAACCCCGTGCTCACCACCACCACGATCGGCTAGAAACCCCGATGCCCCACCCCCTGCCGGGCATCAGGAAGTAGCCGCGACCAACGCGGTCATCGTGGCGAGCGTCGTGCGCAGGTCTTCCAAGGAGACCTGCGCACTGACGCGGTTGGCCCACTCGTGCTGCGCGTCCCGCAACCGTTCGATAGCCGCATATCCCTCAGGGGTGGGCCGCACGAGCTTCGCGCGGGCGTGCGCCGGGTTCGGCAGGTACTCCGCCAAACCCTTGTCCACCAACAGGTCCGCGATCCGCTGCACGGACTGCCGCGCCAGCCCCATCTCCCGTGCGATCCCGGAGACGGACAACGGCTCGCGCAGCACCGCGCCGAGCACCTGCCACCACGCCGCGGTGAGGCCGACCGGCTTCGTCATCACCTCGGCCGCGTCGAGAAACGCTCCGTACAAACGGAAAGTCCTCATCACGACGTCGGTCAGCACGTCACCTGATTCGGTCCTGGACGCCGACTCACTCGTGGACACTGGCCACCAGCTTCCCGAACGCCGCGGGCGTGTCGTCGCGGTTGAACTCGTACCAGGCTTCCAACGTGCGAGGGGAGAACGTCTCCAGCTCCGCCAGCACCTCGCGGGCGAACTCCAAAGCTGAAGCGCCACCGGCCGTGATCACACCATCAGCGCGCACCACGCGCTCGTCGCGGTACAGCGCCGCGCCGCCGTAAGAACCAAGCCCCTCAAGGAAGTTCGACGTGTGCGCCACGTCGTCCAGCAACCCCTCGGCCGCCAGCCCGACCGTCGCGCCGCAGATCGCCGCGATCGGCTTGCCCGCCTCGCGGAACCGCCGCGCGAGCTTCCCGAACGCCGCCAGCTCACCGGTCTCCCAGCCGTCGCCGCCCGGCAGCACGAGCATCGCCGCGTCGTCCAGCGAAACGTCCTCGATCGCGACGTCGGGCAGCATCCGCACCCCGCCGACAGTGCGGATCGGGTCCGTGGTCAGCCCGACCGTCCGAATCTCGTACCGCCCCGGCTGCTGCTGGAACTGCTGCAGGCTGACCTGCGCGGCCACGTGGCCGTACTCCCAGTCCGCGAGCTTGTCGGCCAGAACGAGGTACACCGTCTGTGTCATGACAGTAGACTGTCATAAGTGACAGCATCCTGTCAAACACCACCGCGGCTAAGGTCAGCCTCATGGCAGATGAGCTGGTCCACCACGAGGTGCGGCGTGGCATCGCGACGATCACGCTGGACTCCCCCCACAACCGCAACGCGCTGTCGTCGCAGCTGCGCCGGGAGCTCAAGGAGCACCTGAGCACAGCGGCGAAGGACGACGGCGTGCGCGTGGTCGTGCTGACCCACACGGGCTCCGTGTTCTGTTCCGGCATGGACCTCAAGGAGGCCGCCGGGGCGAGCGCGGGCGACCAGGGCGTCAACGAGTTCCCCGCGATCCTCGAACAGCTCTGGACCAGCCCGAAGCCGGTCGTCGCGGCCCTCAACGGCCCGGCGCGCGCCGGTGGCGTCGGCATCGTCGCGGCGTGCGACATCTCCATCGCCGCCAACGACGCCACGTTCGCGTTCAGCGAGGTCCGGATCGGCGTCGTGCCGGCCGTCATCTCGGTGACGGTGCTGCCGCGGCTGCTCCCCCGCCAGGCCCACGAGCTGTTCCTGACCGGCGAGACGTTCGACGCCAAGCGCGCGGTGGAAATCGGCCTGCTCAACGCCGCGACCGACGACGTCGACGCGGAGGTCCGCCGCTACACGGACATGCTCGCGCTCGGCGCGCCCAACGCGCTGGCGGCCACCAAGGAGATGCTGCAGCAGGAGAGGTCCACGAATCTCGGCGAGGTCTTCGCGGACATGCTCAAGCTGTCAGCCCAGCACTTCGGCGGACCCGAGGGCCAAGAGGGCATCACGGCGTTCAAGGAGAAGCGCAAGCCGTCCTGGGTGCCGGCGGACTAGGGCCCTAGAACCAGCCGGTGCACTCGATCCTGCCCTGCGAGGACCCGCACGCGCGCATCAGCTTGCCGTCGTTCTTGAACGCCTCGGTGTACTTCGCGGTCCCCGAGTCGATCCTGGTGTAGCCGAGGAACCCCTCGTGCCCGTTGGCCGAGGGGTCCTTGCGGTCCGTCCAGATCTCCTCGCCGGGCGTGCCGTGCGAGATGCGGCCCCACGCGCACTTGGACTTGTTCGACGCGCGCAGCTCGACCACACGGCCGTTCTGCATCGTCACGGGGTTGTCGCCGTCGAGAGTCTCGAACGGCGAGAAGGGCCCCTCCTGCGAGCAGTCGGGGTCACCGGCGAACGACACCGCCGGACAAAGCACTCCAACAACCGCGACGACGCCGAGCGCACAGCTCAAGCGGCGGAATTGCGTTCCCATGGAATGGCACTGTCCACTCCGGACGCCGAACCCGCAGCCCCAGTCACCGTTCCGTGCGAATCACGCGCACTTTTCGGTCACCTGATTCGGCGGTCTGTTTCGCAGCGTCACGCAGCACTTCCGAAACGGAGGAGTCCAGGTTCGCGGGCACGATCAGCGTGTACTCGCCCGCCGGCAGCCAGGACAGATCGGTCAGGCTGTCGTACAGGGCGTCGAGGTTCTGCCCGAACCACTCGGGGAAGTCGAGCGCGGCGGCAATGGCCGAGATGGCGGCGGACTTTTCCGAAACGAGAATGTGCCGTTTCACTTCTTCACGTCCACGACGATGAACGACGAATAGTGATCGCCGGTGTAGAAGACTTCCTTTTCGGAACCGGTGACGATGCGCCGCGCACCTCGGTCGGGACTTCCCGGCGTCGGCACGGTGTACTCCTTGTAGTACCCGGAGTCCTTGGCGGGCAGCCGCTTCTCCCGGTTCTGGAACGTCACGCCGTCGTTGCGCGGGTACGGGAACGGACCCTTCGCCTCGATCAGCTTCCAGGTCTTGCCGGCCTCGGCGGGCAGCTTCGACAGCGCCTCGACGTTCAGCCCGGAGTTCGCGCCGGGCACGGTCTCGCCCTGCGCCGCGCTCGTGACCACGGGCTTCGAGGTCTGGGTGGGCGGCCCGGACGAGTTGTCCTTGAAGAACCATCCGACCACGACCAGGGCAACGAGCCCGACCAGTGCGACGGTCAGGCGACGACCAGGACTCACGCTGCGACCTTCTCCGATTCGGGTTCCGGGTCCGGCTCAGGGACCGACGCGGGATTGTTCGCTCCCCAGTCGGCGACCCGGTCGATCAGCCGCGCCACGCCCAGGCACAAGGGCAACACCACGATCATCACGACGGGGAACTGCACGGCGACGGGCAGCTGCACGACCCACAGCTCGACCCCGTCCCACCACTGCACCAGCCAGTCCACACCCCCGAGCCTAGCGTCTGCTGTCCCGTGACCCGTGTCACGGCATTTGGCCACGATCCAGGTGGGTATGTTGCGAACCATGTTCGCCGTATACGCAGCAGAACCCAGTCCCGAGAACCCGCTGGCCTCGCTTCGCGTGGGCGAGCGCCCCGAACCCGAGGTCCCCGCCGGGTGGGTGCGCGTCGCGGTCAAGGCGGCCAGCCTCAACATGCACGACCTGTGGACGTTGCGCGGGGTCGGCATCAAGCCGGAGCAGTTCCCGATGATCCTGGGCTGCGACGGCGCCGGCGTCCTCGACGACGGCACCGAGGTGGTGCTGCACTCCGTCATCGGCGACCCGAACTGGTCCGGCGAGGAGACGCTCGACCCGAAGCGCACGCTGCTCACCGAGAAGCACCAGGGCACGTTCGCCGACTACGTCACGGTGCCGGCCAACAACGCGCTGCCCAAGCCCGCGGACCTCACGTTCGCCGAGGCCGCCTGCATGGGCACGGCATGGCTGACGGCGTACCGGATGCTGTTCGTGAAGTCCGGCCTGCGCCCCGGCCAGACGATGCTCGTGCAGGGTGCGTCGGGCGGTGTCTCGACCGCGCTGATCCAACTCGGCCGCGCCGCGGGCTTCCGCGTGTGGGTCACGGGCCGCAGCGAGGAGAAGCGCGCGCTGGCGACCACCCTCGGCGCCCACGACACGTTCGAATCCGGCGCCAGGCTGCCCGAACGGGTCGACGCGGTGTTCGAGACCGTCGGCAAGGCCACCTGGTCGCACTCGATGAAGGCGCTGAAGCCCGGCGGCATCGTGGTGATCTCCGGCGCGACGTCCGGCGACGCCTCCGCGGCCGAGCTCCAGCGACTGTTCTTCCTGCAGCTGCGCGTGGTCGGCTCGACCATGGGTACGCGCGAGGAGCTGGGCGACCTGATCCGGTTCTGCGCCCTCAACGACCTCAAGCCCCAGATCGGCGCCGAGCTGAAGTTCGAGGACGCCGAGCAGGGCCTGCAGGCGATGCTCGACGGCGACACCGCGGGCAAGATCGTCTTCACCCGCCCGTAAAAGGCGCAAGACGCCTGAAAACGCCCTTCTGCCCAGCGGGTTCGGACGAACCGCGTGACAGTGGTCTCCATGACCACACAGGGCGTTTTCAGGCGCAAGCCCATAGACCAGATCGCCGAGGACAAGGGCGACGGGCTCACCAGAACACTGGGCCTGTGGCAGCTCACGGCGATCGGCATCGGCGGCATCATCGGCGCGGGCATCTTCTCGCTCGCGGGCGCCGTCGCGAACAAGACGGCAGGACCGGCGGTGCTGGTCTCGTTCCTCATCGCGGGTGTCGCGAGCGCGGCGGCGGCGTTCTCGTACGCGGAGTTCGCGGGCATGATCCCGAAGGCCGGCAGCGCCTACACCTACGGCTACGCGGTGCTCGGCGAGATCGTCGGCTGGTTCATCGGCTGGGACCTGCTGCTGGAGTACACGGCGATCGTGGCGGTGGTGGCGATCGGCATCTCGGGCTACTTCACCGAACTGCTGTCGTTGCTCGACATCCACCTACCGCAGTGGATGCTGGGCGCGCCGGGCACGGAGACAGGTGACGTCGCCGCGGGCAGTTACAAGGTCAACCTGTTCGCGGTGGTGCTGTGCCTGCTGATCGCGTACGTGCTGAACACGGGCATGAAGAACGCGGCGCGGTTCGAGACCACGTTGGTGTACCTGAAGGTCGCGGTCGTGGCCCTGGTCGTGATCGTCGGCGCGTTCCACATCAACACCGACAACTACAACCCGTTCTTCCCGTTCGGCATCTCGGGTGCGCTCACGGGTGCGGCGACGGTGTTCTTCGCGGTGTTCGGCTACGACGCCATGTCGACGGCGGCCGAGGAGTCGAAGGACTCCCAGAAGCACATGCCGAAGGCGATCATCTACTCGCTCGCGGTGTCGATGGTGCTGTACGTGCTGGCCTGCCTGGTGCTGACCGGAATGGTGAACTACAAGGACGTCGACGCGGAGTCCGCGTTCGCCACGGCGTTCGCCGACGTCGGCCTGCCCGCGCTGGGCATCATCATCAGCGTCGGCGCGATCCTCGGCATCACGACGGTGCTCTTCACGTTCCTGCTGGGCGCGGCCCGCGTCGGCTACTCGATGAGCCGCGACGGCCTGCTGCCCCAGTGGTTCGCGAAGACGCACCCGGTGAAGCACGTGCCGTCGCGCATCACCTGGGTGCTGGGCATCGCGTCGGCGCTCATCGCCGGTTTCCTGCCGATCGCGGAGGCCGCCGAGCTCACCAACATCGGCATCCTGCTGGCGTTCGTCGTCGTGTGCATCGCCGTGATCGTGTTGCGCTACATGCAGCCCGACCTCCCGCGCACGTTCAGGACGCCGGGCATGCCCGTGGTGCCGATCATCGGCGTGATCTTCTCGATCTGGCTGATCACGTTCCTCAACCCGGAGACCTGGCTGCGGTTCGCGATCTGGTTCGTGATCGGCCTGATCATCTACTTCACCTACTCGAAGCGGCACTCCGTCATGGAGCGTCAGCCCAAGCGGTGACGATCTGGTCGAGGGCGGAGAGCGGCACCGCGCCGCTCCCCACCACCAGGTCGTGGAACGCGCGGACGTCGAACCGGTCGCCCATCTTCGTCTCGGCCTCGGCCCGCACGCGCTGGATCTCCAGTCGCCCCACCATGTACGCGAGCGCCTGGCCGGGCGACTCGATGTACCGGTCGATCTCGGCGTTGATCTCCGGCTCCGGCATCACGGTGTTCTCGCGCAGGTAGTCGACGGCCTGCTGCCGCGTCCAGCCGAACGCGTGGATGCCCGTGTCGACCACCAACCGGCCAGCGCGCATCGCGTCGAGACCCAGCATGCCGACGCGCTGCTCGTCCGACGAGTAGAGACCCATTTCGTCCGCGAGGCGCTCGGTGTAGAGGCCCCAGCCCTCCAGGTACGCCTCGATGAACGCGAACTTGCGCATGTTGGGCAGGTCGAGTTCGGACGCGATCGAGAACTGGTAGTGGTGGCCCGGTACGGCCTCGTGGAACGCCGTCACCTCGGACAGCGTGCGGCTGCGTTCGGTGGCGCCCAAGGGGTTCAGCCAGTACGTGCCAGGACGTGACCCGTCCGGCAGCCCCGGCTGGTAGAACGCGATCGCCGACGTCGGCCGTTCCGCCTCCTCGACGGCGCGCACCTGGCAGGCGGCCGTGGGCATGCGGCCGAACCAGTTCGGCGCCTCCGCCTCCGCCCGCGCGATCGCCTCCAGGGCGTTCTCGATCATCTGTTCTTCGTTGTCCCACAGCAGTTCCGTGCGCAACCGGTGGAAGATCTCCGGCACGTCCTTCGTGCCCCACAACCGCGAGCCGATCTCCGCGTACTCCTCCCGCAGCGACGCGATCAGGTCGAGACCCAGCCGGTGCAGCTCGTCGGGAGTGCGGGTGGTCGTCGTGTAGTTGCGGGCGAGCTTCGTGTAGTTCTGCTCGCCGTCCGGCAACCAGCACAGGCCCGGCTGGTCGTCGGAGCGGCCGTCCTCGATCGACGTCAGCACGTCGCGGAACCCGGCGATGGCCGTGCGGATCTCGGCGGAGTGCTCGCCCTCCCACTCCTGCACCGGCGCGGCCAGCACGCTCTCCATGCGCTTCGCCCCGACCTCGAGGTGGCGGCGCAACGGCCGGCGGTCGGAGTCGCGGACCCGCTCCCCCGCCTGTCCGATGTAGCGCGCGAACTGGTCGACGCGCCCGGACACGTCGAGTCGCGACGAGATCATGAGCAGGCCGTTGACCGGCGCGCTCAGTCCGGTGGCGACGGTGTGCTCGATCAGCCTGGCGTCGATGCGGTCGACGATCGCCTTGCCCTGTTGCTTGATGACCGCGAGCGTGACGGGGTCCTCGGTGTCGTCCGTCTCGGCCTTGTCCAGGATGCCGGCGATCCGATCCCTGATCACGCGCTCGCCGTCCGCGCTCAGGTCCTCGAGCTTGTCCTCCCAGCCCGGCACCCCCAGCATCGTGGCCCGCAGCGGCGAGTAGTCCATCATCGCCTGGAACATCTCATCAGCGAGTGACATCAGGCCCTCCCAGACCAGTCGGAGACAAGTTTGCCGAGCGTGGGCAACGGCACTATGCCGTTCTCCAGCACGAGATCGTGGAACGCCCTGATGTCGAACCGATCGCCCATCGCGGACCGGGCCTCCTCGCGCACACGCTGGATCTCCAGGCGTCCCACCATGTACGCGAGCGCCTGGCCCGGTGCCTCGATGTACCGGTCGACCTCGGAGTTGATCTCCGCGTCGTCCATCGCGGTGTTCTCGCGCAAGTAGTCGACGGCCTGCTGCCGGGGCCATCCGAGCGCGTGCAGGCCCGTGTCGACCACGAGCCGGCCGGCGCGCATCGCGTCGAGCCCCAGCATGCCCAGGCGGGCCTCGTCAGACGAGTACAGGCCCATCTCGTCGGCCAGGCGCTCGGTGTAGAGGCCCCATCCTTCGAGGTAGGACTCGATGAACGCGAACTTGCGCACGTTCGACAGCTCGGTCTCGGCGGCGATCGAGAGCTGGAAGTGGTGGCCGGGAATGGCCTCGTGGAACGCCGTCACCTCGGACACCGTGCGGCTGCGTCCGGTGGCGTTCAACGGGTTCACGAAGTACGTGCCGGGACGAGACCCGTCGAGCGCGGCGTCCTCGTAGTACGCGAACGCGGCGTTGTGGCGGTCGACCTCCGGCACGAACCTGATCTCGCAGCGCGCCTTCGGCAACCGCCCGAACCAGTTCGGCGTCTCGGCCTCGGCCCGCGCGACGGCGTCGACCGCGCTGACGAGCATCTCGTCCTCGTTGTCCCACAACAGATCCGTGCGCAGCCGCCGGAAGATCTCCGGCACGTCCGAGATGCCCCACACCCGCGAACCGATCTCCGCGTACTCGTCCCGCAGCGACGCGATCAGGTCGAGCCCGAGCCGATGCAGTTCGGCGGGACTGTAGGGAGCGGTCGTGTAGTCGTGAACGAGCTTGCGGTAGTTCTCCTCGCCGTTGGGCAGCCAGCAGAGACCGGCCTGCTCGTCGTCCCGTCCCGGCAGGCCGAGCAGGACCTCGCGGTACCGGGCGAACGCCGGACGCAGGTCCGCGTCGCCCTCCCACTGCTGACGGGGAGAGGCGAGGAACCGTTCGACGTAGGCCGCGCCGTTCTCCACGTGCCGGCGCAACGGTGTGCGGTCGGTGTCGAGCAACCGTCGCTGCGCCTGTTCCAGGAAGCGCGGAACGAGGTGCAGCCGCTGCGAGAAGTCCACCTGGGAGGCGGCCCTGAGCAGACCCGCGACCGGCGCGTTGGCCCCTCGCGACACCGTGTGCTCGACCAGCCGCGCGTCGACGCGGGTGATGATCGACTCGGCCTGGTGCCGGATCACGTCCCGCGAGACCTGGTCCTCGTCGCTGTCGTCGAGGCGCTCGAGGATGCCGGTCAGCCGCGCCCGCAGTGCCTGGTGGCCGTCGACGCTGAGGTCTTCGAGCCGGTCGTCCCAGCCCGGCACACCGACGAGCGTGGCGAACAGCGGGTTCCAGTCCATCAGAGCGTGGAACATCTCATCGGAGAGCGAGGTCACGCTCTCCTTCTTAGCCGCGAGAGAACCGCTGAGCCAGGGATTTGATCGTTTCGGTCAGCTCCGCGCCGATTCGCCTCACGACCGCGCCCGCCGGTTCGGCCGTCGCGAGGGGATACGTGGTGCCCGCCCACAGCGACATGACCTCCACCTCACCGGTCGCGCGCACTGGTCGCGTCAAGTGGTGGACGTTCGGGTACGCGGCGGGAGCGTGCGGGCCGTGCTCGATCAGGAACCGGTTCACGAGCCCTCGCGCGGGCCGCCCGCTGAACGCCCGCGTGAGCGCCGTGCGCCGGGCTCCTTCGGCGAGCGCTTCTCGTTGCGTCGCATTGGTTCCCGCCTCCGGACAGCCCAGGAAAGCGGTGCCGAGCTGCGCCGCGACCGCACCCGCGGCCAGCACGGCGGCGACGTCGGCGCCGCTGACGAGACCACCGGTCGCGATCACCGGCAGGTCGACGGTGCTCTTCACCAGCCTGATCGCCGCGAGGGTGCCGTACAGCTCACCGCCGCCGGGCGAGATGCCGTCGTCGGCGAACGTGCCGCGGTGGCCGCCCGCGTCCGAGCCCTGCACGCACAGGACGTCGGCGCCGATCTGCCGGGCCTGCCTCGCCTCGCTCGGGGTGGTGACCGTCACGACGATCGTGGAGCCCGCCGCCTTGAGCCGCTGGACGTCGTCGGCGTCGGGCAGGCCGAAGGTGAACGACACCACCGGAACCCGCAGCGCCAGCACGAGTTCGAGCTTCGCCGCGTAGTTGTCGTCGTCCCAGCGGGGATCGCCGAGCGCGGCGCCGACCTTCTCGGCGCAGGCCGTGACGCGACGCACGTAGGACGAGATGTCGCTGGTAGGCCGTGTTCCAGGCACGAAGAGGTTGACCCCGAACGGCTTCGCGGTGAGCTCGCTCGTGCGTGTGATCTTCTCCGCGAGCTGCTCGACGGTGACGTACCCGGCCGCGAGGAACCCGAACCCGCCTGCCTCGTTGACCGCGGCGACCAGTTCGGGGGTGGAGGGGCCACCTGCCATCGGCGCGGCGATCACAGGCACGGCCAGCGTGTGGAACATGGAAGACAACCTAGTTGGATCGGCCGGCAAATGCCTGGTGAAGCCCTGTGTCCTTGATGACGCAAGGACTGGTCCGAACGGACGTCGGCGTCACGTCCACTGTGGACGTGACGCCGACGGTTCCATCATCTAGGGCAGGGAGTCCAGATGAGGGGCAACGGTGTTCGCGAACTGCCAGTTGTTCGAGGCGTCCCAGTTGATCGACCACGTCATGGCGCCGCGGATGGACGGCCAGGTCGTGCTCGGCTTGAACGTCCCGCAGTTGGTGCCGCGGGCGAGACAGCTGAGCGCGTTGTTGACGTTGGACGGCGACTGGTAACCGCCACCGGCACCGGACGGCGACGCGGGCAGGCCGAGGCCAACCTGGTCGGCGCGCAGGCCGCTCTGCAACTGGATGCACGCGAGCGCGGTCAGGAAGTTGACCGTGCCCTGGCTGTAGACCTGCTGGTCACAGCCGAGCATCGAGCCGGAGTTGTAGTACTGCATGTTGACGATGGTCAGGATGTCCTTGGTGGCCAGCGCCAGCTTGAAGTACTCCGCGTTGACGTTCTGCATGTCGATCGTCTGCGGCGCCATGGTGATGACGGTGCCGCCGCCGGCGTGGATGGCCCGCAGCGCCTGACCCATGTACTGGGCGTTGACGCCGTTCTCCAGGTCGATGTCGACGCCGTTGAAGCCGTAGCTGGAGATCAGGCTCTTGACGCTGTTGGAGAAGTTGGTCGCCGCCGTGGAGTTGCCGACGCTGATCGTGCCCTTCTCACCGCCGACGGAGATGATCACCTTCTGACCGCGGTTCTGCACGGTCTTGATGTCCGCGCGGAACTGCGCGTCGGTGTAGCCACCGAGCTGGCTGCTCAGGCCGGGGTCGAGGTTGAACGCGACCTGGCCCTGCACCGCCGTGGCGTCGGCGAACGAGACCGCGATGATGTCGTAGGTGGTGGGAACGTCCGCCAGCTTCAGAGCGCGCGCACCGTTGTAGAAGTTCTGCCAGTAGCCCGTCAGGACGTGCTTCGGCAGACCGGTGTTCGGCGGGTTGCTGGTCGTGGTGGTGGTCGTCGTGGTCGTCGTCGTAGTGGTGGTGGTCGACGTCGTGGTGCTCGTGGTCGTCGGCGGCGTGCCGGGGCCGTCGAGGTTGACGTCGTCGGCGTAGTACGCGGGCTGGCCGTACCAGCCGTGCAGGTAGATGGTGACGCTGGTGGCGCTGCCGGTGGTGAAGTCCACGGTCAGCTGCGAGAACCCGCTCGTGCCGGGCGTCCAGGTGTTCTTCTCCACGCCACCGGTGACGCCGAGGTAGACGTAGCTGCCCTGCACCCACGCGGACAGCTTGTAAGCCGTGTTCGGTTGCACCGTCACGGTTTGCTGGCACCGCGCGTTGCTCTGTCCGGCGGGTGCGCCCTGCAGGGCGTACGTGCCGGTGCGCTTCGTGCTGTTGGTGACGCTCGTGCCCTCGGTGCAGGTCCAGCCGCTCAGGTTGCCGGCCTCGAAGCCGCTGTTGGCCGCGAGGTTCGCGGCGGCAGCGCTTCCGTTGATCACCAACACCAGACCGGCACAAGCGAACAGCGCGGACAGCAGCGCTACAGCTGCTCGTCTGGTCTTGGACATGGTCCACCTCCACACATCATGCGGCGGCCATGTTGTGAGTGGACTAAAAATGGACTAGACCACTGCGTTCGGTCAAGCCCTGGTTTAACTTGAGGGCGTGTTCACCCTCGAAGACGCCATCACGATCGCCACCGCCGCCCACGACGGCCAGGTCGACAAGGCGGGCCGGCCGTACATCGGCCACCCGCTGCGGGTCATGGCGTCGATGACGGGCGAGCAGGAGCAGATGGCCGCCGTCCTGCACGACGTCATCGAGGACACCCCGGTCACCGCGGACGATCTCCTCGCGCGCGGCTGCCCCGATGTCGTGGTCGACGCCGTCGTGGCCCTGTCGCATCTCCCGGAGGAGCCGCAGGAGGACTACCTCCGCCGCGTCGCCGCGAACCCGTTGGCACTCTCCGTGAAGCGCGCGGACATCAGCGACAACCTCTCCCCCGCTCGCATGGCCCGCCTGGATCCCGCCACACAAGATCGTTTGAAGACCAAGTACGCGCGCGCCCTCGGGTTGCTCGCGGAGTACGTGAGCTAACTCGCTTCTTCATCGGTACAGGTCGCTTGAACAGGGTGTATTATCGAATCGTAACCAAGATTGGAAGGACACGATGACCCGCCACGACCTGTCCGTGAAGTCCCTGCGTTCGAGCCTGGCCTCGCGCCGTGAAGCTCGCTTCTCGCGCCGGAGCCTCGAACGGCAGTTGGCCAGCTACACCACCGAGAGCGACCGCCTCGAACTGGACGCCATCCTGTCGCGCCACAGCGCGGAGGAGACCGGCGAGCTCCGTTCGATCATCAACCGGCAGGCGATGGACCGCCTTCTGCGGTCCGCCTGACGAGTCACCCTGGGGCCACCCCGGCAACGTTGCCGAGGGTGGCCTTCGCGTTTCTAGAACAACCTCTTGAGGGTCAGGACGTTGTCCTTGCGCGTCTCCTCCTGGCCGTCCGGCCCGACGAGCGGCCGTTCCACCACCTCGTCGGTGACGATGATCCAGTTGTCCTTCAGCGCGAGGTGGTCGAGCACGTCCTTCGTCGTCGGGAAGTAGTAGTCCTGGTGCTCGGACCACGACGGCGCCCCCGCGTGCCCGCCGACGACCAGGTATCCGCCCGGCGCGACCGCCTTCGAGGCCCGCTTCAGGATGCTGTTGCGCTCCCCGTCCTCCTCGACCGGCGAGTGCAGGAACTGCGCGCTCACCAGGTCGTACAGGCCGTCGGGGAACGTGGCCTTGAGATCGTGCTGCTCCACCGAGATCTCGACGCCGGCGTCGTACGCGTGCTTCAGCGCCCGATCCAGCGCGACCTGCGACACGTCGACGCCCAGTACCCGCCAGCCCCTCTTCGCGAGCCAGACGGCGTCACCACCTTCCGCGCACCCGATGTCGAGCGCGCTGCCGGGCGTGAGCCGCTCGACCTCGCGCACCAGCAACGGGTTCGGCTTGCCGGACCAGACCTGGTCCCGCTCCGAGTAGAAGGTCTCCCAGAACTCCTGTGCGGTCGTCATGCTCCGACGATGCTCCCGTTCGTGCCGGATTGGCAAACTACGTTGCTGATCCGGCAACGCCGGGGCCGGGCAGCAGGTCGACGTCACCGGCCCGCATCGGCTCACCACAGTGGTCGCACCGCAGTTCGACGTCCGCGATCTCCCCACAGGCGTGATGCCGGTAGAGCACCGGCGGCCCCGCCTCGCCCGCGAGCCACCGGTCACCCCAGCCCTTCATGACCATGAGCAGGTCGATGAGCTCGGTGCCCTTGATCGTGAGCACGTACTCGTAGCGCGGCCGCTGGTCGTACGGCCGGCGCTCCAGAACTCCTTGCTCCACAAGGTGATTCAGTCGCTCGGTCAGCACCTTGCGCGAGATCCCGAGATCGGCCTGGAGCTGCTCGAACCGGTTCATCCCGACCCACACGTCGCGCAGGATCAGCGGCGACCACGGCTCCCCGATGACGTCGAGCGTGCGCGCGATCGAACACGCCATCCCGCTGAAGCTCGTCCGCTGCATGTCACCACTCTAGCAACTCGGGGTTCCCTTAAGGAACTCCAGCCTGCTACGGTCTTGGAGTCTCTTAAAGGAACTCCAAGGGAGCACGAGATGAGCAAGGTGATCAGCGCCCACTCGGTGTCGGTCGACGGGTACATCACCGGCCACGACCCTCGTCCGGGTCAGGGCCTCGGCGACGGCGGCATGCTGTTCGACTGGTACTTCAACGGCTCCGTGGAGAGCCAGGAGTTCGGCGGCTTCAAGCTGAGCGAGCCGAGCGCGAAGGTCTTCGACTTCCACGCCGGACGCGTCGGCGCCGTGGTCGCCGGCCGCAACACCTTCGACGACTCCGAGAGCTTCGGCGGCGGCAGCCCGCACCCGAACGCCAAGCTCGTCCTGCTCTCCCATCGAGCCGCGGACCTGACCGACCGCCAGACGCCGGCCATGTCCATCGAGGACGCGATCGCCAAGGCCCTGGAACTCGCTGACGGCAAGGACGTCGGCCTGATGGGCGGCGGCGTGCTGAACGCGGCACTCCAGGCGGGACTGGTCGACGAGGTCGTGCTGCACCAGGTGCCGATCCTGCTGGGCGGCGGCCGCCCGTTCTTCCAGGAACTCCCGAAGCACGTGCGCCTCACCCTGATCGACGCCACCCCTGCCCCCGGCGTGACCCACCTCCGTTACGAGGTGCAGCGATGAACGCGGACGTCCGCACGGTGCTCGACGGCACCCCGATCGCCCACCTCGCCACGCTCCTGCCCGACGGCGCGCCTCACTCGGTGCCGCTGTGGATCGGCACGCACGGCGACCACATCGCGATCCTCACCGGGCCTGGGTCCCAGAAGGCCCGCAACCTGCGCCGTGACCCGCGCGTGGCGATTTCCCTGACACCGCCGGACAACCCGTTCCAGCCGGTCGTCCTGCGCGGCCGGGTCGTGGAGTGGCTCGAAGGGGACGCGGCGTGGGAGATCATCGACGCGATCGCCCGGAAGTACATCGGTGGGCCCTACTCGCGCGACGAAGAACGGGTCGTCGTGCTCATCGCAGCCTCCTGAGCTCTCTTTCAGTCGTGAGCGAACGTCCGGCCTGTCTCCGGGCAGCCCTCGCTAGGCTTGATCGGCGCGCCTCGACCACCTTGCCCTGGGGGAACAGTGCACCGTTTCGCGGCCAGTCCTGCCCTGGAGCGGCTGGAATGGATTCTCGACGGCCTGGACGGGAAACCCGGCTGGGGAGCTGACGCGTCCGACGTGCTCGCGGCCGCGTTCACCGCCGTCGTCACGCCCGAGAGGTACGTCGAGGTCACCCGTGGTCGAGCTGCCCACTACGCGCCGGTCGTCGTGGTCGGTCTCGACGTCGGCGAGACCACCGCGCGGGCGCGGATCCGCCGTCACGATGGCACCGTTGATGTCGTTTCCTGCGTCGTCGAGGCCGCACGGCCGCATCGAATCGCCTCCACGTGGGTTGCCGGACTGGTGCCGACCGACCTGACACCGAGGTTGCCGGCCGATTTCACCGACTACGACCTGCCTGCCGCCGCCACGGATGCCCGGCTGGTCGTGTTCTCCGGGGTGCCCGGCAGCGGAAAGAGCACCCTGGCCGACGCCGCGGGTGCCGAGCTGGGGATCCCGGTCTTCGCCACGGACTGGCTGCTCGGCGCGCTGACCCCGTTCGGCGGTCGCCATTTCGAGGCTTCACTGGCCATCGCCGAAGAGGTGCTGACCACGCTCGCTCTGCGGCAGCTCGCCGCCGGACAGTCCGTCATCCTCGATCACCCCACCGAACGGGTCGCGACCAGGGACCGCTGGCGCAGCCTGGCCCGCCGGACCGGTGCGGAGTTCCGTGTGGTCGTGTGCCGGTGCTCAGACCCGCAAGTCCACCGTGGCAGGCTCGAAGGCCGCAGCCGCGAAATCCCCGGCTGGCACGACGCCGGCGACTGGTCCGACGTGCGGCAGCGACTGGCGAGCTTTCCGTCCTGGCACGGGGAGGCGCTCTCAGTGGACACCGTTCAACCAAGCGAGCGGTCCCTTGCCGCGGTCGTACGGCACATCACCGCCTGACGCCCGTGAACCAGTTGCTCGAACAGCCGAAAGCCGGACCCGCCAAGCGGATCCGGCTTCCAGCACGCGACGAACCTACTTCTTGCCCTTCGGCTCATCAGTGGACAGCGCGGCGACGAAGGCCTCCTGGGGCACCTCGACGCGGCCGACCATCTTCATGCGCTTCTTGCCTTCCTTCTGCTTCTCCAGCAGCTTGCGCTTACGGGTGATGTCACCGCCGTAGCACTTGGCCAGCACGTCCTTGCGGATGGCGCGGATCGTCTCGCGGGCGATCACGCGGGCACCGATCGCGGCCTGGATCGGCACCTCGAACTGCTGCCTGGGGATGAGCTCACGCAGACGGGTCGCCATGCGCGTGCCGTACGCGTAGGCGTAGTCCTTGTGCACGATCGCGCTGAACGCGTCGACCGTCTCACCCTGCAGCAGGATGTCGACCTTGACGAGCTCCGCGTCCTGCTCGCCGGACTCTTCGTAGTCCAGCGACGCGTAACCGCGGGTGCGCGACTTCAGGGAGTCGAAGAAGTCGAAGATGATCTCGCCGAGCGGCATCGTGTAGCGCAGCTCGACGCGGTCCTCGGACAGGTAGTCCATGCCGCCGAGCTGGCCGCGCTTGGACTGGCAGAGCTCCATGATCGGGCCGATGTAGTCGGACGGCGCGATGATGGTGCACTTCGTGATGGGCTCGTAGACCTCGGCGCGCTTGCCCTCCGGCCAGTCGGACGGGTTCGTCACGACGATCTCGGCGCCGTCCTCCATCACCACGCGGTACACGACGTTCGGGGCCGTGGAGATGAGGTCGAGACCGTACTCGCGCTCCAGGCGGTCGCGGGTGATCTCCAGGTGCAGCAGGCCGAGGAAGCCGCAGCGGAAGCCGAAGCCCAGCGCGGCGGAGGTCTCCGGCTCGTAGGTCAGAGCAGCGTCGTTGAGCTGGAGCTTGTCCAGCGCCTCGCGCAGCTCCGGGTAGTCCGAGCCGTCGACCGGGTACAGGCCGGAGTAGACCATCGGGCGGGGCTCGCGGTAGCCGGCCAGCGGCTCCGTGGCGCCCTTGCGCTCCGACGTGACGGTGTCGCCGACCTTGGACTGGCGCACGTCCTTCACGCCGGTGATCAGGTAGCCCACCTCGCCGACGCCGAGGCCCTGCGACGGCTTGGGCTCCGGCGAGACGATGCCGACCTCGAGGATCTCGTGGGTCGCACCGGTCGACATCATCTTGATGCGCTCGCGCGGCGTGATCTTGCCGTCGACGACGCGGATGTAGGTGACGACGCCGCGGTAGGTGTCGTAGACCGAGTCGAAGATCATCGCGCGGGCCGGGGCGTCGTCGCTGCCGACGGGCGCCGGCACCTTCTTCACGACCTCGTCGAGCAGCGCGCCGACGCCGAGACCGGTCTTCGCCGAGACGCGCAGCACCTCGTCCGGCTCACAGCCGGTGATGTGCGCGATCTCCTTCGCGTACTTGTCCGGGTCCGCGGCGGGCAGATCGATCTTGTTCAGCACCGGGATGATGGTGAGGTCGTTCTCCATCGCCAGGTACAGGTTCGCCAGCGTCTGCGCCTCGATGCCCTGCGCGGCGTCGACCAGCAGCACGGCGCCCTCACAGGCCTCCAGTGCGCGGGACACCTCGTAGGTGAAGTCGACGTGCCCAGGCGTGTCGATCATGTGCAGGACGTGGTCCTGCCCGTCGAGCTGCCACGGCAGGCGCACGTTCTGCGCCTTGATGGTGATGCCGCGCTCACGCTCGATGTCCATGCGGTCGAGGTACTGCGCCCGCATCGCCCGCGCGTCGACCACGCCGGTGAGCTGCAGCATGCGGTCGGCCAGCGTCGACTTGCCGTGGTCGATGTGCGCGATGATGCAGAAGTTCCGGATGAGCTCCGGCGGCGTGAAGGTCGTGTCGGCGAACGAGGTCAAGGCAGTCCTCAACAGGAAATCGGACGGGTGTCCCCTTATGGTCCCATAGAGGTCGCTGTGCCCTGCACCACTAGGGTGCGTCCGTGCAGACGAACGGTGAAGACCCCCGCCCGGCGAAGGGCGCGGTCCGTGAGGTTTTCGACGCGGCACAGGCCGCCAAGCTGGACTACGCGCCCACCATGGACGGCGACGCCGACCCCGGTGAGGTCGTGTGGGCGTGGGTGCCCTTCGAGGAGGACGCCAACCGCGGCAAGGACCGCCCGCTGCTGGTCGTGGGCCATGCGGGCACCGATCTCGTGGCGCTGATGCTCTCGTCGAAGGAGCCGCGCGACGACTTCCTGGAACTGGGCGCGGGCGCCTGGGACCGCGAGGGCAGGCCTTCCTACCTGCGCCTCGACCGCGTCTTCGCCCTCGACTCGGATGACGACATCCGGCGTGAGGGTGCCGTGCTGGCACCCGCCGCCTTCGGCCAGGTCGTGGACGTCCTACGCGAACGTCACGGCTGGCGCTGAACGAACGCACGCCACGCGGGTGCGCTGAAGCTCAGCGTGCCCGCGTCGGCGTTCTTGGAGTCACGAACCAGCACGTCCTGAGCGATCGAGACCTCGACGCAGTTCCCGTCCTCGGTCGCATCGCTGTAGCTGCTCTTACGCCAGGCGCGGTCCTCGGCCATCGAATTCCTCTCGCGGTGGGCTGACGTACTCCGCCAGCTTGCTCCGCGATTGTTCCGCATCCAGCGCGACCTCATCCAGGTGGTCGAAGAGCAGCCTGGTGCGCGCGATGGCCCCTGGATCCTGCACGAACACCTTTGCGAGGTCGGTCTCACCGAAGGCGACCGGGTACGCCTTCTCGTACTCCCAGAGCACGCAGCCCGACGACGGAACCACGACGTGCGCCGGCACGATCCGGATCTCGGGCGCTCCGAACAGGAGCTTCGCGCACTGGTCTTCCATGATCTGGTCGTTCCCGACCTGCTGCCGCAGTGCGAGCTCGTGGACGTAGAACAAGCAAGTCGGCCGATCGTGTCGTCGCAGGATCGCCTGGCGTTCGATGCGGAACTGCACGATCGTCGGGATTCGTTCCTCCGCGATGAAGCCGCCCAGCCGGTACAGCGCGTCGGCGTACTCCGGCGTCTGGGAGAGACCGGGCACGGACCGCGGGTCGTAACTGGTGATCGTCTTGGCGGTCGCCTCGGCCAGAGCCATCGTCCGCGTGTTGTCCGGCACCTGCACGATGTACTCGTCGAAGGCCTTCGCGTAGCGCCGCCGGAACTCCTCGAAGAAGTCGGCGTCCTTGCCGCATGCGGTCAGGAACTGCACCAGGTCGATCTCGGTCGCACGAGCCTTGCCGTGCTCAATGGTGGACATCTTGCTCGGATCCCAGCCGAGCCGGATGGCCATCGCGCGGCCACCCAGCTCGGTGCAGGTCTCCCGCAACCGACGCAGTTCTTCCCCGAGGTCCCGGCTGTACGCAGTGGATGTGATCACAGTCATAGGCCGAAACTAGGGTTTGTAGCAGGTCCAAATAAGGTGCTCATTCGGGTGAAAACGTCCTACGCGAGGCGCGTGATGTCGACCGTCACCTCCAACGCGGTCGCCGCGCTACCCGAGTAGATCCCCTTCAACGGAGCCACATCCGCGTAGTCGCGGCCGAGCGCCACCCACACGTGCCGAGGTCCGACCGGCATCGCGTTCGTGGGGTCGTACCCCCACCATCCGCCGGTCCACGCCTCGATCCACGCGTGCGACTCGCCGCGCACCGTCTCTCGCAGCGCGCCGTCCTTCTTCGTGTGCAGGTATCCGGACACATAACGCGCCGGAATCCCCATGCCTCGCAACAACACCAACGTCAGATGCGCGAAGTCCTGACAGACGCCCTTCTTCTCCTGCCACGCGTCGACGGCGGAACTGTGCACGCCGGTCGACCCCGGCTGGTAAGTCAGCTGCTCCCACACCCACTGCGACGCCGCGAGCACCGCACCCGAGGGCGACTGCCCCTTCTTGAGGTCGCGTGCCACGGCCAGCAGGTCGCGGTTGCGCGGCGTGTAGCGGGTGGGCTCGAGGAACTCCGTGTAGCGGTCAACGATGTTCTCCGCGCGCACGTCACCCCACGTGCCCGTGGTCACCGGCTCGATCTCCGAACTCGTCTCGACGACCGATGACGCGACTACCTGCAGTTCCTTGTGCGGAGCGTGCAGGTCGAACGACGTGACCTCCGTGCCCCAGTAGTCCGTGTACCGGTACGCACGGGTCGCAGGGGTGGTCTCGACGCGTGAGACGACCACGTTCTGTCGGCGGTCACCACGCGGTGTCAGTCGCGCCTCGTTGTACGACTGCGAAACAGGTGCGTCGTACTGGTAGCCCGTCGTGTGCACGACACGTACTCGCCAGCTCATGGTCAGCCCACCTCGGTGTTCGTCCAGGCGACCCACTGCGCCACGTGGAAGTACTGCTGCGACACGGCTTCACCGACGTCACGAACCGTCTTCTGCAAGGCCGCCAGCCGCTTCGGCAGGTCGTCCAGCAGGTCGTGCGGCCGCAGGAACTCCAGCTCGCTGCGCGCCTGGCCCAGCAACCGAAGCGCCTCCGCCCGCGCCCCCACACGCACCGACGGCTGGTTCTCCAGCTGTTCCAAACAGGACTCGGCCTGCCTCAGCGCGTGGAACACCGACCGCGGGAACAGCCTGTCCAGCAACAGGAACTGCACCACTCTCGACGCGTCCAACGCGCCGCGGTACGTCCTCAGGTACGTGTCGTGCGCACCGGCCGACCGCAGAACCGTGACCCATCCAGGAGAGGACGCCTTGTCTCCCACACGAGCCAACAGCAGCCGCACGATCATGTCGACGCGTTCGACCGACCGTCCCAGCACGAGGAACCGCCAGCCGTCGTCCCGTGACATCGTGGAGTCGGCCAGGCCCGCGAACATCGCCGCCCGTTCCTCCACAAAGCTGAAGAACGCGTGCGGCCCCATCGTGCGCGCGTAGGTCTGCCGTTCCGCGACGGCGTTCCACATCGCGTTGAGGCACTCCCACATTTCGGTCGACACGACTTCGCGAGCACCACGCGTGTTCTCGCGCGCGCTGTTGACCGACGACACGATCGAACTGGGGTTGTCCTTGTTGTACGCCACCAGTTCCGTGAGCGACCACACGTCGAACTGGTCGGCCCCGACCGGTGGCTTGATGCCCAGAACCGTCAGCAACTGCCGCGACGTGGCGTCCGGGTCGACGGTCGCGTCCTCCAGCAGCTGATGGACCGAGACGTCCAGAATGCGCGCCGTGTCGTCGGCCCGTTCAACGTAACGGCCGATCCAGTACAGCGACTCCGCGTTGCGTGCCAGCATTTCGCGCGCCTCCCTACTGCTGCTGTTGTTGCTGTTGCTGGGAAGTGGACAGCTCCGGCCCTTGTTCGGCGGCAGCGGCCTCCATCTCGCCCGGCCCGGCCAGCCCTGGCTCCGCGAGCTCCCGTTCCTGGTTCGACGACTTCGCCGCGAGCACCCACGTGTCCTTGGACCCGCCGCCCTGCGAGGAGTTCACGATGAGACTCCCCTCCGGCAACGCCACGCGAGTGAGCCCGCCGGGCAGCACGAAGATGAAGTTGCCGTCGTTCACCGCGAACGGCCGCAGGTCGACGTGCCGCGGCGCGAGCCTGTCCCCGACCTTGGTCGGCACGGTGCTCAGCTGCACGACAGGCTGCGCGATCCACCCGCGAGGGTTGCTCTTGATCCGCTTCCGCAGCGAGTTCAGCTCCCGGACCGTCGCGTCCGGCCCGAACACGATCCCGTACCCGCCGGACCCCTCGACGGGCTTCACCACCAGCTCGTCGATGCGGTCGAACACGTGCGCCCGCTCCTCGGACAGCCAGCACCGGTACGTGTCGACGTTCGGCAGCAACGGCTTCTCTTGGAGGTAGTACTTCACGATCTCCGGCATGTACGTGTAGACGAGCTTGTCGTCCGCCACCCCGTTGCCCACGGCGTTGGCCACGACGACGTTGCCCGCCCGCGCCGCGTTCAACAGCCCGGCGATGCCCAGCACCGAGTCCGGCCGGAAGTGCACGGGGTCGAGGAAGTCGTCGTCGATGCGCCGATAGATGACGTCGACCTGCCGCTCACCCTCGGTCGTCCGGAGGTAAACGAAGTTGTCGCGGCAGAACAGATCCCGCCCCTCGACCAGCTCCACGCCCATCTGCCGCGCGAGCAGCGAGTGCTCGAAATAGGCGCTGTTGCCGAGACCAGGCGTCAGCACAACAACGTTCGGATCCGCCGCGTTAGGCGCGGCAGCGTTGCGGAGTGCCCTGAGCAGATGCACCGCATAGTCACCCACCGCGCGCACGCGATGCCGTGCGAACAGGTCGGGAAACACCCGCGCCATCGTCCGCCGGTTCTCCATGACGTAGGAAACGCCACTCGGGCAACGAAGATTGTCTTCGAGAACCCGGAACGTCCCCTGCTCGTCCCGCACCAGGTCCACACCCGACACGTGGATGCGCACCCCGTTGGGCGGACTGATGCCGGCCGCCTCCCGATGGAAGTGCTCGCAGCTCGTAATGAGACGCCGCGGCAACACTCCATCCCGAACGATCTGCGCGTCGCCGTAGATGTCCGCGAGGAACATCTCCATCGCCCGCACCCGTTGAACGATGCCTTTTTCGAGCTTCGACCACTCACTCGCGGTGATGATCCGAGGAATCAGATCAAGCGGAAACGGCCGCTCCTGACCGCTCAACGAGAACGTGATCCCTTGGTCCACAAAGGCTCGTCCCAAGGCCTCGGAGCGCGCGTTCAGCTCGTTGACCTGCGACGGAGCCACCGACTCGTACAGCGCGCGGTAAGCACTCCGCACCCCGTTGTCCGTGGAGAACATCTCGTCGTAGGCGCCGGCGTGCGGCCGTTCCGGATTGAGATAGCCGTTGAACAGCTCACCGAGCCTCGGCGTGGTGACCGTGCGGCTGCGGCGCAGTCCAGAGGTGCGGGCTCGGTGTTCCATGGTCCACATCTTCACCCTGTTCAGGCCGATTTCGCACTAGTCCGACCGGACAGAAACCTGCCGGAAACGAAACTCGGTACTTTCCAGGCGTGACAGCGGCGGACAAGGCAGTGCGGATGACTCTCGATCGCGTCATCGGGTTCGGGGAACCGATCACACGGCTCGCGGTCAACACGGACGTCGCCGCGGATCCGCTGCTCGAAGTGCACGGGCACCGGGTGCACGAGATCGTGCACGCGAACACCGGACTGCGCTACGAAGGCGAGCAGCGGGTCTACTGGCGACCCGCGGCCGACAACCTGGCGGGGTTCTCCCGGCCCGACGGGCTTCACGTGCGGGTCGACGGCAAGGACGTCCTCGTCCGCACCACGGGCGACACGGGCGAGTGGCGGACTCTGAGCGGCCACACCACGTCGATCACCACGGTCACGACGTGCCCGACACCGAGTGGACCGCTGGTCGTGTCCGCGAGTCTGGGCGGCACGATCCGTCTCTGGGACCCGCGCAGTGGAGAGCAGCAGCGCATCGGTGCTCCCGGCAGCCGGGTCGACCACGTGGTCAGCTACGTCGGACCCGACGGGCGCCCGCGGATCGTCTCCGGTGACGACGACGGCAACGTGCAGATCTGGAATCCGCTGCTACCGCCTGTTCCGCGCATCGGACAGGTCTCCACCCGCGGGTTCAGCGACCGCGTTGCGCAGGAAGACCTGCTCGACCGCGGCACCCTGGTCGAAGCGCTCCGGGACGTTCTCCGGCCAGGTGATGACGACGGACCGACCGTGATCGCGGTGGAGGGCGCCTGGGGCTCGGGCAAGAGCACGCTGCTTGAGCTGGTCAGGAACCGGATGCCCACCCCGCCCACCACGACACGGCCGCGGCGCAGGTTCACCGCGGGCCAGGCGGACCGCATGCTGTACCGGCCTCCTGAGGTGGTGGAGCCGCCCGAGCAGAAGCCGACGAAGATCAAACCGATGGTGCACCCGCTGGTGGTGCCGTTCAACCCGTGGCGGCACCAGTCGAGCGAGCAGGTGTGGGCCGGCCTCGCGAAGGCGGTGACCGAGGCGGCCGAATCGGCGATCATGCCGCACCAGAACAACCGCGAGCGGTACTGGTTCTCCCGCAACGCCGGCCGTGTGGACCGCCGTCATCTCCAGCGTCAGCTGTGGAGGCGGATCTCCTCGCCGTTGTTGTCGTTCGCGGGCCTCGGTTTCGGGTTGTCCCTGCTGGGCGCGCTCACCAAACTCAGCCTCGGCTGGGCGTGGTGGGCGACGGCGGGGCTCGCGGCGGCCGGTGTCGTCCACACAGGACTGCGGTATCTCTTCGGCAGAGCCTCGGCGTTCCTGCCGGGTGAGCTGTTCGCGGGACCGGTCGTCAGCAATGCCTTCTCCACCACCACAACGGATCCGTTGGTCCGCGACCCGTACTACAACGCCCGATCCGGCTACCTCTACCTGGTACAGCACGACATCAGAGCGTTGTTGAAGGACCTGGAGTCGCACAGGTACCGGCTCATTCTGCTGATCGACGACCTCGACCGGTGCACCCCGCGCACCACGGCCCAGGTGTTCGAGGCGATCAACGTGTTCCTGTCGGATGACTTCCCCGCCACGAGGTTCGTGCTGGGTCTCGACACCACGGTCGTCGCATCGCACGTCGACCACGCCTACCAGGAGCTCGCCGACGCGAAGATCGTGACGCACCCGGACGATCCGAGTCCGGGGTGGACGTTCCTGCGCAAACTCATCCAGCTCCCGATTCGGCTGCCCCGCACCACGGAGGACGCCGTCGACCGGATCCTGCTAGCCCAGCTCGGGCCAGTACATCGCGAGGAACCCCACGCCAGCGCCGAAATCACGGCCGAGGCGCTCACCACCGCGGAGGCCTCGACGGTCGTCCCCGAGCAGGCGACCGTCGACCAGGTCGTCGTCGCGATCGAGCAGCACGCCGAAGTGCGCGAACATCTGCGGCACCGGCTCAAGGCCCAGCCCGAGCAGTCGGTGCGTGAGGAGAAGAGGCTGCTCAACGTGTGGCAGTTCTACCTGCGCGTGCTGGCCTCCGCGGACGTCAGACAGGCGAGCCACCTGGTCGCCGTCGCCGAGATAGCCACGCGCTGGCCCGCCTACCTGCACCGGCTGCGCGGTGGCTGGCAGGACCTGGCCGATGCGCTCGACGACGACGTCCGGTGGGGCGCGACGATCGCCAAGCTCGGGTTCACCTACGCCGACCGCAACGCGGCGGCGAACCTGCGGGACCTGCTACGCGACTGCGATGCGCAAGCGGTTGCGGCGCTGACGACCAGGCTCTTCTAGGCGTCTGCACCGGGTCCCAGCGGCAGCCAGCGAACGAGCGCGCCGACGTCGGGTGCGGCGGCGAAGGCCTGTTCGACGGCGGCGCGGCCCTGGTGAAAGTGCTGCCAGC
Source organism: Lentzea sokolovensis (assembly GCF_033949975.1). Taxonomy (NCBI): domain Bacteria; kingdom Bacillati; phylum Actinomycetota; class Actinomycetes; order Pseudonocardiales; family Pseudonocardiaceae; genus Lentzea; species Lentzea sokolovensis. The sequence goes on from NZ_JAXAVU010000012.1 coordinate 490,109, forward strand.
CCTCGTAGTGAACGGGGACGACGGTGCGCGGGCGCAGGTGGCGGCACAGGTCGACGGCATCGGCGGCGGTCATCGTGTAGCGCAGCGGCCCGGTGATCGGGAAGCGGACGCCGCCGAGGTGCAGCAGGGCCAGGTCGACCTCGACGCGGGTGACGACCTCGCGGACGCCGTCGTACAGGACCGTGTCGCCGGAGATCCACAGCGCGCCGTGGTCCTGGCCGTCCCAGTGGAGTGCGAAGCCGATGACGTCGCCGGTGATGGGTCGGGACAGGGGTGGGCCGTGCCGGCACGGGGTCGCGGTGATCTCGATCGACGGCGCTCCCGGCTTGTCGAGGCGGGTGGTGGTCCACGGCGCGAGGCCGCGGGCGTTGCCGAGCCTGCGGGCGCCGGAGACCGTGGTGACGACGGTGTCCGCGGTGGGGAGCAGTGCGCGGCCGGCGTCGTCGAGGTTGTCGGCGTGGTGGTCGTGGGTGAGCAGCACGGCGTCGACCGGCCCCAGGTCGGCGGGAGTGATGGCGGGGCCGGTCAGCTTGCGCGACGACGTGCCCCAGCCGAAGGCGTACCTGCGGCCGGGGGCGTCGAACGTCGGGTCGGTGAGCAGGCGCCATCCGTGGACCTCGATGAGGACCGTCGGGCCACCGATGTGCGTGAGACGGACGTCCTTCACGCGGTGGCCGGCCAGCCTGCTTGGTCGACGGCCCAGGCCAGGACCTCGTCGGCGACCTTCTCCCAGCCCTGCTGGGCGGGCAGCAGGTGCGCCATGCCCTCGTACTCCTTGATCTCGGTGACGGTGTTCGACTTGTAGTGCTTGGCGTTCGACCGCTGCACCGACGGCGGCATGATGTGGTCCTCGCTGCCGGACACGAACAGCAGCGGCGCGCGCTTGTCGTTGTGGTAGTCGACGTGGATGTCCTGCGGGCCGGGGATGAAGTTGGCCAGCACACCGTCCCAAAGGATCCGCCCCGAGGCCGGGACGTGGTAGCGCTGGTAGAGCGCCAGCGACTCCTCCTCGGTGAAGGTGTTGGTGAACGCGTAGCGCCACTGCTCCGCGGTGAGGCCGACGGCCTTGTGCCGGTTGGCCGGGTTCTTCAGCACCGGCAGCGTCGACCTGATCTGCGACAGCGGCGTGACGAGCACGCCCTCTGTCGGCGCGGAGTTGAGCGCCACGCCCGCGGCGCCGAAGCCGTGGTCGAGCAGGACCTGGGTGAACGCACCCCCTGCGGAGTGACCGATGATGATCGGCGGTTCGTCGAGCTGTCTGATGACGGACTCGAGGTGTTCGATGATCGCGGGCGCGGTGACCGCCTCGATCGGCGACGGGTCGGCGTTGAGCGCTTCGACCTCCACCTCGAAACCGGGGTAGGCGGGGGCGACCACGTCGTAGCCGGCGCGCTGATAGCGGTCGACCCACTGCTCCCAGCTGCGGGGCGTCACCCAGAAACCGTGGACCAGGACGATGGTCTTCATGTTGCGGCCCTTCCGAAGTCGACGAATGCGAGCTGTCCGCGCCAGGACGGTCCGAGCCTAAGATCAAGCCTGCGCGCCAAAATCGGTCCACAACGCCGTGCCGTCGGCTCACAACGCCAACCAGCCGTCGCTACAGGGGGATCTCGCATGGCCGTTCTGCTCGACACCGCAACGCTCGCGCCGCGCGATCGGCGGGACGCGCTGATCACCACGATGCGCGAGGCCGCCGGGGTGACGCGGGTGGATGTGGAGGACGACGAGCCGGTGCGGGCCAGGGTGGACCTCTGGTCGTTCGGTTCCGCGTCGATCCTGCGCGCGGAGTCGACCGCGTTCGCCAACGTCCGCACCGCGAAGGCCGCCCGTGCGGAATCGGGCGAGCACATCGCCATCGGTGTGCACGAGAGCGGTGTGGCCCGCTACCAGGTTGGATCGACCCTGCGGATGGTGTCCTGCGGGGAGATCCTGGTGGTGGACGTCAGCCAGCCGTTCACCTTCGGCTGGCGCGGATTCGGTGCGGCGCAGTCGCTCAACACGTGGACCGAGGACCTGGCTCTGCCGGCCGACCTCGTGCGGCGGGCTGGGCCAAGACTGAGATCGAGCCCGCTGTACGGGCTGTTCAGCCGCCACGTGCTGGACATCACCAGGAACGCGGACCTGCTCAGCGACAGCCCGGCGGCCGGCATGCTGGGTGCCGCGAGCATAGAGCTCGCCCGCGCTCTCATCGCGACGGCCGTCGACGACTTCGCCAGCACGCGTGACATCGTCGAGCAGACCCTGATCGTCCAGATCCGCGCCTACGTGCGGCAGCACCTGCGTGATCCGGATCTCGGTCCCGGCAACATCGCCGCGGCGCTCGCCATCTCACCCCGTCACCTGCACCGCGTCTGCTCCAATGCCAACCTGCGCCTGGAGCAGTGGATCATCGCGTGCCGGCTGGAACAGGCGAAGGCCGAGCTGGTCCATCCCAGTTCCCGGCACCGGTCCATCGGCACGATCTCCCGGCGGTGGGGCTTCAAGGACCAGACGCACTTCACGCGAAGGTTCCGGCTCGCGTTCGGCATGCTGCCGAGCGAATGGCGCAGTACGTGAAAAAGCCCTGCGGGGAGCGCTTGTGGCGCTCGACCCGCAGGGCAAATT
>NZ_JAXAVU010000007.1:0-475715 GCF_033949975.1 Lentzea sokolovensis
CACGGGTCACCCGTCGTTCGTGATGTCGAACTCCTTCTCCAACCAGGTGATCGCCCAGATCGAGCTGTTCACCAAGTTCAAGGAGTACGACAACGAGGTCTACCGCCTCCCCAAGGTGCTCGACGAGAAGGTCGCCCGCATCCACCTCGAGGCCCTGGGCGGCGAGCTGACCAAGCTCACCAAGGACCAGGCCGAGTACATCGACGTGGACGTCGAGGGCCCGTTCAAGGCGGACCACTACCGCTACTGATCGCTGCTTTGAGGGGCGCCCCGGTCAGGGGCGCCCCTTTCGCTTTCCGGAAGAAGTCACATGGCGATCCCCGCCGAACTGAAGTCGGCGTTGAACGACATGCGCGCGGTCCGCGCTCGCCGGCCGCAGGGCCCGTCCACCACACGGCAGTACGCGGAGTGGCGGATCGCCATGGCGGTAGCGCTGGAGTCGCTGTCTGCGGTTCTCCCGCTTCCCGCAGATCGGCAGAGGGCGACTGAGGAAGCCGCGGCGGCGCGAGCCGAGGCGTCTTCCATAATTCAGGGGATCAAGTCGCCGCACGCGGACCAGGAGCAGTAGTGGGATTCTTCGGCACCTACGCCTACGAGCACGGTTCCTGGAAGACGCTGTCCGAGGGCGAACTGCCGCCACTCGCGGAGCCGTTCCTGTGGATCGACATCCACGACAGCGACATCACGTCGGTCGTCTACGCGCCCGCGGGTCCCGGCGCAGGCGTCGCCTACCTGGGCCTGACGCCGCGCACCTACTTCGAGAACCCGAACGCGTCCGACCCGACCGACGTCCTGCGCGAGGCCGCGGGACTGGCGGCGTGGTGGGCGCTGTCGAACTCCGGGGACGTTCCGGCCAAGCAGGCGGAGCTGCTCGCGTTCCTCGCGGAGGACGAGGACCCGAACGGGTTCGAGTGGGACGAGTCGGAGGACGTCGACGAGATCGACGACGGGGAGGTGTTCGTCGAGGTCAAGACTCGGCGGTTCCTCGCGGCGCTCGACCTGCCGCTGCCCGACGGGTTGGCTGACGAACGCCCGCCAAGCTGACGCAGGGGTCCCCCGCCAAGGGGACCCCTTCTTTAATTCTTGCAGGTGGCACCGACAATTTTGGTGATCATGAAACCGGCGGCCTCGCTGTGGGGCTGCTGCTTTACGTGAGATACAGCTGCCTGCTGTGGTCTTCCCGCGCTCGGCTGGCGAGATCCGCGACCATCGCGCGCGACTGCGCCTCGCTGAGTGCGACCGCGTCCAAGCGCTTGAAGATCGTTTTGCAGCTTTTGACTCCGGCGGGGTCCTGAACGAACACCTGCGCGATTTCGCAGTCCGTGAACGCCACGGTGCTGCGCTTTTCGTACTCCCACATCGTGTAGCTGGCCATGAAGACTCCGGCCGGACCGCTCGACGCCGACACGACTCGGAGAATGTGGCTCTGGAAGAGCAGCCTCATGAGCTGGTCTTCCATGACCTCGGGACTGCCGACCCTGAGCCGCAACGCGTTCTCGTGAATGAAGTAAGTGCACTGCGGCCGATCATGGCTCCGCAAGAATGCCTGCCGCTCCATCCGGGCGCGAACAGCGACTTTGATCTGGTCTGGCGGGACCACGCCGCGAGCCTCGTACAAGCTCAACGCGTACTCCTCGGACTGCGACAGCCCTGGCATGACGGCCAGGTTGTAGCTGAAGATCTTCTGCGCGCTCGACTCGGCCATCGACAACGTGCCGAGTCTTCCCGGTGCCTGCACGAAGTAGAGGTCGAACGCCGACCGATACCTGTTCAGGAAGTCGGTGATGAACTCTTGGCTGCGGCCGCACCTACCCAGGTACTGGATGATGTCGATCTCGGTGGCGCGCACCTTGCCGTGTTCGATGTTGGAGACCTTGCCGGGATCCCACCCGAGCATTCGGGCGATCCGGCGGCCGCGGAAGGTCGTGAAGCGCTCGCGCACCTGACGCAACTCATCGCCCAGGTCACGGCTGTAGGGAGTGGACGGATCGCCGTTCATGCAAACTGACGTTAGGCGATGGAGGAGAAACAACATCGTGCCCAAACGGGTGGAATTAGGCCTGGCCAGCGTGCCGCACGACGTCGTGCACGAGGACGTGGTCGTGCCGCTCGTCGACGGCGTCCCGCTCACCGACTGGTTCGGCGAAGACGAGTTCAGCGGTGTTCGCCGCGAGGACCTCGAATCCCAGCCGTTCCAGCCCGGCAAGGCGCGGCTGGTGCTCGGCTGTTCCTGCGGCATCGCGGCATGCGGACCGCTGGTCGCCGACATCACCGCCGACCGCGACACGATCATCTGGACGAGGTTCCGTCGGCCGCATCGCGACGGGCACGAGTACGTCGGCATCGGGCCGTGCGTCTTCGACCGGGCGCAGTATGAGAAAGCGCTGCTGGAACTCGGTTGACGTGCGGGTTTTACTGGCCTGGTGCGGACGACCATCATCAAGAAGACCCTGCGCGTGCCGGCCTCCGACGGTGCGCCGGGTGACGGTGCCGCGGTCGCGAGGCAGTTGGACGCCGCGCTGATCAGCTCGGGTTTCAAGGCGTCGCGAGAGCTGCTGGAACACGTCGGCGGGTTGGCCGAGGCCGAGGACTTCGCTGCGGAGATCGTGCGCGCGGTCAAGGAACTCATCGGGGCGCGGGGGCAGCACAACCCGTACTTCAAGGAGTTCCCGCACAACGTGCCGGACACCCTCGCGTTCTGGTGGGAGTGCCTGCGGGACGCGCTGGAGAAGGGCGCCGAGCCGACCAACAACCTGCTCGACCTGCCGAAGTACGGCCGGGTCCAGCACTCCTACGAGGAGATGCTGCGGGCGCACGACGAGTTGATCCCGTCGTTGAAGGACCGCATCACGGTCGTGCACCTCGGTGGCACGCTCGACGAAGAGGTGCGGCGCCTGTTCGAGGAACTCGCCACGAGCCCGATTCCGTTGGCGGAGAACGACAGGGCGTTGCTCGGTGAGCTGGCCGTGCTCTGCGTCGACAGCGAAGTCGAGGTCCCGGTCCGGGAGAACCGCGCGATTCTCAACGCCGCGCGGCTCGTCGCACAGCGCCCACTCCAGGACGTGGACACTGTTACCGACGTGCTGCGGCTCGCGGCGGAGGCGTCCGGGGGAGACGTCACGCTCAAGGAAGCGACGCGATTTCGGTCGTTTCGTCGGCCCGAACGCAGGGCGTTGCTCGGCGCGTTGAACGAGGTCGCGGAGAGCAAGCTCGGCGACGTCAACTCGAACCGCGAGGCGTGGAAGCGTCTTGGCGAGCGGTTGCACCCGCACGAGTACCCGTTCGAGCGGGCGCAGGACGTGTTCGCGGTGGCGCGTGGGGAGAAGGTCGCGCGGTCGTTCGCCGGGCAGGTCGAGATGGCGTTCGCGGAGAACGACACCGAACGTGCGATCGGCATTCTGGCCAAAGCGCCGGGCATGTTGTTGCGGCAGCTCGACAGGCTTCTCCGGCACGGCGCCGAGAACCTCGCTGAGCACGTTGAAGCCGCCGTGCCCGAAGTGTCGAGCAGGGTCCTCATCTCGGTGCTGGAGCACCTGTCGAACCGCACGACGCCGGACGCCGCGCGCGTCTTCGCCAGTCGTGCGCGCCGGGTCTGGATCGCCGACGACGACCGTGAGCCGCTCGATCGCAAGGCCGTCGAGGCGATCGTCGAGGTGGTCGAGAACGAGCTGATCCGCAGGCTGCCGGAGTACTCCGAGCTGGTCGTGGACGACGAGGTGCTCGACGTCGTGGTGCCGGTTTCCGGTACCGAGGAAGGCTTCGGCGTGCTTCCGCGCGGGTCGAAGCTCTGGTTCGGCGGCGACGTGCTGCGGTTCTTCGTGCACTGGCGGCAGCACGTCAAGCGGACCGACTACGACCTGTCCGCGGTGCTGCTCAACGAGAACTTCGAGTACAAGGGACAGGTCTCGTGGACGAACCTCAAGCAGGCCGGTGCCTACTACTCGGGTGACCTGACCGATGCCTCTGACGGCGCGACGGAGTTCATCGACCTGCACCGCGACGCGATGAGGGCGAAGTACGTGGTGCCGCAGGTGAACATCTACTCGGGGGAGGGGTTCGACGAGGTCGCCGAGTCGATGTTCGGGTTCATGAGCCGCGATCTCGACCAGATGGGCAAGCCGTTCGAGCCGAGCACGGTTCGCGCGCGTTCTTCCATGCGTGGCAGGGGAAAGGTCGCGTTGCCGGTGATGTTCGAACGGGAGGGCGACTCCTGGTTCGGCACCTGGCTGCACCTCTACCTGCGCGGCTCGTCGTGGGGCAATCGCGTCGAGGAGAACCGCGACGTCGTGAAGCTGATCGCGGCAGCGGCGTTGCAGCGCAAGTACTTCACCGTGACGCGGCTAAGGGATCTGTTCGTGCGCAAGGGATCCACAAAGGACGCCCCGGTGATCCGCATCGGCTTGACGCAGGACGAAACCGGAGCCGTCACCACGGTGGCAGAACTCGGGAAACTGCTGTCGGACTGACCGGCCTCGCTGCTAACGTGGTCCCAGCGAGGCCATGAGAGAGCTTCCTTCTAACTCTGGAACCGGAATGGTCTTCGGACCGCCGGTCTTTAGCCCTCTCGCTTTCCTCGCCCCTAGCTCCACTCGACGGCGATGCCCGCGATCCCCGGCCCGACGTCGCCGAAGTACGCGCTGACGACGCCGCCGAGCCCGCACACGAGCTCGTCGACGTCGACCGGCGTGGCGTCGGCGGAGGCCAGGAACTGCTTCATGCAGCGCGCGGGCATCGCTCGCCGGTGGAACGAGAGCTGCACGAGGTAAGAGCCGCACGTGTCGCGGAACGTCCGGTGGTGGCCCGGGCTCGCGCTGCCGGTGTCGTCGGCGATCGTGAAGCTGAAGACGTGCTCCTCGCCCGCCGCGAGCCGCCGGTCGAACAGCATCTCCACCGCGAGGTTGCGGGAAGCGCTTTCCCGGCGCAGACGCCCCTGCCGGCAGCCTTCGCCGGATCTCACCATCGCGTTCTCGATCAACGAGCCTTCGTCGCCGTGGTGCATCGCCAGGTACCGGTCCGGCCCCTGCCGCACCGCGCGCACGACCAGCCGTGTGGTGATGGAGCGTTGCTCGCGGTGCATGCCTATCTGGACGGTGTCGTGCACGGAGAGCACTTCGAGGTCGGCGTTGCCTCGTGCCGCTTCTGGTACGGAGTCGAACGTCGCGAGCAACGGCGCGGGATCCGGCCAGGTCGCGACAGGACGTGGCGCGTAGGTGTTCGCGTGGCGCGGGCCGATGAGGTCCAACAAGGACGATGGCGGCAGGCGCAGCACGGTCTCCAGCGCGCGCACTGTGCTGATGGCACGTGGCACCTCGGGATGACGCAGGCCGCGTTGCCAGTACGAGAGTGTCGACTGGCCCACTTGGACACCCAGTTGCTCAAGATGAGCGCGCAGTCGTGCCAGCGAGAGGCCACGGTGGGCGATCGCCTCGCGCAAAGCGCGGTGGAACGGCCCGTAGCGCAGCGTCTCGGCGAGGGGGGTCGGTAAACCCCCAGTCGGGAGCCCGATCGGTTCATCGACCGACCCGGCGTGCCCGGAATCCGCGGCCACCGCGGCACCTACCCTTCACACGCGCCGTGTGACTGTTCACCGTAGTCACTCGTTCTGGTGATCGAAAGCTCGGATTTCGCCCGTGTGGGGGACGTACTGCGGCCGTGTGAGTGGCTGGGGCCGCTCCCGTTAGGGTTTTGGCGTGGGAAAGCTCGTAGTGATCGAAGGCCTCGACGGTGCAGGCAAGCGCACTCTCGCCAACGGATTGACCGAGGCGTTGGCCGCTCAGGGCAGGACCGTGGCCGGCCACGCGTTCCCGCGCTACGGCCAGAGCGTGCACGCGGACCTCGTCCGCGACGGCCTCTACGGCCGGCTCGGCGACCTCAGCGACTCGGTCTACGGGATGGCCGTCCTCTACGCGCTGGACCGGCGCGGCGCGGCTGACGAGATCCGCAAGGACCTCGAAGAGCACGACGTCGTGTTGCTCGATCGGTACGTGGCGTCGAGTGCCGCGTACAGCGCCGCGCGCCTGCACCAGGACGAGCACGGCGAGTTCGTGCGGTGGGTGCGCGAGCTGGAGATCGACCGCTTCGGGCTGCCCGTTCCCGACCTTCACCTGCTGCTGCGCGTGCCCGTGGAGGTCGCGGCCGAGCGGGCGGCCAAGCGCGAGCAGGACGACGATTCGCGGGCCCGCGACATCTACGAATCCGATGGCTCGCTGCAGGCGCGGTGCGGTGTCGTTTACGACGGATTGGCGAACATCGGCTGGCTCGCGCCGTGGCAAGTGGTCGACGGGCGGTCAAACGTGAACTTTCATTCGCTTCTGGAACCGCTCTTCACTCCTTGAGTGGTCGCTCACGTGCGTACCGATTGACACGATCGAGTGTCCGGTACGTCACTCTGAGTGCATAGGGGATTGCGATTTGAAGCGTGTCCTGCAGCGCCCTCCGGTCGGTGTCGCCCGTACGGCGGTCCTGATCGCTGCCGCCCGCGCCACCGAGCGACGTCAGCTCCGACCGCTCTTCGACGACCCGCTGGCCGCTGGACTCGTGGAGGCCGCCGGCTCCGCGAGCGACCTGAACGGCGTGCGCACCCTCGCGGGCGATCACTTCGTCCTGCGCACCCGGTACTTCGACGACGAACTCCTCGGCTCGGCCCTGCCCCAGGTTGTGATCATGGCGGCGGGTCTCGACACAAGAGCGTTCCGGCTGCGGTGGCCGCCGGGCACGACACTCTTCGAACTCGATCTGCCCGAGCTGATCGAGTTCAAGGAGGACGCCCTGCGCGACCAGCTCGCCCAGCCCGCGTGCGAACGCGTCGTCGTCCCGTGCGATCTGCGCGACGACTGGGCGACAGCGCTCATACGTGCCGGGTTCGACCCGAAGAGGCCCACGGCGTGGTTGCTGGAGGGCCTCTTCATGTTTCTGCCGCCGGACGCGGGCGAGCAGATCCTGTACTGGGTGAGCGCGATGTCCGCCCGAGGCAGCACGCTCGCGCTCGAACACGTCAACCACGCCTTCCGCGAGTTGCCGCAGATGAAGGCCGTGCATCAGCGGTTCGACGCGCTGGACGCCCGCTGGCAGTCCGACGTGGAGGACCCGGTCGAGTGGCTCGACGGCTACGGCTGGCACGCCGCGGTGACGCATCAGGTCGACCTGGCCGCGCGGCACGACCGCGCGGTGCCGGCGATCACCGACCCGAGGAAAGTGGGTGACGCGCGCATCTGGTTGGCTTCTGCCGTTCGCACAACCTGACAACACCTGGTAACAAAAGGTGATCCTCGCGCGGATACTCCCGCGACGAACAGGTCAAACGGGGCGAGGTGGGGTACGTGGAACGACAGTTCCGGCCGGTTACCGAACGAGCGCACATCGCCACCAGCAGCAACGGAACGTGGGCGGTGCGCGAACGTGCGACCGGGAGTGCGACGATGTTGAGTATGAAGGCACGCGTGCTCGTCGTCGATGACGACCCCGCCCTGGCGGAGATGCTGACGATCGTGTTGCGCGGGGAGGGCTTCGACACCGCGGTGGTCGCCGACGGTGCCCGTGCCCTGCCCGCGCTGCGCGAGCTCAAGCCCGACCTCGTGCTGCTCGACCTGATGTTGCCGGGCATGAACGGCATCGACGTCTGCAAGGCGATCAGGTCCGAGTCGGGCGTGCCGATCGTGATGCTCACGGCGAAGAGCGACACGGTCGACGTGGTGCTGGGTCTCGAGTCCGGCGCGGACGACTACGTCGTCAAGCCGTTCAAGCCCAAGGAGCTGGTGGCCCGCATCCGGGCTCGCCTGCGGCGCACCGAGGCCGAGCCGTCCGAGGTCCTGCAGATCGGTGACCTCACGATCGACGTCCCCGGCCACGAGGTGTTGCGCGAGGGCAGGCCGATCCAGCTCACGCCGCTGGAGTTCGACCTCCTCGTCGCTCTGGCCCGCAAGCCGCGCCAGGTGTTCACCCGCGAGGTGCTGCTCGAGCAGGTGTGGGGTTACCGCCACGCCGCCGACACGCGCCTGGTGAACGTCCACGTGCAGCGGCTGCGGTCCAAGGTCGAACGGGACCCGGAACACCCCGAGGTGGTGTTGACTGTCCGCGGTGTCGGGTACAAGGCCGGCCCTCCGTGACAGGTGGCGTATGAAGTTCGTTCGGCCGGCCATCGCGAAGGCGCAGCTCCTCGCCGAGGAAGCGCGTAAGCGATGGTCCGCGTTTGGTGACCTCTGGCGTCGTTCGCTGCAGCTGCGCGTCGTCGTGTCCACGCTCGCGCTCTCGTCGGCCGTGGTGTTCGTGCTGGGCATGGTGCTGCAGATGCAGATCACCAACCAGCTGCTGAACACCAAGGAGGATGCCGCGGTGCGCCAGGCCATTGCCTCGCGCAGCCTGATCCAGTCCGATCTGGTCGGTCTGAATCCGGGGCCGGACAGCGTGCAGACGCGGTTCACCAGCGCGATCAACAAGCTCGCCGTCGGTGGCGCCGGCACGGACGCCACGACGGCGGGTGCCGGCGCGTTCGAACCGGTCCTGGCCGACGGGCTGGGTTCCGCCGGCGCCGGGCGCGTGCCGTCCGTCGGCAAGCTCGACGACGTGCCGCGCGGCCTGCGCGAGATGGTCGAGGACGGCGGTTCCGGCACCCAGATCCACACCGTGCAGCGCGACGGCGCGCAGACCACGTTGTTCGTCGTGGGCCTGCCGATCAGCACGTCCGCGCGCTCGATGCAGCTGTACCTGATCTTCCCGCTGACCTCCGAGCAGCGCACGGCCGAGGTCGTGCAGTCGACGCTCGCGGTCGGCGGCATCGTCCTGCTGGTCCTGCTCGCGCTCATCGCGAACCTGGTGACGCGCCAGGTGGTGCGGCCGGTGCGGCAGGCGGCCGAGGTCGCGGAACGGTTCGCGGACGGCACTTTGCACGAACGCATGCACGTCGTAGGCGAGGACGACGTGGCGCGCCTGGCCGAGTCGTTCAACGAGATGGCCGAGTCGATCCAGGCGCAGTTCAAGCAGCTGGAAGAGTTCGGCCAGCTGCAGCGCCGCTTCACCTCGGACGTCTCGCACGAACTGCGCACGCCGTTGACGACGGTGCGCATGGCCGCGGACGTCCTGCACGCCTCGCGCGAACAGTTCCCCGCCGGGCTCGCCCGTTCCACCGAACTCCTGGTCGACGAGCTCGACCGGTTCGAGTCGCTGCTGGGCGACCTGCTGGAGATCTCCCGCCTGGACGCCGGCGTCGAGGAACTCACCGCCGACCAGGTCGACATCCGCGTGCTGGCGCGCCGGGCGCACGACTCGGTGCGCGCGATCTCGACGAGCGCCGGGTCGCCGGTGGTGCTGGACCTGCCGGACGACGAACTCGTCGCCGAGCTCGATTCCCGCCGCGTGGAACGGATTCTGCGCAACCTGCTGGCGAACGCCATCGACCACGGCGAGGGCCAGCCGGTCGAACTCACCATGCGCGGCAACGCCGACGCCGTCGCGATCACCGTGCGGGACCACGGCGTCGGCCTGCGCCAGGGCGAGGCCGACCTGGTGTTCAGCCGCTTCTGGCGCGCCGACCCGTCGCGCAACCGCCGCACCGGCGGCACCGGTCTCGGTCTGTCGATCTCGCTGGAGGACGCCCGGTTGCACGGCGGCTGGCTGGAGGCGTGGGGCGAGCCCGGCCACGGTGCCGTGTTCCGTTTGACGTTGCCCCGCAGGCACGGCGAGGAACTGCGCGAAAGCCCGCTGCCGCTGGCGCCCGCGATCCAGCTGGAACCCGTCACGGTGGTGGAGGAGCCGATCGCCGACGAGGAGCCCGGCGAGATCGAGCTGCGGCCCGAGGAGATCACCTGGCAGCCCGCCGAGCCCGTCGACGGGACTCCGGCGGACAAAGCGGCGAACGAGGTTTCGGAGGAAGTGCGGTGAAGCGGCTGTCGTTGCTGGTGCTCGTCCTCGTGACCCTGACCGGGTGCGCCGCGATCCCGACGAACACCCAGCCGAAACCGATCGGGTCGAAGGACAGCAAGGCGTCCAACACCCCCGCCGCGCCCGAACCGCGCCAGAACATCGACCCGTTCATGCTCGTGCGCGACTTCTTGAACGCGACGGCGAACCCGGACAGCGACTACGCGGCGGCCCGCGCGTTCATGACGCCTGAGGCCAACAAGAACTGGGACACCAAGAACCCCACGATCATCGAGACCGGCTTCTCCACCGTGCCGACCTCGCAGGCGGCGCAGGACAAGACGCAGACCGTTCTCCTGCAAGGCAACTACGTCGGGCGGCTGGGCAGCGACAACGCGTTCGTGCCGCAGCTCGGCGAGTTCCGCATCCCGGTGAAGGTCGAGCGCGCCAGCGACAACCAGTGGCGGATCTCCGAGCCGCCGCTCGGCGTCTACATGCCGCAGAACCTGTTCAACACCACCTACCGCCGCGTGACCCTGTACTTCTACAACCCCGAGTTCACCGTGCTGGTGCCGGATCCGCGCTACGTCGTGATCCCGCCGGCGACGAGCATCCCGACGCGCGTCACCGAGCTGCTGATCGCGGGCCCCGGTGACGCGGTGCGCGACACGCTGGTGAGCGCGCTCGGCACGGAGACCGAGAAGTTCTCGGACACCAAGGAGTCCGACGACGGCGCGTTGGAGGTGAACCTCACCAACGTGGGCAAGGACCTGACGCCGGAGAAGCGCAAGCAGATCGTGGCGCAGGTCGTGAAGTCGTACTCGGGCGTCACCTCGTCGCGGGTGCGCGTGCTCGTCGACGGCCAGCAGATACTGCCGGACCAGCGCGACTACCGGCCGTCCGACGTGTCGGCGACCGCGGGTGAGACGTTGCTGGCGCTGAACGCGAACCTCCAGGGCATGCTCGTGACGGACGGGTCGATCCGCTCGCTCACCGACGGCAACCCGATCAAGGGCCCCGCCGGCGCGGGCACTTACGGCGCTGTGTCGGCCGCGCAGTCCCTGGACGGCTCACGGCTCGCCGTGGTGTCGCGTGAGGGCGGCGGAATGCGTTTGCGCGTGGGTGAGCTGGAGCAGGACCTGTCCGAAGTGGACCAGCGCGCGACCACGCTCTCCAGGCCGACGTGGCAACTCTCGACCGGCCAGGGCACCGAGGTCTGGACGGCCGTCGACGGCAACTCGGTCGCCCGCGTGACCCGTTCCGACAACGGCAGCTGGACCGCCAAGGGCGTCAACATCACCGAGATCATGCCGTTCGGCTCGATCAGCGAACTGCGCCTCTCCCGCGACGGCACGAGGGCCGCGCTGGTGATCGCCGGCAAGCTCTACATCGCGTCGGTGGTGCGCGACAACCAGGACGTGTCCCTGCGCTCACCCCGGCAGCTGCAGCCGTCGATCCTGGCCGCGTCCGTGCAGTCGATCGACTGGCTCTCCCAGGACGTGCTGGTCGTCTCCTCCTCGCTGCCCGCGTGGCCGGTCACCAAGGTCTACACCGACGGCTACAAGATGGACCGCTACAGCCAGTCGAACCTCACCGTGCCGGTGGGTTCGGTGGCGGCGGCCGCGGCACGTCAGGTGCAGGTGGTCGACTCTTCCGGGCTGTGGTCGGCATCGGACATCACCGATGTGTGGAAGTCGAGCGCGATCCGGGTGCCGTCGGGCGCGCTGGTGTTCTACCCGGGCTGATCCGGACGGGGTTCGCGCGGTTGGGCTGAGGCTGGCCGGGTTCAGGTTTGTGGGCTGTCGCGGTGGGCTGTCGGCAGCTTGGTTCAGGTGGCTGGGTTGTCGGCAGCGGGCTGACGTCGGTGGGCTGACGTCGGTGGGCTGACGTCGGTGGGCTGACGTCGGTGGGCTGACGTCGGTGGGCTGACGTCGGTGGGCTGACGTCGGTGGGCTGACGTCGGTGGGCTGACGTCGGTGGGCTGACGCGGAACTGGTCGATGGCAGATGGGTTGCCGCAGTTGGACTGACGGCAGCCGGCTGCAGGTGGTCGGGCTTACGTCGGCGGGCCTGATCCGGACTGGGCTCGCGCGGTTGGGCCGATGCCAACCGGATTCAGGCGGACGGGGCCGGCGGCAGTGGACTGACGCCTGCGGGCTGTCGGCAGCGGCCAATGAGGGCGGGCTGATGCCGGTGGGCTGATGCGAGTGGGTCGGCGAGGTTGGGCCGACTCGGGCCAGGGCCGGCGCGGGCCGGTGTGGCGGCGGCAGGTGCGCGAGCTCTGTGCGGGCCGACAGGCCCACGCGGTTGGCCCGCGTCGGCGCTTCCGGACTGACGGCAGCGAGCCGTCGTAGCCGACTTGCCGGCAGCGAGCCGTTGTACCGGCTTGCCAACGCAGCGACCGGCTTGCCAACGCAGCGACCGGCTTGCCGAGGCAGCGAGCTGTCGCGGTTGGGCTGCCGACGGCGCGCAGGCTGCGTTTCCAGGTGCCCGGCGAAGTCCGCGGCCCTACTGCCCTGGCCGGTGTGGCTGGGCCGAGGTCAGCACGAGCACAGCGTTCGTGCGCACCCCCGCCTGCCGTAAGGCACGCACGCAGGCCGAGGCCGTGGCACCGGTGGTGATCACGTCGTCCAGCAGCACCGTGGTGCCTGGTGGCGCCGGACCGCGGACCTCCACCCGCCCCGCGAGGTTGCGTTTGCGCGCGATCGCGGTCAGGCCCACGGAATCGGCCACGCCCGGCGCCAGCCGGAGGATCGGTGCGACGGTGGCGATGTCCGTTTCCTGTGCGATTCGGAGCATGTGGTCGCCGCCGCGGTTGCGCGCGGCGCTGCGGCGGGAGGGCGCTGGGATGAGCGTCCACGGTGGAGGGCCGATCGCCACCAGGGTGGCCGCGACCAAGGCGCCGAACCACGCTGCAAGGGCTCGTGCGCCCCGTTCCTTGAAGGCGAGCACCAGTTCCCTTGCGGTGCCGTGATAGGCCGCCAGCGTCCACACAGGCGGCCCCACGCCGGGCACCTGGAGTCGTGCGGGCGGGCCGAAGCCGGCGAGGCACGTGGCGCAGCAGGCGGTGCCGGCGACGCCGCAGCCGGAGCAGGTGGGCGGGAGGAGCAGGTCGAGAGCTGTCATGGGATCAGGATGGCGGCGAGGTCTGACAGAAAATCGCGGCCGGGACCGAAACAAGACACCGGAGGAGCTCAGCGGGGACTTTCGGCACCGCCCACAAGGGTGAAGTTGGGGTGACGATGTCGATCTCCGGCACGGTCGTGGCGCGCGAAAACCCGCTGCTCGGCGCGCGTTCTGTGACGACGTCCCAAGATCTTGTAACTCGTTTCGCCCCGTTTGTCCCAACCTCTGTTGAGCGGACGTTTCAGAACTGAGGCGTCCGCACGTCACGTCGTCGATCAAGGCCTTGCCCTGGGCGGCGATCGCCTCCTGGGGTGACCCGTGGACGGGCCCCTCGCGCCGCCCTGAGTTAACGATTATTCACGTATGGAGCTGACCAGCGGTTATTCATTGGAATGCTGGTACGTCCCGTCGCGATGGTGATCGACTGCCTTGTCCTGCATTGGGCGAAATCCACCGTTCGGGCGGGCGTGACAGGGCCGTGATCGGGTATCGGGGCCGCACGGTTGGGTTGCAAGAAGTGCGGTAAGCGTCCACGGAGTGGTTCGGAATCGATCTCTTCCAGGTTTCGGGAACATGACGCGGGGGCCGCCCGTTGGCTGGGTATGAGGCGGCGACTGGACCCGTTCGACGCAGCGAGGCTGCCGTCGAGTGCCGGTTCGGCCGTGCGCCGTTCGGGTGAGCCAGGGGCTGTCGGGTTTGGTTCGGAGCACGCTCGGGAAACGCTTGGCAACGCGCTGTCGTCGCGCTGCGTAGTCACCAAAAAATCTCGTCGTTCCCCCGGCAAGGGGGCTTACGCGACGGTGAATCCCAAGCTAACGTGCACCGCTATCAGCGTTCCCGGCCCTCGGGGAGGAGGCGAACAGCCCATGATCCTGGCGCCGTGAGAGCTGAGGGAGACGACCCTCTGCGACACATCCGCGATCCAAGATCGCCACGGCGCTTTAAAGCAGTCCAGCCATAGCTCGCAGCAAAGCGAGGGAGGTCGTGTATGGACATCGTCGTTAAGGGCCGCAACGTCGAGGTGCCCGATCACTACAGGGTTCACGTCGCCGAAAAGCTGGCCCGGCTTGAGCGCTACGACCGCAAGGTCATCCGCTACGACGTGGAACTTTTCCACGAGCCGAACCGCCGCCAGTCGAAGAACTGCCAGCGGGTCGAAATCACCGGCAAGGGACGTGGACCTGTGGTCCGTTCCGAAGCCTGCGCGGGTGACTTCTACGCCGCGCTCGATTCTGCGGTCGCGAAGCTCGAGAACCGTCTGCGTCGGTCACACGACCGCAGGCGCGTCCACCACGGGGCCCGCGCCCCGATCTCGGTGGCCGAAGCGACAAGCGGACTGGTCGACCAGTCCGCCGGCGAAAGCATGACGTCGCGCCGCGCCAAGACCGCGGTGCTCGACGCACCCGAGGCCGACTACGAGGGCATGGCGGAAGTGCCCGCGCAGCGTTGGGACGACGGCCTCGAAGACAAGTTGCCCGGACGCGTCGTACGCGAGAAGGAGCACGCCGCCAAACCGATGACCGTCGACCAGGCCCTCTACGAGATGGAACTGGTCGGACACGACTTCTACCTGTTCGCAGACACCGAGTGCGGACGCCCGAGCGTCGTCTACCGCCGGAAGGGATTCGACTACGGCGTGATCAGGCTGGCCTGACCGCCCACCACGTTCCTTCGACCGCCGCCGCCCCGCACCCCTCGCGTGCGGGGCGGCGGCGTGCGTCTACGGCACTCGCTGGTCACCGTGGTGGTGCGGATTTCGGCCCTTTTGGCAGCCGAAACACCCGCTGCGGTCGGGTTGTGCGAACGGCGTACAAGTGTCGGGCCTACCCGACTCCCGACCAGGTTGAGCTTCTCAACCGCACGTTCGGGTGCGTGCGTCTGGTGTGGAACAAGACCCTGGCCGAGCGGAGTCGCCGCTACCGAGTCGAGGGCGTCCGCGCCTCGTATCGCGAAACCGACGCCGCGCTGACCGGTTGGAAGCGGTCTGAGGAACTCGCATTTCTGTCCGAGGTGTCTTCCGTGCCGTTGCAGCAGACGCCGCGTCACCAGCACACGGCGTTTCGGAACTTCTTCGCCGGACGTGCGCGGTATCCGAGGTTCAAGACGCGAGCAAGTCGCCAGAGCGCGCACTACACGCGTTCGGCATTTCGAGTGCGCGACGGAGCGTTGACTCTCGCCAGGACCAACGAGCCCCTGAGGTTCGTGTGGTCGTTCGACGAGGCCAGCCTCGTGACTTTGAATCCCACGATGGTCGTGATCTCCCGTGAGCCTGACGGCCGTTGGTATGTGACGTTCGCCGTCGACGTCACGGCAGTCGCGCCGCTCGACACCACTGCCAGTGCTATCGGTGTGGATCTCGGTTTGACCCACCTGCTGGTGACCAGCGATGGCGAGCGGATCGCCAACCCGCGGCACCTGGCTCGCAAGGCGCGGAACCTGGCTCGCTACCAGCGACGGTTGGCCCGCTGCAGACCAGGGAGCCGAAATCGCCGCAGGGCCAAGCTCAAGGTCGACCGCGCTCACCGCAAGGTCCGCAACGCGCGGCGTGACTTCCTGCACCGCACAACCACGGCGCTGGTTCGCTCGGCGCAGACCATCGCGATAGAAGATCTCAACGTCGCGGGGATGGTCCGCAACCGCCACCTCGCCCGAGCGATCTCGGACGCGAGCTGGGGTGAGTTCCGGCGGCAGTTGGAGTACAAGTGCGACCGCGCGGGTCGCACACTGGTCGTGATCGACCGCTGGTTTCCGTCGAGCAAGACCTGCTCCACCTGCGGCCGCCGGCTGGCGGATCTGGCTCTGTCCACCCGGCACTGGACGTGTCCGGGATGTCGCACCCGGCACGACCGGGACGTCAATGCGGCGAAGAACATCCTTGCGGCTGGTCTAGCCGTGGTCCGGGGTGCCCCCGGCGATGTCTGCGGAGCTGATGTCAGACGGCGAGGGTCTTCCCTGCCGCTGTCGGCGACGAAACAGGAAGTCCGTGCCGCGAGGCACAGCGGTTGAACGCTCTCCGCCACGAGGCGGGTGGGAATCTCCGTCTTTCGGGGCAGGGAGAAGTCAACGTCAAGGTGAAATCGGCCGGACCAGGAACCTTTACGCCGTCCTCATACGTTCTCCACACCAGTAGCCGAGGTGGGGGCTCCGGCAACAGGTGGCCTGGGAAGATCGCAGAAACGGCACCTGACCTGCGCAGACCAGGTCGGGCCAGCCAATCCGCCTGTGTCCGTGCACACATCTTGGCGACTTGCCTACGATGGGCAGGGGAAAGGCGTCCGACGTGGGCGCGCCGCGATACAGGTGATGAGGTCTATCCAGATGGTGCTGTCCCGACTGCTCCGCTCCGGCGAGGGCAAGATGCTCAAGCGCCTCCGCAACATCGCACAGCACATCAACCACCTGGAAGACGAGGTGGTGGACCTCTCCGACGCCGAGTTGCGGGGCAAGACCGAGGAGTTCCGGAAGCGCTACGCCGAGGGCGAGTCGCTGGACGAACTGCTGCCGGAGGCGTTCGCCGTGGCCCGCGAGGCCGCGAAGCGCACCCTGGGCCAGCGCCCGTACGACGTCCAGATGATGGGTGGCGCGGCGCTGCACCTCGGCCAGATCTCCGAGATGCGCACGGGTGAGGGCAAGACGCTGACCTCGGTCATGCCCGTCTACCTCAACGCCATCGCCGGCAAGGGCGTCCACGTCATCACCACGAACGACTACCTGGCCAAGCGCGACGCGGACTGGATGGGCCGCGTTCACCGCTTCCTGGGCATGTCCGTCGGCGCGATCCTCTCCGAGATGACTCCGGAGCAGCGACGCGCGTCGTACAACTCGGACATCACCTACGGCACGAACAACGAGTTCGGCTTCGACTACCTGCGCGACAACATGGCGTGGAGCCTGGACGAGTGCGTGCAGCGCGGCCACTACTTCGCGATCGTCGACGAGGTCGACTCGATCCTCATCGACGAGGCTCGCACGCCGCTGATCATCTCCGGTCCGGCCGAGCAGTCCGCTCGCTGGTACACGGAGTTCGCGCGCCTGGTCCCGCGGATGCGCGGCATCGACGTCACCCAGCTCTCCCAGAAGGACCGCATCGAGGTCATCGAGGAGAAGTCGAAGTCGTTCCACTACCAGTACGACGAGAAGAAGCGCACGGTCGCCGTCACCGAGCTCGGTGTGGAGTTCATCGAGGACCAGCTCGGCATCGACAACCTGTACGAGGCGGCGAACACGCCGTTGGTGGGCTACCTGAACAACGCCCTCAAGGCGAAGGAGCTCTACAACCGCGACAAGGACTACATCCTCCGCAACGGTGAAGTCATGATCGTCGACGAGTTCACGGGTCGTGTGCTCTCCGGTCGCCGTTACAACGAGGGCATGCACCAGGCCATCGAGGCCAAGGAGAACGTCGAGATCAAGGCGGAGAACCAGACTCTCGCCACGATCACGCTGCAGAACTACTTCCGCCTGTACGAGAAGCTCGGTGGCATGACCGGTACCGCCGAGACCGAGGCGGCCGAGTTCCACCAGACCTACAAGCTGGGCGTCGTCGGAATCCCGACGAACCGCCCGCCGCAGCGCAAGGACCAGCCCGACCTCGTCTACAAGAGCGAGGAGGCGAAGTTCGAGGCCGTCGCCGACGACATCGCCGAGAAGCACGAGAAGGGCCAGCCGGTCCTGATCGGCACGACGAGCGTCGAGCGCTCCGAGTACCTCTCGAAGCTGCTGGTGCGCAAGGGAATCCCGCACGAGGTCCTGAACGCGAAGCACCACGACCGCGAGGCGCTGATCATCGCGAAGGCCGGCCGCAAGGGCGCCGTCACCGTCGCGACGAACATGGCCGGCCGCGGTACCGACATCGTGCTGGGCGGCAACCCGGACATCATCGCCGACCACGAGCTGCGCGACCGCGGCCTCGACCCGGTGACCACGCCGGAGGAGTACGAGGCCGAGTGGGCCAAGGTCGTCGAGGAGCTGACGACCCAGGGCAAGGCGGAGGCCGACGAGGTCCGCGAGGCCGGCGGTCTCTACGTGCTCGGCACCGAGCGCCACGAGTCGCGCCGCATCGACAACCAGCTCCGCGGCCGCACCGGCCGTCAGGGCGACCCCGGTGAGTCGCGCTTCTACCTGTCCCTGCAGGACGAACTGATGCGCCGCTTCAACGCGTCCATGGTCGAGATGGTCATGACGCGCCTGAACGTGCCGGACGACGTGCCGATCGAGCACAAGATGGTCACCCGCGCCATCCGCAGCGCGCAGACCCAGGTCGAGCAGCAGAACTTCGAGATCCGCAAGAACGTCCTCAAGTACGACGAGGTCATGAACCGCCAGCGCACGGTCATCTACGCCGAGCGCCACCGCGTTCTCGCCGGTGAGGACCTGCGCGACCAGGTCGAGCACATGATCGAGAGCGTCGTCGAGGAGTACGTCAACGGCGCCACCGCCGACGGGTACGCCGAGGACTGGGACTTCGAGAAGCTCTGGACCGCTCTCAAGACCCTCTACCCGGTCTCGCTGGACGCGAAGGAGATCCTCGAGTCCGATGAGGACGTGACGCGCGAGTACCTGCGCGATCTCCTCGTCGAGGACGCGATGAACGCCTACCGCGCCCGCGAGGCCGACATCGACGCCCGAGTCGGCGAAGGCGCCATCCGTGAGCTGGAGCGCCGCGTCCTGCTGTCCGTCCTGGACCGCAAGTGGCGTGAGCACCTGTACGAGATGGACTACTTGAAGGAGGGCATCGGCCTGCGCGCGATGGCGCAGCGCGACCCCCTCATCGAGTACCAGCGCGAGGGCTTCGAGATGTTCAACGCGATGCTCGACGCGTTGCGCGAGGAGACCGTCGGCTTCCTGTTCAACCTCCAGGTCGAAGCGGCCGAGCCGGAGCCCGTCGCCGAGCCCCAGGTCCCCGTGGCCCTGGGCGCGGCACCGCAGGCTCTTCCGCAGGTCTCCGGCAACGGCGGTGGCGGCGGTGCGCGCGCTCGTGCCCGCGCCGCGGCGGCCGCACAGCAGCAGGCGCAGCGGGAGCCCGAGGCGCCCGCTGGCCCGGCCATGGCCCAGCTGGCCAGTGGCAACGCCATCCCGCCCGCCCTGCGCGGCAAGGGTCTCGGTGGCCCCGGCCAGCAGAACCTGAACTACAGCGGCCCGGCTGAGGACGGCGGCGTGGAAGAGCACGCCGAGGCGAGCGGCGCGGCCGGCCAGCAGGGCGGCACCCGCAAGGAGCGCCGCGAGGCGGCCCGTCAGGCCGCGAAGAACCAGCGCAAGCCCCGCTGACCCGCACCACCACCGCGTGGGCCGTGTTCCTCCGGGAACGCGGCCCACGCGGCTTTCCAGGCCCTCATTCCAGCACCGTGAACGAGGTGAACCACCACCTCCCGCTCCGGTGCTCGGCCCGTCCGGCCACGGCCAGCACCCGCCCCTCCCTGCGCACGGTCACCGAGACCTCTGCCGCGAACCGGGACGGATGACAGACCCTGGGCGCGCGCACCATCCGCGTGGTCCGAGGACGAACCAGCCCGCCCAGCCGAGCGGCCAGAACGGGCACCGCGACCTCCCGCAGCAGCCGGGTGGCCCGACGTCCGTCCAGCACCTCCAGCACGACCCCGACGAGCCGTGAAGCGTCGAAGGCGGGCGGGGGCGGTTCCGGCACCGGCACCCAGACGGGCCTGGGCCGTGGCCGGGGAATCACGAAGCCGCCGGAGACTCCGACCGGAGGCTCGTAGGCGGGCAGGCGGCGAACGACTGGGGGCATGCCGAACCTGGCGCGCCGACAACGACATCAGGACATCGGGCACCCGAAAGTGGGTACCGTCCTGCAGGTGCTGAAAGCCCTGGTGCTCGACTACGGCGGCGTCCTGACCGACCCCGGCGAGGACAACCCCGCCGAACCTCCGCTGCTCACCGCGCTGCGCAAAGCGAAGGCGCACGGCCTCAAGACCGCGCTGCTGTCCAACGCGGACGGCTGGTGGCACCCGCCGACCGTCTACACCGGCCTGTTCGACGCCGCGATCATCTCCGGCGAGGTCGGGCTCGCGAAGCCGGACACCGAGATCTACCTGCTCACGGCGAGGAAGCTGGCCCTCGAACCCGAGGAGTGCGTCTTCGTGGACGACCTGGCGGTCAACGTCCGCGGCGCTGCCGAGGCGGGCATGGTCGGCGTCCACCATCGGTCGACACGGTCCACCCTCGAGGAGCTGGAAATCCTGCTAGCGATCGCGCTCCGCGATTGAGGGTTCACCCCGCAGCGTCATTGCCCATTATTCGGCAAAGCACTACCGTCGATTTGGTCAGTAGCCGATTGCATAGGGGAGAAAATGCGAAGAATTGTCGCTTGTGTTGCAGTCGCCATTGCAGCCACGGCAATTGCATCACCCGCGCAGGCGCAGGAACGCGGTTGCTACGAGGACTACCTGCGGGACGGGCGCACCATCGAGGTCTTCTGCGACGAGGGCAGGCCGGGCCGCTTCCGGGCCGTCGCGCACTGCACGAACGGCCTGGGCGTCTGGGACCAGTACGGGACGATCGGCCGGGTCAGGGGCGAGCCGTCAATCGCGGCCTGCACGTCACTGCTGGGCTACCCGCGGGTCAACGGGTACCACGTCGACTGGCTCTGAGCGGGTCACTGGGCCCGGCGCACGAGTTCGAAGCAGAGCACGGCCGCCGCTGACGCGACATTCAGTGATTCCACGCCCGCCGCCATCGGAATCGAGAGCCACGACGTGATGTGTGGACGCACGTCGTCGGTGATTCCGGACGTTTCGCTGCCGAGCACGAATGCGGAGCGCGACGAAAAAGAGGCGGAATAAATCGTGTCGGAAGCGTGGGAATCCAGCGCGTAAAGCGGAAATCCGGACGCGCGCAACAAAGCCGAGGCCTCCGCCGAGGTGCCGCAGCGCAGCACGGGCGCTCGGAAAGCCACTCCGGCGGAGGCCTTCACCACGAGCGGGTCGATCGAGGCGACGCCCCGGCGCGGCACGACGATGCCGTCGATGCCCGCGGCGGTCGCGGTGCGCAGGATCATGCCGACGTTCGCGGGCGTGGTGATGCCGTCCAGCACCAGAACGGACTTCAGCCCGCCCTCTTCGAGAGCCAGCGCCAACGGCTTCATGCGCGGCGCCACGACGTCGGCGAGCACGCCCTGGTCCTGCTTGCCGTTGCCCGCCAGCACCTTCACGCGCTGCGCGGTCGCCCGCTGCACCTGGACCCCGCGCGAACGGGCCGCGTCGATGATCTCGTGCGCGGCCGCGCCTCGGGCCGTGTCGGCGAGCACCACCTTGTCCACCGTGAGCGCAGGGTCGTCCAGCGCTTCCAGCACTGGCTTGCGGCCGTAGACGGTGACGAAGCGGTCCTTGGGCGAGATCTCCACCGGAAGAGAGTGCCAGAGGCAGGCGCACAGGGCTCAAACGGGTGAAGAGCTCCACTAGAGCCGTTCGGCCCTTGTGTTTCGGATCATATCGATGATGATCGTCACATGACGGCAGGTATGCGCAGCGTCGCGCAACGTCAACATCTCGCGAGCGGTCAGGACTCGGATGTGTTCATCCGGTCGGACGGGCTGCTCGTCAAACGCACGCGCACCGGCCGTGACCTGCGGCGCGAGGCCGAGATGATGTCGTATCTGAGCGGCTTCGGGATCCCCGTGCCGCGCGTGCACGAGGCCACCGCCGACGAACTCGTCATGCAGTACGTGCCCGGCCCGCGGATGTCCGAGGAGATCGGCCGCAAGCCGTGGCTCGCGGGCGGTCTCGGCGCGGAGCTCGCGGACCTGCACCACCGCCTCGACCTCATCCCGGCACCGGATTTCCTGAGCGGCGAGGGCAACCTCCTGCACCTCGACCTGCACCCCGGCAACGTCGTGCTGGGCCCGGAAGGGCCCGTGGTGCTCGACTGGGCAAGTGCGACCAAGGGCGACCGCAGGCTCGACGTGGCGCTGAGCTGGGTCTCGCTCGCCGTCGCCCACCTCGCGCCGGTCATGAAGCTCACGCGGTGGCGGTTCCTCCGGTCGTTCATGGCCAACGTGGACCCGAAGGCGGTCGAGGCGATCCCGGAGGCCGCGCGCATCCGGCTGGAGCGGCACGACCGTGATCCGCGCGAACGCGCCGCACTTCAGAAGTTGATGGACCGCGAACGCCACTAGGCTAGGTCGTATGCCGGACCGACTGTCAGCGCTGGACGCCTCGTTCCTGTACCTGGAGGACTCCACGACGCCGATGCACGTCGGTGGCGTGGCGGTGTTCCGCCGGCCCAAGGCCGGTTTCGACTACGACAAGCTCGTCGACCTCATCGAGCAACGCCTCAGCCTCGTGCCGCGCTACCGGCAGAAGGTCGTGCAGGTCCCCGGCCGCATCGCGCGCCCGGTCTGGGTGGACGACCCGGACTTCGACGTCACCTACCACGTGCGCCGGTCCGCCCTGCCCAAGCCGGGCAACGAGACGCAGCTGGACGACCTGGTCGCGCGCCTGATGTCGCGCCCGCTCGACCACTCCCGCCCGCTGTGGGAGATCTACCTGGTCGAGGGCCTGGAGAAGAACCAGACCGCGGTCATCACCAAGACCCACCAGGCCATGATCGACGGCATCGCGTCGCTGGAGATCGGCCAGGTCATGCTGGACGTGTCGCCGACGCCGCGCACGAACGTCGAGAACCTCTGGATGCCGCAGCCGGAGCCCAGCTCGCTGCAGCTCGTGGCCGACGCCGTCACCGACATCGTGCAGCGGCCCGGCGAGCTCGTGGAGAACGTCCGCAGCGCAGCGCTCGACACCGTCAACACGGTCGAGAAGGTCTTCAACGCGTTCGGCGTGCTCGCGAGCGCCGTCCGCACCGTGGCGACGCCCGCCTCCGGCAGCCCGCTGAACGTCCGGATCACCTCGCCGCAGCGCCGGTTCGCCGTCGCCCGCGCCCAGCTCGACGACCTGCGCGCCATCCGCAAGCAGCACGGCGGCACCGTCAACGACGTGGTGCTCGCGGCGCTGAGCGGGGCCCTGCGCAACTGGCTGCTCAGCCGCGGCGAGAACGTCACCGGCAGCACCACCATCCGCGCGATGGCGCCGCTGTCGGTCCGCGAGGCCGACCCGGACTCCGGCAACAACGTGAGCGCATACCTGGTCGATCTGCCGGTCGGCGAGCCGAACCCGGTCGTGCGCCTGCACCACGTGAGCCACGCGATGCGCGCACACCAGGAGTCCGGCCAGTCCGTCGCCGCCGACGCGCTGGTGAAGGTCTCCGGCTTCGCACCGCCTACGCTGCACGCACTCGGCGCACGCGCCGCCAGTTCGTTCAGCCGCCGGCTGTTCAACGTGATCGTCACCAACGTTCCGGGCCCGCAGGTTCCCCTGTACGCGGCGGGCGCGAGAATGACCGAGATCTTCCCGGTCGTCCCGCTCGCCAAGAACCAGGCGCTGGCCATCGGGGTGACGTCGTACGACGGCGGTGTTTACTTCGGGTTGAACGGCGACCGCGACGCCATGTCCGATGTGGACGTTCTCGCGACCATGGTCGAGGAGTCGGTGGAGGAACTGATGGGGACGGCGAGCGCATGAGGGTCTACATCCCGGCCACGGTGCCGATGCTGCGCGCGTTCGTCGACAGCGGCGAACTCGCTCCGGTCACCGGCACGGCGTTCGCGCTGACGCCGGCGCTGCGCGAGTCCTACGCGGCGGGCGACACCGAGGAGCTGGAGTACTCGGCGATGCTCGACGCCGCACGGGCTTCCCTGCGGTTGCTGGCCGCCGACGAGAAGGCGGAGCCGCGTCGTGCGGTGATCGCGGTGGACGTGGACGACGTGACGCTGCGTCCGGACCTCGACTTCTCGGTCGTGAAGGTCGCCGGCTCGTTCACGACGAAGGACGTCGCGGCGGTGCACCTCGACACGGCCGAGGCCGAAGCGGACGTGCGCGCGGCGGCGGACGTCATCGACGCCGCCGACCTGGGCGACCCGGACGCCGAGTTCGCCCTGGGCAGCGCCGAGGACCACGAACTGGCCTGGTACGCGGCGCAGGAACTGCCGTTCGTGCTGGAGCTCCTCTAGTCCCGCCTCTGGTCGTGCACCTCGGGCAGCGCTTCGAAACCGGCTGCCCGATAGGTGGCGACCGCGCCGACGTTCGAACTCGGCGTGCAGACGAGCGCGCTGGACGAGCCGAGCTCGCGCAACGCCGCCGCCCCGGCGACCGTGATCGCCTTGCCGAACCCCTTGCCCCGATGGTCGTGGTGCACGCCCATCGGTTCGATCAGCCCTGGCCTGCCAGGGCCCGCCGACCACACGGTGATCGCCGCCACCGCGACGCCCCGGTCGAGCGCGACCAGGCTTCGGGCGTCGGTGTACGGCAAGCCGACCGCCATCGCGTGCCAGCGCTCCTCGGTGAACGTCGACTTCTCGAACGACGCCCGGATCACGGCCGCGTGCACATCGGCCTGGTCATGTCCGATGACCTCGATCGGCACATCGGGATCCAGCAGCTGGGCACCGAGACGAAGGCGCAGCGGCGTCCACGGCACGTCGGACTGCCAGCCGCGTTCGAACATCAGCTCCTGGAACCGCGTGCCCCGCGGGGACTCGACGTACACCGTCCCTGTGGGAAGGACACCGCGTTCGGGAGCGCAGATGTCGTCGGCCAGTCGCAGCGCCAGTTCCTCGTCCTGACGGGCGTCCGGCGCGATCGTGAACCGCAGCAGGTCGGCGCCGTCCAGCAGCCCGACGGCGACGATCTGCCCATCACCGCGCCAGATCCGGACCGCCGCGGCCGCCTCCTTGGCGCCGAACCGCCGGTACCAGCCGAGATCTCCCGGATGGAGCTGGAACGGCAGGTCGTCGTGCTGCCACTCGCGCAGCGCCCGCACGGCCTCGTCGAACACGATCACATTCCTTCCGCGGGCTCCCACAGCTCGATCCGGTTGCCCTCGGGGTCGACACACCACCCGAACCGGCCGAACTCCGAGTCCTCGGTGTCGGGCAGCACCTCGACGCCGCGCGCCTTCAGCTTCGCCATCAGCGACAGCAGGTCGTCCACGCGCAGGTTCAGCATCGTGCGCTGGTGGGGTTCGCCGATGTAGGGCGTGTCCTGGGCGAACAACGCCATCGTCGTGGTGCCGGGGAACTCGTTCGTCGCCGTGTCGAGCCAGTGGAAGGTGACGGTGCCCTTCTCGCTCATCGGCACGCCCAGGTTGTCGCGGTACCAGGCGGCCAAGCGCACAGGGTCCCTAGAACGCAGGAAAACCCCGCCGATGCCAGTCACCCGCGCCACCCGACGGACCCTACTACCGCGTGCCACGATGGGGGAATGGACGCCGTCACGTCTGCACCCGAACCGGTCAACGAGCCCGTGCGCACCTATGCACCCGGTAGCGCCGAACGGACGAGTCTGCAGGCACGCATCACCGAGCTCGAAGGCACGTCGCACGAGCTGACGATGACCATCGGCGGTCAGCAGCGCATGGGCGGCGGCGACCGCATCAACGTCGTGCAGCCGCACGACCACAGGCACGTTCTAGGTGTGACGGCGCAGGCCACGAACTCCGACGTCGCGGACGCCATGCGCGCCGCCCAGCACGCCGCACCGGGCTGGCAGGAGCTGCCGTTCGACGAGCGCGCCGCGGTCATGCTGCGGGCGGCCGACCTGCTCGCCGGTCCGTGGCGCGACACCCTCAACGCCGCCACGATCCTCGGCCAGTCCAAGTCCGTGCAGCAGGCCGAGATCGACGCGGCGTGCGAGCTGATCGACTTCCTGCGCTTCAACGTCCACTTCGGCCGCAGGATCCTGCAGGAACAGCCGATCTCGTCGCCGGGCGTCTGGAACCGGATGGACCACCGGCCGCTCGACGGGTTCGTCGTGGCGATCACGCCGTTCAACTTCACCGCCATCGCGGGAAACCTGCCGCTCGCGCCCGCCCTGATGGGCAACGCCGTGGTGTGGAAGCCGTCGCCGACGCAGCAGCTGGCCGCGCACTTCACCATGGCGCTGCTCGAAGAAGCCGGCCTGCCGCCAGGCGTGATCAACCTCGTCACCGGCGACGGCCAGGCCGTGAGCCAGGTGGCGTTGCGGGACAGGTTCTTCGCCGGACTGCACTTCACCGGTTCCACGCGCACGTTCAAGGCGTTGTGGCAGACCATGGCGGGCAACCTCGACAACTACCGCGCCTATCCGCGCGTCGTCGGCGAGACCGGCGGCAAGGACTTCGTGCTGGCACACGCCTCCGCCGATCCACGTGCGCTCGTCACCGGACTGGTGCGCGGTGCGTTCGAGTACCAGGGCCAGAAGTGCTCCGCGGCCTCACGTGCGTACATCGCGCGTTCGTTGTGGGACGGCGGAGTCCGCGAACAGCTGCTCGACGTCACGAAGTCGTTGTCCTACGGCGATGTCACGGACCTGTCGGCGTTCGGCGGCGCCGTGATCGACCACCGCGCGTTCGCCAAGCACGAGGAGGCGCTGCTGATGGCCTCCGCGTCCACTTCGGTCGAGGTGCTGGCCGGCGGCTCGTGCGACGACTCGGTGGGCTACTTCGTCGATCCCACGGTGCTGCTCGGCACCGACCCGCACCACGACATCTTCACGACGGAGTACTTCGGCCCGATCCTCGCCGTGCACGTCTACGAGGACGCGGACTTCCCGAAGATGATGGAGATCATCGACACCTCCACGCCGTACGCGCTGACCGGCGCCATCTTCGCGCGCGACCGCGTGGCCGTCGACCAGGCACATCGCGCCCTGCGGTTCGCCGCGGGCAACTTCTACGTCAACGACAAGCCGACCGGAGCCGTCGTCGGGCAGCAGCCGTTCGGCGGGTCGCGCGGCTCCGGCACCAACGACAAGGCGGGCTCGATCTACAACCTGCAGCGCTGGACGAGCCCGCGCGCCATCAAGGAGACCCTGGTGCCGCCGACGGATCACCGCTATCCGCACATGGGTTAGTTCTGCGGTTTCCAGCCGGTGGCCTCGGTGAGCTTCGTGCTCACCACCCGCTGCGAGCGTCCGAACACCTCGAACGCCGCGGCGAACCTGCCGAAGAACTTCGGCAGGCGTGTGATTCCCATGTCCCGCTTGAGAACCGGCGTCCCGACGTTGTAGATGCCCGCGGGAGCGTCGAGTGCGGCGACGGCCGCGGCCGCCGCGTCACCGGGGTGCACGACCGACATCCAGCCGTCGCCGACGAGCACCGGCGGTGACATGGCGTCGCCGCCGATCAGCATCCCGAAGCGCAGGAACACACCGCCGGGGTGCGCGAGGACGTTGTGCTGCGCCTGCACCGAGCTCGCGATGTGCCCGACGGGCTTGATCGGCGCGCTCTCGTCGAGCTCCCGGTCACCGCCGTCCGCGTAGACGAACGAGATGCCCTCCTGCACGATCCGCCCGACTCCGGCCGCCCTCGCGGCCTCGACCAGGGCGGCGGTGCCCTCGGTGCGGATGCGGTCGTTGTCCGCCCAGGTGCTCGCCAGCACGGCCTTCGCGCTGAGCGGGATGCGGGTGGCGAGGTTGACGACGGCGTCGTAGCCCGTCAGCGCCACCGCCAGCTGATCTGCGTCGAACAGCGAGGTCGTGTGCCGGTCCAGCACCCCGACCTCGTGCCCCGCCGTCCGCAGCCGCGGCACCGCTTCCCGTCCCAGAACGCCCGTCGCACCGATCACGAATACCTTCATGACCAGTGGACGAGACAGCGCGTCAGGATGTGACAAGCCGCTGGAAGGCCTGCTGCGCCTTGCCCAGTCCGATCTGCGACACCTGCGACGAGTTGGCCTTCGGCAGGTCGACGATGATCGAGTAGGACTCGGTGGCGTTGACGGCGACGGTGTAGATGGACTGCATGACGCCGGGCCGGACGACGAACGAGATCGCCGTCGAGTGACCCTTGATGAGCATCTCGCCAGACGCGTTCGCCGGCTTCTCGAAGGCGCCCAGAAACGCCACCACCACGAACATGTCCGAGTCGGTGCCGGTGTTGCCCTCCTGGTAGACGCAGGACCGCGGAATGGCGGGATCCGGCGCCGGTGTGCCCGCCAGTGGGGTGTCGAAGTCCGCCGCGACCAGCAACTGGCACGGGTCGGCAGGCAGCTTGCGCGCCGTGTCGATGCGCGGCGACGTGGTGACGACCGTCGTCTCGGTGGTGGTGGTGGTCGTGGTCGTGGTCGGCGGTGCCGCCACAGGGACCGCTCCGCAGCCCGCCACCAGGAACAGCAACGGCAGTAGGCGCTTCACCTGGGCAGCCTTCCCATCGCCTTCGCCGCCAGTCCCTGCGTGACCTGCCCGACCACGTTGAGATCGTGGCTGCGCTGCAGGACCTTCAGCCCGACGAGCTGCCCGTCCCGCACCTCGACGACGGCGTCGCACGTGACCTCGCCCGAGGCGTCCACGCACTTGCTGGTCAGTGGACGGTCATCGCTCTCGCCGGGCTGACCGCCGTCGATCACGGCGCCGTAGCCGCCGTCGGACAACAGCTTCTGCGACTCGTCCGCGAACTTCGCGTTCAGCAGCGTCAGCCGCACGGTCAGCGAGTCGAACGGGAAGTCGCACGACCGGTCTGTCCTGGTGGGGGAGCCGTTCATCTGTCCGGCGTCGCCGGACTGCAGCAGCGAGCAGGGGTCGGTGTCCTCGAAATCCTGGGCGGGCGTCTGCGCGGTCGAGCAGGCCGTCAGGGCGAGGAGCAGCACCGGAAGCAGTCGGATCATGAGAACAACCTTTGCACCACCGCGACGGACGACGTGCGGGCGACCGACCCCACGTCGTAGTTGCCAGGGATCTTCTCGGCTGTCATCACCAGCACGCGGTCCGCCGCGAGCTCGGTCACGGTGACACCGATGCTGTTCGACGGCTCGCTGGTGAAGTCGGTCTCCACGCCCCACCACGCCTTGCGGCCCTCGACCGTGAGGTCCGAGCCTTCGTTCACGCGGATCTTCGCCTGCTCCAGCGACTCGTTCTCGACGCTCATCCACACGATCTGGCCCTCGATCGACCACCGGCAGCTGAGCGGCTCGTTGAGCGGTTCCGGTGCCTTAGTGAAGGGCTTCCCGAAGTCCGGCTCGGCGAGCAGCGTGCAGGCGTCGACGGTGGCGAGGTCACGCAGCTTCGGTGCGGCCGCGGGAGCAGGAGGTGGTGCGGGCGTCGAGCACGCGGTCAGCGCGACCAGCAACGCCACAGCCCCCAGGCGTGTGTTCATGCGGGAAGTGTGACTCATGACGTCACCGGCAGGCGGTCGAGCGCGAACTTGATCAAGGTGGTGCGCTGGAACAGCAACCATCCCTCGTTCGCGCCGGGCATCCGCGTCTTGACGGTCAACGACCGCGCGTAGCCGACGGCAGCCCACACGCCGCAGTCCAGTTCGGACGCGTCCGTGTCACAGCCGAACCACATCGTGTGCCCGTCGATCTCGCCCTGATGACCGTTCGGATGGGCCTTCTTGACCTCGTCGTACTCGATCTCCTCCAGTCCGACGAGGACGGTCAGGTCGCCGGCGGGGAAACCCCAGGTGTACCGGCAGAACCCTGGGGTCTTCTGGTCGGGCGTGGGCACGACCGCGGTCGCGTTCATGAGCGGGCTGCTGCCGTCCACCGGTATCGCCTTGCACGTGTCGAACGCGGCCAGGTTCCGCGGCTTGTCGATGCGCGGTGACGTGGTCGGCACCGGCTTCGGCGGTGGTCCGGGGATCTCGGCGGTGCACGCGGTGAGGGCAGCGCACAGCGCGACGACCCCCAGAACTCTCCTCATGCGGAGAGTGTGACTGAGCCGCGCAACCTCAATCCGTGTAATCGTCCATGCCGGCACGGGACGCGAGCAGCCGCCGCAGCGACGTGAGGCGGCCCGGCGCGTCCGGCACGAGTTCGTCGAGCATGCAGCCGGGATCCTCGGGCGCGCCCAGGTGACCGCAGCCGGGCGGGCACTCCTCCGCGGCCTCGGCGAAGTCC
Organism: Lentzea sokolovensis; assembly: GCF_033949975.1. NCBI lineage: Bacteria > Bacillati > Actinomycetota > Actinomycetes > Pseudonocardiales > Pseudonocardiaceae > Lentzea > Lentzea sokolovensis. The sequence continues at coordinate 29,863 of NZ_JAXAVU010000007.1, forward strand.
GGGAAGGCCTTCACGATGTCGTCCGGCGTGATGTGCGCGAGGCCGAACGAGCGGATGCCCGGAGTGTCCACGACCCAGCCGCCCTCGGGCAGGCGCAGTGCCACGGCCTGGGTGGAGGTGTGGCGGCCCTTGCCGACGCCGGACACCACGCCCACCGCGCGGTTCGCGTCCGGCACGAGCTTGTTGACCAAAGTGGACTTGCCGACGCCGGAGTGGCCGATCAGGCACGACACCGTGTCCGCGAGCCTCGCGCGCAGCGCGGCCGGTTCCTCGTCGGAGCGCGTCACGATCACCGGCACGTCGAGCTCGGTGTAGAGCGCCAGCAGCGAGTCCGGGGAGGCGAGGTCGGACTTCGTCAGGCACAGCACCGGTTCCAGGCCGCCCGCGTACGAGGCGACCAGGCACCGGTCGATGAAACCCGTGCGGGGCGGGGGATCCGCCAGCGCGACGACCATGATGAGCTGGGACGCGTTCGCGACGACGACGCGTTCGAACGGGTCCGTGTCGTCCGCGGTCCTGCGCAGCACCGAGGTCCGTTCCTCGACGCGCACGATGCGGGCCAGCGTGTCCGGCTGGCCCGACGTGTCACCGACGATGCCGACCTGGTCGCCGACCACCACGGGCGTGCGGCCCAGTTCGCGCGCACGCATCGCCGTGACGATCGCGCCCGACTCCATCGTGCACGTCCAGCGGCCGCGGTCCACGCCGATCACCATCGCGGTCTCGGCGTCGGCGTGTTCCGGCCGCTTCTTGCTGCGCGGCCGCGTCCCCTTGCCGGGGCGCACGCGCACGTCGGACTCGTCGAGCTTGCGCCAGTCCTGCTTGCTCACTTCTACGCGCCCCCGGTGAGCATGGCGTTCCACATCCCTGGGAAGTCGGGAATCGTCTTGGTCGTGCTGCCGATGTCGTCGACCGACATGCCCGGCACCACCAGGCCGATGATCGCACCCGCGGTGGCCATCCGGTGGTCGGCGTAGGCCTTCCACACACCACCGTGCAACGGCCGCGGGTCGATGATCAGGCCGTCCTCGGTCTCGGTCGCGTTGCCGCCGACCGCGTTGATCTCGTTGACGAGCGCCGCGATCCGGTCGGTCTCGTGGCCGCGGATGTGCGCCACGCCCCGGATGATCGTGCGGCCCTCGGCCAGCGCGGCCAGTGCGGCGACGGTCGGCGTGAGCTCGCTCTCGTCGCGCAGGTCGATGTCCACGCCGGACAGCTTCGCCGGTCCGCGCACGGTCAGACCCTGGTCCGACACCTCGACCGCACAGCCCATGCGCTCCAGGATGCCGCGCACCGCGTCACCGGGCTGGGTCGTGACGGAAGGCCAGTGCGGGATCGTCACCTCGCCGCCGGTCACCGCGGCCGCCGCCAGGAACACCGTCGCGTTCGACAGGTCCGGCTCCACGTGCCACGTGCGCGCGCTGATCACGCCGGGCTCGACGTGCCACACGTTCGCAACGCTGGTGTCGACCTGAACGCCGACCGAACGCAGCGTCTGGACCGTCATCTCGATGTGCGGCAACGAAGGCACGGGCTTGCCGTCGTGGCGGATCGTCACGCCCTTGTCGAAGCGGGCACCGGACAGCAGCAGCCCGGACACGAACTGCGACGAACCCGACGCGTCGATCGTCACCTCGCCGCCGGGCACCGACCCCGTGCCGTGCAACGTGAACGGCAGCGCGTCGCCTTCGATCTCCACGCCCAGCGACCGCAGCGCACCCAGCACGGTGCTCATGGGTCGCGTACGGGCGTGCGGGTCGCCGTCGAACCGGATGCCGCCCTCGGCCAGCGCGGCGGCGGGCGGCAGGAAGCGCATGACCGTGCCCGCGAGACCGCAGTCGACGTCGGCAGGCCCGCGCAGCAGACCGGGCATGACGTCCCAGCCGCCGTCCTCGCGATCGGCGATCCCGACGCCGAGGGACGACAGCGCGGCGGCCATCAGCACCGTGTCGCGGCTGCGCAACGGCGCGTGGACCGTGGACGGCCCGTCGGCCAGCGCCGCGAGCACCAGAACGCGGTTCGTGATCGACTTCGAGCCGGGCACCGGCACCGTCGAGTGGACTGGGCCGGACGCGCTGGGGGCTGACCAGTGCTGAGTCATGCACAGATGATCCCGCATCCGTCCTGGGACAGTTCGCACTGGTGTGCGGGACGTGGGATTATCGCAACTTCGGAGGTGATCGGTTTTGTGCGGTAGGTACGCCTCCACCAAGGACCCGGCGCTGCTGGCGGCCGAGTTCGACGCGGTGGACGGGACCGGCGACGAGGCACCGGGGGCGGACTACAACATCGCCCCCACCAAGCACGTCATGGCCGTGGTCGAGCGGCAGCCGGAGGACGAGGAGCTGGAACGCAGCGTTCGCGTCATGCGCTGGGGCCTCGTCCCGCACTGGGCCAAGGACCTCTCCGGTGCCGCCAAGATGATCAACGCCCGCGCCGAGAGCGTGCTGACCAAGCCCGCGTACAAGCAGTCGGCGATCAAGCGGCGCTGCATCATCCCCGCCGCCGGTTGGTACGAGTGGCAGCCGGCCGAGGGGCGCAAGCAGCCGTACTTCATGACGCTCGGGGACGACACGTCCCTGGCGATGGCGGGCCTGTGGTCCGTGTGGTGGAAGGACGACGTTCCGACCGTCACGTGCGCTGTGCTCACCACGGAATCCCTCGGCGCGTTGGCCGAGGTGCACAACCGCATGCCGTTGCTGCTGCCTCAGGACCGCTGGTCGGCGTGGCTCGATCCGACGTCGCTGGACCCGTCCGAACTGCTGACCCCGGACCTGTCGATCGTCGAGGCACTGGAGTTGCGCCCGGTGTCGACCGATGTGAACAGCGTGAAGAACAACAACGCCTCCCTGATCGAACGCGTGGAGCTGCCGTGACCACGCTGTTGGTGGACACGCCGCACGGCCCCGCGAGGGCCTCACTGCACTGTGCCCACGAACCGCGTGCGGCTCTGCTCCTGGGCCATGGCGCCGGTGGCGGCGTCGAGGCCCCGGATCTGGTCGCCGCGTGCCGCGCCGCGAACTCCGTCGGCGTGCACGTGGCGTTGATCGAACAGCCCTACCGCGTCGCGGGCCGTCGTGCCCCGGCGCCGGCGGGTCAGCTCGACACCGCCTGGTTGTCCGTGGTCGAGGACCTGGGCGAACGCTGGTTCGACGGCCTGCCCCTGGTGTTCGGGGGCCGGTCGTCGGGCGCGCGCGTGGCCTGCCGCACGTCGGTCGAGGGCCAGGCCGTGGCGGTGCTGTGCCTGGCGTTCCCGGTGCACCCGCCGGGCAAGCCGGAGAAGTCCCGGATGGCCGAACTCGACGGGGTCGAGGTCGCCACGCTGGTCGTGCAGGGCGAGAACGACCCGTTCGGCCAGCCCGAGGTCGCCCACCACCGCGAGGTCGTGCTGCTCAAGGGCGATCACTCGCTGAAGGCGTCCGTCGCGGACGTGGGCCGCTACGTCGGCGAGTGGATGGACCGCGTGCTGCGTCCGCTCGACTAGCGTTCGGCGTATGACGGTCATCGATGAGCAGGGCAGGCCAGAACCACCGATGGGCGGTGACGAGCTCGCCACCCTCAAGGGCTTCCTCGAGTTCCAGCGCGCCACTCTCATGTGGAAGATCAAGGGCCTCACCGCGGAGCAGCTCAACGCGACCGCCGCGAAGTCCACGATGACCCTGGGCGGGATGGTCAAGCATCTTGCCTACGTGGAGGAGCAGTGGTTCCGCGTGGTCCTGCACGACCGCGAGCCGCTGGAACCGTGGGCGAGCGTCGACTGGAAGGCCGACAACGACTGGGACTGGCGCTCGGCCGCCAACGACACCCCGGAGCAGCTGCGCGAGTTGTGGCGGCGCGCTGTCGACGGCGCCAGGAAGGACCTCGTCGAGGCGCTCAGGCGCGGCGATCTGAGCCAATCGGCGAAGCGGGCACCGTGGCGTGACGGGCGCGTCCCCAGCCTGCGGTGGATCCTCACCCACATGATCGAGGAGTACTCACGGCACAACGGCCACGCCGACCTGATCAGGGAAGCGATCGACGGCCAGACCGGCGAGTAGGGCGAGCTCTTCCGAATGGAGGAATGGGTCGGCCGAAAGTACGAAATCCGCTCTTCGTGACAACCGGGTGTATCTCCGAGTCGTCGATCAGTGTGTAAGGCGAACGCCTATCGAGATGAATTCGGGAGAACACGTGAGCCGTTTCCGCACGATTGCGACCGCAGCCGCATTGGCCGGCACTGCCGCATTGGTCGTCGTGGCGGCCTCTGCCGCTCAGGCCTCCGACCCGGCAGCGGCGGCCCCGTGGTGCACCGGCGACGATCTGGCGATCCGCGTCGACGACATGCGTTCTCCGTCGGCCAAGGACAAGGCGCACGTGATCCGGTTCGTCGCCGCGGAGGGTGTCTCCTGCAGGATCGGTGGCACCGTGAGCAACCTGCGCTTCCTCGACTGGAAAGGCAACGACATCCACGCCGCCCTGAACGGAGGCCAGCCTCCGTACAGCGAGACGCTGGTCGGCGGGGACAGCTATGCCGTCAAGTACGTGGCATCGAACAGCGAGGGCCCCCAGCAGTTCCCCGCCTTCGTCCGCTTCAACCTGCCCGGCCAGGGCAAGCTGGGCGCTTTGGTCACCGTCGCGTGGCCGGCGTCCGGTATCGGTGCTGAATACGTCCGGAGCGGCGGCATCACGGCGCCGGTCGGTTAAGCACTGATTCCGGCGACCACCGCATTGGTGAGTCGCACCAGTTCGGCAGGCGTGATCTCGACTTCGAGACCACGCCTGCCCGCGCTGCAGAAAACCGTCTCGAATTGCATCGCCGACTCGTCGACCACGACCGGAAGGCGTTTCTTCTGGCCGAGAGGCGAAATACCCCCGGCGACGTAACCCGTCGCACGTTCGGCATCGGCGACGACGGCCATCTTGGCCTTCTTGCCCTTCAACGCCGCAGCGAGGCCCTTCAGGTCGAGTTGCCCGGTCACCGGCACGACACCGACCGCGAGCTTGCCGTCGACCTCGGCGACCAAAGTCTTGAACACGCGCCCCGGCACGATCCCGAGCGCCTCGGCCGCCTCCAGCCCGTAGGACTCGTGGCGGGGGTCGTGCTCGTACGAGTGCAAGGTGTGCGCCACCCGCTGCTTGTCCAGCAGCGCTGTGGCGGGGGTCCCACGTCCGGCCATGCGGAATTACTACCAGCCCCTCCGTTGTTACTCAGAACGTGGCAACGAACATGCTTGAGCGGTCACGCGTAAAGTCAGTCCCGACCCAGAACCTGTGGGAAGGGAGCGCGGTGCCCGCCACCGGCACGACAGAGACGACGGCGGAGCGCGCTGCACGTTTCGAGCGCGACGCGATGCCCATGCTCGACCAGCTGTACTCGGCTGCCCTGCGCATGACGCGCAATCCGGCGGATGCCGAGGACCTGGTGCAGGAGACGTTCCTCAAGGCCTACTCGGCGTTCGCGTCCTTCTCGGAGGGCACGAACCTGAAGGCCTGGCTCTACCGGATCCTGACGAACACCTACATCAACGGCTACCGCAAGAAGCAGCGCCAGCCGATCCAGCAGCCGACCGAAGAGATCACGGACTGGCAGCTGGCGCGTGCGGAGAGCCACACCTCGTCCGGGCTGCGCAGCGCCGAGGTCGAGGCACTCGACAACCTGCCCGACAGCGACGTCAAGGAAGCATTGCAGCGGTTGCCGGAGGAGTTCCGGATCGCGGTCTACCTCGCCGATGTCGAAGGCTTCGCGTACAAGGAGATCGCAGACATCATGGGCACCCCGATCGGCACGGTGATGTCCCGGTTGCACCGGGGCCGTCGCCAGCTCCGCGACATGCTGGCGGACGTCGCCCGCGACCGCGGTTTCCTCCGTAGCGGCAACGGCAGCAACGGAGACGCGTCATGAACTGCGGCGAACCCCACGACACCGACTGCTCAGAGGTGCTGTCCGAGGTCTGGCTGTTCCTGGACCAGGAATGCGACCAGGGCCGGCGCGCGGCACTGCAGACGCACCTCGACGAGTGCCATCCGTGCCTGGAGCAGTTCGGGCTGGAGGAGCACCTCAAGGCGCTGCTCGCCCGCAAGTGTGGCGGAGACTACGCACCCGCCGACCTGAAGGCGCGCATCCGCGCGACGATCGTGGAGATTCGCACCGAGGACTGAAAAGTTCTCCTGCAAGACAAAAGGCCCTGGTCACCGTGGTGGTGTCCAGGGCCTTTCGCACGACTCAGGCGTTGGGGCGCTTGCCTCGGTTGGCGCCGCCCTTTTTGCGGTCGCGGCGCTTGCGAGCACGCTTCGACATGGGTGTCTCCTAGGATCAGAACTGCTTCACCCACCAGTTTCTCATGGAGGAGTTCTGAGCACTCTCACGGACCTGCTGGCCGAGCACACCAAGCTCTCCGGCGCCGCCGTCGACCACCTCCAACTGGTGGTCGCGGAGTGGCAACTCCTCTCCGACCTGTCGTTCGCGGACTTCGTCATGTGGGTCCCGCTGGAGGACGACAAGTTCCTCTGCGTGGCCCAGGCCCGCCCCACCACGGCGCCCACCGCTCACCCGGAGGACGTCGTCGGCAGCGAGGTCGAGTCCGAGGAACATCCGCAGCTGCGCAGGGCCATGGACGAGTCGCGGATCTGCCGCGAGGAGGACCCGCGCTGGCACCTGGGCGTGCCGGTGCGGCGCGAGACCATCCCGGTGCGGCTGGGCACGCAGGTCATCGCGGTGCTGAGCCGCAGCACGAACCTGGCCGTGCCGCGCGTGCCGTCGCCGTTGGAGATCTCGTACCTCGGCAGCGCCGCCGACCTGTGCCAGATGATCGCGGACGGCACGTTCCCCGCGCCCGAACCCTCACCGGACGTGCACACCAGTCCGCGCGTCGGCGACGGCCTGATCAGGCTCGATCCGTCGGGTGCGGTGGTGTTCGCGTCACCGAACGCGTTGTCGGCCTTCCACCGGATGGGGCACGCCTCGGACCTCGTCGGCGTGCACCTCGCACCGCTCACGCGCAGCCTGATCGGCGACCCGTTCGACGCCACCGAGGTCGCCCAGCGCATCAGGCAGGCGCTCGAAGGACAGCCGTCGATGCGGATGGAGGCCGAGTCACGGCGCGGCGCCGCGGTGCTCTTCCGTGCTTTGCCCCTTCGGCCACGCGGGCAGGCCGCGGGCGCCATCGTGCTGTGCCGCGACGTGACCGAGGTGCGCCGTCGTGACCGTGCGTTGATGTCCAAGGACGCCACGATCCGCGAGATCCACCACCGGGTGAAGAACAACCTGCAGACCGTCGCGGCCCTGCTGAGGCTGCAAAGCCGCAGGCTGAGCAACCCGGAGGCGAAGGAGGCGCTCGCCGAGTCCGTTCGCCGTGTGACTTCCATCGCACTGGTTCACGAGACGTTGTCGATGTCCGTCGACGAGCGGGTCGATCTCGACGACGTGGTCGACAAGGTCATCCCGATGATGAGCGACGTGGCCGTCACGGAGACCCAGGTCAGCGTGCGGCGCGAGGGCGGGTTCGGCATCGTGCCGGCCGAGATCGCCACCCCGTTGGTGATGGTGCTGACCGAACTCGTGCAGAACGCCTTCGAGCACGCCTACGCCCCTGGCCAGCGAGGAGAGGTCGTCGTGCATTCCGAGCGCTCCGCGAAGTGGCTCGACGTGACGATCACCGACGACGGCAAGGGCCTTCCGCAGGGTTTCTCCCTGGAACGCACTGATCGTCTTGGTCTGCAGATCGTTCGGACCCTTGTTGATTCCGAATTGAGAGGCTCTTTGAGCTTGCGGCGGCGGCCCCGAGGCGGTACTGAGGCGGTCCTGCGCGTGCCGCTCAGAGGGCGGCGCTAAACTAACGCCGTGCACACGTGACGACCAGCCTCAGCGGTCTCACGTGGTCATGCGGGAGGGTGTGCAAACAAAAGAAGCCCGACACCTGGCACGGTGTCGGGCTTCTCCTATAAAGATCAAACGCAGTAGTTGCTGTTCGCGGCTAACTGCCTGGTCAGGCGTTGCTGCGGGCCCGCGTGCGGGCGTTGCGGCGCTTGAGAGCGCGGCGCTCGTCTTCGCTCATCCCGCCCCAGACGCCGGCGTCCTGGCCGCTCTCGAGAGCCCACGCGAGGCAGTCGGAGACGACGGGGCAGCGGCGACAGACGGTCTTCGCCTCGGCGATCTGAAGCAGCGCGGGACCACTGTTCCCAACGGGGAAGAACAGCTCGGGGTCCTCGTCGCGGCAGATCGCGCGGTGGCGCCAGTCCATTGGAACTACTCCTCAGCGATAGGCGCGCACAAGGGCACGCCGGTTGTCAGCGGTCGTTTTTGGGGTGCTTGTGAATGCTTTCACGAACGGCTGGGATGTCAAGGGGTAAGCACTGACCCGGTGAGTGAACTCACCCAAAAGATCGACAGCGTTCACCTGGGGTTTCACGCTCTGCTGTCACTCGACTGCAGTACATCCCGGGAAGGTACCGAGACGGTCACGAACCGATCACGGACTGTCAAGTTCCTTACAGGGCAACAGTCAACGCGTCCGGGACCGCTCGGAACTCCACCGCGGTGGTCGCCCCGAGGAAGTCTCCGTCAACCTGAAGGTTCGCGGGCTCCTCGCACTTCACTCTGACATAGCCCACGTCATCACGCCGAACGAGATTTCCGCCCTTCGGATTCCCCGTCGCGAGGACCTGGGCGATGAAGCGCCCGACGGTGGGTACCCGCATCGTCCTCAACGCACTCAAACCCAGGCCGCCGTCGAACGACGTGCTCGGGTTGAGCTGGATCGCCCTGTCGCCGAAGTACGTCCAGGGATCGGTGTTCGACACGAACACCATGCCGACGTCGTCGAACGGCGCCTCGTCCGGCACCTCGACGATGAAGTGCTGCGGCTTGCGCACGATCTGCGCGTACGCCTTGAGCGCGACGCTCAGATAAAGGGCGGGACTCGCGTTGCGGCCCTTGGCGCGCTTGCGTTCCACACCTGCGACGACATCGGCGTCCAGGCCCATGCCCGCGTTGAAGGTGAACCAGCGGCCGCCTTCGATGACGTCCGCGAAGACCTGGCCGAGCCCGATGCGGCGCCTGGTGCCGTGCTCGATCGCCTGGAGAAGGACGTGCGTGGCCTCGACGGGGTCGCGCGGAATGCCGAGCGCGCCCGCGAAGACGTTGGCCGACCCGCCGGGCACGACGCCCAGCATCGGCTTCTCGGGACGGGGGCCGCCGCGCAGGATGCCGTTGACCACCTCGTTGACCGTGCCGTCGCCGCCGTGGGCGATGACCAGGTCGAACCCGTCCGCCGCCGCCTGGTGGGCGGCGTCCGCCGCATGGCCGCGATAGGAGGTCTCGATGACCTCCAGCTTCACGTCACTGGCGAGTGCGTGCGCCAGCACGTCACGGCCCGCGGGCGTCGTTGTAGTCGCCTGCGGGTTCACCACGAGAAGAGCGCGCACTACTTGAGAGTAAGACAGTGCGTGACCGTCCGCGGCTCGCATGTCCTCCCTCAGGGTGGCTACAGCCTCACGAAAGTGGCGTAAATCTCCCTTCCGTCAGCACCGCGTTCACCTCGCAGCCGAGTGCACCCCGGACGACCGCCGGCTCGCTGAAGGCCCCTTGATCTTCCCGCGTGGGACGTGCTCGGAGAGCCCTCCAACCGGGTGGCCTACGATCCGTGACCAGTACAGAACGTGATGAAAGGTCTCCCGTGACCACTCAGATCCAGGCGCCGCCGCGCGCGGTGCGCATCGCGTCCGCGCTCACCTTCGTGCAGGGTCTGGGCGGCATCGCGCTGGCCGTCGCGCTCGTCATCCGGGTGATCGGGGGCTCGACGCCCGCGGGCCCGATCCTCGGTGCGGCCGGCGTGCTCGTGCTCTGGTTCGGCGGGGCGCTCTTCGCGACGGTCATGTTGTTCCGCGGTCACCACGGCGCTCGCACGCCCGTGATCGTCACGCAGCTGCTGTTGCTCGGCTGCGCCTGGTACGCGTACGGGCCCTCGCAGCAGCAACTGCTCGGCTCGCTGGGCGGCATCTACTGCGTCGTCGTGCTCGTGTTCCTGTTCACCAACGACGGGCGCAGGTGGGCGATGGGCCTCGACGACGTATCGGAAGGCGACAAAGCCGACTAACGGAGGGTGGTCACGGTCACACGGCCGGGTGAAGCTGTGGGTGGTTGCTTAACCACTCCCTGCACTCACCGAGGTGACCAACCATGCGTTTGACCATTGCGATCGCGGGTGCCGTCCTGGCGGCTCTCTCCCTCGCCCCTGTGACGGCTTCGGCGGCGCCCGAGGACCCGAACATGTCGCCGATGATCATCGGCGGCGGCTACGCGTCGAACTTCCCGTACGCGGCCCGCCTGTTCTTCAACGGGCGGGAGAACTGCTCCGCCACGAAGATCGCACCTCAGTGGATCCTGACCGCTGAGCACTGCGTTTCGGGCAACGGCACGTACACGTTCCGCGCGGGCAGCCTGGACCAGACCTCCGGTGGCCAGCTGGTCACCGCGAACCAGATCATCAAGCACCCGTCGGCCGACCTCGCGCTCGCGCGGGTCGGCACGACGATGACCGCGCCGTTCGCCCCGCTCGGCTCGACGGTCTCGGTCGGCGAGACCGTGAAGCTCTACGGCTGGGGCGCCACCTGCACCAACCAGCCGGAGATCAACTGCCAGTCCCGCTACCTGAAGGTCGCGGACACCCGCGTCACGACCACGAACGGTCGTGACTACCGCGGTGGCCAGGCCATCAGCGTGCGCCGGATCGACGGCATCGCCGCCGGCGGGGACTCCGGTGGCCCGATGTTCGCGGACGGCCGTCAGGTCGGCGTCGCGTCCACCTCGGACCGTTCGAGCGTCTCGAACTACACCAACATCAACAACACCAGCTACCGCGCCTGGATCCGTCAGTACGCGGGTGTCTGACACACCCTGATTCACCTGCGGTAACCCTGCGATGGCCCTCGGCTCCGGCCGGGGGCCATCACCCTGCGTGTTCACTAATGGTGGATGGACACGAACGGAGTAGCCAGCTACCGTGCCTCCAGCGTTCGCGCCGCTTGGGAGCAGGGTGAGGTGCGCAGTGCAGGACGGCCCGAAGCGGGTGGCGACAAACGGCGATTCCGAACGCCCGAATGTGGCCCGCCTGTTCGACTACTACCTCGGCGGAGCGCACAACTTCGCGGTTGACCGCGCGTTGGCCGAGGAGAGCATCAAGAAGTTCCCCGTCGCCGAGATCGCGCGCACGATCAGGTCCTTCTCCCGCCGCGTGGTGCGTCTGTGCGTCGAGGAGTACGGCATCCGCCAGTTCCTCGACCTGGGCAGCGGCATCCCGACCGCCGGCAACGTCCACGAGGCCGCCCAGGCACTCGACCCGTCGTGCAACGTCGTTTACGTCGACCACGACCCGGTGACCGTGGCCCACGCGCGCACGATGCTGCGTGACAACCTCAGCGCCGCCATCGTGCAGTCCGACATCTCCGACGTGGGAGCCGTGCTGCGCCACCCGGAGACACGTCGTCTCATCGACTTCACCCAGCCGACCGCCGTGCTGATGGTCGGCATCCTCCCGTACGTCATCGACGAGCCCGCCGGTGTCGTCGCGCGCTACCGGGCCGCGTTGGCCGAGGGCAGCATCATCGCTCTGACGCACCTCACGAAGGACGTCGAACCGGAACTGGTCGATCGGCTGGTCGACCTCTCGGACCACATGGACTCCAAGCTCGAACCGCGGTCCAAACAGGACGTGGAGGAGTTCCTCTGCGGCCTGAAGCTGCTGGAACCCGGCCTGGTGCTCGCCGCCCACTGGCGGGCGGACGGCGAGCTTCCCGGTACTTCCGCCGCGGCCGACGCGTCGACGTACGGCGCCGTGGGGATGGTCTAGCCGTTCTTCACTCGCAGCGCCTGACCACTTGTGGTCGTGCTGTCCGTGACCGTCGTTCCCGTGCTCTTGCGCCATTGCAGGTCGTTCGCGCCGGTGCTGCGTTCCACCTTCACCCCGTTCAGCGAGATGTTCTGCACGCTGTCGGTCGTGATGGCCGGGCGCCCGTCGTTCTTCTCGAACTCGACCGTGCTGTTCAGGAACTCCACGCCGGTCGCGTTGCGGATCCAGAACCCGAACGCCGGCCGCACGCCGAAGATCCGCGGCGGGTACTCGCCGGACACCTCGGGCGGACTCTTCGAAGCGTCGGACTCCTTGTGGTTGCCCGGAACCGTCAGCTTCACGTTGTCGAACGTCAGTCCGGTGATCTTCGAGTCGGACCGGCCGGAGACGGTCGACGCGTACTCGGGGTCGCCGGGGATGTCGCGTGGCGCGGTCAGGTTCGTGCCGGTGATGTTGCGATAGGTGATGTTGCGGATCCTGCCGGTGGGCGGGCTGTCCGGGCAGCGGCCGCGTTTGCCGACGTGCAGGTAGATCGGTGAGGCGGTCCTGGTGAGCTGGATGTTCTCGTAGAGGACGTCCTCGATCACCGCGCCGTCCATCGACACCATGCCGAGACCGGCCTTCGAGGCGCCGGTGACCTTGAGGTTGCGGAACTGGATGTTCCTGAAGCTGCCGCAGGTCTCGGAGCCGAACTGGATCGCGTTGTTCTCCGTCGACTGGATGGTGGAGTCGCGGACGACGTTGTTCTCGCTCAGGAACGTCTTTCCGGTGGCGTAGTCGCTCTTGAACGCCACGGCGTCGTCGCTGGAGATGACGGTGGAGTTCGACAGCTCGACGTTGGAGCTGTTGATGAAGTTGATGCCGTCGCGGTCGTCAGGGGTGTCGACGGTGATGCGGTCGAGCCTCATCCCGTTGCAGCCGTTGGTGATGATCGCGAAGTGACCGGCCTCCCGGAAGGTCACGTCGGTGATGGTGACGTTCTTGCAGAACTTGAGCGACAGCATCTTGTCGCCCTTGCCCGCGGGGATGTTCTCGCCGGTCTCCAGCTTGTTCGCGCCGTCGATCACGCCCTTGCCGGTGAGGCTGACGTTCTCGACGTTCTCGCCCCACAACAGGGCGTTGCGGAAGTGGCTGTGCCCGAAGTCCTGGTACTTGCCGTAGGTGGGGTTGGGTTCCGGCGCGTCGATCCCGCTGCCGGACGCCACGATGCGCGCACCCTGCTGGATGTTGATCGTGACGTTGCTCTTGAGGTGGATCGAGCGCGAGAGGTACGTGCCCGGCGGAATTTCGACGGTGCCGTTGCCGGCCGCGCTGGCCGCCGTGATGGCCTTGTCGATGGCGACCGAGTCGATCGCCTTGCCGTCGCCCTTCGCGCCGTAGTCCTTGACGTTGAAGCTCGCCGCCTTCGCCACTCCTACCGGTGCCACGACCACCGCCAGTGCGACGAACGCGCCGGTCAGTCGACGCTTCATCGTTGGTCCTTCCTCTTGTGTCGAGGGCGGCGGCTGCTCGGCGTCTGAAAAGTTCTGAAAACGTTTTCAGGAGAAATCGTAGTGAAGGCCGGCCCGCGAAGTCCAGGGTGACTTCGCGAACCGGCCTTCGTGGTCTTGCTCAGCCCTTGTAGGCGGCCTGCTGGCCCGCGAGCGCGGCCGGGCCGCGGTACTGCGCGCCACCGAACGCGAGGATCGCGTAACCGATGATGCTGAACAGCCACAGGCCGACGACACCGAAGACGGTGTCCTTGCCGAAGGACTTCGCGACATCGATCGAGACGATCGCCAGGATGACGATGTTGACGATCGGGATCAGCAGCAGGATCAGCCACCAGCCCGGACGGCCCGCGACCTTCAGCAGGACGTAGATGTTGTAGATCGGGATGATCGCGGCCCAGCCCGGCTGACCGGCCTTGGTGAAGGTCTTCCAGAAGACGACGACGCCGAAGATGGCGAGCGCCAGGTAGATGATCGTTCCGAAGACGCCGATGCCGGTCGAGACGGCGGGGTCGATCGTAGTCGGGTCAGTGCCCACGGTCTTTCCTTCTTTCCACGCTTACTTTGTGCCGGGGGATCGGCGAGCGGGGACGCTGCCAGCACCGTGGACCCGTCCTCAGTGGAATCCCCGTTTCGTGAGCGTTTCGAGACCTTCCGTCAACCTTCAGAGTGACTGGCCGAGCTCGGCCAGGGCATCGCCCGCGACGCGCATGGTCGTCCACTCGTCCATCGGGACGGCGCCCAACGACTTGTAGAAGCCGATGCTCGGCTCGTTCCAGTTGAGCACCCACCACTGCAAACGGGTGTACCCCTTGGCGACGCATTCCTGGGCAAGCGCTTTCAGGAGCTGCTTGCCCAGACCGTTGCCGCGCTGGTCCGGCGTGACGTAGAGGTCTTCGAGGTAGATGCCGTGGACGCCGTCCCACGTCGAGAAGTTGAGGAACCACAACGCGATCCCGACGACCCGGCCGTCCACTTCGGCCACGTGGCCGAACAGCGCCGGACTTTCGCCGAACAGCGCGGTGTGCAACTGCTCCGCGGTGAGGTGGCACTGCTCGGGCGCCTTCTCGTACAGCGCCAGCTCGTGCACCAGCCCCACGACCGCGTCGACGTCACGCGGTTCCACCCGCCGGATCATCACACCTCCCAGGCAGGCACGTTGAGCCTGCGCACCTGCGGGTCGCCCCGCTCGTCGCCCAGCTGGCAGATGCCGGCCGGGTCCAGTCCGAAGTGGACGCCCTGGTCGGGCGCGAGGCCCAGCCACGCCGCGATCAACACACGGCTGAAGTGCCCGTGGCCCACCAGCACCACGTCACCGCCGGGCAGGATCTTGCGCACCTCGCCGAGCACCTTGCGGGCCCGTTCCTGCACCTCCGCGTGCGTCTCGCCGCCCGGCATGGGGTGCGACCACACCGTCCAGCCGGGCACGCGCTCGCGGATCTGCGGCGTGGTGATGCCCTCGTAGTCGCCGTAGTCCCACTCGGCCAGGTCCTCGGTCGTCGCGTTGACCTCCAGCCCGGCCAGCGCGGCCGTCCTGGTGGCGCGCTGCCGAGGGCTGGTCAGCACCAGCGCGGGTGCCTGGTCCGTGCCCCTCAGCCGGGCGAGCGTCGCGCCCGCGCGGCGTGCCTGCTGCTCGCCCTCAGGCGTCAGCTCGATGTCAGTGCGTCCCGTGTGCCTGCCGCTCTCGGACCACTCGGTCTGGCCGTGACGCAGCAGGTAGAGGTGGGTGCTCACCTGGTTGATCCTAAGGAGTGACGGGGACCACGTTTGGAGTAGTACACCGTCGAGGTACCCCGCGCGCCATGAGCGGCGAGCATCACGACCACGGCGCCCCTGACGAGGTCGACGCCCAGGAGATCCGCGAGGCCTTCGGGGTTCGCGTCGCGCGCATCCGCGCGGAACTGACCTCGACGTGGAACAAGCTGAGTCAGAACGAGCGCGACAACGACCCCAGAAACCGGTGATGGTCCGCTATTGGGGGCGGTCGAACGGCTGAACGTCCGTCCGGTGCTGTTCGCCGCGGTCGGGCTTGATCAGCACCACGAAGTCCAGCGCTTCGCCCAGCGCCTCGGCGTCGATCAGGTGTGTGGTCACGCTCCACCGGCCGGGAGGCAGTGAGACGGCGAATCCTTCGTCCTCCTCGGCGTTCCCGGTGATGTGCTCGATGCCGCTCACCCGGACGTCGGTCTCGCTGATCAGCAGATAGGGCTCGGACTTCACGGCGACGTGCTGCTCTTCGGCTTCTGTGAGCGCGGGGTCCTCGCCCCACCGCACGATGAACTCCCACGCGCCATCCATGCCCGTGCTGAGCGGAACCACTGATCCCGTCTCGATGTGGCGGACGATGCCCGCGTCGTCCAGCAGTTCTTCTTCCCACGTGTCGTAGTCGACGACGTGTGTGAACGGCTTGCGATGCCACAGCACCTGCATGCCCGCGTCGGTCGCCACCAGCCCCCGTGCCACTGCCATGCGGAAATCCTTGCACGCACCAGACCGGTGACATTTCGGCTCTCCTCGAAATGCGGGCGCGTTGACGGTGCCGGCTGCTTTTCTGGGACGTCCTGATCGCGGTTCTGAGGGGGAATGACGTGGGATACGTGCTGGATTGGCAGGAACTGGAGCCGTCGGACGAGATCGGCCAAGGTCCTCAGGCGGCGAACACCCTCGCGGGCAGTGTGGTGAGCGTCGTCACCTGGCCCTGCCCCACTATCGGCAACTTCTGCTCCGATGAGGGAAATCACCCGGCGTTGAGCTGAATGGCGTAATACTCCCGTCGGGTTGTCGTTTTGATTGGCAGATTCCGGGCGGAATCACGAGCCTCGTGCTGCACGGCGTGGTTAGAACGGAGTGGACAGTCCTTTTTGAGGGGGACCCGCTCATGCGCCGTGCAGTCGCGCTTTTACTTCCTGTTCTGCTGGCAGCGGTACTACCGGCGCTGCCCGCGTCGGCCGCGCCGGAACCATCTTCCGCACCTGGCTGGACCGTCTCCGGTGACGAGATCCGGTGGACCACCGCCACGTCGATGCCGTTGCTCGACGCGGGTGTCGAGTTCTGGGAGGGCGACCGGTTCCTCGGGCGCGCCCAGGAGTCGGCGAACCTGCGGACCTACACGCTGAAGGCCGCTCTGAAGGACCCCGCCGCACTTCAGGTGCGGTCGGCCGGGAAGCGGCTGGACGTGCCGGAGCCTCCGGCGGCCGGTCTGTCCGTGCCAGAGCTGCCGGCGTTGCAGCCAGAGGCCGGCGTGGATCCGGGCACGCCGGGGCCGTACGCCACCGGCACCGGTGAGTACGCGCTCGACTCGATCAAGCTGCCCGAGTACGCGGCGCCGATCGAGATGGAGGCCGTCGTCGTCGCGCCCAAGGGTGCGCCCGGCAAGCGGCCGCTCGTGCTCTTCCTGCACGGCAGGCACTACACCTGCTACAGCAAGTCGGATCCGAACCGGATCGCGATGAACTGGCCGTGCCCCAGCGGTTTGACGGCGGTGCCGAGCCACAAGGGCTACCTGAAGGCGCAGCAGTTGCTGGCGTCGCAGGGATATCTGACGGTGTCGATCTCCGCCAACGGGATCAACGCCCAGGACGCGATGACCGCCGACGCGGGTGCGCAGGGCCGTTCGTCGCTGGTGCGCCACCACCTGGCGAAGTGGGCGGACTGGGCCTCTGGCAAGGGTTCCGCGCCCGGCGCCGTGAAGTCCGCGCCGGCCGCCGACATGTCGAAGGTGCTGCTGGTCGGCCACTCCCGCGGTGGTGAGGGCGTCAACCGCGCCGCCACCGACAGCCTCACCCCACCGCCTGGTGACACGGGGTTCTCCGGCCCGGTGCTCTGGAACATCCGCGGCGACGTGCTGATCGGTCCCACGATCTTCGGCCACAACCCGGCGCCGGACGTGCCCTCGGTGACGTTCCTGCCCGGTTGCGACGGTGACGTGTCCGACCTGCAGGGCCAGATGTTCGTGGACCAGACGCGCGGCCTGAGCCGTGGCGACGCGGTGCACAGCGCCCTGTACATGATCGGCGCGAACCACAACTACTTCAACAGCGAGTGGACCCCCGGCCAGGCGGAGGCGCCGGCGTCCGACGACTTCTGGCCCGGCCAGCAGCCGGACCCGCTGTGCACGCCCGGCACCGCCACCCGCCTGACCGCCGACCAGCAGCAGACCATGGGCGCCACCTACATCGCGGCGTCCACGCGCCTGTTCCTCGGCCGCGACCAGTCCGTGCTGCCGCTGCTCGACGGCTCCGGCGTCCGTGCCCCGTCCGCCGACCCGGCCCGCGTTCTCTCGCACGCGATCGGCGCGGACCGCAAGTCGCTCGTCGTGCCGGACGGTTCCACCGGTGTGTCCGGCAGTGCGCGTGTCTGTCAGCAAACGTCCCGTGATGCCGCCGTCGGGTGCAGCACCGCGCGTTCACCGCACTTCGTCGGTTTCCGGGGTGCGGTGGCACAGCCCGAACGCCTTTCGGTCGCGTTCAAGTGGTCGGCCGCGGGCCAGGCCGGGGTGGTCACGCCTTCCGCACCGGTGTCGTTGAACGGCTCCAGCGATCTGGCGTTGCGCCTGGCCGTTCCGCCGAACTCCGCGGCTTCCCGGTTCGGCGTCTCCGTGACCGACCACAGTGGACGGAAGCACTCGCTCGGCGCCGTCTCGGTGACCGGACTGCCCGGCTCGGATCGCACGAGTTCGTTGTGGGCTCAGGAAGTCCGCGTGCCGCTGCCCTCGGGCGTCGGCCGGGTCGCTTCGCTGGAACTGGTCCCCGAGTCCGCGTCCGGCGAAGCGTGGCTGATCGACGCCCACGGCTGGGAGAAGGGCCTTGTCCCCGTGGTTCCCACGCGGCTGGCCAGGGTCGACGCCGCGGTCACGACCGTCGACGAGGGCGACTCCGGCGCGCAGACCCACAACATCGTCGTCACCGCGACCGGCAACGGCACCCGCGTGATCCGCGTCTTCTACACCGACCCGGCGACCAAGCAGCCCACGACCCAACTCGTGACGCTGAAGCCGGGCGAAAACCGCGCCGAGGTACCGGTGACCTACACCGGCAACACCAGGTGGAGCGCCGACGTCCGTTACCCGGTGTCGGTCCAGGCGATCTCCAACGCGGTCGTCGGTTCCGCAGTCGGCGGACTGCTGGTGCGCAACGACGACCCCGCGCCGAAGGTGACGGTCACCCCCGTCGCCGGCAGCGTCGTGGAGGGCGGCACCCTGAAGTGGAGGCTGACCCTGTCGGAGGCGGTCGACTCGCCGGTCGCGCTCTCCGGCGTTCCGGTGGCACCCGCCTCCGGCACCGAACTGTCCACAACGGACGTCGACGCCGAGTGGCTGCTCAGGAACTCCGGTGAGGAGGCGCTGCCTTCGCGACCGTTGTCCTCCACGCGGGCCGGGTTCTACGCGTTCATCCAGACGGGCTCGACCACTTACGAGTTCGGGGTGCCCACCGTGACCGACACCGAGACCGAGGGGGAGGAGCAGGTCCGGCTGAAGTTCGAGGGCGTCTCGCCCACCGGCACCGACTTCGAGGTGATCGGCAAGGTCACGGACGCGGCGTGAGAGTTGGTGAGTGGTCGTGGCCTGACCACGACCACTCACGACATGCCGGTGAGCCGGCACAACGCCGCGAACCCGTCATCGCTTCCAGGCCAGTGCCGCCGGACCGCGGGCAGACCGGCACGTCGTACGACCCCGCGCAGCACCCAGGTGACGATGATCGCGTCGTCGGCGTACCCGAGAACGGGGATGAAGTCGGGGATCAGGTCGATGGGCAGCGCCAGGTAGGCGAGCAACAGACCCAGCCTGATCCGCACGCCGCGCGGCAGGGCGCGGTCGACGGCCAGCCGGTGCACCAGGCGCACCACGTCGGGGAGCAGCCGGAGTGCTTCGCGAAGCAGTCCTCCGCGCGGCCTCGCTGTGATCAACACGACGACCAGCACGACCCACGTCAGCAGAAGCGCGCCGACGACGCCGATCAGAAGGTCCAACCACCACGTGCCCGTCATCACCGCACCCCGGAAAGACAACGCTGGCCTGCGAAAGACATCTTCGCAGGCCAGCGGCGTCCAGAAGGCTGAGGGCTCAGCCCTGCTTGGTCTCCCAGAAGATCTTGTCGATCTGCGCGATCAGGTCGAGAAGCGCCTGACCCGAGGCCGGGTCCATCGACGCCTTCGTGCCGCCCGCGCCCGCGGCCTTGGTGGCGCGGTTGAACAGGTCGTGCAGCTCGGGGTACTTCTCGAAGTGCGGCGGCTTGAAGTAGTCCGTCCACAGCACCCAGAGGTGATGCTTGACGAGCTCGCTGCGCTGCTCCTTGATCAGGATGGCGCGCTCCCGGAACTCCGGGTCCTCGTTCGCCTGGTACTTCTCCTGGACCGCCTTGACCGACTCGGCCTCGATCCGGGCCTGGGCCGGGTCGTACACGCCGCAGGGGAGATCGCAGTGCGCGGTCGCCTCAACGCGTGGGCGGAGAATGCGCGACACGAGTCGCATCGTTCCTCCCAGAATGAAAAACAGTGGATGCTCCGACGGGAAGAACCTTACTCCGGCTGATCGAAGGGTGATCGTTGAGACCGCGTCTTTCCACCGTGCTCGTGCGGGGTCCGTCGATGGCGCCTGCCCTCAGGGACGAGGACGTCGTGCTGGTCAGGTGGGGTGTGCGACCCAAGCCCGGGCAGGTGGTGCTCGTCTCGTGGGCGAGCAGGCCCGGGCAGTTGTCGGTGAAGCGCGCCTCCCACGAAGTGGACGGCGGGTGGCACGTGGTGGGAGACAACCCGTTCGCGAGCACGGACTCCGAGCACCTCGGACCTGCGCAGGTGCTCGGAGTTGTCAAAGCTCGACTATGGCCGAGGCCTGGTTTCAGGCTTTGAGGGACGCGTACAGGGCTAGGCAGTCCTCGTAGCGCGGCAGCACGCCGGCTTCGTAGGCCTCGGCGAGGGTGGGAGCCGAGGTGTCCTTCTCCGACAACAGGAACTCGAGCTCGCGCGGCCACGGGAGGTCGAGAGCGGGGTCGAGCGGCGTCAGGCCGTGCTCGCCGGACGGGTTGTAGACGGTGGAGCAGAGGTAGTTCATCGTCGTGTCGTCCTCCAGCGCGATCATGGCGTGGCCGAGGCCCTCCGCCAGGTAGACCGCGTTGCACTTCTCGGCGTTCACCAGCACGGCGTCCCACTGGCCGAACGTGGGGGAGCCGACTCGGATGTCCACGATCACGTCGATGAACGAGCCGCGCGGGCAGAAGACGTACTTCGCCTGCGACGGCGGGACGTCCGCGTAGTGGATGCCGCGGATCGTCCCCGCGCGGGAGACGCTGTGGTTGGTCTGGGCGACCCGGAGTGGGTGGCCGACCGCCTCGGTGAAGGCGGCCTCCTGGTACGGCGAGACGAACACGCCTCGGTCGTCGGGAAATGTCCGAGGGGTGAACTCGAACGCGCCGTCAATTTTCAGCGAACTCGCCTGCATGCCGTCACTCTAAGGCGTCAATCTTTCTTGACCGATCGGGTGCTTCCTGCCTGCAGAAACTGACCGGTCGGTGCAGAAAACCGGACGGACGTCTTGCTACATGCCCTCTGACCTGCGGAAAAAGTGTGATCCCCGCCGCAGACAGCGACGCGGGACCCTGCCACACTTCCCGTCACCCGCAACACTCGGGCACTTCTCCGACGCAACTCGTCGGAGGTCGTCGACCGAGTTTCCAGGCCCCGTGTACCCGGTGTGACAACGCTGGGCCGGTGCGCCGTTTGGTGAATGAGCCCAGTTGGGCCACTACGCCGCCCGCACCGCAGGAGGGACGCCGTGACAGCAGTGAACGAAGCCCGTACCGAGAACTCCGATCCGACGCAGTTGACGGACGAGGAGATCTTCACCGCGCACCTGGGCGGGAAGCTCGAGGTCGGCGCGACCGCCTCGCTCGCTGACCCGAAGGCGCTGTCGATCGCGTACACCCCTGGTGTCGCACGAGTGAGCAAGGCCATCGCGGAGGACGCGAGCCTGGCCGCGAAGTACACGTGGGCGCACCGCCTGGTCGTCGTCGTCAGCGACGGCACCGCGGTGCTCGGTCTCGGTGACATCGGCCCGAGCGCGTCCCTGCCCGTCATGGAGGGCAAGTCCGCGCTGTTCAAGACGTTCGGCGGCCTCGACTCCATCCCGCTCGTGCTCAACACGACGGACGTGGACGAGATCGTCGAGACGCTCGTCCGGCTGCGCCCGTCGTTCGGCGCGGTCAACCTGGAGGACGTCTCCGCGCCGCGCTGCTTCGAGCTGGAGCAGAAGCTGATCGAGGCGCTCGACTGCCCGGTCATGCACGACGACCAGCACGGCACGGCCGTCGTGTCGCTCGCCGCGCTCAACGGTGCGAACACGGTGCTCAGCAAGAACATCGGCGACCAGCGGGTGGTCATCTCCGGTGCGGGCGCCGCGGGCATCGCGATCGCCAAGATCCTCATCGCGGCCGGCGCCGGTGACATCACGCTGCTCGACTCGCGCGGCATCGTTCGTGCGGGCAGGGCCGGGCTCAACCCGGTCAAGGAGCAGATCGCGGCGGTCACGAACAAGAGCAACCTCGACGGCGGCATCGACGTGGCGCTGCGCGGCGCGGACGTCTTCATCGGCGTCTCGTCCTCCAAGGTGTCCGAGGACCTCATCGCGAGCATGGCGAACGACTCGATCGTCTTCGCGCTGTCGAACCCGGACCCCGAGGTGCACCCGGAGGTCGCCGCCAGGCACGCCGCGATCGTGGCGACCGGCCGCAGCGACTTCCCGAACCAGATCAACAACGTGCTCGCGTTCCCCGGCATTTTCCGCGGGGCTCTCGACTCGGGTGCGCGACGGATCACGGAAGGCATGAAACTCGCGGCCGCGGATGCCATTCTCGCCGTCGCGAAGGATGATTTGGGCCCAGACCGAATTGTTCCCTCGGCATTGGACCCGCGCGTCGGACCCGAGGTCGCAGCGGCTGTGGCCGTGGCGGCGAAGGCCGACGGAGTCGCCTGATCCGGCACTTGTATTCGCCACTCATTTGCATCTTCACGGGTACCGGAACCACGACCGTGGCTTTTCGTTAACCCGTGCAGGGGTGGGCGATGACGCTCTGAAGCGCTACCGTCCCTCTCCTCGGGTGTTCACTCGAGGAGAGGGTTCGTGTTTGCCGCCGTTCGGGTGCCGTTGTCGCGCCCACCCGAATTGCCGCGGGCGGTGGATGCGGGAGAGGGTGGGCCGGTGCCCAAGTGGGTGGGACGCGCGACGGTGGTGAACGGCCGTGCACGGACGGCTGTTCCGGCGTCCGGGAAACCTCCGATGACGCTGGACGGGCTGACCCTGCCCGACGCGCCGTCGTTGCTCGTGGACGCCAAGGGTGTCGTCATGCAGGCGAACCCCGCCGCCGTGGAGCTCGCGGCCGCGCAGGGAGCCGACGACCTCGTCGGGCACCCGCTCGGTGAGCTGCTCCTCGGCAACACCTCCGACCTGCGGTTGCTGCGCGCGGACGGCACCGAACTGCCGGTGCGCGTCGCCCGCCACGCCGTTCCGGGAACGGGCTTGCAGGCCGTCCTGCTGATCGACGTGTCCGATCTGGCCTCCGCCGCGGACGCGTTGCGCGACGAACAGCGCCGGCTGCGCAAGGTGCAGCGGGTCGCGGAACTCGGCTCCTGGGAGTTCGATCCCGGGACCGGCCTGACCGTCTGGTCGGACACGCACTACGAACTCCTCGGCCTCGAACGCGGCGCCGTTGTACCTGGTGCGCAGGCCGTCCTGGACGTCGTGCACCCGGACGACTACCACATGGTCGAGACGTACTGGCACGGTCGCGAGATCACCGGCGACCCGATCGACATCGAGTACCGGATCGTCCGCCCGGACGGCCAGCTGCGGTGGATCCGCGGCGTCGCCGAGGCGAGGCTGGACGACGCCGGCAGCCTGGACAAGATCACCGGCTACATCCGCGACATGACCGAGTCCAAGCGCGCGGCCACCGAGCTCGCCCAGGAACGGGCGCGGCTGCTGGAAGCGCAGCGCATCGCCCGCATCGGCAGCTGGGCGTACGAGACCGGCACGCGCGCCGTGCACCGCAGCGAAGTGCTGATGGAGATGTTCGCCGAGCTCGGCATGACGCCGGACGAGGACCTGCTCAGCGGCGTGCACCCGGACGACCGCGAGGCCGTCAAGGCGTTGCGGCACCAGCTGCTGCACACCCAGGACAACGCGCCGGTCGAGGTCGAGGTCCGCAGCGAGGTCGGCGAGCGCGTCTACATGTGCCGCGCCCGCGCCGAGATCGCGCCGTCCGGCCGCATCGAGCGCTACCACGGCACGATCCAGGACGTCACCGAAGCACGTGCCCTGGAACGTCAGATGCGCGAGGACCGCAGACGGCTGGCGGACGCGCAGCAGGCCGCCCGCCTCGGCATGTGGGAGTGGAACCCCGGCACCGGCGAGGTCGTGTGGTCGGACATGCTGCGCGAGCTCTTCGGCCTGCCCGCGGAACTTCCCGGCAGCTACCAGGCCTACCTGGACCTCGTGCACCCCGAGGACCGCGCCTGGGTCGACGACCTGTGCCGCCAGCTGGTGGTGGACGAGGTCGCCTCGCAGTTCGAGCACCGCGTGGTGCGCCCGGACGGTTCACCGCGCATCTTCCGCTGCCACGGCATGATCGTCCACGACGCGCGCGGCAAGCAGCTCGCCGTCGGCACCGCCCAGGACGTC
Organism: Lentzea sokolovensis; assembly: GCF_033949975.1. Lineage (NCBI taxonomy): Bacteria > Bacillati > Actinomycetota > Actinomycetes > Pseudonocardiales > Pseudonocardiaceae > Lentzea > Lentzea sokolovensis. The sequence continues at coordinate 53,850 of NZ_JAXAVU010000007.1, forward strand.
ACCGAGCAACGGGCCGCCGAGGCGCGCATGAAGCGTTCCTCGCAGCGCTTCACCGACCTCGTGTCCGTGACGCCGGTCGGCATCGGCCTGTTCGACGAGGGCGAGCGCCTGGTCGACGCCAACGACGCGTTGTGCGACCTGCTCGGCATGGAGCTGGAACAGCTGCGCGGCATGACCGCCGAACAGCTCACCCACCCCGAGGACACCTCGCCGGGCCTGCAGTGGGCCGCCGAACGCACGCAGAAGATCCCGCAGCGCATCCTCGTCCGCCCGGACGGCGAGAAGGTCTACTGCGAACTCCACATCGCTCTGTCCGTGCAGGACGACGGCCGCCGCTTCTGGCTGATCGTGTTCCTGGACATCACCGAACGCCGCCGCGCCGCCGAGGCGTTGCGCCACCAGGCGACCCACGACGAGCTGACCGGCCTGCCGAACCGCGCGCTGGTCAAGGAGATCCTCGCCAAGCTGCTGGAGGGCCCCGGACGTTCGAAGGTCGCCGTCTTCTTCTGCGACATCGACAACTTCAAGCGCGTCAACGACTCTCTCGGCCACGACGCCGGCGACGAACTGCTCGTGGCTCTGGCGCGACGGCTGGAGGGCGGCCTGCCCGACGGCTGCACCGCCGCCCGACTGTCCGGCGACGAGTACGTGATCATCTGCGAGGACATCGACTCGGTCGGCGGCGTCGACGCCCTGGCCACGCGCGTCGCCTCGTTGCTGCGCACGGCCGTCCCGGTGCACGGCCAGCTCGTCCGCGTCTCGGCCTCGATCGGCGCCGCAGTCCCGAACGGTTCGCGCGCCAACGGTGCCGACCTGCTGCGGTTCGCCGACGCCGCGATGTTCGAGGCGAAGCGCGCCGGCGCCGGCCGCGTGTCCCTGGCCTCCGCGGCGTTGATCGCGTCGGCCGACCGCCAGGTGCACCTCGAAGGCCAGTTGCGCGACGCGTTGCAACACGACGGCCTGGTGTTGCACTACCAGCCCGTCGTCGGCGTCGACGGCGCCGTCCTGACCGCCGAGGCCCTGGTGCGCTGGCCGCACCCCGACCGCGGAATGCTGCCGCCGGACGTGTTCCTGCCCGTCGCCGAACAGGGCGACCTCATGCGCGAACTCGACCGCTGGGTCCTGCGCACCGCCCTGCGCGAAGCCGCGACCTGGCCCGCGCCCGACGGCCGCCCGGTGTCGGTGGCCGTGAACCTCGCCGGCCTGGTGCCGGGCGATCCCGAGTTCGTCGACATCGTGTCGACCGCGATCATGGAGTCCGGCGTCCCGTGGGAACGCGTGGTGCTCGAACTGGTCGAGACCGCGTTCGTCGACCTGCCCTCCCGCGTCCGCCAGTCGATGGACGAACTGGTGAAGCGCGGCGTGCAGTTCGCCGTGGACGACTTCGGCACCGGCTACTCGTCGCTGGCCCGCCTGAAGGACCTGCCGGCGCAGATCATCAAGGTGGACCGGCGCTTCGTTTCCGGCGTGGGCAACGACTCCTCGGACTTCGCCGTCGCCCGTGCCGTCGTCGACATGGCCCGCGCGATGGGACGCAAGTGCGTCGCGGAGGGCGTGGAGACCGCCACCCAGTTCCACGTTCTGCGTGGTGTCGGGGTGGACGCCTACCAGGGCTGGCTGTTCTCGCGTCCGGTGCCGCCCAAGGAGTTCCGCGCGGTGCTAGCCCTCGGACCGCTCCACATACCCCGCGCTGGCTGAGATCTCCGGCAGCAGCGCCGCGATCCGGTGCTTCGGCAGGTCGATCAACCGCAGTTCGAGATCGTCGGACGCCACCGAGGCGTTGTCGACGATCTCCGCCGCCTGCCGCTTGGTCAGCACGCCCTGCGACGCGGTGATCAACGCTTCGCGCCAGACGTTGCGCAGCTTGCCGTGCGCCTTCATCAGGACCTCGCGCACCGTGCGTTCGCCCAGCGACAACGTTCCGGTGAGAACCTGATCGGCGACGACGATCGTGGTCTTGCCATCTGGGTTGTTGCGCAGGAACTTCAACTTGAACCGGGTCTGCACCAGCTCCTGGAGTTCCTTCTGCCCCGCCTCCGAGGACACCGCCGGGTGGTTGTTCGGCACCAGGCAGGCCAGCCGCGCGGGCGACGAGGCCAGCAACGTGCGCAGCAGCCACGGCCCCGGATCCGCGGACAGGTCGACGGCCAGCGACGCCGCGCCCTTCCCGACGGGCTCGGCCCACCCTGCGGAACGGGGCTTCGGCGGCGGCGAGGACTCCGGGCGCGGAGCCAGTTCCGACAGGGCGGACAGCGCCTCGGACGAAGGCCCTGACGACTCCACGGACTGCGCGCCGTGCGTGTAGATCCGCGTGCCACCGGACACCGCGCGCCGCCCGGTGGGCCGGCACACGTACAGGTCGGCGGCGGACCCGATGGCCTGCGCGCCGTCGAAGCGGTGGAACGCGGGCAGGATGGCCTCGAAGACCAGCCCGAGCTTCTGCAGTTCCTGCTGCACCTTCAAGCCCAGCGCGGGAGTCCGGTCGGAGAAGCCGTAGGCCAGCAGCAGGCGGCCGGACGCGATGTCCGCCAATGCCTCGATGCCGCGGCCGGCAAACAGGCCCATGCCCTCCGGGGTGTAGGGCGGGTCGCTGAAGACCAGGTCGAACGATTCGAGCGCGCCCGCGGGCAGGCCGAAACGCATGTCGCAGTGCAACGTCCGGATGTCGTGCCCGCGTGCCAGCGCCCGTGAGTCGATGAACTCCAGCAGGCGCTCGTCGAGGTCCACGACCGTGATCGACACGTTCGGATTGACGGCGGCGACGGCCAGCGACGTCAAATCGTGGTCGCCCAGGCACAGCAGCCGCTTGCCCGCCAGGTCGTAGTGGGAGTTCAGCCACACAGCGCGGTTCAGCGCGGTCTCGGCCGTCGCCTGCACGTGGTCCAACGAGGACAAAGGCGACGGCACGTCGGCGATGTCCACGAGGATCTGGCGCAGCACGTCGGTGTGGTCGCGGACACCGGAAACGCCGAACTCCGAGCGGTACGAGGCCACCAGACCGGGGGCGATGCGGTAACGATCGTCTGAAGATTCCGCGTCGTCGCCCAGGGCCTTGAGCAGGTCCTGAACGGTGCGGCGCGGAACCGCGGGCAGGCGCACGAGTTCCGCCAGCGGGTGCCAGTCCTCGCTGAGCAGGGACAACACTTCGCGGAGCTTGCGGGCGTGCACGCCGCGCTCCGCCACCAACTGCCGAACCTGGTCGATCGTCACAAGACGTAAACCATACGGCCCGTCACATCGTGGAACGCTGTGCCGGGGTACGCCGAACGAGTTAAGGTCTTTGGGATCTACATCCAGGGCGGCCCAATCGGGGTGGTCGTCACGACCGGAGGGATCCGAAGGGTGATCGAGTTCCGGGCCGTAACCAAGCGGTTCGAGGACGGGACCATCGCTGTCGACGAGCTCGACCTCACGGTCGAGGCGGGCACCATCACGGTGTTCGTCGGTCCTTCCGGCTGTGGCAAGACGACGTCGCTGCGCATGGTCAACCGCATGATCGACCCGACGTCGGGCACGATCCTGGTGGACGGCAAGGACGTCCTCACCGTGGATCCGCCCACGCTGCGGCGCGGCATCGGCTACGTCATCCAGCAGGCGGGGTTGTTCCCGCACCGGACCGTGCTCGACAACATCGCGACCGTCCCACTTCTGTCCGGTTGGGACAAACGCAAGGCGCGCACGCGTGCGGCCGAACTGCTGGAGATCGTCGGGCTCGACGCGAACTTCGGCAAGCGCTACCCGGCCCAGCTCTCCGGCGGCCAGCAGCAACGCGTCGGTGTCGCCCGCGCGCTCGCCGCGGACCCGCCGGTGCTGTTGATGGACGAACCGTTCAGCGCCGTCGACCCGGTCGTGCGCGAGGACCTGCAGAACGAACTCCTTCGTCTGCAAGCGGAACTCGACAAGACGATCGTGTTCGTCACGCACGACATCGACGAGGCGCTGAAGCTCGGTGAGCGCGTCGCGGTGTTCCAGACGGGCGGGCACCTCGCGCAGTACGCGCGGCCGACCGAGCTGCTGGCCGCGCCCGCCAACGACTTCGTGGCCTCGTTCGTCGGACGTGACCGCGGCTACCGCACGCTCACGTTCCTGCACGCGGACGTGCCCGTGCACCCCGTCACCACGGCCAAGCTCGGCGAGCGCATCACGGTCACCGACTGGACGCTCGTCGTGGACGAGGCGAACCGGCCGAAGGGTTGGCTGTCCGGTGTGGACGGTGAGGTCGAGGTCGTGGAGAAGGACCTGATCTCCGGCGGTTCGCTCTACGACGGCTCGACGTTGCGCGGCGCGCTCGACGCGGCGCTCAGCTCGCCGTCCGCGCTCGGCGTGGTCGTCGACGGCGCCGGCGCCGTCACCGGCGTGGTCAAGGCCGACGACGTCATCAAGGCCCTCGCGAAGGCCCGCGCGGCGGGTGAGGTCCCGAAGTGACCTGGATTTTCGAGAACTGGGAAAGGTTCTGGGAAGTCACCGAGGTGCACCTGCGGCTCTCCGTCGTGCCGGTGCTGATCGGTTTCGTGCTCGCGATCCCACTGGGGTGGTGGGCGAGCCGGTCGCAGACGGCGCGCGCGGTCCTCTTCCCGTTCGCCAACATCCTGTTCACGATCCCGTCCATCGCGTTGATCGTGATCACGCCGGTGCTGCTCGGCGTGAAGATCCTCGACGAGATCAACGTCATCGTGCCGCTGGCGGTCTACACGCTCGCGCTGATGATCAGGTCGGTCGCGGACGCGCTGTCCGCGGTGCCGGGCAACGTCGTCGCCGCGGCGAACGCGATGGGGTTCCGGCCGTTGCGCCGTTTCCTCACCGTCGACTTCCCGCTGGCGTTGCCGGTCACGATCGCGGGCCTGCGGGTCGCGACCATGTCGAACATCAGCATGGTGAGCGTCGGCGCGCTCGTCGGACTCGGCGGCTACGGCCAGCTCTTCACCGAGGGCTACCAGACCGACCACACCGAGAAGGTCCTCGCGGGTCTCATCGGGACGGTCGTGCTGGCGGTGCTCGCGGACGCCCTGCTGTTGCTGATCGGACGGCTGCTCACGCCGTGGGCACGGGCGGGGAGGTGAGCTGAATGGGTGGCTGGCTCTTCGATCCCGCGCACTGGTCCGGCACGACCGGGATTCCGGTGCGGTTGGCCGAACATCTCGGCTACACGCTGCTGACGTTGCTGATCGCCGCGGTCATCGCGATCCCGCTGGGCGCGTTCGTCGGTCACACCGGCAAGGGTGGGTTCGTGATCGTCGGACTCTCCAACGCGCTGCGGGCGTTGCCGACCACGGCGGTGCTGATCCTCGTCGTGCTGTGGGCGGGTCTCGGTGACTTCCCGGTGTACGTCGCGCTGGTGCTGCTCGCGATCCCGCCGATCATGGCGGGCACGTACGCGGGTGTCCGCGCTGTCGACCCGGTGACCGTCGACGCCGCACGGGGCGTCGGCATGCGCGAGTCGGGTGTGCTGCTCCAGGTGGAGATCCCGAACGCGCTTCCGTTGATCTACGGCGGTTTCCGCGGCGCCGCGCTGCAAGTGGTCGCGACCGCCACCATCGCCGCCTACACGGGCGCCGGTGGACTGGGCAGGCTCGTCTTCGACGGCCTCGCCCTGCAGGAGTTCGGACAGATGCTCGCCGGCGCGGTGCTCGTGGCACTGCTCGCCGTTCTCGTCGACCTGGGGTTCGCCGGCCTGCAACGGCTGACGGTCTCGCCAGGGCTGCGTCCAGTGGGAACCGGAGGAAAGAGATGAAGCGCATCGCGACAGCCGTCGCTGCGGTCATGCTTCTGTCTGCGTGCGGTGGCGATCCGCTGACCGGAGACGGGAAGACCGACCCGGCCCCGACGGACACCATCGTCGTGGGCTCCGCGAACTTCCCGGAGTCGCGACTGCTCTCGGAGATCTACGCGGAAGCGTTGTCCGCCAAGGGCGTCAAGGTCTCGAAGAAGCCGAACATCGGCAACCGGGAGCTGTACTTCAAGGGCGTGCAGGACGGCTCGATCGACCTGATCCCGGAGTACACCGGCGTGCTTCTCAAGCACGTCAACAAGGAAGCGCCCGAAGTCGGTTCGGACGAGGTCTACGCGGCGCTGAAGAAGTCGCTGCCGGCGGGCCTCATCGTGCTCGACAAGTCCTCCGCCGAGGACAAGGACGCGGTCGTCGTCACCAAGCAGATCGCCGCCCAGTACAGCCTCAAGTCGCTCGACGACCTCGTGCCGTACTGCAAGGACCTGGTCTTCGGCGGCCCGCCGGAGTTCCAGAACCGCCCGGACGGCCTGCCCGGCCTGAAGGCCAAGTACGCCTGCGAGTTCAAGGAGTTCAAGGCCCTCGACGTCGGCGGCCCGCTGACCGTCGCCGGCCTGAAGGACAACACGGTGCAGGCGGCCGACCTGTTCACGACGGACGCGGCCATCAAGGCCAACGAGTTCGTGGTGCTGGAAGACCCGAAGAACGTCTTCGCCGCGCAGAACGTGTTGCCGCTCATCAACGAGAAGAAGGCGTCGCAGCAGGTCCGCGACACCCTCAACGCCATCTCGAAGAAGCTCGACACGAAGACGCTGCTGGAGCTGAACCAGAAGCTGTCGTCGCCGGACAAGCCAGAACCGGAGAAGGTCGCCAAGGAGTGGCTCGCCTCGGCGGGCATCTGACCTGGACCTGAGAACCGCTGGCCCGCAGCCGATTCACGGCTGCAGGTCAGCGGTTTTCGCTTGTACGGCCATGTAGATGAAGGTGTCCTCGTAGCCGAGCGAGTGGTTCACGCGAAGCATGTGCTCGTTCTCGCTGCTCGTGCGCGTGCGAATCTCCTCGATGCCGGTCAGGTTGTGCAGCATGCGTGCCTTGATCAGCCTGCCTAGTCCTTTGCCGCGGTGCGCCGGCAACACGACCGTCTGCAGTTGTTCGGCGAGGGTCGGGACCACGGAGTTCAGCTCCACCACCGTGACTCCGGCGGCCTCGCCCTCGTGCAGCAGGAGCACGACCCAGTGGACCGCGACGGCGGTGGCCTCCTCCCGCCGGATGCTCTCGACAGTGTTCTGCGTCAGGTCGATCGTCGTGTCGCCCTGTGGCGCGTCCCTGATTCCGTTGAGCGCCTCGACGTAGGCCTCGACGAACTCCTCCGGCGCCGCGCCCTTCCAGGTGACCAGCTCGTATCCCGCCGGAACCTCGCCGATCTCGGGCGGGTCGGCGAGAGTCAGCCGTTGTCTCGTCATGGTGGTGACGACCCGGAATCCACGGGCGGCGGCGAACTGTTCAGCAGGGCTGTCCTTGTACACGCTCCACGCCTCGATGACGGTGCGTCCGCGCAACAACGACCGCATCGCGCGGAGCAGCGCCGTACCGATGCCACGACGGCGGTGTTGAGGCAGCACCACGATGTTGGCGTTGGCGAGGTGGGTGTTCGCCTCGGCCTTGGAGACCTTCACCTCGGCATAGCCGATGATCTTTCCTTCTTCTCTCGCCACGGCGAAGTGCGCCGCCTCGAAGCCGACGTCGTCGCGGAGCTCCCACATGGCGACGCAGGATTCGTAGAGTGGCCGCTTCTTGCTGGGCGAGTCCTCGACCGCCCAGGTCGCCAGGACCTCGTAGAGGCCACGCCGGTCCTCCTCTGGCGCGGAAGCGAACTCCAGTTCCTCGATCTCGACCACTACCCCCATGCACTCATGCAACCAGCTCGTGGTGCTCCGCCCAAGCCCCGATCGCCGCGGCGATCTCCTTCGGCCGGTCCTCCTGCGCGTGGTGCCCTGCCTCACCAGCGGCCACGACGTCCAGCGCCGCGATGTTCTCCGCGCACCAGGTGTGCAACTGCGGTCCGATCAGCAACGTCGGCGAGCCCTCGAAGGTCAGCAACAGCTTGGGCACCCCGGACTCGCCCAGCCAGGCGTCGTAGGCCTCGATCCGCGGCACCAGCGAAGCAGGCTCGCCGTCGAACGGCATCTGCCGTGCCCAGGCGAGCACCGGCCGCCGGCTCGCGGCGTCGGGGAACGGCGCGAGGTAGATCGCCATGTCATCCGGAGAAACCGGCGTGCGGACACCGCCGGTGAACGCCTGTCGCACGAACCCGTCACTCTCCAGAACCAGCTCCTCACCGAGACCGGGCGTGCGGAAGCGCCGCACACGTTCCTGTGCGGGCAAAGGAAGTTCGGACCCGGTCATCGGCTTCACGATCGTCTCGAAGAAGGCGATGCCCGCGACGCGCGAAGGGTTCCTGGCCGCCCAGTCGAACGCCAGCGCGCCGCCCCAGTCGTGGCCGACCAGGATCACGCGGTCCAAGCCGACAGCGTCGAACCACGCGTCCAGGTAGCGAGCGTGGTCGGCGAACGAGTAGTCGATGTCCGGCTTGCCGGAACGGCCCATGCCGATGAGATCCGGGGCGAGCCCTCCCAGTTCGGGTAAGACGTTGCGCCAGCTGTGCGACGAGCCTGGGTTGCCGTGCAGGAACACGAACGGCGCGGAACCGGACTCCAGGTAGTGCATGGTCGAGTCGAGAACGGGAACGACGGGCATCGGAGGCTCCTCAGTCGAGCGGGACGTCGAGCAGTGCCGTCAGCTCGCGGGAGAGCGCCTCGATGCGGTCGCCGGAGCGGCCGCCCAGGGGTTCCAGCAGGCGGTCCAGCAGGGCGCCGACGACGGCGATGGCGGGCCCGACGACCTCGTGGCCGCGGTCGGTCAGCGTCAGCCGGACCGTTCGGGTGTCGACGGTGTCGCGGGTGCGCGCGATGAAGCCCGAAGCCTCCAATGCGCGCGCCAGCTTCGAGACGTACAGCGGTTCCAGGCCGGTGTGCTCGGCCAGTTCGCGTTGTGACGGCCGGTCCAGCGCGACCAACGACGACAGCACCACGTACTGGGCGTGCGTCAGGCCGTGCGGCGTCAACGCGCGGTCAACGGCCGTTCGCCACTTCATCGCCAGACGCCACACGAGGTGCCCAGGCGTCGCTCCCGCACTGCTCATGGCAGATACGGTACATGGCTACTATGTACATGGCTACGAAGTTGCGGCGTGCCCGCCGATCCGGACCGTCAGCTCCTCGGCCGCCTTGCGGACCTCCTTGGCCAGATCGGGCCAGGTAGCGCCGCACGGCGTGTCGCACAGGTGCCGGAACGTCAGCGTGATGGCCGCGATCGGTCGCTCGCCGTGGTCGAACACCGGTGCGGCCACCGAGGCGAACCCCGCGGTCACGAACCCGTCCTCGACCGACCAGCCCTGGCGGCGTTCGAGCGTCAGCAACCGGCGCAGCGCCGGCAGGTTGTGCGGGCCCCGGCCGGTTCGGTCGACGAACGCGGCCACGGACGGCAGCAGTGCCCTGACCTGCGCCGGCGGCAGGTGGGCGAGCATCGCGCGGCCGGAGGCGGTCAGGTGGGCCGGCAGCCGGACGCCGACGTCGGACACGATCGACTGCGGCTGCCTGGGCTGCTCGCGCACGAGGTAGAGGGCCTCGGCGCCGTGCAGGACACCCAGGTGCGCGACCTTCTCCATCCGGTCGGCGAGCTTGCGCAGCAACGGGCGGGCCAGGCGTTCCAGCGGGTCGTGCCGCAGGTACGCGGAGCCGAGTTCGAACGCCGCGACGCCCAGGCCGTAGCGCTTCTCCTCGGGAAAGTGCGTCGCGAAGCCGGCCTCGGTCAGCTCCGACAGCAGGTGATAGGTCGTTGACCTGGGCAGATTGAGCTCGCGCGCCACCGACGCCGCGGAGACGGGCCCCGGTCTGCCCGCCAGCAGCCGGAGGACCGCCAACCCTCGCCGCAGCGCGGGAACGTCACTGCTGCTGCCCACGCAGTGATTTTCCCACGTGATGCAGCCCACGCCGTTACTACATCAGGGCACACTCAACAGAACACGCCCGGGGAGCGTTGGAGGGGCGTGACGGTTTTGAAGGGGGTCGGGATTGACACCGAGTTTCGATGACTTCGTGGCAGAACAGGTGACCCCGTTGCTGCGCTATGCCACCGTGCTCACGTGCGACCCGCACCTGGCCCAGGACGTGGTCCAGGAAGTCCTGCTGCGCGCGCAGCAGAAATGGGATCGCATCGGTTCAGTCGACCTCCCCAACGCCTACGTCAAGCGCATGGTGACCAACGAGTACCTCTCGTGGCGCAGACGCAGGGCCGCCAAGGACGTCGCTCTCTGCATGACGACGCTGGAGTCCGTCACCCCGCCCGTCGCGGACAAGACGCACCACTACGACGAGCGGGAAGCAATGTTGCAGCGGATCGCGAAGCTGCCCCGCAAACAGCGGGCCGCCGTCGTGCTCCGCTACTACGAGAACTACGAGGACTCGGAGATCGCACAGATGCTCGGTTGTGCCGAGGGAACCGTGCGCAGCCACATCTCGCGTGCGCTGGCCACACTCCGCCTGGACCACACGCCGGAGCCCGCAGGAGTCGGGTTGCGGCTAGGGGAGGGCCTGTCGTGAACGACACCGAACAGCTGATCAAGGATGCGCTCGGCCAGCTCGCCGAACGCACCCCGCATCCGGGGCCGACGCTGAACGCCCTGAGGCGCAAGCGGAAGCGGCAGCGGAACAACATCTTCCTGATCGCCACGGCCGGCGTGGCCGCGGTCGCCGTCCTGATCTTCGCGGGCGTCATCGCCGGCGACAGGTACACGCCGCCGAACGCGAACGACGCCGCCGCCGCGCTCGTGCAGGACAACGGCAAGAGCGCCGCGTTCAAGTACGCACCGCACTGGTTGCCGTTCGGGTTCGTCGAGAGCCTTCGCGCCACGAACGTGGCGCCCACCAGGGTGTGGGGTCCCGCGGGCGCTACGCCCTACAGCAATCCGGGCCTCGTGATCAGGGCGCTCGGCGGGATGCCGGACACCCACGGGTGGGAGTCGGCCAAAGTCCGCGGTCTGGAGGCGTGGGTGCAGGTCAGGGGAGACGCCGCAACCGTCGTCTGGAAGGCGCAGGACGTCTTGGAGGTGACCATGGGCGGGGTGAGCGACGCACGTGAGGTCGCTCTGCGCGTGGCCGAGTCGGTGCGAGCCGACGGCAAGATCACCCACGAACCGCCGTTCAAGCTCGAAGGCAGGTACGCCGAGGTCGTGCGCGGCACCGCGCCGGACAAGTGGCACTCGTCGCTGGGCAAGAACTCGATCTCCGTGCAGGTGGCGACGGACAGGCCGGAGCTGCCCGCGCCGAACGAGGCGCTGACCGTGCGCGGCAAGCAGGGCGTGCGCAACGGCAACACCGTGGCGGTCCAGGACGGCGGCCTGTGGATCTCGGCGACCTCCAGCGCCTGGTCCGACGAGCTGGTCGAGCTGGTGAACAAGGTCGAGATCGCCGGTCGGCCGGACACGGGCTGGATCGGCAAGGGCCTCTAGAGAGCCTGTCTGGGATCTCAGACACCATCGGGCGCTCCGGGGTCGCTGACTCGGCCCCGGAGCGCTGTGATGTCTGCATGCGACAACCGGTGGAGCTGGGTCCGAAGCCTCTGACCCTCGAGGACGTTCATGCCGTCGCCCGCGACGGCGCCCCGGTGGAGATCACCGCGGCGGCCCGTGAGGCGGTCACCGCCGCCCGTGGCCACATCGAACAGCTCGCCACGGCCGAACGCCCCACCTACGGCGTCTCGACCGGGTTCGGCGCGCTCGCCGTCCGGCACATCCCGCCGGACCGCCGTGCCCAGCTGCAGCGGTCGCTGATCCGCTCGCACGCCGCCGGTTCCGGGCCCGAGGTCGAGCGGGAGGTCGTGCGGGCGTTGATGCTGCTGCGCCTGCGCACGCTCTCGACCGGCCACACCGGCGTCCGGCTGTCCACTGTGGACGCCATGGCCGGGATGCTGAACGCCGGCATCACCCCGATCGTGCACGAGTACGGCTCGCTGGGCTGTTCCGGCGACCTCGCGCCGTTGTCGGCGAACGCGCTGGCGTTGATGGGCGAGGGCATGGTCCGCAACTCCCGCGACGAGCTCGTGCCCGCCGCCGTGGCGCTGGAGGAAGCCGGTATCGAACCGGTGCAGCTGGCCGAGAAGGAAGGCCTCGCGCTGATCAACGGCACCGACGGCATGCTCGGCATGCTGTCGCTGGCGATCGCCGACTTCACCAGGCTGCTGGACGTCGCGGACCTCACCGCCGCGATGAGCGTCGAGGCTCTGCTGGGCACGGACCGGGTCTTCGAACCCGAACTGCACGCGCTGCGCCCGCACCCCGGCCAGAACGTCAGCGCCGCGCGGATGCTCGCGTTCCTCAAGAACTCCGAGATCGTCGCCTCGCACCGCGGCCCGGACTGCACCCGCGTGCAGGACGCGTACTCGCTGCGCTGCTCGCCGCAGGTGCACGGCGCGGCTCGCGACACGGTGGCCTACGCGGCGACGGTGGCCGATCGCGAGCTGTCGTCCGTGATCGACAACCCCGTCGTGCTGGCGGACGGCCGTGTCGAGTCCAACGGCAACTTCCACGGCGCCCCGGTCGCGTACGTGCTGGACTTCCTGGCCATCCCGCTCGCGGACGTCGCGTCCATCGCCGAGCGTCGCACCGACCGCATGCTCGACGTCTCGCGGTCGCACGGCCTGCCGCCGTTCCTCGCCGACGACCCCGGCGTCGACTCCGGCCACATGATCGCCCAGTACACCCAGGCGGCGATCGTGTCCGAGCTCAAGCGCCTGGCCGTGCCGGCGTCCGTCGACTCGATCCCGTCCTCCGCGATGCAGGAGGACCACGTGTCGATGGGCTGGTCCGCCGCCCGCAAGCTGCGCAAGGCCGTGGACGGTCTCACGACCGTGCTGGCCATCGAACTGCTCACCGCCGCACGGGCTCTCGACCTGCGCGCGCCTCTCAAGCCCGCCCCCGCGACGGCCGCCGCCGTGGCGAAGTTGCGCGAGACCGTCCTGGGCCCCGGCCCGGACCGCCACCTCGCCCCCGAGATCGCCGCCGCCGAGGCCCTGATTCGAAGTGGAGCCCTGTAATGGCTGTTCGCGCTGACCGAGGCACCGAGCTGACCGCGAAGAACTGGTCGACCGAAGCCGCGCTGCGGATGTTCCACAACAACCTCGACCCGGACGTCGCCGAGCGTCCCGAGGACCTCGTGGTCTACGGCGGCACCGGCAAGGCCGCGCGCGACTGGCCGTCGTTCGACGCGATCACCCGCGAGCTCAAGAACCTGGAAGCCGACGAGACCCTGCTCGTGCAGTCCGGCCGTCCGGTCGGCGTCATGCGCACGAACGAGTGGGCGCCTCGCGTGCTCATCGCGAACTCCAACCTCGTGCCGGACTGGGCGAACTGGCCCGAGTTCCGCCGCCTGGAGGCCGAGGGCCTCACGATGTACGGGCAGATGACCGCCGGGTCGTGGATCTACATCGGCACCCAGGGCATCCTGCAGGGCACCTTCGAGACGTTCGCCGCCGTCGCCACCAAGCGCTTCAACGGCACGCTGCGTGGAACCCTCACGGTGACCGCGGGCCTCGGCGGCATGGGTGGCGCGCAGCCGCTCGCCGTGACGATGAACGAGGGCGTTGCTCTCTGCATCGAGGTCGACCCGCATCGCGCGCAGCGTCGCCTGGAGACCCGCTACCTCGACGAGGTGGCGGACGACCTGGACTCGGCGATCGAACGCGTGCTGGCCGCGAAGGCCGCCGGTGAGGCCGTTTCCGTTGGTGTCGTGGGCAATGCGGCGGAGATCCTGCCCGAGCTGCTGCGCCGCGAGGTCGCGATCGACATCGTCACGGACCAGACGTCGGCGCACGACCCGTTGGCGTACCTGCCCGTCGGTGTCTCGCTGGAGGAGTGGCAGGACTACGCCGCCACGAAGCCCGAGGAGTTCACCGAGCGCGCCCGCAAGTCGATGGCCGCGCACGTCGAGGCCATGGTCGGGTTCATGGACCGCGGCGCCGAGGTGTTCGACTACGGCAACTCGATCCGCGGCGAGGCGCAGCTCGGCGGCTACGAGCGCGCTTTCGCGTTCCCCGGCTTCGTGCCCGCCTACATCCGGCCGCTGTTCTGCGAGGGCAAGGGCCCGTTCCGCTGGGCGGCGCTGTCCGGCGACCCCGCCGACATCGCCAAGACCGACGCCGCGATCCTGGAGCTGTTCCCGGAGAACGAGCAGCTGCACCGGTGGATCAAGATGGCAGGTGAGCGCGTCGAGTTCCAGGGCCTGCCCGCCCGCATCTGCTGGCTCGGCTACGGCGAACGGCACCTGGCCGGCCTCAAGTTCAACGAGATGGTGGCGTCCGGCGAGCTGTCCGCGCCGATCGTCATCGGCCGCGACCACCTCGACTGCGGCTCGGTGGCCTCCCCGTACCGCGAGACCGAGGCGATGGCCGACGGTTCCGACGCGATCGCGGACTGGCCGCTGCTCAACGCCCTGGTCAACACGGCTTCCGGTGCCACGTGGGTGTCGATCCACCACGGCGGCGGCGTCGGCATCGGCCGTTCGATCCACGCCGGCCAGGTGACGGTCGCGGACGGCACCGAGCTCGCGGCGCAGAAGATCGAGCGCGTGCTGACCAACGACCCCGGCATGGGCGTCATCCGGCACGTGGACGCCGGGTACGACGAGGCGAAGACGGTGGCAGCGGACAAGGGCGTCCGCATTCCGATGGAGGGCTGATGCTCGACCAGATCGCGGACGTCGGCAAGGACCTGAAGCGCGGCGGCTACTCGCGCCACGGGTACAACAAGCCCGAACTCGAACTGCGGCACTGGTTCGTCGAGCAGGCGGTCCGGCGAGGTCTCAACGTCGAGACCGACCGGAACGGCAACCTCTGGGCGTGGTGGGGCGAGCGCGGCGACAACGCGCTCATCACCGGCAGCCACCTGGACTCGGTGCCCGGCGGCGGCGCGTTCGACGGCCCGCTGGGGGTGACGTCGGCTCTGGAGGCCGTGGATCTCCTGCAGGCAAAGGGGTTCAAGCCCGCGCGGCCGTTCGCGATCACGGTCTTCGCCGAGGAGGAGGGCGGCCGGTTCGGCGTCGCGTGCCTCGGCTCCCGGCTGCTGGCCGGCGCCATCTCCCCGGAGAAGGCGCTGGCGCTCAAGGATCCGGACGGCATCACGCTCGCCGAGGCGATGAAGGCCGCCGGGTACGACCCCGATCTGGTTGGCCGCGACGAACGGGCGCTCAAGCGCATCGGCCAGTTCGTCGAGCTGCACGTCGAACAGGGCCGCGGCCTCACGGTGCCGGTCGGTGTGGCGAGCAGCATCCTCGCGCACGGCCGGTGGCGCTTCACGTTCGCCGGCGAGGGAAACCACGCCGGCGCGACGCTGATCGAAGATCGCCGTGACCCGATGCTTCCGGCATCACAACTCGTCCTCGCCGCCAGGAAGGCGGCCAGGGGTGGCGGGCGTGCCACCGTGGGAAGGCTCGTCCCCAACCCCGGTGGCACCAACGTCATCGCGTCCACTGTGGACGTCTGGCTGGACGCACGGGACACCGACGACGCGCGCACCCGTGCGATGGTCGCGGAGATCTCCGAGGCGGCTCACCAGGCCGCCAAGGAGGAAGGCTGCGAGCTGAGGATCACCGAGGAGTCGTACGGCGACACGGTGCACTTCGACAGCGGGCTGCGGGACGACATCGCGGGTGCGCTCGGCGGCGTTCCGGCGCTGCCGACCGGAGCAGGTCACGACGCGGGCATCCTCGCCGCGCACGTGCCGACCGCGATGTTGTTCGTGCGCAACCCCACCGGCGTCAGTCACGCGCCGGAGGAGTTCGCCGAGCAGGCCGACGTCGACGAGGGCGTCAAGGCGCTGGCCGCGACCATCGAACATCTCGGCTCATGAACTTCTGGTGCGAGCGAGCCTGGTTGCCCGCCGGGCTCGCCGAGCGCGTCCTGATCAGGGTCGAGAACGGTGTGATCGCGAACGTGTCCACTGTGGACACGATTCCGCTGGGTGTTCGCCGCCTGCACGGCGTCGTCGTGCCGGGCTTCGCGAACGCCCACTCGCACGCGTTCCATCGGGCGTTGAGGGGTCGCACGCACGACGGCGGCGGCACGTTCTGGACGTGGCGCGAAGGCATGTACGCGCTGGCGTCGAAACTGACCCCGCAGTCCTACTACCGCCTGGCCCGCGCGGTCTACGGCGAGATGGCGCTCGCGGGTGTGTCGGCCGTGGGGGAGTTCCACTACGTCCACGACAGGTCGAACGAGTTCGGGTACGCGCTGCGTGAAGCGGCCAAGGACGCGGGCATCCGCCTCACGTTGCTCGACACCTGCTACCTCGCGGGTGGCATCGACCAGCCGGTGAACGAGGTGCAGCAACGCTTCTCCGACGGCACCGCCGAGGCGTGGGCGTCCAGGGTCGGCGAGCTGAAGTCCGACGACGTGATGCGCGTCGGTGCCGCGATCCACTCGGTCCGGGCCGTCCCGCGCGCCGAGCTCTCCGTGGTGGCGCAGGCGTTCCCGGACGCCCCGTTGCACGTCCACCTCTCCGAGCAGCCCGCCGAGAACGAGGCCTGCCTGGCCGCCTACGGCCTCACGCCGACCGGACTCCTGCACGAGGCCGGGGCGTTGTCACCCCGCACGACGGCCGTGCACGCCACGCACCTGACGGCCGAGGACATCGCGATGCTGGGCGGCTCCGGCACCGGCGCGTGCTTCTGCCCGACGACCGAGGCGGACCTGGCCGACGGCATCGGCCCCGCCCGCGAACTGGCCGACGCGGGCAGCCCGTTGTCGCTGGGCAGCGACCAGCACGCGGTGATCGACCCGCTGCTGGAAACCCGCGCGTTGGAGCACGACGAACGCCTCCGCACCGGTCAGCGCGGCCGTTTCTCGCCGGCCGAACTGCTCGACGCCGCCACCCGCCACTCCGCACTCGGCTGGGACGGCGGACGCATCGAGCCGGGCGCGCCCTGCGACCTCGTGGCGATCAGCTGCTCGACGCCGCGCACCGCGGGTTCGTTGCCGCAGCAGGTTCTCCTGACGGCGACGGCGTCCGATGTGGACACGGTGGTCGTCGGCGGCCGCGTGGTCGCCGCAGGTGGGGTGCACGAGACTCTGGGAGACGTCGGCAGGCTGCTGACGGACGCGATCGAGGAGCTGTGGGAATGAGCGTGCTGATCACCGGCATCGGTGAGCTGACCACGAACACCGAAGTCAGCGGCGACGCGCTGGTCATCGACGGCTCGGAGATCGCCTGGGTCGGAAACGCGAACAGCGCCCCCGCGGCCGACGAACGGGTCGACGTCGAGGGCCGCGCGGTGCTGCCCGGCTGGGTCGACAGCCACACCCACCTGGTCTTCGCGGGCGACCGCACCGCCGAGTTCGGCGCGCGCATGGCCGGCAAGCCCTACACCGCGGGCGGCATCGCCGTGACCGTCAACGCGACCCGTACCGCGACGGACGAGGAACTGGCCGCGGTCCTGCGCAAGCACGTCGCCGAGGCTCTCCGCCAAGGAACGACGTTCGTCGAGACCAAGACCGGCTACGGCCTGAACGTTCAGGACGAGGTGCGGTCGGCGCGCATCGCGGCCGAGCACGCCGACGAGGTCACGTTCCTCGGCGCCCACCTCGTGCCGCCCGGCGCGGACGCGGACGAGTACGTCGACCTGGTCCGCGGCGAGATGCTCGACGCCGTCGCACCTCTCGTGCGCTGGGCTGACGTGTTCTGCGAGAAGGGCGCCTTCGACTACGACCAGTCGAAGGCCGTGCTCCAGGCAGCCGCGGCGAAGGGCCTCGGCCTGCGCGTCCACGGCAACCAGCTCGGCGAGGGCCCCGGTGTGCGGCTGGCCGTGGAACTCGGCGCCGCCTCGGTAGACCACTGCACGTACTTGTCGCCTGCCGACATCGACGCGCTCGCGTCGTCGGACACCGTCGCCACGCTGCTCCCGGCGTGCGATCTGTCGACCCGCCAGTCGCTGCCGCCCGCCCGCGCCCTGCTGGACGCCGGTGCGACGGTCGCGCTCGCCAGCAACTGCAACCCCGGCTCGTCCTACACCTCGTCGATGGCGTTCTGCGTGACGACAGCGGTCCTGCAGATGCGGATGAGCGTCGAGGAAGCGGTCTGGGCGGCCACGGCGGGAGGCGCGCAGGCGTTGCGCCGCACCGACGTGGGGGTCATCAGGCCTGGTGCGCGGGCTGATCTCCACGTGCTGGACGCACCCTCGATCACGCATCTGGCGTACCGACCGGGCGTCCCGTTGACGCACTCGGTGTGGCGTCGGGGCGAACGAGCCAATTGAGACAGCTGTCTCATTGCCCTCCGTGTGGGCCTACTGGCGGAAGGTGCGGGGCCGTACGGTGTCCCCGTGGTGGATTTCGCGGAGGCCCTGACGAAAGCCGTCGACAACAGCGGCCTCAGTCTCGAACGCATCCAGCACCACCTGGCCGCGCGCGGCATGCAGGTGAGCATCTCGACGCTCAGCTACTGGCGCCGCGGCCGCAGCCGGCCGGAACGCCCCGAGTCGCTGAAGGTCGTCGCCGCGCTGGAGGAGCTGCTCGACCTCGGTGAGGGCTTCCTGACCGACCGGCTGGGCGACAAGCGGCCGCGTGGGCGCTGGGTGGACCAATCACTGTCACTTGAGGACATGTGGGACTCGCGGGCCACCGACCTCGGTGAGGTCATGTCGCGGATCGACCGGCTGCAGCCGACGGCGACGACGTACCTGAGCGTGCAGGACCGGCAGGTGATCGGGCCGGACCGCCGTGAGGTCTCGAACCACTGCACCGGCGTGATCCAGGCGCTGGAGGACGGTGTCGACAGGTTTCTCGCGATCCAGCTGGCCGATGCCACGGACCTCGGCGTGCCGTCGATCGAGGCGGGGCCGCCGTGCCGGCTCGGGAGGGTGCGCAGTGAGGACTCCACGGGGTTCCTCGTCGCGGAGATCCTCTTCGACCGGATGCTCAGAGCGGGCGAGACGGCTCTCGTCGACTACGTGGTCCGGATGAGACCCGGCGCCGACAGCGAGGTCTGCGACCGGCGGTTCCTGCGTCCGGTGAACGACTACACGCTGCAGATCGACTTCCACCCGGACGCGGTGCCGGCGCGCTGTTTCCAGTTCGCGCGGCCGTCGTTGCACGAACCGGAGACCGCGCTGAACGACCTGTGGATCGGGACGACGGCGTCGACGCACATCCACGTGCGGAACTCGAAGCCCGGAATCTATGGAGTGCGGTGGGAGTGGGAGTAGCCGCTACTCCCACTCCCACCGCAAGCGCCCCCAGTCGAAACGATGCGCTCGGCCGAGCCGCATTCGGCCTGCTCATCAAGGGCGCCCAGGATGGCCGTCGCCGCTGCAGGGTGGCGGCGACAGCAGGTTCCTAGACCTTCAGCAACAGGTTCGGCGAACCCGTTTTGATGTCGGTCAGCTTGTTCGGCGTGGCCACACCGACCAGGGCGTTGCGCACCTGGGCGGGCGTCGCGGACGGGTTCGCGCTCAGGTAGAGCGCCGCCGCTCCGGCGACGTGCGGGGAGGCCATCGACGTGCCGCCCATGGACCGCGTGCCGGTGTCGTTGCTGTGCGAGGCGCTCACGATGTCGCTGCCCGGTGCCCAGATGTCGAGGCACTGGCCGTAGTTCGACGAGCCCGCAGACCAGATCGAACGCTTGTCCGCGCGGTCCGACGCACCGACCGTGATCGCCTCCGGCGTGCGGGCCGGGGTGAAGTTGCACGCGTCCTGGCCGCTGTTGCCGCCCGCCAGCACGTAGGTGATGCCCGCGCTGATCGAGCGCTTGACGGCGTTCTCCAGCGAGGCGTTCGTGCCGCTGCCGCCAAGGCTCATGTTGACGACGGCGGGCTTCTTGCCGTTGGCGGTCACCCAGTCGATGCCGCGGATGATGCCGTCCCACGCACCGCTGCCGTTGCAGTCGAGGACGCGGACGCCGACGAGCTTGGCCTTCTTCGCGACGCCGTAGGTCTTGCCCGCGACCGTGCCGGCGACGTGCGTGCCGTGGCCCTGGCAGTCCTGTGCGACGGCGTCGTTGTCGATGAAGTCGTAACCGTCGGAAGCGCGGCCCTCGAATTCGGAATGCGTTTTCCTGATTCCGGTGTCGAGAACGTACGCCGTCACGTTCGACGCGGTGTTCGGGTAGGTGTAGGACTGGCTGAGCGGCAGATTCGCCTGGTCGATCCTGTCGAGACCCCAGACCGGGTTCGACTGCGTGGCCTGGATCGTGGCGACCGTGTTGCGCTCGACGAATTGAACGTCCGGGTCGGCCGCGAGGCGCCGCGCCTGTCGTTCGGACATTCCGGTGACCGAGAACCCGTTCAGCGCGGTGCTGTAGGTGTGCTTGACATTGCCCTGGTAGCGGGACGCCAACGCGCTGGCAGGGGTGCGCGCTCCGTCCTTCAGCACCACGATGTAGCTGCCCTCGACCGCCTGTGCGCCCGCACCGGGGAGCACTGCTTGTTCAGCGATCGCGGTGGGCGTCCACATCGCTGTGGAAGCGATGCCCAATGCCGCCGCGATGGCGACACGACGCCGAAGTGCCATGGGTTCCTCCTGGCAGGGAATGAACTGGGGAACACCAAGAAACTAACGCGAGTTGTGCTCTGGATAACAGGTTCGAAACTTCAGTTCTCAATACTGTCAAAACTGTTTTGACACCGTTTTCGGGCACTCGCCGTGCCTGGACGAGCCGGATTTGATCACTGGCCGTAGCATTCGGGCGTGCAGGAATTCGCCGAGGCGTTGACGAAGGCCGTGGAGGCCAGCGGTCTCAGTCTGGAGCGGATCCAGCACCACCTGGAGTTGCGTGGCGTGCAGGTGAGCCTGTCGACGCTGAGCTACTGGCGACGCGGGCGCAGCCGTCCGGAACGGCCTGAGTCGCTCGCCGCGGTCGCCGCGCTGGAGGAGATCCTGAAGCTGGCGCCGGGAACGTTGACCGGCAGCCTCGGCGACAAGCGGCCGCGCGGGCGATGGGTCGAGCGCGCCGCCGCGCTGGAGGGGATCTGGCAGGAGGCCGCGGTCGACCTCGGTCGCGCCATCAACCGCGTGGACAGGCTGCTGGCGTCCCCGGCGAAGTACATCAGCCTGCGGGACGTCGTGGTGATCGGTGCCGACCGGCGTGAGATCGAGATGCGGACCAGTTCGGTGATCGAGGCGTTCGAGGACGGCGTCGACCGGCTGCTCGTCGCGAAGGTCGCGGAGGACACCGACCTCTCCACCGGTGACATCGTCGCCGAGAAGTCGTGCCGGGTGGGCCGGGTGCGCAGGGACGACGAGAACAACCTGCTCGTCGCCGAGGTCATCCTCGACCGGGTGCTGCGGGCGGGGGACACCGCGCTCGTCGACCTCAGGATGATCGCCGACCCCGGCGCGGACAGCGTGTCGGCGGACCGCACGTTCATCCGCAACCTGCGCGACTACGTGCTGGAGGTCGAGTTCCACCCCGACGCGGTGCCCGTGCGCTGTCACAGCTTCACCCGGTCCGAGAAGGGCGCACCCGACGTGGACACGGGCGACCTCTGGATCGGCACCACCGCCTCCGCGCACCTGGTCGTGCACGAAGCCCAGGCGGGCTCCGTGCACGGCATCAAGTGGGAGTGGGAGTAGCGGCCCTCGCTCGCTACTCCCACGACTGCGCATCGAGGTTCTCTAGTTCCCGATGCGCAGCAGCCTGTCGGGCGATCCGGCGCGGAGGTCGCGCAGGTTCGCTGTCGTGGTCGCGCCGTTCACGAGTGCGTCACGCACCTGCTGGTTCGTCGCGTTGGGGTTCGCGCTCAGGTGGAGCGCCGCCGCACCGGCCACGCTCGGGGCCGCCATGGACGTGCCGCTGTCGAGCCGGGTGGCGAAGTCGTTCGCGCTGGAGGCGGAACGGACGTCCGTGCCCGGTGCCCAGATGTCGACGCAACGGCCCCAGTTCGACTCCTTCGCCCACTGCGGCCAGAGCGATCGGTTGTCGTTGCGGTCGGTGGCCCCGACCGTGATCGCCTCGGGCAGCCGGGCGGGGGTGAAACCGCACGCGTCGCGGCCGTCGTTGCCCGCGGCGAGCACGTAGGTGAACCCGGCCGCGATCGACCGCCTGATGGCGTTCTCCATGAGGTCGTTCTGGCCGAACCCGCCGAGGCTCATGTTGACCACCGCGGGGCGTCGGCCGTTGACGGTGACCCACTCGATGCCGGAGACCACGCTGTCCTGGTCGGCCATGTTGTCGCAGCCGAGCACCCGCACGCTGACGACCTGCGCCCGCTTGGCGACACCGGAAGTCCGGCCCGCGATCGTGCCGGCGACATGGGTGCCGTGGCCGGCGCAGTCGCTTGCGTCCGCGTCGTCGTCGATGAAGTCGAAACCGTGCGACGCGCGACCTTCGAATTCGTTGTGCGTGATTCGGACGCCGCTGTCGAGAACGTAGGCGCGTACACCTGCCGCCGCATTGTTCGGATACGTGTACTGGGCGTTGAGAGGCAGGGCGCGCTGATCGATCCGGTCCAGGTTCCACGGCGCGTTCCACTGGGTGGTCTGGCCGGAGAGGATCAGATTGCGCTGGACGTAGGAGACCTTCGGGTCCGCGGCGAGCCGTCTGGCCTGGTGTTCGGACATGTCCCGCACGGAGAAGCCGTTGAGCACGGCCTTGTAGGTGCGCTTGAGGCTGCCCTCGTACTTGCTCAGCAGGCTCTGCGGAGATGCGCTGACGCCGTCCTTGAGAACGACGATGTAACTGCCGGGAACGGCCTCACCCTCGCCCCGCAATGCTTGTTGTGCATTGGCGGTGGGCGTGCAGAGAACGGTCGCGAACAATGCCGCAGCAATGCAGGTGTTGATTCTCATCGGGTCCTCCAGGCAGGCTTGACGCGATGAAACGTAACTTCACGGGCAGGTGAAATGGCAGTGGAGAAAATTTGGTCGCCAATACTGTCAAGACTGTGGCGAGCTGGAGCAGCTCCACGTGGCACAATGCCGCGCCGCGAGGCAGGGTGAGAGGTATGGAGTACACCAACCTCGGTCGCAGCGGCCTGTCCGTCTCCCGCCTGTGCCTCGGCACGATGAACTTCGGTCCCGAGACGTCCGAGGCCGACAGTCACGCGATCATGGATCGCGCCCACGAGCACGGCCTCAACTTCTTCGACACGGCCAACGTCTACGGCTGGAAGAAGGGCGAGGGCGTCACCGAGAACATCATCGGCAACTGGTTCGCCAAGGGCGGCACCCGGCGCGAACGGACCGTTGTCGCCACCAAGCTCTACGGCAGCATGGGCGACTGGCCGAACGAGACCAAGCTGTCGGCGCTGAACATCCGTCGCGCCGCCGACGCGTCGTTGAAGCGCCTGCAGACCGACTACATCGACCTCTACCAGATGCACCACGTCGACCGCGAAACGCCGTGGGACGAGATCTGGGAAGCCTTCTCCGTGCTGCGCCAGCAGGGCAAGGTCATCTACTTCGGCTCGTCCAACTTCGCCGGCTGGCACATCGCCCAGGCCGCAGAGGCCGCGCGCACCCGCGGGTTCCTCGGCCTGGTGTCCGAGCAGTCGATCTACAACCTGATGACGCGCTGGGTCGAGCTGGAGGTCTTGCCGGCGGCCCGTCACTACGGGCTCGGCGTGATCCCGTGGTCGCCCCTGCACGGCGGGCTTCTGGGCGGCGTGTTGCGCAAGCAGCGCGAGGGTGGGGCTTCTCGGTCGGCGTCCGGGCGGTCCGCGGACGCGCTGGAGAAGTACCGCGACACGATCGACGCCTACGAGAAGTTGTGCGCCGAGATCGGGGAGGACCCGGCGAACGTCGGCCTTGCCTGGCTGCTGCACCAGGAGGGCGTGACGGCGCCGATCATCGGGCCGCGCACCATCGAGCAGCTCGACAACTCGTTGCGTGCCGCGGAGTTGAAGCTCGACGCGGACGTGCTGGGCAAGCTCGACGAGCTGTTCCCGGCGCCGGCGCCGAACGGGTCGAAGCCGGCCCCGGAGGCCTACGCCTGGTAGCTCGCCCGGATCAGCCGAGGCCGGGGGCCAGTTGCTCAGTCCTCGAAGTCGTCGTCATCGCGCGCCAGGAATGTGGCGAAGCGTTCGATGGGCGTCTCGAAGTCCGGGTTGGCGTCGACGAACTCCCGGAGCTTGTCGGCGAGCCACGCGAAGGTGACCTCTTCCTCGCCGCGCCGCTTCTCCAGCTCTTCGATGCCGCGATCGGTGTGGTACATGGCAGAACTCCTGTGAGGGCTTAGAAAACGAGCCGCCGGACTCCAAGGGAATCCGGCGGCTCGTTCGTTCAGGACTGGCTTACTCGAACGCGCGGGTGATGATCTCGCGCTGCTCGACCTCGTGCACCTTGCTCGAACCGGCCGACGGGGCTGCCATCGGGCGGCGCGACACGCGGCGGACGACGCCGAGGTGCTCGGGCAGCAGCTCCGGCAGGGCCAGGCCGTAGAACGGCCAGGCGCCCTGGTTCGCCGGCTCCTCCTGCACCCAGCGGACGTCCTTCGCGTTCGGGTAGCGCTCCAGGGTCTCGGTCAGCTTGCGGGCCGGGACCGGGTAGAGCTGCTCGACGCGCACGATCGCCACGTCGCCGCCGCCGCGCTTCTCGCGCTCGGCGTGCAGCTCGTAGGAGATCTTGCCGCTGCACAGCAGGACCTTCGTGACGGCGTTCGGGTCCTTGATCGTCGGGTCGTCCATCACCGAGTGGAAGCGGTCGTTGATGAACTCGTCCGTGCCGGACACCGCGGCCTTGAGGCGCAGCATCGACTTCGGCGTGAACACGATCAGCGGCCGGTCGACGCCGTCGAGGGCGTGGCGACGCAGCAGGTGGAAGTAGTTCGCCGGCGTCGACGGCACCGCGACGGTCATGGAGCCCTCGGCGCACAGCTGCAGCCAGCGCTCGATGCGGCCCGACGTGTGGTCGGGGCCCTGGCCCTCGTGGCCGTGCGGCAGCAGGATCACGACGTCGGAACGCTGACCCCACTTCGCCTCACCGGACGAGATGAACTCGTCGATGATCGGCTGCGCGCCGTTGACGAAGTCGCCGAACTGCGCCTCCCACAGCACCAGCGCCTGCGGGTTCGCCACCGAGTAGCCGTACTCGAAGCCGACCGCCGCGAACTCCGACAGCACCGAGTCGTAGACCATGAACTTGCCCTGGTCGTCCGACAGGTGCTGCAGCGGCGTGTACTCGTCGCCGGTCTTGCGGTCGATCAGGGTCGCGTGGCGCTGCACGAACGTGCCGCGGCGCGAGTCCTGGCCGGCCAGGCGGATGTTGCGGCCCTCGATCGCGAGCGAGCCGAACGCGAGCAGCTCGGCGAACGCCCAGTCGATGCCGCCTTCGCGCGCCATCTTCGCGCGGCGCTCTAGCACCGGCTTGACGCGGGCGTGCGGCGTGAAGCCCTCCGGCAGGTTCACGTGCGAGTCGGCGATGTGCTCCAGCGTCTCGCGGGAGATGCCCGTGGGCAGCTTCGCCGGGATCTGCTGCTCGGCCTCCACGGACGGGCTGACCGTCACGGGGTGCTTCTCGAGCTCGCGGACCTCGTTGAAGACGTGCTCCAGCTGGCTGGAGAAGTCCTGCAGCGCCTTCTCGGCCTCTTCGACCGTGATGTCGCCGCGGCCGATCAGGGACTCGGTGTAGGTCTTGCGCACCGAGCGCTTCTGGTCGATCACGTCGTACATCGCCGGCTGCGTCATCGAGGGGTCGTCGCCCTCGTTGTGGCCGCGGCGGCGGTAGCAGACCATGTCGATCACGACGTCCTTGGCGAACGCCTGGCGGTACTCGACGGCCAGCTTCGCGACCCAGTAGCAGGCCTCGGGGTCGTCGCCGTTCACGTGGAAGACCGGCGAGCCGATCATCTTCGCGACGTCGGTCGAGTACTTCGAGGACCGCGAGTGCTCCGGCGCGGTGGTGAAGCCGACCTGGTTGTTCACGACGATGTGGACCGTGCCACCGGTGCGGTAGCCGCGCACGAGCGCCAGGTTCAGCGTCTCGGCCACGACACCCTGACCGGCGAACGCCGCGTCACCGTGCATGGCGACCGGCAGGACGGGGAAGAAGTCGCCGCCCTTGTCGATCAGGTCCTGCTTGGCGCGCACGATGCCCTCGAGCACCGGGTCGACGGCCTCGAGGTGCGACGGGTTCGCCGTCAGCGACACCTTGGTCTCGCCGTCGCCGAACATGCGGAAGTACTTGCCCTCGGCACCGAGGTGGTACTTCACGTCGCCGGAGCCGTGCGCCTGACCGGGGTCGAGGTTGCCCTCGAACTCGCGGAAGATCTGCGAGATCGGCTTGCCGACGATGTTCGCGAGCACGTTCAGGCGGCCGCGGTGCGGCATGCCGATGACGACCTCGTCGAGCTCGTGCTCGGCGGCCTTGTCGAGCACCGCGTCGAGCAGCGGGATGACGGTCTCGCCGCCCTCCAGCGAGAAGCGCTTCTGGCCGACGTACTTCGTCTGCAGGAACGTCTCGAACGCCTCGGCGGCGTTCAGCTTGCTGAGGATGTACTTCTGCACGGTGGCCGGCGGCTTCTCGTGCGGAACCTCGACGCGCTCCTGGATCCAGCGGCGCTCTTCGGGCTCGAGGATGTGCATGTACTCGACACCGACGGTGCGGCAGTACGAGTTGCGCAGCACACCGAGGATGTCGCGGAGCTTCATCCGCTCCTTGCCGGCGAAGCCGCCGACCGGGAACTCGCGGTCGAGGTCCCACAGCGTCAGGCCGTGGCTGAGCACGTCCAGGTCGGCGTGGGAGCGCTGGCGGTAGTTCAGCGGGTCCGTGTCGGCCATCAGGTGACCGCGCGTGCGGAACGCGTCGATCAGCTCGATGACGCGCGCCGTCTTGTCGACAGCGCCCTCGGGGATGTCGGCGACCCAGCGGATCGGCTCGTAGGGCAGCCGCAGCGACGCGAAGATGTCGTCGTAGAAGCCGTCCTCGCCGAGCAGCAGCTGGTGCACGCGCTTGAGGAACTCGCCCGACTCCGCACCCTGGATGATGCGGTGGTCGTACGTGGAGGTCAGCGTGATGATCTTGCTGACGCCCATGTCCGTGAGGGCCTGCTCGCTGGTGCCCTGGAAGTGCGCGGGGTACTCCATGGCGCCGACGCCGATGATCGCGCCCTGACCGGCCTGCAGTCGCGGCACCGAGTGGTTGGTGCCGATCGTGCCGGGGTTGGTCAGCGAGATCGTGGTGCCGGAGAAGTCGTCCGCCGTCAGCGAGCCACCGCGGGCCTTGCGGATCAGGTCCTCGTAGGCCTGCCAGAACTGCGTGAACGTCATGTTCTCGCAGCCCTTGACCGACGCGACGACCAGCGTGCGGCTGCCGTCCTTGGCCGGCAGGTCGATCGCCAGGCCGAAGTTGACGTGCTCCGGCGTGACGACGAACGGCTTGCCGTCGACCTCGGCGTAGTGCCGGTTCATGTTCGGGAACGCCTGCAGCGCCCGGACCACCGCGTAGCCGATGACGTGCGTGAAGGAGACCTTCCCGCCGCGCGTCCGCTTCAGGTGGTTGTTGATGACGATGCGGTTGTCGGCCAGCAGTTTCGCGGGCACGGCACGCACGCTGGTCGCGGTCGGAACGGTGAGCGACAGCTCCATGTTCTTCGCGATCGCGGCGGAGGCACCGCGCAACTGCTTCTGCTCGGGCTGCGCGCTCGGCTTGACCGGGGCGGCCTTCGCGGCCTGCTGCGGCGCGGGCTTGCCGGTCGACGGCAACGAGGCCGCCGGCTTCGGCTGCGACTGCGCGGCAGGCTTGGGTGCGGCGGCGGGCGCGGGCTTGCCGTTGTCCGCGGCCGGCGGCGTCACGGTCGCGGTCGTGGTGGCCGTGGAGCCACCCGCGCTGGCCGTGGCGGTACTGCCGTTGCCGCCCGCCCGCTTGTAGTCGGCAAAGAAGTCATGCCATGCCGGGTCTACGGATGACGGGTCCGCGAGGAACTGCTCGTACATCTCCTCGACGAGCCACTCGTTCGGCCCGAATTGTGACGCAGGACTGCTGCTGGACACGGCTGGCGCTCGCCTCTATCCATCTCGCTCTTGGTGTTGACTCATGCGGTAGTCAGGTTAGTCCCCCTGGCACGGGCCTTCACACGCTGGAGGCACATGGCAAGGAGTGCTCTGTCACAGGATCGATCAGGACGGCCCTGGCGTCACCCGCAGTTGAGCAGTTCTTGATGTGCGTCTCACTACGTCTCCTCACTTTCGGGTAAAGCTCATGGAGCTGTTGGACGGGCATACGCACCGAGCGCGGTGATCAGTTCACGATAGGTACAACGCGCCCGCTCTGCGGATTGATCTTGCCCGCTGTCCGTTCAGGTCAGTGAACGCCTGATCGAGGCCGTGAACGCCGCGGTGAAGGCGGCTCTGGTCTCGTCGGACGTCCGGTCCAGGGACAGGTACGGGTTCAGGTCCTCCAACTCGACCAGGAGCAGGTCGCCGTCCCGGGTCCGGCAGGCGTCGACGCGCTGGACGCCGTGGCCGAGGCCGTTCCAGTCGATGAACCTCTGCGCGAATTCCAGGTCTTCCGGCGTCGGGGCGTAACCGGTGAGTTCCCAGCGCCGGGCCGGGTCCGGTGCGTGCAGGGCGTATTGGAAGTCGTGGTCCACGAAGTAGAACGACACCTCGTACCGGAAATCGATCTTGGGCTGGATGAGCAGGTCACCGATTCTGCTCCCGACCTCGTCGCGGCCCACGAATTCCAGGCCGTGCGAGTCGGCGCCGGCTTTGGGCTTCACGACGTACGTGCCGGCCAGGGGGAGGCGGTCCAGCTCGTCCGGGTGGCCGACCGTGGGGATGACCGGGTAGCCCTGCTCGGTCAGATCGACCAGGTACTGCTTGCCCGCCATGTCTGCCTTGCCGGTCAGCGGGTTGTAGACGCGCTGGCCGGTGGCTGCCGCCTGCTCCCGGAAGTGGCGGTAGGCGGGCAGGTAGTCGATCACCGGGCCGCTGTTGCGGACGACGACCACGTCGAAGTTCGCCATCACGGCAGCGGCGTCCTCCGGGTGGCAGACGGCCAGGTCGAAATGCTGTCTGAGGTGCGAGGTCAGGTAGATGTCCTCGTCGCAGTAGCGGCGGCCTCTGGCCGGGTAAGCGAGGTTGGAGACGTAGAGGACGGAGGGGCGGGTGGGCATGGCATGGGCTCCTTCGACCTGGCCGGCCTGGGGGTTGTTTCTACGTCATGGGGCAGGGCGGGGACGAGGGGTCGTGGTGGGGGCCACGGGGGTTCGTGCTGGTGCTGTCGCGGGGGTTCGGGCCTGGCGGGGTCACGGAGGTTCGCGCTGCTGGCGGTCACGGGGCGGGCCTGGTGGAGCCGTGCTGTCGGCGCCGCGGGGGTCGGGCTTGGTGGAGCCGTGCTGCTGGTGCCGAGGGGTGGGCCTGGTGGAGTGACCGAGGTTCGTGCGGGTGGGTGCCGCAGGGTTGGTGCGGATGGGAGCCGCGGAGGCTCGTGCGGGTGGTCGCCGCAGGGTTCGTGTGGATGAGGAGCCGCGGAGGTTTGTGCGGGTGGGTGCGGCGGGGTTCGTGTGGATGGGGAGCTGTGAAGGTTCGTGCGGGTGGCCGCCGCAGACGTCCAGCCGCAGACGTCCAGCCGCCTGCGTTGCTGTGGCCGGCGGTGGCCGTGCGCGTTGGCGACAGAACCGCTTGCCTTCGCCGTTCCGGTGCCCGGCGGCCGTGCTCACCCGGACGTCGGGTGGGCGCGGCGGGCGTTCCTTGGCGGGCTTGTGGTCAGGCGGCTTCCGGGGTGTCGCCGTGGCGCCAGAGGCGGGCGTAGGTGCCGTTGGCCGTTAAGAGGTCGGCGTGGGTGCCCTGTTCGATGATCCGGCCGCCCGCCAGGACGACTATTCGGTCGGCCTTGGCCGCGGTGGCGAGGCGGTGGGCCACCACGAAGGTCGTTCTGGCGCCTGCCAGGTGGTCGCTGGCCGCGAGCACCGCCGACTCCGTGGCCGGGTCGAGGGCGGCGGTCGCCTCGTCCAGGAGGAGCAGGTCCGGGTTGACCAGTTCGGCTCTGGCCAGCGCCACCAGCTGGCGCTGGCCCGCGGAGAGGTGGTTGCCGCGTTCGCCTACGGGCTGGTGGAAGCCGTTCTGCAGGGTGGCGACCATCGGGAGGGCGCCGACGGCTTCGGTGGCCCGCTGGATCTCCTGTTCGGTGGCCGTGGGGCGGCCGTAGGCGACGTTGGCGGCCAGGTCGCCGCCGAACAGGTGGGCTTCCTGGGGGACCACGCCGAGGCGTTGGCGGTACGCGGAGAGGTCGTAGGTGCGGACGTCCACGCCGTCCACCAGGACCGCGCCACTCGTGGCGTCGTAGAAGCGGGCGATGAGTTTGACGAGGGTGGACTTGCCCGCGCCTGTCTCGCCCACCAGGGCGACGGTTTCGCCTGGCTTCACGTGGAGGGACACGTTGTCGAGCGCCGGGGTCTCGGCGCCCGCGTAGGTGAAGGAGACGGCGCACAGCTCGACCTCGCCCCGCAGGCGGGGTGGGACCGGGATCGGGGCCGGTGGCGGTTCGACCGTGCTCGGGGTGCGCAGGAGGTCGCCGATTCTGCGCAGGCCCACCCTGGCCTGCTGGTAGCCGTCGAAGACGCCGGAGAGCTGCTGGATCGGGCTGAAGAACAGGCCCAGGTAGAGGAGGAACGCCAGCAGGACGCCCGGCGTCAGCGTGCCCGTCGCCACGCGGTGGGCACCCACGGCGAGGACCACCGCTTGGGCCACGCCGGAAAGCATTGCCACGAAAGGGAAGTAGGTGGCGATGTAGCGCTGGGCCCGCAGCCGGGTGCGGCGGTAGGCGTCACTGCGTTCGGCGAAGGCCTCCGCCGAGCGGCGTTCCCGCGTGTAGGCCTGGGAGACGCGCAGGCCCGACACGTTCTCCTGGAGGTCGGCGTTGACCGCGCTGACTCGTTCGCGGGCTTCCGCGTAGGCAGTCGACGAGAGACGTTGGAAGAGCACCGTCGCGACGGCCAGGATCGGCAGCACCGACAGGGCGATCAGGGCCAGCGAGGCATCGGTGAACACCAGCGCCGCGGTGATGCCGACGACGGTGATCAGGCTGATCACGGCGGTGACCAGGCCGGTCTGCAGGAACGTCGAGAGGGCGTCGACGTCCGTCGTCATCCTCGTCATGATGCGGCCGGCCATCTCGCGCTCGTAGTAGTCGAGGCCGAGGCGTTGCAGGTGGGCGTAGCTGCGGACGCGCAGCAGGTAGAGCAGGCGCTCGCCCAGGCGGGCGGCGAAGATCGTGCTGCTCGCCGTGGTCAGCCAGCCGACCACGACCAGGCCCACGCCCAGAACGACGGCCTGCCACAACGACGACTCGGCGCCACCCACGACACCGCCGTCGATGCCCAGGCGCACCAGCGACGGCATGCCCATGCCGACCAGCGCGTCCAGCACCACCAGGGCGCCCACGCCGCCCAGCGCCCAGCGAACGGGGCGCAGCAGGCGGGCGAGGCGGAAGGCGGGATCGGGGGCGCGCGGGTCTTCGCCGTGCAGCACCGGGATCTCGGTGGCGGGCGGGAGTTTCCGCACCTGCGCCAGCAGTTCCGGGGTGGGCGGGCCGCCGGCCAGCGCGGACATCCCGCCACCGGCACCGCCGCCTCCACCGCCGCCACGGCGGCCGCCCGCAGCGGGAGTGGACGTTCTGGCCTCGGCGATCAGACGCTCGTCCAGGTCTTCCTGCGACAGCGCCGGCCACAGCTCACCGGTGCGGACGGGCGCGGCGGACTCGATCGCCTCGCCGGGGCCCGCCAGCAGATCGCGGTAGAGGGCGCAGCGCGCCATCAGTTCGGCGTGCGTGCCCAGGTCGATCACGCGGCCCGCGTCCAGGACCGCGATCCGGTCGGCGAGCGACAGGGTGGAACGCCGGTGCGCCACCAGCAAAGTCGTGCGGTTCGCCGTCACCGAGGCCAGCGTCGCGTGGATCGCCGCCTCGGTCGCGTTGTCCACGGCGGACGTCGCGTCGTCCAGCACGAGGATGCGCGGGTCGGAGAGCAGCGCACGGGCCAGGGCCACGCGTTGGCGCTGGCCGCCGGACAACGTGAGGCCGCGCTCGCCGACCACCGTGTCGTAGCCGAGCGGCAGGGCCTGGATGAAGTCGTGGGCCTCCGCGGCCTTCGCGGCGCGTTCGACCTCGGCCCGCGACGCGTCCGGACGGCCGTACGCGATGTTCGAGAACACCGTGTCGGAGAAGAGGAAAGCCTCCTCGAACACCACGCCCACCGTGCCGCGCAACGACTCCAGCTTCAACGTCCGCACGTCCGCGCCGCCGACCCGCACGGCACCCGCGTGCACGTCGTAGAAACGGGGCAGCAGCAGGGAGACCGTCGACTTGCCGGAACCGGACGTGCCGACCAGCGCCAGCGTTTCGCCTGGCTCCACGGAGATGGAGAAGTCCTGCAACACCGGCTCGCTGCGGGCGTACCCGAACGTCACGCCGGAGAACGAGACCCCGAGCGGCCCGTCCGGCACCTCACCGGGGCCGTCCGTCACGTCCGGCTGCGAGTCGATCAGCTCGTAGACCCGCTCCACGCCGGCGCGGGCGAGCTGTGCGGACACCATCAGACTCGACAGCAGCCGCGTCGGCCCGACGAGGTTCGCCACGTACGTCGTGAAGGCGAGGAACGTGCCCAGCGTGACCTGGCCGTGCAACGCCAGCCAGCCACCCAGCCCCAGCACCGCGACCTGGCCGAGCAACGGCAGCGCCGTCACGGTCGCGAGCGGCTTCGACGACAGCCGGGCGGCCCGCATCCGTTCCGCGAACAGGGATTTGGCGTGCTTCTCCAGCCGCGCGACCTCGCGCGCCTCCTGACCGAAGCCCTTCACCACGCGGACACCGGTGACGGTCTCCTCGACGTGCTGCGCCAGATCGGCGGCCCGCTGCTGCGCCGACCAGGTGGCGGGGAACAGCGTCAGCCGGGTGCGCCCGGCCAGCCACGCCACCAGCGGCAGCACGATCACCGCGATGATCGTCAGCGGGATCGACAGGTAGATCATCGCCGCCAGCGCGGCCACCGCGAACACGACCGTGCCCACGGCCAGCGGCGCCATCATCAGCAGCGACTGCACCAGCTGCAGGTCGGTGATCGAGCGCGACACGATCTGCCCGGTCCTCAGCTCGTCCTGCTTCGCGCCGTCGAGCCGCTGCACCGCGGAGAACACGCCGAGCCGCAGGTCGTGCTGCACGCCCAGAGCCAGCCGCCCGCCCAGATAGCGCCGCAGGAACGCCGACCCGAACGTGAGCAGTTCAAGAACGATCAGCGCCACCATGAGCGGCCACAGCCGGTCGGTGCGGCCCACCGTCGAGTCGTCGATCGCGGTCTTGAGCAGCAACGGACCCGCCGCCTGCAGACCCACGCCGACGACCGCGGCGACCACCGACAGCACCACCAGACGGGGGTGCTGCCAGCACGCTGCGGTCAGTCGGCGGATCCAGCCCTTTGTCACGGGACCCACAGTACTTTCGGGGTCCGACATAAAAGTGTGACGTCAGAAACCGCAGGTCAGGTGATGTCCTTGGACTGCGTGACCGCCCAGCCGCCCGCGAAGACGATCCCGGACCAGGCGAGGAACACGAGGCCCGACCACCACCAGTCGAGCGCTCCGCCGGCACCGGCGATCGCGCGCAGCACGTCCTCGATCTCCGGTGGCACCACGCCCGCGGACGACAGGAACAGGTCGACCGCGACCGCCCCGGTGAGCCCGTTGATCGACCCGTTCGGCAGGAAGCCGATGACGGCCGGCACCTCCAGGTACGCGAGCACGAAGTGCAGCACGTTCTCGATCACCAGGAAGTACAGCAGCAGCAACACGATCGTCCCGGCGACGTTCGGGATGAGCGCGCCAACCCCGACGCCGAACATCGTCATCAGGATCGACGACAGCACGCAGACCAGCGTCAGCATCGCCCAGCCACCGGCGTCCGGCAGCTGCCCGGACTCGCTGGTGAGCACCACACCGATGCCGAGGAACAGCATGATCGCGAGGCCGTAGATCGCGCCCCACAGCACGTAGACCAGCATCTTCGCCAGCATCGAATGCATCCGCGACGGCGCGGTCAGGAACGTCGTCGTGATCGTCCGGCGGTTGAGCTCGCCCGAGATCGCCATCGCGCCGAAGATCATCGGGAAGATCGTGGAGATGTTGATCGCCCGCGCCATGCCGAACAGCGAGATCTTCCACTGGTCCGGTGTGACCCCGAGGAAGTCGGACACCTCGTCCACGTCGCTCGACGACGCGAAGTCCACGAAGAACTGTCCCAGCAGACCGGTCGCGAGCCCCCAGCCGAGCGCCAGCACCGCGGTCGGGATCAGCAGACCCCACCACAGGCCGGTCGTCGTCGTCTTGCGGAGTTCCGCCTGTACGAGGTTGCCCATCAGGCCCAACCACCCTGCTGTTGCTGCTGATACGGCGCCGGTGCGCTCCCGGCGTACTGGCCACTGGTGAGCTGGAAGAACAACCGCTCCAGGTCGATCTGCTCCTCCTGGATGCCGTAGATCGACACACCGGCCTTCAACGCGCGGTCCGCCACGTACTTGGAGTCCACACCGGACACCGCGAGCCTGCCGTCCGGCAGTTGCTCGATCGCCTGCACGCCTTCGGCACGGAGAGCGTTCGCGAGCGCGTTGAGGTCCGACGGCTGCACGAGAACGCGCCGCTGCTGCGACTGCCGCAACTGGTCCAGCGGCCCGTAGAACATCGTCTGCCCGCGCGAGATGATCACGACCTGGTCGACGGTCTGCTCGACCTCCGCCAGCAGGTGGCTGGAGATCAGCACCGTGCGTCCCATGCGCGCGTACGACTGCAGGAACGTCCGCAGCCACGCGATGCCCTCGGGGTCGAGCCCGTTCGCCGGTTCGTCCAGCACGAGCACCTGCGGGTCGCCGAGCAACGCCGTGGCGAGCGCCAGTCTCTGCTTCATGCCGAGCGAGAACCCGCCCACCTTGCGATCGGCGGCCGTGCCCAGGCCGACCAGGCCGAGGACCTGGTCGGCCTGCGCGTCCGGCACGCCGATGGCCGACGCGTACACGCGCAGGTGGTTGCGGGCGGAGCGGGCGGGGTGGAACCCCTGCGCCTCCAGCACCGCGCCCACCACGCGGCCGGGCTGGCCGAGTTGGTGGAACGGTCGTCCGTTGATCGTCGCCGTGCCGCTCGTCGGCTTGACGAGACCCAGCAGCATTCGCAGGGTCGTCGTCTTGCCTGCGCCGTTCGGGCCGAGGAAGCCCGTCACGCTGCCGGGGGACACGGTGAAGCTCAGGTTGTGCACGGCCATGACAGAACCGAACTGCTTGGACAGGTTCTGGACCGCGATGAGGCCGCTGCCGTCATGCATGCGGCCCATCCTGCCTGATACGTCAGTCCGGCAAGGCGTGCTTGGGCCGAGACACGACGGGCGCGCGATGCACGACCGACGGTTCGTCCCGCATGACCGGCAGTTCGGTGGTCATCTCCGCCGGAGTCTCCACCGGCAGTTCGATAACACCTGATCGAGTGAATGGGTTGCGCAACGGCCGGCGCCGCTCGCGGTGAGGCAGTCCCTCGCCGATCAGGTGCTGGTGCGCCATGTTCCAGATCTGGCACGGCCACCGGCGGCGACGCAGCCAGCCGGGACAGGCCTTGCACCGGCCGTCCTCGTCGGGCTGGTGCACCGTCAGCAACAGCCGCCAGCCGTCCGCCAGGCGGTGGATCTCCGCGCGGGCCAACGGAACCAGCGCCTCGGCCTCTCCGTGCTCTGCGACTTTGTCCAGCAGTGCCAGGCGTTGCAGCACCGCGTCGCGGAGGGTCTCGTCCATCACATCTTCGCCGTGGCCTGGTCGAGCAAAGAGCCCAGTCGACGCGTCTGAGTGGCGGACATCACAGCGGTCTCGCCTGGAGGCGTGACCAGCAGAACCCGGTCGTTCTCCACCAGAACGGTCATCGATCTGTCCCGACCGAACGGGTCGTGGCAGTGGATCCATCCCTGTGGTTCAGCCATGGAATCTCCCTTCGAGGGACACCCGACTCCGTCTTCATCGGCCGAACCCCCTGCTCGCCGCACCGGGAAACACCGAATTCACTCGTTTGCTGGACTGGTCGGACGCGGCCAGTGGTCCACTCGGGGAAACTTTTGGGTCGCGTTTCGGTGGGGGTGCTGGGCGCGGTGTGCCAAGGCCCGCTATATTTGGACACGGCGGCCCCGCTCCCAGTGACCCCCAGGCTGGTTGAGCGCGGCCGCCCTTTACGTGGCGGGCTCCGGTGTTCATTGGTCTTCGACCAATTTCGCCGGAGCCCGCAGTGCTTGTCGGGGAACATCCCGCACCTCGGGGTCTTTCTCCCCTCTCTTTTTCTTTCAGGCACTCGCGCACGCTCTGCGCGAAATCGGCTTGCGCCCTGCCCTCTCGTACGCTGTAAGTTCCTCGTACACCGTAAGGGGGAGGAATGATGACTTCGACGACCGAGAAGGTCGGGGTGCACCCGCACCCCCAGCGCTGGGCCGTGCTCGGCGTGCTGTGCCTGTCCGTGATGGTGGTGGTGCTGGACAACACCGTTCTCAACGTGGCGATCCCGTCGATCTCGACGGGCTTGGACGCGAGCACCGCGGACGTCCAGTGGATGATCAACGCTTACTCGCTGGCGCTGGCGGGTCTGCTGCTCACGACCGGATCGCTCAGTGACAGGTTCGGCCGCAAGCGGGCACTTCTGGCCGGTCTCGCGCTGTTCGGCACCGGTAGCGCGGTCGCCGCCTACGCGAGTTCGTCCGAGGCGTTGATCGCGGCCCGCGGCTTCATGGGGATCGGCGCCGCGGTCCTGATGCCCGGCACGCTGGCCGTGCTGATGCAGTTGTTCGACGACAGGGAACGCCCGAAGGCCATCGGCATCTGGGCCGCCGTCACGAGTCTCGGCTTCGCGGCGGGACCGGTGATCGGTGGCGCGCTGATCAAGCACTTCTGGTGGGGCTCGGTGTTCCTGATCAACGTGCCGGTGGCGATCCTCGCGATCACGGCCGTCGCGCTGCTGGTGCCGGAGTCCAAGGACCCGACCGTGCGCAAGCCGGACGTGCTCGGCTCGATCCTGTCGATCATCGGCATGGTGTCGATCGTGTACGCGGTGATCGAGGTGCCGGAGCACGGGTTCGGCTCGGCGGAGTTCGGCGTGCCGGTCGCGGTCGGCCTGGTCACGATGACGGGCTTTGCCTTGTGGGAACGGCACACCGCCGATCCGATGCTCGATCGCGGGTTCTTCAGGAACCGCCGCTTCACCGGCGCGGTGGCGTCGGGTGTGCTCGCCGCGTTCGGAATGGCGGGCTCGCTCTTCCTGCTGACGCAACACCTTCAGGGCGTGCTCGGCTACAGCCCGTTGGAGGCCGGCGTGCGCGTGGCGCCGATGGCGATCGCGTTGCTCGTCACCAGCAACACGCTGGGACAGCTCGTGATGAAGCTCGGCGCGGGCACGGCGATGCTGCTCGGCATGACGATCGTCGCGGCCGGCGTGGCGTTGCTGTCGATCGGCACGACCTACCCGCCGACGCTGGCAGGCCTGATCCTCATCGGCGTGGGTGTCGGTGTGTCCCAGCCGGTCGCGGTCAACGCGCTGATGGGGTCGATCCCGCCGGAACGCGCCGGCATCGCCTCTGGGCTGTCGGGCACGCTGACGGAGCTGGGCTCCTCGTTCGGCATCGCGGTGCTCGGCGCGCTGCTGTCGGCGCGGTTCGTGGCCTCGCTGCCGGACGGCGTGCCGGGGCGGTCGCTTTCAGAGGCGCTGCACAGCGGCGCGGACATCACGATCGTGCGCGAGGCGTTCTCCAACGGCATGAGCGTGAGCCTCGTGATCGGGGCGATCGCTGTGTTCCTGGGAGGTGTTGTGGCCAGCGTGTTGCTGCGACGTGCCTAGGATCGGCCTGTGGAGAGCGTGTGGTTCGGCAAGCCCAGGCCCAGCAGCGGTCAGCCCCTCGGCCTGAGCCGGGAGGCGATCGTCCGCAAGGCGCTGGAGATGCTGGACGCGCACGGCATGCAGAAGCTCTCCATGCGCAAGCTCGCCGCGGAACTGGGCGCGGCGCCCATGTCGCTGTACTGGCACGTGCCGACCAAGGACGCGCTGATCGAGCTCTGCCTCGACGAGATCTACGGCGAGTTCCCGTTGCCGGGCCCCGAGGACGACTGGGAGACGGCTGTGCGCGCGATGATGCACGCGATGCGTCATCTCGCGCACAAGCACCCGTGGTGGGTCCGGGGCATCGGCGAGTTCAACAGCATCGGCCCGAAGGCCGTGGCGATGAGCGACGCGATGTTCGAACCGATGACGCGGGCAGGTCTGTCGCTGCCCGCGGCGGCGCGGTCGATCTCGACGATCTCCAGTTTCGCCATCGGGTACGCGATCGCCGAGGTCAACTTCGTGGCGCGGGGCGGGATGGACTCGCCGCCGCCGGACCTGCCGAAGATCGCGGACCTGTACCGGGAGAAGCACCCGAACTACGTCAGGATGCTGGACGAACCGGAGCTGTGGTCGCTGGAGGGGCAGTTCGAGTTCGGGCTGGACTGCGTGATCGACGGCATCAAGGCGCGCGTCGAGGCCCTCAGATAGGCGAAACCCCCGCAGCGATTCACGCGTGCGGGGGCCTCATTCATTCAGTTGGTCTTAGACGACGGTCTCCAGCGGCGTGTGCACGAGGCCGGTCGCCTCGGCCACCGGGCCGTTGGTCAGCAGTCCGGCGTGGACGTTGAGACCCAGGGCCAGCGAACGGTCGTCCTTGAGCGCCTTCTCCCAGCCCTTGTCGGCCAGCGCGACCGCGTACGGCAGCGTCACGTTCGTCAGCGCGTAGGTCGAGGTGCGCGGGACGGCGCCCGGCATGTTCGCCACGCAGTAGAACACCGAGTTGTGGACCTCGTAGGTCGGCTCGGCGTGCGTGGTGGCGCGCGAGTCCTCGAAGCAACCGCCCTGGTCGATGGCGATGTCGACGAGCACCGAACCCGGCTTCATGTCCGCGACCAGCGCGTTCGACACGAGCTTCGGGGCGGCGGCACCGGGGACGAGCACGGCGCCGATGACCAGGTCGGCCTCGCGGACGGCCTGCTCGATGGCGAACGAGTTCGAGGCGAGCGTGCGCAGCCGGCCCTGGAACTGGGCGTCGATCTGGCGCAGGCGGTCGACGTTGGTGTCGAGGATCTGCACGTCCGCGCCCATGCCGACGGCGATGGTGGCGGCGTTGACGCCGGCCACGCCGCCGCCGATCACGACCACGCGGGCCGGGGCGACACCGGGGACGCCACCGGGCAGCACGCCGCGGCCACCGGAGGGCTTCATCAGGCTGAACGCGCCGACCTGCGGGGCCAGCCGGCCGGCGACCTCGGACATCGGGGCGAGCAGCGGCAGCGAGCGGTTCGGCAGCTGCACGGTCTCGTAGGCGATGGCCGTGGTGCCGGACGCCAGCAGCGCCTCGGTCAGTGGCCTGTCGGCGGCGAGGTGCAGGTACGTGAAGAGGGTCTGACCGGCGCGAAGACGGGGGTACTCCTCGGCGATCGGCTCCTTGACCTTGAGAACCAGGTCACCTTCCGCCCACACGTCGTCGGCGGTCGGGAGGATCTTGGCGCCCGCGGCGAGGTACTCCTCGTCGGTGATCGCGGAGCCGAGACCGGCGCCCTGCTCGACGTACACGTCGTGGCCGCGGCTGGTCAGTTCGTGCGCACCGGCAGGCGTGAGAGCGACGCGGTACTCGTGGTTCTTGATCTCGCGAGGAACTGCGATCCGCACGATGACTCCTCCGTTCGGTGGGCCGACATCTCATAATGTGGGCCAGTCGGAAGGTCATGTCACTGTGCGGATCGCACTATCCGGTAACCCTCTGGTTGTTCGTCTAGGACAGAGCGACCTGAGCCTCGTTCGCGTTCCACTCGACCGTCCCGCGTTGACACTCGGCGGGGGCCGCACATAGCGTTCGCGCCGAGAACTGAACACCGGCCGCGGCGCGCAAGCGTCAGAACCCGAGTGGGAGAGACCTCGACGAACCGGTCGGGGCGCCGAAGGGGCAAGCTCCCGCACACTCTCAGGCAGCAAGACCGCTCGGGGTAGGCAACTCTGCACGGCGGAGGGGGCGCAAGTTTCCTGACCCGTCACAGCCAGAGGAGTCGCGCCGTGGAGTTCCCCGAGAACCTGCTCTACACCGCCGAGCACGAGTGGGTCGACTGGACGCCGGGCACCCAGGACCCGCTGACCTGCGGAATCACCGAGTACGCCGCTGATGCGCTCGGCGACATCGTCTTCGTCCAGCTGCCCGAGGTCGGTGCCAAGGTCGTCACCAACGCGGTCTGCGGCGAGCTGGAGTCCACCAAGTCCGTCAGCGACCTGTTCTCGCCCGTCACCGGTGAGGTGATCGAGGTCAACAGCGCCGTCGTGGACGACCCGGCGATCGTGAACAACGACCCGTACGGCGCCGGATGGCTGTTCAAGGTCCGCGTCGAGTCGGCCGAGAACCTCCTCACCTCGGCGAAGTACGCCGAGCTCACCAAGTCTGACTGACCGCTCCACCACCACGAGGGACTGATCAGTGGCGATCAGCGTTTTCGACCTGTTCTCCGTCGGCATCGGACCGTCCAGTTCACACACGGTCGGCCCGATGCGCGCGGCCGCGATGTTCGTCGAGAAGCTCGGCGCACGTGTGTCCGAAGTGGACCGCGTGCACGTCGAGCTGTTCGGCTCGCTCGGCGCGACCGGCCACGGCCACGGCAGCCCCAAGGCCGTGTTCCTGGGCCTCGAAGGCAACCATCCCGAAGAAGTCGATCCCACCGTCGCGGCCGCCCGCGTCGAGGAGATCGTCTCCGCCGAACGGCTCAAGCTCGGCGGCGCGCACGAGATCGACTTCGTGCACGACCGCGACCTCGTCATGCACCGCCGCAAGTCACTCCCGTTGCACCCCAACGGGATGAGCTTCGAGGCGTTCGCGGACGGCAAGTCGGTCGAGCACGCCGTCTACTACTCGATCGGCGGCGGTTTCGTCGTCGACGAGAACGCGTCGGGCACCGACCGGATCAAGCTCGACTCGACGCCGTTGGCGCACCCGTTCCTGACCGGCGACCAACTCCTCGCGCGCTGCCGCGAGACCGGCCTGTCGATCAGCGAGATCATGATGGCCAACGAGCTGTCGTGGCGCACCGAAGCCGAGGTCCGCCAGGGACTTCTGCACATCTGGCACGTCATGCAGGAGTGCGTCGAACGCGGCTGCAACGAGCACGGCGTCCTGCCCGGCGGTCTGAAGGTCCGCCGCCGCGCCGCCGAGATGCGCAAGACGCTGGAGAAGGAGCACTTCGTCACCGACCCGTTGCGGGTCATGGACTGGGTGACGCTCTTCGCACTGGCGGTCAACGAGGAGAACGCGGCGGGCGGCCGTGTCGTCACCGCACCGACCAACGGCGCGGCCGGCATCGTCCCGGCGGTTCTGCACTACTACACGAAGTTCGTCCCGGGAGCCTCCGACGACGGCGTGGTCCGGTTCCTGCTGACGGCGGGCGCGATCGGCGTGCTGTTCAAGGAGAACGCGTCGATCTCCGGCGCCGAGGTCGGCTGTCAGGGCGAGGTCGGCTCGGCCTGCTCGATGGCGGCCGGTGGTCTCGCCGAGGTGCTCGGCGGCACCCCCGAACAGGTCGAGAACGCCGCCGAGATCGCCATGGAGCACAACCTCGGCCTGACGTGCGACCCGATCGGCGGTCTGGTGCAGATTCCGTGCATCGAACGCAACGCCGTCGCGTCCATCAAGGCCATCACGGCTGTGCGCATGGCTTTGCGCGGCGACGGCTCGCACTTCGTGTCGCTCGACAAGGTCATCAAGACCATGCGGGACACCGGCAAGGACATGTCGGTGAAGTACAAGGAGACAGCTCGCGGCGGACTCGCCGTGAACGTCATCGAGTGCTGAGTCAGGCGAGCGCGTCGATCTGCGTCACCGCGTACTGCGCGACCTCGTTGTCCATCGCGGACAGACGGTCGCGCAGTGCGGGGGTGCGCAACCAGTTCCGGATCGGCTGAGCCGGTTCGTCCCAGCACAACCAGCCGCCGTCGCACGGGGTGCCGCCGGACAGGAAGTCGTACGACCACTTGTGAGCGAGCTCCGCGACGGCGGCGTCGGGGAGACCGTCGACGACGGGCAGCCACGGCGTCAGGTCCTCGTCCATCTGCGCGGCGGCCTGGACCAGCTCGTCCAGGTCCGGGCTGTCCGACGAGCGGACGATGATCCCGGTGAGCGCCGCCCGCAGCGCGGTGCGCTCGTGCTCCGGCCAGGCGGGCAGGTTGGCCAACGTCAGACCCTGCGTGAGCCGGCTGTCCGGGTCACGTTCCAGCAGATCGAGCACCCTGGGCGCGAGTCGTCGCCAGGCGAGCTCGTACTCGTCCGGCTCGAAGTGGTCCTCGACCTCCCAGGCGAACTGCCACACGACGGTGTCGGGCACCAGTGCGGGATCGCCGTCGAGCAGGGCCAGCTCGGCCCGGGTCCAGCAGAGTCCGCAGCCCTTCACGTGCTCAGCGGGCGTCGTACGCGGCCTGCGCGGCCAGCACCTCGGGCATGCGGCCCTCCAGCAGGTGGATCAACGACAGCAGCCGCTCGGCCGTGTCGCGGCCCAGCGGCGTGAGGCTGTAATCGACGCGCGGCGGGTTCGTGTTCTGGGCTTCCCGGTGCACGAGACCGTCGCGCTCCAGCGCCTGCAACGTCTGGGACAGCATCTTCTCGCTGACCCCGTCGACGCGGCGGCGCAGCTCGTTGAAGCGCAGCTGCCCGTCGGCGAGCGCGGTCAGCGTCAGGCTGCCCCACCTGCCGGTGATGTGCTCCAGCGTGGGACGCGACGGGCACGCTTTCGCGAACACGTTGTAGTCCATAGCGGCATCATACCTGGTCAAAACGCTAACTGAAAGTAAGTGTGAGAGCTCTCCGCGTCAGGAGAGCTCTCACACCTCAGAACGGCCAGGTGGCGTTCTGACCTGCTTCGAGCAAGGGCACCATGCGGAAGGTCGCGTCCGTCAGGCCGCCGAATTCGTGGCGATGAGCCGTACCGGTGGCGTACGCGGCGTTCCGGTATCCACCGAGGTTGAACCCGTAGATCGGCACGTGCCGCGGCACGACGTCCGAGACGCCCTTCCCGTAGTACCCGGACATCGTCTGCATGTCCGAGATGATGAACACGCGGTCGTGCCTCTTGTAGGTGCGCTTCAGCGACCCGACGATGTCGGTGCCGTGCCCGACCTCGCCGATCCGCTTGAGGAACCGGTCGACCTCGCGGATCACCGAAGCGCCCCGCCCGACGTCGTGCCGGAACGTGCCGTCCGCGAACCCGACGACGTCGACCTGCTCGCCCTTCGCGCCCAGTGCGACGCCGAACACCGCCGCGGCCTTGGCCGGGGTGACCTTCGAACGCGCCGAGATCGTGCCGCCGGTCATCGACGCCGAGGTGTCGACGAGGATCAGCGACCGGCCCGGCAGGGCAGGCAGGTTCTCCAGCGACGCCTGCAGCGCCTGGTCCAGGGCGTGGCCCCAGCGCAGGCTCGGCGCCGCCTCGTACGCGGACAGGAAGCGGAACGGGAACTGCCGCGAGCGCGCGACCTGGCCGGGGTCGGCCAGACGTGCCGCGACGGCCGCCGCTGCCTCGTCGGACATGCCGGCCTCGTCGAAGTTCCTGAGGTTCCTCAAGAGAGCCATGTACCCCATCGACGGCGCGAGCGCCTCCCACACCTCACGGGTCAGCGGGCCCTGCAGCCAGCCGGCCACGGACTCCCACGTCATCCCCGCCTGGCGCAGCACGTCGACCGCGTCGGGACGGGAGAACAGCGAACGGCGCTGCTCGACCGGCCACGCCAGCAGCTCACGCCGTGCCGCGATCACGCGCAGCTCGGCGGGAACGTCCGCCTCCGCGGAACGGCGGCGGTCCAGCACGTACTGGAAGAGCGCGCCCTGCCACGGAGCGGCGGGCGAGGGGTGAGCGAGGTTCAGCACGTCGGCCATCCGGAAGCCGCGGGCGTCGCTGTCCCACTTGAGGACCGCGCGCTCGTTGTAGAGGCGCCCGACGGCGTCGGCGATGCCGCGCTTGATCGGCTTCGGCACGCGCCGGCCGTTCGTGCCGGTCCAGTAGGCCAGGAGTTCGCCC
The DNA here is from genome assembly GCF_033949975.1 of Lentzea sokolovensis. Lineage (NCBI taxonomy): Bacteria > Bacillati > Actinomycetota > Actinomycetes > Pseudonocardiales > Pseudonocardiaceae > Lentzea > Lentzea sokolovensis. The sequence continues at coordinate 97,682 of NZ_JAXAVU010000007.1, forward strand.
GGCTCGTCGGCGCGCTGCAGCACGGAGTCCACGACGGCGCGGTTGGTCACGCCGGCGTCGGACTCGGCCACGAGCCGTGCCAGCACGAACTCGGCCGCGCCCACGAGCGACGCCGTGCGCATGTTCGCCTCGCCGCGCAGCCACGCGAGCAGGCGCGCGGTCCACTCGGGATCCGCGAGAGCGGTCTCGTGGACGAGCTGGGCGAAGCGGTTGTCGCGCTGACCGCCGGACTCGTAGAAGGTGTCCTCGCCGCCCATGTTCGACACGGCGAGCAGGAACAGCTCGGACTTCGCGTCACGGGCGTAGCCGTCGCCACCCTCGTAGGTGCGGCGGGTCGGTTCCGGCGCCGTGGCGACCGGGCTGGTGCCCGCCGGACGTGCGCGGAAGATGTTGAACTTCGCCATCGGCTCTTTCCCCCTCGGAAAAAACAAAGGGAGCCCACAAACCCCACACGTGTCCGAGATCAAAGTCGCGGAAGGTACGTTGCTGCTCTGCCAGTTGAGCTACAGCCGGTTTCCCGTCTGGCGGGACTCGAACCCGCAACCCGCCCATTAACAGTGGAAGTAACCCTCTGCTTCGCACCGGACACGTGTGAAGTTGTGCGCTCCCGAGATCAAACGCGCCTGCGGTTGGGTTTTCATCTCGAATGAAGTAACCGCGAGCTTCGCACCGGGTGCGATTTCTATGCAACCACACCGCGCCAGCGATTTAATTCCGGCGGATGTGGAGTTTTTGGACGCCCGAGATCAAGTCGCGGAGGGTGACGTGCTCACCGAGGTGAGCGAGACCGGCCGAAACCGGCCTCAGGAGTTGAACCTGAGTAATCACCGGAAGTAACCCTCCGCTGCGCACCGGGCGCACACTCATACAACCACGCCGCGCAAAGGGTTTTCCTAGGGCGCCGCCTTCACGAGCCTGCGCAGCAGGTAGAAGAGGCCGACCGTCAGCAGGAATCCGACGGCGCTGATCATCACGATCTGCTCGACCGTGTCGGCCTTCGATCCCGCGAACACGTAGGCGGCGCAAATGGGGATGGTGCCGATGAGGGTGAACGACATGAACTGGCGGAACGACACCCTGGACACCCCCGCGGACACCGACACCGTCTCCGCCATCATCGGAATTCCGCGCGCCACTCCGAAGAACCAGGGACCGAACTGACGGCCCCATCGCCGCATTTCGGTCAGCTCCTCGATGGTCACCACCCGGCGCACCAGCCACGGGCCCGCGAACCGTCCCAGGGCGTATCCTGCGGCAGAGGAACCCAGGGATCCGATGATCGCGAGCGCCAGTCCGAAGGGCAGGCCGAGTGCCGTTCCCGCCAGCACGATGAGCGGAGTGGACGGCACCGGCAGCAGCACGTCCACGACGAGCAGGGCGAAGATCGCCGCCGCCGCCCACACCGGGTCGATGCCGCGCACCCACGACACGACCCCTTCGAAGTCGATGAGGTCCAGTGCCTCGAACACGATCCAGCTCAGCAGGACGAAGCCGAGCACGACGGCCGGTATCCACTTCCACCGAACGCCCGTCTCATAACTCATCGGGTGATGGTCGCCCACGTCGATCCGCCGGACAATCCGCCAGTGGCGCAGGTTCCGCGAAGGGACACACATGAGTGACGATCTCGTGCCTTTTCTGGGGCACTGGGTGCTCGACCCGGCACGCTCCGCGTACACGGGCGGCAATCCTCCCCGCAGCGGTCACCACGACCTGCGGCTGGAGGGCGAGCGGCTGATCGTGAGCATCGAGGGCGTGCTGGGGTCCGGTGATCCCATCCGCACCGGGTACACATTGGACCTGTGGCACGACACGCCGATGAGTGTCGGCAAGGTCGACCGCGTGCGCACGGTCGTGGAGCCCAGACGGTTCTGCACGATCGCCTACGCGGGTGCGCAAGCGGTTGCGCGCTCGTGGCGGATCCTCGGCCACCTCAACGAGATGACGATCGTCCAGTCCGCTCCTGACCAGTTCGGCGTGTGGCGTGACGACGTCTCGGTGTATCGCAGGCAGTTCTAAGGTCGTGGCCGGAACACCGTGACGACGACGCGCAGACCCAGCAGCACGCTGATGATCAGCAGGTTGTAGCCGAACACCTGGTACAGCCCGATGTCCGCCGTGACCTCGGGCCCGCCGGACGAGCCGAGCAGCAGCACCGCCATCACACCCGCGGTCGCGCCCAGCACGGTCAGCATGACCTGGTGCAGCAGGCCGGTGACGAACGACCGGTCGCGTTCGTCCGCGAACAGCCTCATCGACATGCTCAGCCGGCCCTGCTCCATCGCCCCGGTGATCCGGTCGATCCGCCGCGGCAACCGGCGCAGCATCGGCAGCACGGCCTGCAGTTCCTCGGCCATGGTCCGCTTCACCGACTCCGGCGTGAGCCGTTCGGAGATCTGCTCCGCGGCGAACGACCGCGACTCCACGACGATGTTGAAGTCCGGCGCGAGCACCGCCAGCGTGCCCTCCAGCGTCGCCAGGGCCCGGAACACCGCCGCGATCTCCGGCGGGACGGCAAGCCCGAACCGCGACACGATCAGGAACAGGTCGCCGAACATCTCCACGTCCGGCCGCATGCCCGCGCCGAGGTGCCGGGCCATGAACTGGCCGAGCGCGCGTTCCAGCCGTTGCTCGTCGATGTCCTCCGGCCGTGAAGTCAGCTCCAGCAACGCGTCGGTGAGGCTCGCCGGGTCGCTGCGGTCGATCGCGAGCAGCAGCCGTTGCAACGCCGAGCGCAGCGCGGAGTCGATCCGGCCGACCGAGCCGAAGTCGAGCAGGCCGAGGCGTCCGTCGGCGAGCAGCAGCACGTTGCCGGGGTGCGGGTCGGCGTGGAAGACGCCGTCCAGCATCACCTGGCGCAGCACGAACCGCAGCAGCGTCCGTGCGAGCCCCACGTCCTCCGAGGCACCGCGCAACGGCACACCGTCGAGCCGGTCCATGACGAGCACCCTGGACGTCGACAGGTGGACGTGGGGCAGTCCTACCGACGAGTCCGACGCCGCCGCCACGGCCGTGATGTTGCGTGCCTCGATCTTGAAGTCGAGTTCCTCGCGCAACGCCGCCGCGAACCCCGCCGCCAGGTCGCGGACGCCCAGCGCGGCACCCCACCGCGTGCGCTGCAGTGTTTCGGCGAGGCGGGCGACGATGTCCAAGTCGCCCTCGGCCGTCGCTCGGACGTCCGGCCGTTGCACCTTCACGACCACCTCGGCACCGGACTTCAGCACGGCCCGGTGCACCTGCGCGATCGAGGCCGCGGCCAGCGGCTCGGGATCGATCTCCAGGAACGCGTCGAGCCCGATCTCGGCGTCGAGCACCGCCCTGACCTGGTCCCACTTCGCCGGCGGCACCTTGTCCTGCAGCAGGCTCAGTTCGTCGACGAAGTCCTGCGGCAACAGGTCGGCGCGCGTCGACAGCACCTGCCCGAGCTTCACGAACGTCACGCCGGCGTCCTGCAACGCGAGTCGCAGCGACCGCGTGAGTCCCGTGGAGGTGCGTTCGCGGCCGCGCAGGTAGGGCCCCAGTCCGTGCCGGAACGCGATGGCGGTGATCCGCGAGTACCGCCGGGTCCGTGCGATCCGGCGCCGTGCCATGCCCCACCACTCGGTGGGCGGCGGGATCGAGCCGGTCGGCACGATGATCTCCGCGAACGCCAGCAGGCCGATCACCGCGAGGAGCGACAGCCCCAGTTGGAGCGTCACCAGCCCGGCAGAGGGATCCGCGGTGGTCTCTCCGAAGGCACTCGACGCGATCGAGATCGCCATCAGGCACGCCAGCGCCGTGCGGATCAGGCCGATGCGCAGGCCGAGGATGCGCCGCGCGGCCAGGGCCATGCCCATGACCGCCAGCAGGAACGTGATCGGGAAGCCGATCGTGTAGACGAGGAAATCCCCCATGATCGAAGCCTAGGACCTCTTGACTGAGACCGTGGACGTCCCGAAAGATCCGATGAATCGCCGCCCGCGTTGACCTTGACCGCACAGTGAAGTGAGGTGCTCGGCAGTGGTCGAACTCAACCGGCGCACAGTGATCGGAGGCGCTCTAGCAGGGGTAGCGGGTAGTGCGCTGCTCTCTGGGAGTGCGTTCGCGGGTGATGCGTTCAGCTGGAAGGACTTCATCGGGACATCCGATCTCATCTGGAAGAAGATGCCCGCGACCTGGTTCGAGGGCCCGTTCCTCGGCAACGGCTACCTCGGCTCCGGCATCTACGCCGAACCAGGTGCCAACGCCATCAGGTTCAACGTCCAGCACTCCCAGGTGCAGGACCACCGGCCGGAGTTCGGGGCGCTGTTCGGCCTCGCCCGGCTGCCCATCGGCTACTTCACGCTCGAACCCGTCGGCGCGATCACCGGCGTCGACCTGCGGCTGGACCTCTGGAACGCCGAACTGACCGGCACGATCACCACGGCCGCCGGAAGTCTTCGGCTGCGCGCCTTCATCCACACCCGCCGCGATCTCTACGCGATCGACGTCCAGGCCAGCGAGGGCGAACGGGCGTTCAGGTGGGTCTTCCACCCGCTCAAGGCGATCAGCCCGCGCACCGACCCGAAGTGGGGCCGCCAGCCACCTCCCGGGTTCACCGACAACCCGCCCGTGCAGCTGACCAGTGCCGGCGACGTGCAGCTGGCCGTGCAGCCGTTGAACGCGGGCGGCGAGCACGTCACGGCGTGGCGCGAGGTCACCCGCGGCACCCGGCGGACGCTGTTCACCAGCGTCGCCTGGTCCCATCCTGAGAAAACAGCTGTGCGCAAGGCGATCGCGAACGTCCGGTGCGGCTCGATCGACGCGCTCGCCGTCGAACATCGGCTGTGGTGGCACGACTTCTACCGCAAGAGCTTTCTGTCCATTCCGGACAAGCGACTGCAGGCGTTCTACTGGATCCAGCTCTACAAGTTCGCCTCGGCGGCGCGGAAGGAGGCGCCCGCGATCGCGACCTGCGGGCCGTGGCTGGAGAACACGCCGTGGCCCAACACGTGGTGGAACCTCAACGTGCAGCTGGAGTACTGGCTGATCCACGGTTCCAATCACGTCGAGTTCGACGCCGTCACCTACTCCGTCGACAGATTCCGCGACGCGCTCGTGGAACAGGTGCCGGCCGAGTACCGGCACGACTCCGCCGGCATCCCGCGCACCACCGACACCGTGCTGAACAACGGCGCGGGCATCGGCAACTCCGGTTACGGCGTGGGCGTTCCCGGCAAGGACGTGCCGACGCCCGAGGTCGGCAACCTGACCTGGACGCTGCACAACGTCTGGCTCACGTACCGGCACACGATGGACGACCGCGTGCTGCGAGGCGTGCTGTTCCCGTTGCTGCGCAGGGCGATCAACTACTACTTCCACTTCCTGGCCAAGGGCCCGGACGGGAAGTGGCACCTGCCGATCACGTTCTCGCCCGAGTACGGCGTGAACGCGCCGGACTGCACCTACGACCTCGCGCTGATCCGGTGGGGCTGCCGGACGTTGCTGGAGTCCGCGAAGTCGTTGCGCGTCAACGATCCGCTGATCCCGAGGTGGCAGGACACGCTTGCCAACCTCACGCCGTACCCCGTGGACGCCAACGGGTACATGATCGGCGCTGGGGTGCCGTTCGCGAAGTCGCACCGGCACTACTCGCACCTGTTGCAGATCTATCCGCTGTACGAGGTGACCTGGGAGGACGCTGCCAGTCGGCAGCTCATCGAGACTTCGCTGAACCACTGGATCAGCTTCGAGGGCGCGTTGCAGGGCTACACGTTCACGGGAGCGGCGTCGATCAGCGCGCAGATGTTGCGCGCAGACAAGGCCGACTTCTACCTCGGTGAGCTGATGCGCAGGTACATCAAGCCGAACACGATGTACCAGGAGTCCGGTCCGGTCATCGAGACGCCGTTGAGCGCCGTGCAGTCGACGTACGACATGCTCTGCCAGAGCTGGGGTGGCGTGATCCGGGTCTTTCCCGCGGTGCCGTGGCCGGACATCTCGTTGGACAACTTCCGGACGCAGGGTGCGTTCCTGCTGTCGGCGTCACGGCAGAACGGCGTCACGCGGTGGATCAAGTTGCGCAGTGAGGCCGGCGCGCCTTGCGTCGTGCGCACGGACATCAAGGATCCGGTCGTGCGTGATTCGCGTGGTCGGCCGAAGCGGTTCTCGGTGCTGGCCAACGGGGATCTGCGCATAGACCTGCGCCGCGGTGAGGAGGTCGTCATTCACCGCAACGGAGACAAGCCCGATCTGAAGGTTGGACCGGTGGGCGGATCACCGGTTCCGTCGTGGGGGCTTCCTGCTTAGTGCGTTGCCGGTGTTCCAACGCGACGGCGGTGCGCTGGAACACCGGCCAACGCGGTCTTAGAAGTCGAACACCTTGCCGGTGAACGCCCGCATCACGCACGGGTTCGAGAACACCTGCTGGAAGTCGACCTTCTTGGTGCGCCACTTGCCGCGCAACGTCGCCTTGGTCGGGTTCAGCTCCATCGTGCACATCGCGCCGGTCTCTTCCATTCTGCGGAAGTCACCTTCGACGGGCAGGAGCTGGTCGCACGCCGATTCGGCGTTGCGGTGCAGTCCGCCTGCGGGTTCGCAGTTCAGCTGCGTGGTGCTGAGTGTGCCCATCTCCGGCTGCACCGACAGCACCAGGCCGGATGCGGGGAGGAGAGGCGCTGTCAGGGGTGCCGCTTGTGCCGTCGCGGGGACGAGCGGTGCGGCGAGCGCGAGACAGGCAAACAGAAGTCGGGTCCTTGCCATGCCAACACTCTGGCGCGGCAAGGACCCGGAATTCCATTCAACCGAGCGGTAACACCAGATCGTGTAAACCGCCGAAAGTGCGTGCAACTAGACGCCGGTCAGTTCCGTCCCGGCGAGAGCCGCGGCCACCTGCTTACCCACCGCAGCCATGCCCTTGGCGTTCGGGTGAACCGGGAACGCGAGGCTCGTCGGGATGATGCCCTCGACCCACTTGTCCCACGGTGCCGCACACGTATCGCGACCGGTGCTGATGTCGTAGGGGTTCACGAAAGTGGCACCGGCGGCTTTCGCCTGTGCGCCCAGCATTCCGTTGAGCTGCTGCTGGACGTTGTCGAGGTACGGCACGTCGCCGCTGGAGATCGGCACGATCGGCCAGCAGCCACCCGACGGCGGCAGGATCCGCAGGTAGCCGACGACCACGATCCTGGCCTTCGGGCTGCGCTGCTTGATGCCCGCGAGCACGGCGGCCACCTTGGCGGAGGTGGCGTCGACGCGCTGGCCGAGCGAGTCGCCGTAGGTCGCCTTGCAGGGAGCGCCGTGCGGGTCGGTCAGGCTCTTGCCGGCGCAGGTCAGGATGATGTCGGAGAAGCCGATGTCGTTGCCGCCGATGGACACCGTGACGAGGTCCGTGTCGGCCTTGAGGGCGGAGAACTGCGGCACGGACTGGCCGGGGATGCCGCTTTGGACACCCGCCATGTCCTTGGTCTGCGCGCCACCGCAGGAGATGTCGGTGAAGTTGGCGATGCCGAGCTTCTTCGCGAGCACGGACGGATAGTTCTGAGTGGACTTGAAGCAGCTCAGCGGGTCGAGCCGCTGCAGGGGGATGAACGGCCCGGAGACGAACGAATCTCCGAGCGAGACGTAGTTCCGGTACTTCGGGGCGGCGCTGGCGTGCGGGGCCAGCAATGCCGCGATCAGGGCTGTGAGCAGGGAGACAACAGTCACTCGGCGCGTCATTGCTACCTCGTTACTGAAGAGTAGGAACGTAGGACGAAGGGTGACCGGACCATTGCGCAGTGTCAATCCCTCGACCAGGCTGGAACGATGACGGGGGTACGCAAAGTAGCTGTGGCATCAGCGGTCGGTAACACGATCGAGCTGTACGACTTCCTGCTCTACGGCACGGCCTCGGCGCTCGTGTTCGACAAGATCTTCTTCCCGCAGTTCGACTCGCGCGTCGGTGTGCTGCTCGCGTTCGCCACGTTCGGCGCGGGTTTCTTCGCCCGGCCGCTCGGCGGCGCGGTGATCGGGCACCTCGGCGACCGGATCGGCCGCCGTTCGATGCTCGTGATCACCCTTTCGGTCACCGGCGTGTCGACGGCGTTGATCGGACTGCTGCCGACCTACGCCCAGGTCGGCATCTTCGCGCCGCTGTTGCTGGTTCTGCTGAGGCTCGTCCAGGGGTTCTTCATGGGCGGCGAGCAGGGCGGCGCGTCGTTGATGGCCGTCGAGCACGCGCCGCCGGGGAGGTGGGGCTGGTACGGCAGCTGGGTGTTCATCGGGTCGCCGGTCGGGCTCGTGCTCGCGAACCTGGCGATGTACCTGTCCTCGAAGGCCTCCGGGCCGGATTTCCTGAGCTGGGGCTGGAGGTTGCCGTTCCTGTTCTCGATCGTGCTGGTCGGGATCGGCCTCTACATCCGGCTGCGCGTGTCGGAGTCGCCGCAGTTCGCGCGCGTCGAGAAGTCGCGGCTGCCGATCGCCGAGGTGCTGCGCGACCGGTGGCGCGTGGTGTTGCTGGGCGCCGGGGTGAACCTCGGCTTCACGATCTTCATCTACGTGCTGAGCGTGTTCATGATCGGGTACGGGCGGACGGCGTTGAAGATCTCCGCGGACGATCTGCTGATCGCCACCGTGGTGGGGTCCGTCGCGCAGGTTGTCGCTGTGCCCGCGTTCGCGCTGTTGTCCGACCGTGTCGGGCGGTTGCCGGTGATGTTCGGTGGCGCGATCTTCCAGGCCGCGTTCGCGTTTCCGTTGTTCTGGCTGACGGACTCCGGTTGGTTCACGTTCGCGATGGTGCTCGGGTTCGTCGGGTCGGCGGCGTTGTTCGGGCCGTCGGCCGCCTACTTCGCCGAGCTGTTCCGGACTCGGGTGCGGTACAGCGGGGTGGCGTTGAGCTTCCAGCTCGGTGCCGTGCTGGGTGGCGGGCTGGCGCCGTTGGTGGCGCAGTCGTTGCTGCGCACCGGGACCTGGGCGATCGCGGTGTACCTGATCTGTGGCGCGGTGTTGTCCGGCGTTTGTCTGTTGGTGATCGGGTCAGCGCACGAGGCGGAGCCGGCGGGTGGCGAGTCCGACGCTCAGCCGTTGGCCCCAGCCCAGTCGTAGCGCGTCGCTCTCGATGCCGTCGCCGAACGCCACCAGGCCGTCCGACTCGACCTCGATGTCGAGTGGTGCGTCGGTGATCTCGCCTTCGGTGTGGGTGATGCCGGTGCTGGGCGAGGGCCAGGCCTCCCTGACGAACCAGACGAGCTTGCGCTCGGTCGGAGTGGGGAGGGTGAGTTGGCTCTTTCGTTCGCGGTGGGCCGAGCTGCACCAGCCCGTTGCTCCGGTGCCGCTGCCGATCAGGATGCCCGACGAGGCCTGGCGTTCGGTGTGGACGCGGTAGCGGCTGGTCTGGTGGCTCGGGTGGCCGACGTAGATCTCGTTGAGCGCGTGGAGGGTCTGGCCGTCGTCCGACTTGGCCTCGACCATCGTGCGGTCTTCGGTGTTGGTGGTGTTGTGCAGGAGTTCCGCGGCGTCGTGCGGGGCGTGCGTTGCCAGCACGCCCCGTTCCGGGTTGATGCCGATCACGGGCTGGCCGTCGAGGTACTTGGCGACGTTCGCGACCAGTCCGTCCTGGCCGACGATGACGACTACGTCCTCGGGCGCGAACAGGAACCGCGACAGGTCTTCCCGCTCGACGACGCCGCGGCGCCAGTCGAGCGGGATGGCGGCGCTGACGTCTCCCAACGCCCTGCGGGCCTGCTGGTCACGATCCACCACCTCGTCCAGGGTTCTGTTGCGGGACTTGAGGAAGAACTCGACCTGCCCTCTCGTCCCGTGTCGTGCCAGCAACTCTGTCAGCTCGGTGCGCCTGTGCACCAGCACAATTCGCGGGGCGAGGCTCATCGGGCCAGTCTCTGAAGGATCGGCTGGAGCATGTCCGGGGTGAGGGTGATGCTGCCGATCTCCGGGAGGTTGCCGGCCAGTTCCTTCGCCGCCAGGGCGTAGAGGGTCTCCTGTGGGATCTCCTTGTAGGCGTCGAGCCTGGCCTTCTCGCCCGCGGCCTCGGCTTCTGCCAGTTTGCGGATGCCGTCCGCCTTGGCGTCGTCGGCCACTCGGCTGGCCCTGGCGTGGTCCTCTGCCTTCTTCAGGGCGTTCGCGCCTCGTTGGACCACCAGGAGTTCTTCTCGCTTCGCCAGTTCGATCTGGTTCTGCAGTTCGTTCTCGCTGATCGAGCGTTCGCGTTCCACCGCCATGGCCCGGCGTTCGTAGGTGGCCTTGTCGGCGTCCTGCTGGACCTTCTCCCGGACGGTGGTCTGGAGGGCCTTCTCCATGTCCGCGTCCGGGCGGATCGCGACCACGCGGATGTCGATGATCTCCAGGCCGATGTGGTCCGCCGTCAGGTTCTCGCTGATCTCCTGCTTGACGCGGGCCACACCGGTTCTGATGGCGGTGTCCAGGGTCAGGGTGCCCAGGATCTTCAGAGCGTGTTGCTGGGTGCTCTCGGTGAGGGTGTTCGCGATCTGGCTCAGCGGGTCCTGGCGCCAGACTCCCGTGTCCGGGTCGATCGAGAAGTCGATCCTGGTGGTGGCGGTCTCCGGGCTGGTGCAGCGGTAGGTGACGGTCAGTTGGACTGTCACGTCCTGGTAGTCGTTCGTTCTGGCGTGGAAGAGCATGGGGAGTTCTCGGTCGTCCACCGGGACCTCGCTGAGGACTGCGGTTCTTGGGCGGAACCAGAAGCTCAGGCCTGTGCCCTCGTGGACGACCTCGCCCTTCCTGACGTGTCTGATGTGGATGGTGGGGGCTCCCCTGAGGTGGCGGAGGCCGGGGTATCTGCTGATGTCAGCCATCTGGGGGCTCCTTGCCGTGCTTGTCGTCTGTTTGACGATAAGCCTATACTTCGGGGTGTGTACACGCCAAGTGATTTCCCTCCCTTTGCTGTCACGGTCGATCTGGTGGTGTTGACCGTGCGGGGGGATGCGTTGTGCGCCCTGCTGGTTCGGCGTGGGGAGGCGCCGTATCGGGGGCGGTGGGCGTTGCCCGGGGGGTTTGTTCAGGTTGCCGAGTCCGTGGAGGCGGCCGCCGTGCGGGAGCTCTCGGAGGAGACTGGGGTGTCCGGGCTGCATCTTGAGCAGTTGGGGACCTATGGGGAGCCTCGGCGGGATCCTCGGATGCGGGTTGTGTCCGTGGCCTATCTGGCGTTGGCGCCTGACTTGCCTGTGCCTGTTGCCGGGACTGATGCCGCTGCTGCGTCCTGGGTTCCGGTCGGGGAGGCTTCGGGGTTGGCCTTCGACCATGACCGGATCTTGGGGGACGGGGTGGAGAGGGCCCGGGCCAAGTTGGAGTACACGGCGCTGGGGACTGCGTTTTGCTCGGCTGAGTTCACCGTGGCTGAGTTGAGGAGGGTTTACGAGATTGTTTGGGGGGTCTCGTTGGATCCTCGGAACTTTCATCGGAAGGTGACTGGGGTGGAGGGGTTGTTGGTCGCCACCGGGGAGAGCACTTCTCGGGATGGGGGGCGGCCGGCTGCCTTGTTTCGGCGGGGGGTGGCTGAGGTGTTGCATCCGCCGTTGGTGCGTGCGCCGGGTCCGTAGGTCGTCCCCCGGTTGCGTTGGCGGGTGCCTGTTTCGTGTTCGTAGGTGGTTGGGTTGCGGGCGGGGACCTTCCGGTTGCGAGAGTTGCCTGGGGCTCCGCCCCAGACCCCGCCAATCTGATCAAAAGCCGGGGCCCACGCCGTGCGCGGGTTGATGGCACGCCTGTTGCGTTGGGCGGAGGCGCGTTGAGTAGGTGGGCGCGTTGGTGGGGTGGCTTCGTCACGAGTCGAGCCAAGAGCGGGCCACAGCTAGGAAGGGATGTCAAACGGACGAAAAGCGTGTCCGTTTGACATCCCTTCCTAGCTGCAGCAAGAGCTGTGGCACGACTCGTGACGAAGCCACCCCACCCTTAGCGCGCGGTAAGGACGGCTCGCCTTCGGCTTCGCGGGTGGGTGGGTGCTAGAGGCGGACTGCGTCCCCCGTGGTGGCGGAGTGCTTTGCGGCCTCGATTACCTCTAGGCCTGCTACCGCGTCCTGTGGTGAGACTGGGGGCTTGCCTGCGGCTACTGCGGCGTAGAAGTCCTGGTAGGCGCCAGGCTCGGTTTGGTAGGGCTCGCCGGCGAGCTTGCCCCAGGCTGTCTCTGGTTCTTCGCCCCAACCTGGGCCTGCGGGGGTGTCGCCTGCCTTCAGGCGGTCTTCCTGGGGGTCCATGCCGTACTTCACGTAGGCGGCGTCGTGGCCCAGTACGCGGAAGCGTGGGCCGAGGTCTGCGGCTAGCGCGCTCATCCAGAGGTGGGAGCGGACGCCGCCCTCATGAGCCAAAGAGAGGAAGACGTCGTCGTCGGCCTTGGCGCCTGGGCGGACGGTTTTGATTTCCGCGTAGACCGTCGTCGGGCGGCCGAAGAGGGCCACCGACTGGTCTACGAGGTGGGTGCCCAGGTCGAAGAGGATGCTGCCGAGGTCCGCCGGGTCGCCTGATTCCTTCCAGGAGGACTTGATCTCTGGGCGGTAGCGCTCGAAGCGGGACTCGAACTTGTGGACCGCTCCCAGGGCGTTCTCCGAGAGGAGTTTCTGGACTGTCAGGAAGTCGCCGTCCCAGCGGCGGTTGTGGAACGGGGAGAGCATCAGGCCCTTGGAGTAGGCGATCGAGGCCAGGGCTCTTGCTTCTGCTGCTGAGCCTGCGAAGGGCTTGTCGACCACCACGTTGAGGCCGTGTTCCAGGACCTGGCGGGCGTGGGTCGCGTGGAAGCGGTTCGGGGTGGTGATGACCACCAGGTCGAAGTTGCCCGACCAGACTTCGTCCAGAGAGGACAGCAGGCGGGCTGACGGGTAGCGGGCCGCTACCTCTGCTTGGCGCTTCGGGTTGGCGGTGACGACGGCGGAGAGTTCCAGGCCTTCCGTTGCCTCGATGAACGGGGCGTGGAAGGCCGCCCCACCTAGTCCGTAGCCGACCAGAGCTGTGCGCATGACGATCAGCCTAAGCGTTCCCAGCAGATGGACGGGGTGTCGCGAGCCTGGACGGACCCCTACCGTCGGTCACCATGACCGTGCTGCTCGTGAGCCGACGCCACGTTGACTACGTGCGCGTCACCAGCATGGCCTGTCGCAGCTCCCGTTGATCTGAGCCCCCTCTTCAACGAACGTTCTGGAGCACAGCCATGTCCTGGTCCTTTGAGACGACGCAGATCCACGCGGGCGCCGCGCCCGATCCGGCCACTGGCGCTCGTGCCACGCCGATCTACCAGACCACCTCTTACGTGTTCAGGGACACGCAGCACGGTGCGGATCTCTTCGCGCTCGCTGAGCCCGGGCACATCTACACGCGCATCAACAACCCCACTCAGGACGTGCTGGAGCAGCGGGTCGCCGCTCTCGAAGGGGGCGTGGCGGCTGTCGCCTTCGCGTCCGGGTCGGCTGCGGAGACGGCTGCGATCCTGAACCTCGCGCGGTCCGGGGACCATCTGGTCTCCAGTGCGTCGTTGTACGGCGGCACGTACAACCTGTTCCACTACACGTTGCCGAAGCTCGGCATCGAAGTGTCGTTCGTGGACGACCCGGACGATCTCGACGCCTGGCAGGCGGCGGTGCGGCCGAACACCAAGTTGTTCTTCGCCGAGTCGCTGGCCAACCCGCGCAGTCACGTCCTCGACATCGAGGGCGTTGCGGGCGTGGCGCACGCCAATCAGGTTCCGCTGATCGTCGACAACACGGTGCCGACGCCGTACCTGCTCAAGCCGTTGGATCACGGCGCTGACATCGTGATCCACTCCGCGACCAAGTACCTCGGTGGTCATGGCACGGCCATCGCCGGTGTGGTCGTGGACGGCGGGAAGTTCGAGTACGGCGCGGAGAAGTTCCCCGACTTCCACGAGCCCGACCCCAGCTACAACGGGCTGCAGTACTGGCCGGTGCTCGGGCACGGGGCGTTCGCGGCCAAGTTGCGGGTGCAGGGGCTGCGGGACACGGGAGCGGCCATCGCGCCGTTGACGAGCTTCCTGGTGATTCAGGGGATCGAGACGTTGTCGCTGCGCATCGAGCGGCACGTGCAGAACGCGCAAGCGCTCGCCGAGTGGCTGGAGGCGCGGGACGAGGTCGAGAAGGTCCACTACGCGGGCCTTGCGTCGTCGCCGTTCCACGCTGCCGCGCAGAAGTACCTGCCGAAGGGTGCGGGCGCGGTCGTGAGCTTCGAGTTGAGGGGCGGGGTGCAGGCCGGGCGGGCGTTCGTCGACGGGACGAGCCTGTTCAGTCAGCTGGTCAACATCGGTGATGTGCGGTCGTTGATCGTGCACCCGGCGTCGACCACGCACAGCCAGCTCACGCCTGAGGAGCAGCTCGTCACGGGTGTCTCACCCGGGCTGGTGCGGTTGTCGGTCGGGCTGGAGGGGCTGGAGGACCTCAAGGCGGACCTGGAGGCGGGCTTCACCGCGGCGAAGTCCGAGTTGTAGTGAGCGGCTGGCGCTTCGGTGACCCGAACGGCCGGCGGAAGTGGTTCAGCCACGCCGAGCCGTTCGCGGGACTGCCGGGCTTCCAGCTCGCGTACGAGACGTGGGGGACCTTGAACGCCGAGGCCTCCAACGCGGTGCTCGTGCTTCACGCCCTCACCGGTGACAGTCATGTCGCCGGGGGCGTGGAGCCGGGTCACCCCACGCCGGGCTGGTGGGATTCCCTGGTGGGGAAGGGAAAGCCGCTCGACGCGTTCTTCGTCGTCGCGCCGAACGTGCTGGGAGGCTGCCAGGGCAGTACCGGGCCCTGGCAGTACCCCGGATTCCCCGGCATCACCATTCGCGACCAGGTCGCGGCCGAGGTGCACCTCGCGGACTACCTCGGCATCGGGCAGTGGGCCGCGGTGCTCGGCGGGTCGATGGGTGGCATGCGGGCAGTTGAGTGGGCGGTCAGTGCCCCTGAACGGGTGAACTCCTTGCTGTTGCTGGCCACGACGGCGCAGGCTTCAGCCGAGCAGATCGCACTGGCCTCCGCTCAACTGCACGCGATCAAAGCCGATCCCCTGGAGGGACTGGGGGTCGCGCGGCGGATCGCGCACATCAGCTATCGCAGTGAGCAGGAGCTCCAGGCCCGGTTCGGGCGGGAGAAGCAGGAGGACGGGCGGTTCGAGGTCGAGTCCTATTTGGACCACCACGCGGCGAAGCTCACCAGGAGGTTCGACCCGGCCAGCTACGTGACGCTGACGGATGCGATGAACTCGCACGACGTCGGGCGTGGACGAGGTGGGGTCAGGGCGGCGCTGGCGAGGATCAGCGCGCGCACGATCGTCGCCGGGGTGGACTCGGATCGGCTGTATCCGTTGGCGCAGCAGCGAGAGCTGGCGGCGGGCATTCCGGGGTCCGACGGGCTGCGGGTGATCAGCTCGCCGTACGGGCACGACGCGTTCCTGATCGAGAGCGAGCAGGTCGGCGCGCTCGTCACGGAACTGGTGCCCGTGCGTTCAGGTACTCGTTGAGCTTCGCGGAGGCGGCGAGCATCGCCAGGCCCTGCGCGGTGAGGCGGCGGCGCCAGTCGGCCAGGGCGGCACCCAACGTGTCGGTGCCGCCCGCCGTGCGGATCTGGTCGACCACCAAGGCGATGCGCGCCAACGGGTAGCCGCCGCGCCGCAGCAGGTGTGCCAGTTCGGCGTCGCGGACGTCCTCGGCCTGGAACACGCGATAGCCGGTGGATTCACGTGACGGGACGAGGATTCCGGCCTCCTCCCACGCGCGCAGCGTCGCCGGGGTCACGTCGAGGCGCCGGGCCAGCTCGCCGATCGTGCGGGGTTCCAGGACCGGTTCGAAGTCGGTCAGGTCCTGCACCGCCCTGCTGACCGAGTCGAGGGTCTGGCGGTCGCGCAGCAGTTGTTCGTGGCCGCGGTCGATCCACAGAAGCACGTCGTCCAGCGAGCCTGTGTGAAGCGCGTTCATGATTTGCCCTGCGCGAGCGTGCCCGAAGGCCGGGATCAGGGCGATGAACGTGCGCAGCGCGGCGGCGTGGACCTCGGTGTAGACGCGGTAGCCGGACGGCGTGCGCTCGGCGGGCGGGAGGAAGCCGGACTCCTCGTAGTTGCGCACCGCCTGGGTCGAGAGGCCGTGTTCGCGGGCGAGGTCAGCTGGACGCACGGTTGAGACTTTAGCGGCGAATGCCGAGAAGATTTGAGTGAAAGTCTCAACTGAGCTTTCAATGTTACGGTTGAGCCACATGAGCCAGGACATTCGCGAGTTCATCAGCCCCTTCACCGAGCTCCTGGGGTTCGGCGAGCCGACACACCTCGAACACGCCCACACCTGGATCCGCAACGAGCTGTTCGAGCAGCTCGCGGGCCTGGGCTTCCGCTCGATCGCCCTGGAGACCTGCCGGATCAGGGGCCTGAGCGTCAACGACTTCGTGCACGGCGGGCCCGGTGACCTCGACACGATCATGAAGGAAGGCTTCTCCCACACGTTCGGGGAGAACTGGCCGGCCAACCGCGAACTCGTGCAGTGGATGCGCGAGTACAACGCGGACAAGGAACCCGAGGAGCGGCTGTCGTTCCACGGCTTCGACTTCCAGACGGAGACGACCAGCGCGCCCAGCCCGCGTCCCTACCTCGAACACGCCCGTGACTACCTGGGCGAGGACGTCGACCTCACGATCGACGACGAGAAGTGGAGCCGCGACGAGGCCGTCCTGGACCTGACCCGGTCGCCAGGACAGTCCGAAGAAGCGATCAGGCTGCGCGAGATCGGCACCGGGATGCTCATGCGGCTGCACGAGCGGAGGTCCACCGACGAGGCCTGGGCGCGCGCGGAGACACATCTGACGGCCGGGCTGAACCTGCTCCAGTACCACCGGGAGTGCGCGGAGCCGAACCCGTTGGGCGTGCGCCTCAACCGTCTGTGCCAGATGCGCGACGGCGTGATGGCGCGGAACCTGCTGGAGATCCGGCGCGCCGAGGCCTCCCGAGGCCCGACGTTCGTGTTCGCGCACAACGCCCACCTGCAGCGCACCAACTCCTCGATGGAGATGGCCGGCGAACGCATCGAGTGGTTCTCCGCAGGAGCGCTCGTGGCACCGATCCTCGGTGACCAGTACACCGTCATCGGCGGCACCCTCGGCCGCAACGACTCGTTCGGACTGGGCGAACCGGACAAAGCCACTCTGGAAGGCCAGTTGCAGAGCCGGTTCACGACCTGGGGGATCACGAAGGACAAGCCGGAGGGACCGTCCCGCACCGACACGAGGCTGGAGATGGGCTACTTCCCGCTCGACCAGCACCTCATGGACGGCGTGGACGCTCTGTTGCACGTCAAGGCTGGTCGTCCAGTGACGCGGTGATCCACGGCGCGACGGGCAGTTCGCGCGTCTCGCACTCGATCGCCAGCTTCAGGGTCCACCGCAGGGCTTGTAAGACCACGGTCGCGAGCTCCTGCGGTTGACCGTTGGCCAGGGCGATCTCGATCTGCTCCGCGGCCGCGTCCTGGTCGCCGTGCACCTCCGCCAGCAGGGCGCGGATCGCGGTGCGCACGGGCGGGTCCGCGTCGTCGATCTGGACCTCGTTGCCCTCCTCGTCGAAGACCTGCATCTTCACCGGGGTGGCGCCGCCGGAACCGAGCGCGCTGACCATGCTGCTGGACTCGGCGAACAAAAGAAGAACGAGCTCACGGATCTCCTCGTTGCCTTCGGGTGACCCGCTGAGGTACCCGGTCACGAGGTCCACCGCCACAGCGTCTTCCCCGGCCCTGGCCGCGGCCAGGGCCTCACCGGCGACGGCCGTCAGCCGTGACCAGCGATCTGGATCCTGTGGTGGTCTCACAGGTACTGCCTACCGCGCGGTGTCACGGATTCGCAATGCCCCATCTTGATCAGAGTGCTACCGGGGTATGTCACTCCGCAGGTCAATGTGGGAATCAACGGATCCACCTAGCATCGGGTGGTGTTCCGCACGTTGTACCGAACCGTCTTAGGTCCCGATCGCACCCGCGTGCTCGCCAAGGTGCTCGGGCGGTTGCGCATCCCCGTGCACGCCGCACTGATCATCTACGCTCTCGTGTGGGCGATCGTTGCCAGCGCCGGGTACGTGCGCCAGGCGGACTCGGACGGCTGGTGGGTCGTCATCTTCCTGGTGACGGTCGTGCCGTACGTGCTGCTGATCTGGTCGCCGCTCCACGCCTGGCGGCTGGCGGTGCCGGGCTTCTACCTCGTCAGCCTCCTGTGGGACGGTGAGGGCGCCGCGGCGTTCCAGTACTGGACCGCGGTACCGCTGTTCGTCGTGGTCGCGGCGTTCTACTCGCGCGGGATCGTCATCGCGGCCACGGTGATCACCATGGCGCTGATCATCGCCTCCGAACCGCAGGCCGCGGACATGGCGCTCTTCGTGCCCATAGTCGGTACGGCGGTCTACCTGTTCGGTGCGCGCGGCCGGGCGGAACGCGAGCTCGAGGAAGAGCGCGACGCCAAGGCCGCGCTGGAAGAACGTGCCCGCATCGCACGCGAGATGCACGACGTCGTGGCGCACCACATGTCGATGGTGGTGGTCAGGTGCGAGACCGCGCCCTATCGCCTCAAAGGACTGAACGAGGACGCGGTGAAGGAGTTCGCCGAGGTCGGTGAGGCGGCGCGCGAGGCCATCGTCGACATGCAGCGCCTGCTGGGGGTGCTGCGGACGAACGGTCAGGCGCTGGAACGCGAACCGCAGCCGGGCATCAGCCGCATCCCCGAACTCGTGCGGCCGGGGGACGAGGCCGAGATCGACGTGGACGACGTGCCGGAGGCGGTCGGCCTGACCGCGTACCGGATCGTGCAGGAGGCGCTCACGAACGCGACCAGGCACTCGCCCGGTTCGAAGGCGTCCGTCCACGTGCGCAGGGACGGCGACCGGCTGGACGTGCTGGTGCGCAACACCGCCGGCGGGCCGTCCAGGGGCGGCGGCAGCGGGCAGGGTCTGGTGGGCATGCGGGAACGCGTCGCCGTGCACGGTGGCACGCTGACCGTGAAGTCGACCGAGGACGGCGGGTTCATGGTCCGGGCGAGGATTCCGTTGGGGGACAAGTGATCAGGGTGGTCGTGGTCGACGACCAGGAGATGGTGCGCGAGGGGTTCTCCGCACTTCTCAACGCACAGGACGACATCGAGGTGATCGGTGCGGCGGGCAACGGCGTGCAGGGCGTCGCGTTGGCGCGGACGGTCAAACCGGACGTCGTGCTGATGGACATCCGCATGCCCGAGATGGACGGCCTGACGGCGACGAGGTTGTTGCTGGACGGGTCCCAGGCGCTGAAAGTGCTGGTGCTGACGACGTTCGACCTCGACGACTACGTCTACGAGGCGTTGCAGGCCGGTGCGAGCGGGTTCCTGCTCAAGCACGCGCCGGCTCGTGAGCTGCTCAACGCCGTTCGCGTGGTGGCCGCGGGGGAGGCGCTGCTGGCGCCGTCGATCACCAAGCGGCTGATCGAGGACTTCGTGCGGGCACGGCGCTCCGACCGCGTGCGGCCCGCGCAGCTGGGCGTGCTGACCGAGCGCGAGACCGAGATCCTCGTGCTGATCGCGCAGGGCCTCTCGAACACCGAGATCGCCGCGCATCTGGTGCTGGCCGAGCAGACCGTCAAGACGCACGTGAGCCGCGTGCTCACCAAACTGGGCCTCCGCGACCGCGCCCAGGCCGTCATCGCGGCCTACGAGAGCGGGCTCGTGATACCGGGGTAGCAAGGGAAAAGCGGCACGCCGGCGTGACGATTCGGGGGCCGTTGTCTTCCTAGTTTCGGTTCATGCGCCGAGCCGTCCTGTTCCTCCTGCTGATCGCCCTGCCGTCGGTCGCGCCGTCGATCGCGCAGTGGCGTTCCGACGTCGCCCGCCGGGTCGCGATCGTCGGTGACCTGAGCACCGCACGCGACGTCGTGATCGTCGTGCCGGGGTCCGACGTGGACGTCGACAGGTTCGACCGCACCGTCGGGCGGATGGCGGTCAACCTCCACGAGCAGGCTCACCGCGGCGACCTCGCGGTGATCGCGTGGCTCGGATACCGGACGCCGCAAGGTCTTGGGGTGGACGCGGTGACCGGCTCGTTGGCCCGTCAGGGAGCTGATGCTCTGGTCGACTTCGTGCGGGCGTTGCAGACCAACGCGCGCATCCACGTCTACGGCCACAGCTACGGGTCGGTCGTGGTCGGACTCGCGGCACACGAACTGGACGTGACGGACATCGTGTTCACCGGAAGTCCTGGTGTGCGGGCGAAGTCCGTGGCGGAGCTGGGGACGCGGGCGAAGGTGTGGGCGGTGCGGGCGAGCGGCGACTGGATGCGGTTCGTGCCCAACGCCCGGCTGTTCGACCTCGGGCACGGAACGGATCCGGCCTCGGACGGCTTCGGCGCGACCGTGCTGCGGTTCGAGGGCGGCAAACACGACACCTACTACGAACCGGGCAGCGGGACGCTGGACGCGCTCGTCCGGATCGCTTCGGGGGAGAAGCTGTGAGGAATCCGTTCATCGACGCCGTGCGGGCGCTGGCCGTCGTCGCGGTCGTGCTCGGCCACTGGCTGGTGACTTCGCTGGTGGACACGCCCACCGGCATGTACATCGACAGCCCGTTGAAGCACTTGTCCGCGCTCACCCCGGTTTCCTGGGTGCTGCAGGCGCTCGGCCTGTTCTTCTTCGTGGGCGGCTACGCGGCCGCGCACTCGAAGACGCCGTTCCTAGTCAGGCTGAAACAGCTCGCTGTGCCGACGTCGCTGATGCTCGGCTGCTGGGCCGCTGTCCTCTTCGGACTGACCCTGCGTGGCGTCGACCAGGGCACCGCCTGGAACATCGGGTTCCTCGTCACGACTCCGCTGTGGTTCTTCGGCGTCTACCTCGTTCTGCTGGCGCTGAAACCGTTGGTGCGCAGGCTGGACGAGTACTCGTGGGGCGTGCTCGTCCCGGTCGTGCTGGTGCTGGTGGTGCCGTACGCGGTGTGGTGGGCGGCCTGGCAGCTCGGCTACTCGTTGGCACGCAGGAGGATTCCCGGCCCGCCGCTGCTGGTGCTGGGCGTGATCGGGTACGCGTTGCTGACGACGTTCGGCGGCTATCCGTTGTCGGCGGTGGGAATTCCCGGCGAGGCCGTCTCGAACCTGAACCCGCCGAACTACGCGACGCTCGCGCTGGCGTTCGCACAGATCGGTCTGGTGCTCACGATCGCGCCGCTGCTGACGAGGCTCGGCACGACGAAACCCGTGACGTGGCTGAACAAGCGCGCGTTGGGGATCTTCCTCGCGCACCAGAGTGCGCTGGTCACCGTGACGCTGGCGCTCAGCGCGTGGGGGCCGTTGCCGGGGCTCCAGCAGCCACCAGATCATCCGGGCTGGGTGTGGCAGCGACTGCTGTGGCTGCCGGTGTGCGCGGCCGTGACCTGGGGATGGCTCCGAGCACTGCGAGGCCGATCGCCACGGCGTGCAGCGCCACCACCGGCGGAGCCGGATCCAGTGCCAGCATCGGCGGAACGCACGCCAGCGCGGTGAGCAGCCACGGCAGGCGGGTGTCGCAGCTGCCGGTGCGGGCCGTGTGGATCAGGTACCAGCCGAGCAGCAGGTGGATGAGGTTCTGCAGCGGGTCCACCGGCAGCAGCACCAGCACGCCGTCGCCGAGGAACCCGCTCACCACGAACCCGAGCACGCCGAGCGTCCCGAACGACACGCCCATGGCCGTCGCGAGCCGGGTGCGGTGCGACTCGTGCGGCAGGTGGGTGAGCCGGACCAGGCGCCGTTCGAACCGGTGGAACAGCAGGATGAGCGGCACCAGCCCGAGCAGCAGCCAGCTCGGCGCCTGCGTCAGCCCGAGCAACCCGACCAGCGCGCCGACCCCGGCCAGGTACGCGAGGTACACCGTCATCGGCGCGCGGCGGGCGAAGTCCACGACGTGCCACCACCGGCCGCCGAGCCACGAGGTGACCCGTTCGCGCGCCAGCAGCGCCAGGCACACCTGCGCCACGCCGAGCACCATCATCGAGCGCGGGTAGTCGCTGAAGAACACCAACGCGGGCAACGTGACGGCGCCCAGCGCGGCCAGCGTCCGGCGCGACAGGTTCGTCAGCGTGCCGTCGGCGTAGAAGAAGCCGATCTGCTGCATCAGCAGCGCGCCGACGATCAGGTTCGCGTACCCGCCGGTCTTCCAGTCCGTCGACGTGCGCGCGACCTCGACTCCGAGCGTCACGAGCATCAGCACGAACGGCGCGGTCCGGCGGAAGTGCTGGTGCAGCCACGCGGCGGCCGGCGTCGCGGCCACGGCGAGCAGGTAGACCCCGACGAACCACAGCGGATGCGTGATCAACCGGCTGTACGCGTCGACCTTGACGTCCATCAGGTTCAGCGCCGCGAACAGCACCACCCACAGCAACACGAACGCGAGCACCGGCCGCAGCAGCCACGACGTCCGGCTCGACACCCAGCAGCCGAAGCCGCCCTGGTGCGCCTGCCAGCTGCGCAGGTTCGCGTGACCGCCCGCGAAGAAGAACAACGGCACCGCCTGCAACGCCCACAGCCACGACGTCCCGGAGCCTCTGAGGTGCGCGAGCGTCGCCACGGTTTCGCCGAGCACGAGCAGCGCCAGGCTGAAGAGCCGCAGGAACGTGGCGTACCGGTCCTGCTCGGCGTACTTCAGCACCAGGGGCAGCGAGTTCGCGGTGCCCGAGTCGTCACGGCGACGGCCGTGCAGCCGTGCCAGCAGGAGGAACACCACGACCGCGCTGCCGAACGCCCATCCCACCACGGGTTCGTGGCCGGGCGGCCCCCACCGCTGCCGCCACGAGTTGAACTTCAACCCCAGCGCGTAGGTCTCGGCCACCGCGTGACAGGTCTGCTCGGCGCCGCGCGGGTTCAGCCTGCACTGCGCGTGCAGGTCGATCGTGAGCCTGTCGTCCAGCGCCTTGCGCGCGCCCTGCCCGAGCGGATCGCCCTTGTGGTCGGCATAGCGCAACAGGTCGTAGCCCAGGTCGTGCGCACGGCACCCGGTGCTGAAGTCCCACTCCGTGTCCCCGGCCGGTCCCGAGCACCCGCCGCCCGCGTCGACGACCCTGAGCGTCCCGTCCGGAGCTGTCACGGTCTTGGGATCGCGGCCCATCTCGCGGGCGAAGTCCGATGGCAGGTTGACGTACGGATCGTGCGTCGCGGACGGAGCCACGAACGCGTCGACGGCGTTGGCCGCGGCGATCACGTCAGCGCTCGGCGGAACCCCGTTGTCGCCGGTCGCCGGACGTGAGGCGATCACCCCGCAGACGAACACCGCGAGCGTGATCACCGTGAACCGGAACCAGGCCGGAAGCCGGAGGAGGAGTTTGCGCGCACTCATCGTCGCGCCAGGTTACGGACAGGTCTCGGCTGATCGCCAGTCCGCCAGGTCAGGAACGTACGACGGCGGGCGTGAGCGAGGCGAGCGCCATCCGGGACAGCAGTGAGGCCATCTGGTCGCGGTCGAGGTGAGCACTGTGCGGCGTCGAGTTGATGAGACCGAACACGGCGTGCGCGGCGGCACGGGCGGTCGGCTCGTCGAAATCGGGAACGGTGCGCCGGATCGTCTCGACCCACACCTCGACGTAGCGGCGTTGTAAGGCACGCACGCGCCGGCGGTCCGGATCGGTGAGGTTCGCGAGATTGCGCATCTGCACGGTGATGAGCGCGGGATCGTCGAGCGCGAAGTCGACGTGCCAGCCGATGAGGTCCCACAACGCCTCGTCGGCGTTCGACGCGGCGTCCACTCGCGCCTGGCCGCCGTCCAGCAGCCGTTCGGAGATCGACGTGAGCATCTCGCCGAGCATCGCGTCCTTGCTGCGGAAGTGCCGGTACAGCGCCGGGCCGGAGATGCCCACGGCCGCACCGATGTCGTCGATGCCCACGCCGTGGAAGCCGTGGCGCGCGAAGAGTTCGGCTGCGGCGTTGAGGATCTGGTCCCGACGTGAGGGTTTCTCGACCACGGAAGGAGGTTAGCAGGCGTTTACCTGACGTCGTGTCCCACAATTCGGGTCCGCGCACCCCAGGTCGGTGCCTTTGGGACGGTGCGCGCAACCCGGCCGGCCGACGGGCGTCCTGTGTGGTTGAGACCATTGCTGAACTCTGGGGGAGTTCCATGATCAAAGCATTGCTGTGCGCTGCTGTCACCGGCGTGATCGCCTTGTCCGGCGCCTCCGTCGCGAATGCCGCCGCGGGAGAAGCGGCGCCGATCGACATCCGGATGACGCTGGACCAGACGGTCGACACCCGCCAGAGCGTCGACGCGAACGGAACGCACTGGCAGTCCAGGGGGCCGTTCGACTTCTCGGTGCGGCTCACGGACGTCGGCGAGGCGAACGAACAGGGCGTGACCGTGTTCCTCTCCGTGCCGGACGCGCTCGACGTCCAGTCGTGGGGCGACGGCTGGTCGTGCGAGGACACCGAGGGTGGCGTCGACTGCCACCACGCCGACCTCGTCGTACCGGGTGAAGCGTGGCCGGAGCTGTACTTCCGGGCGCAGCCGACCGAGTACGTCTTCGACACGATCGACGTCTATGCCACCACGGGCGACTACGAGGCGACGCACGAAGGCGTGTCCTACTACCTCAACGCCAGCACCTGATCGGTTCTCGTCGGCTCGATCGAAGCAGGGGTCCCTCCGGGGCCCCTGCTTTTTCGTGCGGCACCATCCTCCGATGGGGGAATTTCCGCAGGTACGAGGCCTGAATGTTGACTGTTGACGAATACTTCACACAGGCCTTACTCGTGAGTAACCATTGACGTGCAATGCATCACAACCCTGCGGCCCCTTCGGGAGTCTTCGATGCGTCCTGCTCACTTCATCGCCTCGGTGGTCACCGCCGCCGCGGCAGTCATCGCGCTCGCCAACCCCGCCAGCGCGGCCCCCGTCAACTACGTCGCGCTGGGCGATTCCTACGCCTCCGGGCTCGGGACCGGCAGTTATGACGGTGCCAGCGGCAGCTGCAAGCGCGGTCCGCTCGCGTATCCGGCACTCTGGGCGGCCGCGACGTTCAAGTCCGTGGCCTGTTCCGGTGCTCGAACAGGTGACGTCCTCACCCAGGCCAACGCCCTGACGACGGCCACAAACCTGGTCACCGTGCAGGTCGGCGGCAACGACGCCGGCTTCACCGACGTCATCACCACGTGCACCTTCGGCTCGGATCAGGACTGCACCAACCGGGTGAACCAGGCCAAGACCTACGCCGCGAACACGCTTCCCGGCCTGCTCACCAACGTCTACAGCACGATCAAGTCGAAGTCCCCGTCGGCACGCGTGGTCGTGCTCGGCTACCCGCGCATCTACAAGGTGCCCGGCACCTGCAACGTCGGCCTGAGCGACACCAAGCGGGCCGCGATCAACTCCGGTTCCGACGCGCTGCACGCCACCATCGGTGCGCGGGCGGCGGCGGCCGGGTTCAGCTACGTCGACGTGCGCGGGGCGTTCACCGGGCACGAGATCTGCTCGTCGAGCTGGTGGCTCAACAGCCTGAGTTGGCCGGTCGAGGAGTCGTACCACCCGAACAGGGCAGGGCATCAGAGCGGCTACCTGCCCGCTCTGCGGTCGGTCATCGGCTAGCGTTTTCCGGAACGTGAGAGTGCCTGAAAGGCGGCTTGACCTGCGTTCGGGTCACTCTCGAGGCGTTCCTGTGGACCGCTAGGTTAGCGGGCGCTAACATGGCTTTGTTAACGCCCGCTAACCTGAGGTCTGGGGAGCATGGACGCACCTGTCCTGCGCAGCGCAGCCGAGCCGTCGGACCGCTACGCCAAGGAGCACACCGCGCTCGTCGACGAGCTGCGCGGCAAGCTCGCCACCGCCGCGCTCGGCGGTCCCGAGAAGGCACGTCAGCGTCACGTCGACCGCGGCAAGCTGCTGCCGCGTGAGCGAGTGGACACGCTGGTCGACCCCGGTTCGCCGTTCCTGGAGCTGTCGCCGCTCGCCGCCAACGGCATGTACGGCGACGACGCTCCGGCCGCGGGCATCATCACCGGCGTCGGGCGGATCTCCGGCCGTGAGTGCGTGATCGTCGCGAACGACGCCACGGTCAAGGGCGGCACCTACTACCCGATCACGGTCAAGAAGCACCTGCGTGCGCAGGAAGTGGCGCTGCAGAACAACCTTCCGTGCGTCTACCTCGTCGACTCCGGCGGTGCGTTCCTGCCCAAGCAGGACGACGTGTTCCCCGACCGCGAGCACTTCGGCCGGATCTTCTACAACCAGGCCACGATGTCGGCGCGCGGGATTCCGCAGATCGCCGCCGTGCTCGGGTCGTGCACCGCCGGTGGCGCGTACGTGCCGGCGATGAGCGACGAAGCGATCATCGTCAGGAACCAGGGCACGATCTTCCTCGGCGGTCCGCCGCTGGTGAAGGCCGCGACCGGTGAAGTGGTCAGCGCCGAGGACCTCGGCGGCGGCGACCTGCACTCGCGGACGTCCGGCGTCACCGACCACCTGGCGGAGAACGACGCCCACGCGCTCAGGATGGTCCGCTCGATCATCTCGACTCTGGGCCCGCGCGCGCAGCGTCCGTGGGACGTCGCGCCGGTCGAGGCTCCCGCCGTCGACTCCGATCTTTACGGTGTGGTGCCAACGGATTCCCGGACGCCCTACGACGTGCGCGAGGTGATCGCGCGGATCGTCGACGGCTCGAAGTTCCAGGAGTTCAAGAAGGAGTACGGGCAGACGCTCGTCACCGGTTTCGCGCGCATCCACGGCCACCCGGTCGGGATCGTCGCCAACAACGGCATCCTGTTCGGCGAGTCGGCCGTGAAGGGCGCGCACTTCATCCAGTTGTGCGACAAGCGGTCCATCCCGCTGGTCTTCCTGCAGAACATCACCGGCTTCATGGTCGGCCGCGAGTACGAGGCGGGCGGCATCGCCAAGCACGGCGCCAAGATGGTGACGGCGGTGGCCTGCGCGCGCGTCCCGAAGTTCACCGTGATCATCGGTGGCAGCTTCGGCGCCGGCAACTACTCGATGTGCGGCCGGGCGTACTCGCCGCGCTTCCTGTGGATGTGGCCCAACGCCCGCATCTCCGTGATGGGCGGCGAGCAGGCGGCCTCCGTGCTGGCGACCGTGCGCCGCGACCAGCTCGGTGACGAGTGGTCCGCGGAGGACGAGGAGGCGTTCAAGGCGCCGATCCGACAGCAGTACGAGGACCAGGGCAACCCGTACTACTCGACCGCGCGGCTCTGGGACGACGGCGTGATCGACCCGCGTGACACCCGCACGGTGCTGGGACTTGCCTTGTCCAGTGCGGCGAACGCCCCCATCGACGATGTTTCCTACGGCGTCTTCCGGATGTGATCATGTTCGACAGCGTTCTGGTGGCGAACCGCGGGGAGATCGCGGTCAGGGTGATCCGCGCGTTGCGGTCGCTCGGGATTCGTTCCGTCGCCGTGTACTCCGACGCGGACGCCGAGGCGTTGCACGTCAGGCTGGCCGACGAGGCCGTGCGGATCGGGCCCGCCGCGGCCCGCGAGAGTTACCTGTCCATCGAGAAGATCGTGGCTGCCGCCGTTTCCACTGGCGCGCAGGCGATCCACCCCGGCTACGGGTTCCTCGCCGAGAACACGGCGTTCGCGGCGGCCTGTGACGAGGCCGGGATCGTGTTCGTCGGACCGCCCGCATCGGCGATCGACGCGATGGGCGACAAGATCCGCGCGAAGCTGACGGTGTCGGCGGCGGGCGTTCCCGTCGTGCCGGGCCGCACCCGCGCGGGCATGTCCGACGACGAGATCGTCGAAGCGGCCCTGGAGATCGGCTTTCCCGTGCTGCTCAAGCCTTCCGCGGGCGGTGGCGGCAAGGGCATGCGGCTGGTGCACGAGGAATCGGCGCTGCGCGAGGCGATCGAGTCCGCACGGCGGGAGGCGCGCGGGTCGTTCGGTGACGACACGCTGCTGATCGAGCGGTTCATCACGAACCCGCGCCACATCGAGATCCAGGTCCTCGGCGACGCCCACGGCAACGTCATCCACCTCGGCGAGCGCGAGTGCAGCCTCCAGCGGCGGCACCAGAAGATCATCGAAGAGGCGCCGTCGCCGTTCCTCACGCCCGAGATGCGCGAGGCCATGGGATCCGCCGCGGTCAACGCCGCGAAGTCCGTCGGCTACGTCGGTGCGGGCACCGTCGAGTTCATCGTGGACGGTGCGTCCGGCGACTACTTCTTCATGGAGATGAACACCCGGCTGCAGGTCGAGCACCCGGTGACCGAGATGGTCACGGGCGTCGACCTCGTCGAGTGGCAGCTCCGCGTCGCGTCCGGCGAGGTGCTGGACGTCTCCGTCGAACTGAACGGCCACTCGGTCGAGGCGCGCGTCTACGCCGAGGACCCGGCGCGCGGCTTCCTGCCGACCGGCGGCCGCGTGCTGGCGTTGAGCGAACCGGCCGACGTCCGCGTGGATTCCGGTCTGTACGAGGGACTTGTCGTCGGCTCGGACTACGACCCGATGCTCGCCAAGGTCATCGCGCACGGCCGCACCCGCGAGGAGGCGTTGCGGCGCCTGGACCACGCGCTCGGCCGGATGGTGCTGCTGGGCGTCACGACGAACATCCCGTTCCTGCGCGCGCTTCTGCGCGACGAGGACGTGCGGTCGGGCGCGCTGGACACCGGCCTGGTCGAACGGAAGCTGGACGCGCTGACCTCGGCCGAGATCCCGGACGAGGTGTACGTGGCGGCCGGCCTGGAGCGAACGCTGCAGCCGCACGGTGAGGACCCGTGGGACCAGTTGAGCGGCTGGCGCGTCGGTGAACACGCCTGGACGACCTGGCGGATCAACGACGTCGACGTGCGTGTGCGTGGCGAAGAAGTCGTTGTGGGCGCAGGAGAACCCGTCCGCGCTCGGGCCCGCCGCGAAGGCGCCGACCTGCTCGTCGGCTCGCGCCGCTACTCGATGGCCCGCGACGGCGACGTGCTGTGGCTGGGCCACGACGGCGCGTCCTGGGCGTTGGTCGAGGCCGAGTTCCTGGTCGGAGCCGCCGACGGAGCCGCGGCCTCCGGTGGTCCGGTGAAGTCGCCGATGCCCGGCACCGTGCTCGTCGTTCGAGCGCGGCAGGGCGAGGAAGTGACCGCCGGTCAAGCGTTGTTCGTGGTCGAGGCCATGAAGATGGAGCACACCGTGACCGCACCGGTCGACGGCGTGCTCGCCGAAGTGAACGTGCAAGCAGGCCAGCAGGTCGCACTCGACCAGGTACTGGCCCTCGTCGTCTCTCACGAGGAGTGACAGCAATGTTGGACTTCAGGCTCCCGAGCGAGTACGAGGACCTGCGCAAGACCGTCGAGGAGTTCGCCCGCGACGAGGTGGCGCCGGTCATCGGCGACTACTACGAGCGCTGCGAGTTCCCGTACCCGATCGTCGCGAAGATGGGTCAGATGGGCCTGCTGGGCCTGCCTTTCCCGGAGGAGCACGGCGGCATGGGCGGCGACTACTTCGCCCTGTGCATCACGCTGGAAGAACTCGCGCGCGTCGACTCGTCCGTCGCGATCACGGTGGAGGCGGCGACCTCGCTGGGCGCCATGCCCATCTACCGCTTCGGCACCGACGAGCAGAAAGCGCAGTGGCTGCCTTCCCTGACGTCCGGCGAGAAGCTCGGCGCGTTCGGCCTCACCGAACCGGGCTCCGGCTCCGACGCGGGCGCCCTGGTCACCACCGCACGCCTCGACGGCGACGAGTGGGTCATCAACGGCACCAAGGCATTCATCACGAACTCCGGCACGGACATCACCGGCCTGGTCACGGTCGCCGCGGTCACGGGCACCCAGCCCGACGGCCGCAAGGAGATCTCCTCGATCATCGTCCCGTCCGGCACCCCGGGCTTCACGGTGTCGAAGAAGTACTCGAAGGTCGGCTGGAGCGCCTCGGACACCCGCGAACTGTCCTTCCAGGACTGCCGCGTGCCCGCCGCGAACCTGCTCGGCACGCGCGGCCGCGGCTTCGCCCAGTTCCTGCGCACGCTGGACGAGGGCCGCGTCGCCATCGCCGCGCTGTCGGTCGGCCTGGCCCAGGGCTGTGTGGACGAGTCGGTCCGCTACGCTCACGAGCGCGAGACGTTCGGCGCGAAGATCGGCACGTACCAGGCGATCCAGTTCAAGATCGCCGAGATGGAGGCCCGCGTGCACACCGCGCGCCTGGCCTACTACGAGGCGGCGTCCCGGATGCTGCGCGGCGAGCCGTTCAAGAAGCAGGCGGCCATCGCGAAGCTGGTCTCGTCCGAGGCGGCGATGGACAACGCCCGCGACGCCACGCAGATCTTCGGCGGCTACGGCTTCATGAACGAGTACCCGGTCGGCCGCTTCTACCGCGACGCGAAGATCCTGGAGATCGGCGAGGGCACCTCCGAGGTGCAGAAGATGCTGATCGCCCGCGAGCTCGGCCTCTAGCGAGGTGACCCGGCCCGTTGCGGGCGTATTCACGCTCAGCAGGGCGCCTCGCGGCACCGCCCCCACGCCCCCATACATCCAGTATGAGGACGTGGGGGCGGCACCACGATGCACCCGTCTGACCGCGAATACGCCGGCAACGTTCCGTGTCACCTCGCTGGTCCGTTCCGGCTGAATAACTTCAAAGCACCAGTTCGAATCGGTCTGTCCGGCTACCGTCGTTTGCCTTCCGCACGAGTGTGAGGGTGCAGATGACAGGTAGCCGGACAGAACCCGTTTTCCCGGGTTTGCGAGATCTGCTCGGAGTCATTCGCGGTCTTTGCGACCGGCCGGGGTTCTTCTACCGGAGCAAGACCGAGGAAGTGGTCGGTGACCAGCCACTCCCGTTGCTCTACCTGGAGAGCGAAGCCAGCCCGACGCCATTCCTGCACGCACTGGAGCACAAGCTCGACGAGGGGCGTCCGGCAATTCCGCACGCCTATGTCGACGTGTCCGCGGTGAGTGCGGACGTGGACAAAAGATGGCCACCTGAAGCGCGCGAGACTCCGCCGCTGCTGCCCTTGCTGGACGTGCTGAGCCACCGGTTGTCGGAGGTCCACGTCGGCAGCGAGCGGCTGACGCGGTTCGACCACTACCGGCTCGTCGACTGGCTCACGAGCAAGCGGCTGCCGCGCAAGCCGGGCCGTGACGACCGGGCGAGCGTCATCGAGCTGCTGCGGCAGTGGACCGGCAGGACCTCGCAGGACGGCGAGGCGCTGAACCGGGCCGTCGACGCGTTCATCCCGAACCTCGTGACGAGGCTGGGGCTCGGGCTGGTCGCCTGGGTCGGCAGCAAGGCGGGGTTCCGCTGGCTCGGCAAGCGGGTGCCGGGGCTCGCGCGCGAGTCGAAGTGGTTCATGCGCGGGCAGAACTTCGCGCTGCCCAACCACTCCATCGAGTTCCTCGGGTTCGCCGAACGCCTCACGCTGGGAAGGCGCGAGTCGGAGAACACCGAGCAGATCAAGCTGCTGCTCGTGCACGCGTTCCTGGAGGACCTGCGGATCTCCTACCGGCGCCGCCGCCGGTTCCTGCCGCGCAGGGCCGGGTTCCGCCGCACCGCCTACATCCCCGTGCTGCTCGACGGCGTGACGAAGGAGAACGGCGGCTGGGAGCTGCTGGAGCTGATCAACGACGTCCGCAACGAGACGGGCGAGCTGGACCCGTTGCTGGTGATCGCGGCCAGTTCGGTGCAGCCGGCGCTGTCGCAGCGGCTCGGGACCACGCCGGTCGCGCCGGACGAGACCGCGGACGCGCTGGCGACGTGGCGGGAGGAGCTGCCGCGCAAACGGCAGATGCTCGCGCCGGACGCCCGCTACCTCATGATCAAGCTGCCGTTCCCGAGCGAGGACAAGAGGAAGTGGAAGGGCGCGCCCGCGTTCACCGCGGCACCGGCGCGCTGGCTCGCGAAGTCGCGGCGGCTGGAGGCGATCATCGCGGTGGTGGTCCTGGTACTTCTCGTGCCGGGATTCGTGGCGGTGCAGAACAACGTCAACGCCAACTGCTCGATCGTCGGTTCCGCCGTCTCGCCGGGGGTGTCGACCCGGTTGATGGACGTCGAGGGCAACGTCGAATGCGTCGGCTACAGCGACAACGACAGCCAGGTGTTCGGTTCGAACGAACGGCTGCGGTGGACGCAGCAGGCGGTCTTCGCGCAGAACGCCGAGGCCGAACGGTTGCACGAGTCGAACTCCGACCGCCCGCTCGTCTCGCTGCTCTACTTCTCGAGCCTCACCCACAGGGACAGCAATCCGGACGCGGACCACTCCAGGGCGGAGGAACTGGAGGGGATGCTGCTCAAGCAGCGGCAGCAGAACGACAGGTCGGGCTCGGGACCGTTGCTGCGCATCGTGGTCGCGAACGGCGGCGCGAAGATGAACCGCGCGCACGACGTGCTGACGGGGATGCTGACCCCGTTGCTGGAACGGGATCCGAGCATCATCGGGGTGATCGGGCTCGACCGCAGCGTCGAGCAGACCAGGAAGGTCATCACCTCGCTCGGTTCGCTCGGTGTGCCGACCATCGGCACCACGCTCACCGAGGCGTCGCTGCCGAAGCTCTCGACGATGTACTTCCAGCTGATCCCCGGCAACGTCAGGCAGGCCGACCTCGTCCGGCGGTACGCGCAGCACGTCCGCGCGACCAAGGTGACGATCCACCACCCGAAGCTGGGGCAGGAGGACGTCTACCTCGACAACCTGGTCGCCGTTCTGGGGCAGGAGCTGGCCAGGTCAGGTGTGCCGTTCGAGGCACGCGAGTGGGCCAACGGACCGCAGGAGGTGCCGTCTCAGTGCGTCGAGGACCACTCCAGCGAACTCGTGTTCTTCGCCGGCCGTGAAGAGCACTTCGGCGAGTTCCTGCAGGCGGTCGGCAGGAACTGCTACGACAAGAACCGCCTGCCGCGCATACTCGCGGACGACGCGATCATCCGTTTCATCGCGCAGGAGGCAAGCCGCAAGCGCGACTCCCTGGCCGGCATGCGCGTGTCCTACGTGAGCATGGCCGGACTCGTCGTGCTCGCGGGCAAGTCCTGCGTCGACGGCAAGCCGGACGCCAAGGTGCACGGCGGTCTGCCGTTGGACGCCTTCTGCGCCGGCTACAGCAAGCTGGCCAAGGAGGTCAGAGACTCCGCGCTGCCGCGGGAGGACAAGCAGGCCAAGCCGTGGCCCGGCGAGCACATGGCGGTCGCCTATGACGCGGCAGGGCTCTTCCTCGACGCGGTGCGCAACGCCCAGGCACGTCTGGCCGGGCACACCCCGCACCGCGGGGCGATCGGCGGGGAGCTGCGCGAGCTGGAGTTCTTCGGTGCCACCGGACGCACGAACTTCAAGGTGTCGAGGGTCGGTGAGACGAGGAACTTCACGATCCTCGAGCTCGCGGACATCTACGACTTCGAGCAGCAGCCGACGTGCGTCTACCTGACCGGTGACCTGTACGGACCGGACTCGCCGCGCCAGGACAGCGGCTGCCCTGCCTAGATCTTGGGGACAGCCCGGTCGATGATCGAGGCGAAGTCGGTGGACTTGGGGAGCGTGCCGAACGCGACTCCCCAGTCCCCGCCCAGCCGTGAGCCGAGGAACGCGTCCGCGACGGCGGGATGCCCGTGCTTGACCAGCAGTGCACCCTGCAGGATCAATGCCATCTTCTCCACGACCCTGCGCGCCTGCGACTCGTCCACATCGGACAGTGCGGTGCCGAGCTCGTTCAACGCCTTGTCGACGCGCTGGTCGACCCCGGTGACGGCGGCCAGGAACTCCTGCACCGACTCGGGTTCCTTCTTCATCGCGCGCAGGACGTCCAGCGCGGCGACGTTGCCGGAGCCCTCCCAGATCGACATCAGCGGCGACTCGCGGAACAGCCGAGGCATCCCGCTGTCCTCGATGTACCCGTTGCCGCCCAGGCACTCCAACGCCTCCGCGGCGTGCACCGGGCCGCGCTTGCACACCCAGTACTTGGTGACCGCGAGCGCGAGCCGCGGCCGCTGCTGGGCCAGCCACATCGCGGTCGTGGTCGCCGCCTCGGACTCGATCGCGAGGTCCGCCAGCACGTTGCGCATGGCGGGCTGGTCGATCAGGTAGTTCCCGAACGCCTTGCGGTGCGCGGCGTGGTGCGCGGCCTGCCGGAGCCCGAGCCGCATGCCCGCCGCCGTGCCGAGGACGCAGTCGAGCCTGGTCGTGTTGACCATCTCGATGATCGTCCGCACGCCCCGGCCCTCGTCGCCGACGCGCCAGGCGAACGCCTCGTCGTACTCGATCTCGGCGGACGCGTTGGACTTGTTGCCCAGCTTGTCCTTCAGGCGCTGCAGGAGGAACCGGTTGCGCGTGCCGTCGGGGAGCACCCTCGGCACCAGGAAGCACGTCAGCCCGCCGGGTGCCTGCGCGAGCGTCAGGAACAGGTCCGACATGGGCGCCGACGTGAACCACTTGTGCCCGGTCAGCACGTAGCCGTCGGTCACCGGCTTCGCGACGGTGGTGTTCGCACGGACGTCCGAGCCGCCCTGCTTCTCGGTCATGGACATGCCGGCGATCAGGCCCTGCTTGCCCAGTGGCGCCCTGAGGCCGAAGTCGTAGTTCCGCGCGGTGAGAAGGGGTTCGTAGATTTCGGCCAGTTCCGGCGCGACGCGCAAAGCGGGCACCGCCGCGTAAGTCATCGAAACCGGGCATCCGTGGCCGGCCTCGACCTGGGAC
Source organism: Lentzea sokolovensis (assembly GCF_033949975.1). NCBI lineage: Bacteria > Bacillati > Actinomycetota > Actinomycetes > Pseudonocardiales > Pseudonocardiaceae > Lentzea > Lentzea sokolovensis. The sequence continues at coordinate 132,174 of NZ_JAXAVU010000007.1, forward strand.
CACGCGTAGAACTTGGCTGCCCTGTTGAGATGCTCACCGTCGACATAGGCGTGCAATCCGTGCGAAACGGCCACGTTCATCAGTTCGTGCCAGGCCGGGTGGAACTCGACCTCGTCGATCCGGTTCCCATACCGGTCGTGGGTGTGCAGGACCGGGGGGTTGGCGTTCGCGAGCCTGCCGTGCTCCTGCCATTCGTGGCTGCCCGCGAGCCTGCCCAGAGCGTGCAGGTCAGGGCTGTCGACCCAGCTCAGCAGGGCAGGGTCGTCCGCGACGTCGTGACCGCTCAGCGGCGGCACCTGGTTGGTCACCTCGTGCGTAGCCATGCCTCGCACGCTACTACTCGCTAGTAAGTTTGGGCAGGGTGTGCCGAAAGATCGCTGGCCCATTCGGGCTTTTGGGCGCGACAAGGACGGTGACGAGGAATAACGTCGTTCTGGTGAGTGACCATGGGCACAGCTCGGCCGTGGCTGCGCTGAGCGCGCAGTACGCCGCGATGCGCGAAGGTGCGCCAGTGCGGCTCGCGAAGAAGACGTCGAACCTCTTCCGGTTTCGGGCCGACCAGGCCGGCGGACTCGACGTCGGCAGGTTCGACCAGGTCCTGTCAGTGGACCCGGTCGGACGCACCGCACAGGTGCAGGGCATGACCACCTACGAGAATCTTGTCGCCGCGACACTTCCCCACGGCTTGATGCCGTTAGTGGTGCCGCAGCTCAAAACCATCACCATCGGCGGAGCGGCGGCGGGTCTCGGCATCGAGTCCACGTCCTTCCGCAACGGGCTGCCGCACGAGTCCGTGCGGGAGCTGGAGATCCTCACCGGCGACGGCGAGGTGGTCGTCTCCAAGCCGGACGACGACCTGTTCCGCGCGTTCCCCAACTCCTACGGGACGCTCGGTTACGCACTGCGGCTGGAGATCGAGCTGGAGCCCGTACGGCAGTACGTGCGGCTGCGGCACATGCCGTTCGGGTCGTTCGAGGAGTGCGCGGCCGTCATAGAGGAGGTCTGCGCGGACGGCTCGGCGGACTTCGTCGACGGCACGGTCTTCTCACGGGGTGAGATGTACCTGACGTTGGGGCACTACGCCGACATCGCGCCGTACACGTCCGACTACACCGGCAACCAGATCTACTACCGGTCCATCCAAAAACGCCGCACGGACCACCTCACGATCCACGACTACCTGTGGCGCTGGGACACCGACTGGTTCTGGTGCTCGCGGGCGTTCGGCGCGCAGAACCCGGTCGTCCGTCGCATGTGGCCGAAGCGCTACCTGCGTTCGGACGTGTACCGCAAGCTGGTCGCCAAGCACCGGCAGTTGCGGCCGCGCGTGGACGTGGAGCCGGTGATCCAGGACGTGGAGATCCCGGTTGCCGGCCTTGCCGAGTTCTTGGACTTCTTCGACCGCGAGATCGGCATCTCGCCGGTGTGGCTGTGCCCGGTTCGCCTGCGCGACACCACGGCCTGGCCGCTCTACCCGATGGACAAGGACACGTTGTACGTCAACGTCGGGTTCTGGTCGGAGGTCCCGGTCCGACCTGGAGAGAAGATGGGTGACCGCAACCGGCTGATCGAGCGCGAGGTGGCTCGGCTGGGCGGCCACAAGTCGCTGTACTCGGACTCGTACTACGACGAGGACGAGTTCTGGCGGCACTACAACGGTTCGCACTACCGGTCCGTGAAGAGCCGGTACGACCAGACGAACCGCTTGCCTGATCTGTACGCCAAGTGTGTCAGGGGACGATGAATGCGGTTGGCCTCCATTTTCCAGCGCATCACAGGTGGCAGCGACGTTCGCTTCCAGGCCTACGACGGCAGTACCGCCGGGCCTGCCGCGGCCTCGGTGTCCATCGACATCAAAACACCGGAAGCCTTGTCCTACCTGGCGTCCGCGCCAGGTGAGCTGGGCCTGGCCCGCGCCTACGTGACGGGTCATCTGGAGATACTCGGCGACGTGCACGCCGGTCTCGCGCAGCTCTCCGAGTTCTCCCTGCGGGAACTCCCGGTGCTGCAACGGCTGGAGCTGCTGCGGTTCCTGGGCCGGATCCGGTTCTCGCACAAGGTCTCACCGCCGCCGCAGGAGACCCGTCTGCACGGCCTGCGTCACTCGAAGGCCCGCGACTCGCAGGCCATCGCGCACCACTACGACGTCTCGAACCAGTTCTACGAGTGGATCCTCGGCCCGTCGATGGCCTACACCTGCGCGGTGTACCCGTCGCTGGAGTCCACTTTGGAGGAAGCCCAGTTCGCCAAGCACGACCTGGTGGCGCGCAAGCTGGGGCTGAAGCCCGGCATGAAACTGCTGGACGTCGGCTGCGGTTGGGGCGGCATGGTCATGCACGCCGCCCGCGAGTACGGGGTGCGGGCCATCGGTGTCACGCTCTCGCGCAACCAGGCGGAGTGGGCGCAGAAGGCGATCGTCGAGGCCGGTTTGTCCGATCTCGCCGAGGTGCGGCACCTCGACTACCGCGACGTGCGCGAGACCGGGTTCGACGCGGTGTCGTCCATCGGCCTGACCGAGCACATCGGCAAGGCCAAGCTGCCGGCGTACTTCTCGGCGCTCTACCGGAAGCTGAAGCCGGGCGGCCGCCTGCTGAACCACTGCATCACCCGGCCGAACAACAAGGAACGAGCCTTGTCGGGGCCGTTCATCGACCGGTACGTGTTCCCGGACGGCGAACTCGTCGGTCCTGGTCACCTCGTGTCGCTGATGCACGACACCGGGTTCGAGGTGCGGCACGAGGAGAACATCCGCGAGCACTACGCGCTGACCCTGGCCGCGTGGAGCCGCAACCTCGACGAGCACTGGGAGGAGGCCGTCGAGGACGTCGGCGAGGCCCGGGCTCGGGTGTGGCGGTTGTACCTGGCGGCGTCGCGGCTCGGGTTCGAGCGCAACAACATCCAGCTGCACCAGGTGCTCGGGGTGAGGCTGGACGGGACGACGTCGCACATGCCGTTGCGCCCGGACTGGCTGTCCTGACACGGACGAAGGGCCGCGGCTTCGTGCCGCGGCCCTGGTTCCTGGGGTGACTAGCTCAGCTGGTCCACGATCTGCTTGGCCGTGTTGGACGGGATCGCGAACCCGATCCCCACGCTCCCGGCCTCACCGCTGCTCGACGCCGGCGAGTAGATCGCCGAGTTGATCCCGACCAGCTCACCGGCCGCGTTCACCAGCGCACCACCGGAGTTGCCGGGGTTGATCGACGCGTCGGTCTGGATCGCCTGGTACGACACGGAAGACGCGCGCCGGCTCTCACCGGGCACGGTCACCTTGCGGTCCAGGGCGGACACGATGCCGGTAGTCACGGTGCCCTGCAGGCCGGACGGCGAGCCGATGGCCATCACCGCGTCACCGACCTTCACCGAACCCGAGTCCGCCCACTTGATCGGCGTCAGGCCGGAGGCTCCGGAGACCTGCAGCACGGCCAGGTCCGAGGCCGGGTCCGTGTTGACGACGGTGGCCGGCAGTTCGCGGCCGTCGTTGAACTTCACGGTGATCTGGCCGCCGGCCGCTGCCACGACGTGGTTGTTGGTGAGGATCTTGCCGTCCGCGGAGAGGATCACGCCGGAGCCGAGGCCGTTGCCGACGTTGACCTGCACGACGGAGGGCAGCACGTCCGAGGCGACGGCGCTCCAGTCCAGTGTGGACGTGTTGGAGATCGTCTGCGCGGAGACGGAGGTGGAGGTGGGGGTGGAGTCCGGCGAGGCGATCACCGCTCCGGTGACGCCGCCGAACAGGCCTGCGACGAGTGCCGCGGCCGTCAGCATCGGGGCCGTTCGGCGCCAGAACTTCGGGGCGACGACGACGGGCTGCGGTTCCACCAGTGACCCGCTCATCGCGGGGAAGCTCTGCTCGGTCATGACTCCACGATGGACCCCCATCATGTGAGCCACCTGTGCCGAAACCCTGGAAAACCCTGATAAGAACTAGCTGAGAAGAAGCGCGGAGACCTCCGCGGCCGACAGCGGCGGACTGAAGTGCGCGCCCTGCCCACCCGTCACGCCCAGCTCGGTCAGTCGCGCGGCTTCGGCCTCAGTGCGGACGTCCTCCGCGTACAGCGGCAACCGCAGGATCGACGCCCACGTCAGCAGCGTCACCGACGCGCTCTCCTCCACGCGGTTCGCGCCCTCGTCCAGGCCGTGCACGACGGAGCCGGTGAACTTCACGCCGGTCAACGGCAGCCGCCGCAACCGGTCGACGCCGACGTTGCCGCCGTTCACCTGGTCCAGCACCAGCCCGACGCCGCGTTCGGCGAGGATCGTGAGTTCTTCGAGCTGGTCGTCGTTCAGCAACGCCGGCAGGTGCTCGTGCAGTTCGAAGCGCAGCAACGACGCGGGCAGGCCGGTGCGGTCGAGCACGCGGGCGACCTCGGCGACGAGTTCGGGTTCCTGGCACAGCCGCGGCGGCAGGTCGATCGAGAGCGCGGGCATCCGCTCGCCCAGCGCCTGGTGCCAGTCGCTCGCGTGCCGGCACGCGTCGTCCAGCGCCCAGTGCACGAGGCGGACGATCATGCCGTTGTTCGAGGACTGGTCGAGGAACGTGTCCGGGCACAGCACACCGCGCTCGGGGTGGTCCCACACGATCTTGGCTTCCAGCGCGAGCACCGAGCCGTCGGTCAGGGAGTAGGCCGGCACGTAGTCGACGCGGAACTGGCCCTCCTCCAGCGCACCGGGGATGGAGGCCGCGAGCGCGTACCTCTCCTTGTCGTGCACGTCCCGTTCGCGGTCGTACAACGCCCACTGCGCCTTGCCGTCGCGCTTGGCCCAGCCGACCGTGACGTCCGCCGCGCGCAGCAGGTCCGCCGCGTCGCCGCCGCGCGCCGCCCGTGCCACGACGCCGACGCTGGTCGTCACGCCGACGCCGTGCCCGCCGAACCAGATCGGCTCCTCCAGGCGTGCCGTGAAGTCCTCGACCAGGGCGACGACGCTCCGCACGTCCTGCGGGTCCTTGATCAGGACGCCGAACTCGTCCTCGCCGATGCGCGCGATCTTGGCGATCTCCTCGGAGAACACGGCCCGCAGGTGCGTCGCGACGTGCATCAGCACCCGGTTGCCCGCCTCGTGCCCGAACGCGTCGTTCACGCCGCGGAACCCGTCGATGTCGACCTGCACGAGCGCGAGCGCGTCCGGGCCCTTCGAGCCGGTGGCGCCTTCGAGCCAGCCGAGGAACTGCGCGCGGTTCGGCAGGCCCGTCTGCATGTCGTTGAGGCTCTGCCGCACGAGCTGCGTCTGCAGCGCGCGCATCTCGTTCATGTTCTCGATCATCGTGACGAGGTACGGCGGCGCGTCGTCCCCCTCGCGCACCAGCGAGATCGCCATGTGCGTCTGGATCGTCTCGCCGTCGCTGCGGAGCATCCGCTTCTCGACCCTGATGTTGTCGAAGTCGGACGCGATCAGCTGCTTCGTCATCTCCCGCAGCGCCGGCCTGTCGTCCGGGTGCACGAGGTCGCGGCCGCTCATCTTGCGCACCTCGTCGTGCTGGTAGTCGAGCATCGCCAGCAACGCCTCGTTGACGTCGATGATCTCGCCCTTGAGGCCGCTCACGACGATCCCGAACGCCGAGCTCTCGAAGATCGCCCGGAACTTGGCCTCGCTCGCCCTGACCGCGCTCTCGGCCCGGCGCATCGTGTTGATCGCGGCCGTGCGGCTGAGCTCCTGCTGGTCGAGCGTGCGGTCGCGCAGGCCCTCCGCGTACCCGGCGGCGAGCGCGGCCAGCTGGGGCTGCGTGACGGGGATGTGCTCACCCAGGCACGCGAGCGTCTGCTCCAGCGTCGCCGAGGAGATGAAGTCGTGCTCGACCATGGACCGGCCGACCTGCCGTGCCTCGTCCACCCCGCCACTGAGCAACTGCTCGACGTAACCGCCGAGCAGTTGCTCGAGCTTCTCGCGCGTGAAGTTCGCGACGAGGGTGTTGGAGATCGCCGCCGCCCAGGCAACGGCGGGCTCTCGGCTGTCGACCATGTTCATTCAGCTCAGGTGGCCATTCGGAATCGGTCGAACGGGTGACGACCCCACGCGGTCGAACTACCGGGTGTGGGCCCAACCGACAAGCTTACTGATCACTCGGAACCTGTCCAACGGAACCCTGAATTCCGGTCGAGATACAGCGGTCAAGCCACGAATTCACTCGTTTGAACTAATGAATCACCTTGCTGAAGGCCAGTGGGCCAATTGTCAGAGGGTCTGTATCAACGTCGAACAACGGTGTGTAACCGGTCGCCAGGTACAACCCTTTCGCCTCGGGCTGGCGAGGCCCTGTGGTCAGGTAGATCCTGCTGTACCCAAACGTTCTCGCCTCGTTCTCCAGTTCCACGAGCACCCGCCGCGCCAATCCACGCCTGCGGTGCTGTGAATGCGTCCAGATCCGTTTCATCTCGGCGGTTTCGGCGTCGAACCGCTTGAACGCACCGCCCGCGACGGCCACTCCGGCTTCCATCAGCAGCAGGAACTGTCCGTTCGGTGGCTCGAACACGTCCGCCGGTCGTTGCATCTCCTCTGCGCCCATTGGTCCGTAGCGAGAGGTGTATTCGTAGGTGAGTTCAGCGACTAATGGCGCCGCGTCCGGATCCGATTGCCGGACGCGGCGGACTTCGAGCGTGGTCATGCGGCGCCCGCCCGGTCCCGTTTCGCGACCTCCTCGCGCACGATCGGGATCACGTACCGGCCGAAGTCGATCGCGTCGTCGAGCAGGTCGTAACCACGCGCGGACAGGATGTCGACGCCGAGGTCGTAGTAGTCCAGCAACGCCTGCGCGACGGTCTCCGGTGTGCCGACCAGCGCGTTGGAGTTGCCCGCGCCGCCGGTCGCCTTCGCCGTGGGCGTCCACAAAGCACGATCGAATCGCTCACCGCGTTCCGCCACGGCCAGAAGTCGTTGCGAGCCGGTGTTCTCCGGGCTGGTCAGCGAGTGCCGGCGGCTCAGCGGCCCGTTCGCCTTCCGCGCCTCGATCCGGTCGACCGTCCGGTGCGCCTTCTCCCACGCCAGTTCCTCAGTCGGCGCGATGATCGGCCGGAACGCGACCTGGATCCTCGGCACGTCCGTGCGGCCCGCGTCCTTCGCCGCCTGCTTGACGGACTCGATCTGCTGCGCGGTCTCGGCCAGCGGCTCGCCCCACAGACAGAAGATGTCGGCCTCCGCGCCGCCCGCCGCGTACGCCGCGGGGGAGGAGCCGCCGAACGACACGTTCGGGCGTGGTTGCTGCACGGGGAACACGTCGCTCACGAAGTCCGCGAAGTGGTAGTGCTCGCCGTCGTGGTCGAACGCGGACCTGCTGGTCCAGGCCTTCTTGACGATCTGGATGTACTCGCGGGTGCGGCTGTAGCGCTGGTCCTTGGTCAGGTAGTCGCCCTCGCGCTGCTGCTCGTGGTCGGTGCCGCCGGTGATGAAGTGCACCGTCAGCCGGCCGTCGCTGATCTGGTCGAGCGTCGCGAACGTCTTGGCGGCGAACGTCGGGTAGGACACGTTCGGCCGGTGTGCCAGCAGGATCTGCAGCCTGTCGAGCTTGCTGGCGAGGTAGGCGGCCGCCGCGGAGGGTTCCGGCGCGCCCGATCCGTACGCGAACAGCACGCGGTCCCACCCGTGCTCCTCGTGCGCCCGAGCGAGCCTGAGCGTGTAGTCCTTGTCGAACGCACCGTTCGACGACCGCGGCGTCGTCTCCGACCCGTCGTTCGTGGCGGCGATCCCGAGAAACTCAACTGGCATGACCGATTCCCCAGAACTGGTAGTGGGAGTGGGGCGCGTTGAGGGAGGCGCCCTTCGAGTGCACACCTGGATCTGGTTCGCCGCAACGACGTCCACAGAGCGGGATTTGCTTGCACGCGCGGGGTACTGTGGTGGTGTTCGCGTTGAGGGGCGCGGCTCGTTCTTCGTTGTCCTCCAACGGAAAGACGCGCATGCGCTCACTCGTCGTCATCGGTGGTGGCCCTCGTGCCGCCGGCCTGCTGGAACGCATCGCCGCCCAGTCGCCCACGCTGCCCCTGGCCGTGCACGTCGTCGACCCGCATCCACCGGGAGCGGGCCGGGTGTGGCGGCACGCCCAATCCCCGTTGCTGCGCATGAACTCCATGGCCGAGGACGTCACCGTCTTCACGGACGACTCCTTTGACGGCGTTGGTCCGGTTCGTCCCGGCCCGTCGCTGGCGGAGTGGACCGACATCGACCCCACGTCGTTCCCGTCACGCCAGGTGCAGAGCGGGTACCTGGCGTGGTTCTTCGACCACGTGACGAAATCTCTGCCTCCGAACATCTCTGTGACCGTGCATCAGGCCACGGCGCTGAAAGTCGTGGGCAACTGGGTTTGGCTCGACAACGGCGAGTCCCTGAACGCCGACGTGCTGGTGCTCGCGCTGGGACATCTCGACGCCGAACCGGAACCCGAGCACCGCAAGCTCGCCGAGCACGCTTCGGAGCACGGCCTGATCTACGTGCCGCCGCTGTACTCGGCCGACGCGGACCTGTCCGCCGTAACCGGGGACGTGGTGCTGCGCGGGTTCGGGCTCGCGTTCGTCGACCTCATGGTGCTGCTGACCGAAGGACGCGGCGGGCGTTACGTGCGCGGCTCGGACGGGCTCACGTACGTGCCTTCCGGTGTCGAACCGACGCTGTACGTGGGTTCGCGGCGTGGCGTGCCGTACCACTCGAAGACCGGCTACCGGTTGCAGGGAACCCGTCCGGCGCTGCCGCACTTCTTCGTCGCGGACGCCTTGCAGGGACAGGCTTTGGACTTCCGCGGCGACGTGTGGCCGTTGATGGCCAAGGAGATCGCCTGGGGCTACTACCACGAGCTGTTCACCGGACACCCCGGGCTGGTGCGGATGCCGTTCCTGGAGTTCGCCGCGTCGTTCACCGCTTTGCCCTGGTACAGCCAGGAGATGCGCGAGCTGGAAGTGCTCGCCGTGCCCGATCCGGCCGACCGCGTCGACTTCGAGCGCCTCGACCGCCCGCTGGCGGGGGTGACCTTCGCGTCGGCCGAGGAGTTCCAGGAGCACCTGCGCGGTTACATCGAGGCCGACGTCGCCCGGCGCTCCGATCCACGGCACAGTGCCGATCTGGGGGCGTTCCTGGCCCTGCTGTCGGTCTACGGCCAGCTGGCTGGCCTCATGCCGTTCGACGGCTGGTGGCACGGCTACTTCAGCTACCTGGCCTCCGGACCGCCGCCGGACCGGCTGGAGGAGCTGCTGGCGTTGTCGCGCGCGGGAATAGTGCGGTTCCTCGGCGCCGACATGTGGGTGGAGGCCGTGGAAGGCGCGTTCGTGGCCGGCAGTGCTACGACGCCGGAGGTGGTGCGCGCCAACGGTCTGATCGAGGCTCGGCTGCCCACACATTCGTTGTCGCGCACGGCGGATCCGGTGCTGCGGTCGTTGCGCGCGGTCTGTGACGTCTCCGAGGACGCCGCCGGGCTGGTCAGGGTGTCGCCGGTGGGACGCCTGATCAACGAGAACGGCGACGAGGACCCGGTCCGGTTCGCCGTTGGGCCTTACACGACCGGGAAGGCGTTCGCGGCGTTCGCGCGGCCGCACACGAACGCCCCGGCGTTCCGGCAGAACGACGTGCTGGCGCGGGAGATCCTGCGCCAGCTAGGCGACTGAGGTGTAGCGCCCCTGGTGCCGCACCAGGGGCGCGGCGATGTCGGTGTGCGTGATGTCGAGCGGTTCGCCGACGAGCGCGATGTGATCGCCGACCGCGATCCGCCGCGACGTCCGGCAGCGCAGCCGCACCGGGGCGTCCAGCAGCAACGGCACTCCGTCGTCGTCGGGCTGCCAGCGGGTGCCGGGACCGAACCGGTCGACGCCCTTCGTCGCGAACAGGTCCGCCAGCCCGGTCTGCGCGGCGTGCAGCAGGTGCACGGCGAACAGGGGCGCGGTCCGCAGCACCGGCCACACCGAGGCGCCCTCGCCGATCCAGACGACGACCAGCGGCGGTTCGAACGAGACGGAGGTGAACGAGGAGACCGTGGTGCCGACCGGACCTTCCTGGCCGGTGGCCGTGACGATCGTGACGGCCTGGGCGTGGTGCTTCAACGCGTTGCGCAGTTGTTCCTTCATCGCAGCACCTTCAGGGCGTCCAGGTCGAAGTCCGCGGCGTCGGCGGGCAGCGCCGCCTCGTTGAGGAACAAGGCCTGTGGCACCAACGCGCCCAGCTCGGCCAGCACCGGCCTCAGGTGCACCTCGACGGCCAGCGCGTGCTTGTCCGACGCGGCGATCTGGAGCGGTACGACGACCTTGCCCTTCAACCACCCCGGCGGCGCCTGGTCCAGCACGGCCTTGAGCAGGCCGGTGTACGCGGCCTTGTACGTCGGCGTGGCCACCACCAGCACGTCGGCCTGGCCGAGCGTCGCCAGTGCGGCCTTGACGGTGTCCGGTTCCGTGAAGACGGCGGGCGCCAGCGTCGCTGCCTCGATGACAGGCCCGTCGACGGGCACGCCCAGCGTCGAGGCCAGAGCCTCGCGCAGGGCCAGGGCCGCCTGCAGCGTGCGCGAGGCGGGCCGCGGGTTGCCGACCAGAACACCGATCTGCGTCATGCCTTCAGCACAGCCGCAAGCCGGAGGACCGTCAACCCGCGTCCACCACGCGAGAACTACTTGACGGCCTCCGCCGCCGAACGCCCGGCGATCCGTCCCGAGAACAGGCAGCCACCGAGGAACGTGCCCTCCAGCGCGCGGTACCCGTGCACGCCACCGCCACCGAAACCGGCGGCCTCGCCGGCGGCGTACAGGCCCGGCAGCACCTCGCCGGACGTGTCGAGCACCCGCGACGACAGGTCGGTGTGCAGGCCGCCCAGCGTCTTGCGGGTGAGCACCGACAGCCGCACGGCGATCAGCGGACCGGCCTTGGGGTCGAGCAGCCGGTGCGGCTCGACGACCCGGATCAGCTTGTCCGTCAGGAAGTTGCGGGTCTGGCGGATCGCGTTGATCTGCATGTCCTTGCTCAGACCCGCGGTGACCTGGCGGTCGCGCTCGACGATCGTCTTCTCCAGTGCGGCCGCGTCGATCCGCGAGTCGCCGGTCAGCGCGTTCATGCCGCGGGCCAGGTCCGCGACCGTGCCCGCCTGGATGAACTCCTTGGACTTCTGCGCGAACGCCTCGACCGGCGCGACGGCACCCGGCAGCGCGCGCTTGAGGACGGCCTTGGTGTCCTTGCCCGTCAGGTCCGGGTTCTGCTCGGAGCCCGACAGCGCGAACTCCTTGCCGATGATCCTCTTGTTCAGCACGAACCACGAGTGCTCGTGCCCGTTCGAGGTGATGTGCTGCAACGACCCCAGCGCGTCGAAACCGGGGAACAGCGGGATCGGCAACCGCTTGCCGTCGGCGTCGAGCCACAGCGGCGACGGGCCGGGCAGGATGCGGATGCCGTGCCGCGACCACACCGGCGCGTAGTTCGCGATGCCCTCGGGGTAGTGCCACATGCGGTCTTCGTTGATGATCGCGCCGCCGGCCTTCTGCGTGATCTCCATCATCGAGCCGTCCACGAAGTCCGGCACACCGGCCAGCATGAACTTCGGCGGCTTGCCCATCCGCTCCGGCCAGTTCTTGCGCACCAGGTCGTGGTTGCCGCCGATGCCACCGGACGTGACGATCACGGCCTGCGCGGACAGCGAGAAGTCGCCGACGACCGTCCGGGAACTGGGCTCGGCCCTGGCCACCGACGACGGCTCCAGCACGTCACCGGACACGCCGTCGCACACGCCGTTGGTGACGTTGACGCTCGTGACCTTGTGGCGGAACTTCAGCGTCACGAGTCCTTTCGCGACAGCCTCCCGCACCCGGCGCTCGAACGGTTCGACGATGCCCGGACCGGTGCCCCACGTGACGTGGAAGCGCGGCACCGAGTTGCCGTGCCCGTCCGCCAGGTAGCCGCCGCGCTCGGCCCACTGCACGAACGGGAACCAGCGCACCCCCATGTTGTGCAGCCAGGAGCGCTTCTCGCCGGAGGCGAAGTCCACATAGGCCTGTGCCCACAGCCGTGGCCAGTGGTCGCTCTCCCGGTCGAACGCCGCCGAGCCCATCCAGTCCTGCAGCGCCAGGTCGTGCGAGTCCTTGACCCGGAGCCTGCGCTGCTCGGGGGTGTCCACCAGGAACAGCCCGCCGAACGACCACCAGGCCTGGCCGCCGAGCGACGCTTCCGGCTCCTGGTCGAGGAGAATGACCTTGCGACCCGCGTCCGCGAGCTCTGCGGTCGCGACGAGACCTGCGAGGCCCGCGCCGACGACGATGACATCCGCGTCATGTGCCATCGGGCGAGTCTAGATCTACCCCTGGTCACGCACTAGACCTGAATCAATTTCACTTTTTGAGGGGACGACGTAGTGAGCTTCCGACCGGCCTCCGAGGTGGGCTTCACCACTCCGACCACGCGTTTTGTCGCGCCAGGGTCGGTCACGAACGGCGAGTTCGGCCTGTTCGAATGGCGGATGGAGGCCCGCCAGCCCGGTGCCCGCCCGCACTTCCACAAGACGTTCTCCGAGTCGTTCTACGTGCTCGAAGGCGAGATCACGCTGCTCGACGGCGAGGAGTGGACCACGGCCGGCGAGGGCGACTTCCTCTACGTGCCTGCTCACCGCCCGCACGCGTTCCGCAACGACAGCGACGCGCCCGTGCGGATGCTGATCCTGTTCTCGCCGGGAATCGCCCGCGAGAACTTCTTCCTGGAGGTCCGGAACGCGAAGGGCCTCTCGCCCGACGAGCTGGTCGCGTTCTACGAGAGCCACGACCAGTACAACCTCTGAGGGTGCCGTCGACCGCCACTACCGGTGAGGGGGGTTTACCGGAGTGCCGGTCGACGGCGGGTTGACCGCGGCGCGAGCACGCACGCCTGCGGAAGGGCTTTTCCGACCTGGGGGTGTCGGATCGCCCTGGCGCGCAGCTCGAGCGCCAGCGGCCAACCACATTGTTGAACGTACAACCGGACCGCTGTGTTCCGGTCGGCTTTCACTGTGACCAGGCTCAATTCCTTCAGCTCGCCTTCAGGTTCTGAACCGGTCAGACGCAGCTGGTGATCAAGTGCTCACGAAAGGTCGTTGAGCTTGCGTTCCGCGGCCTTGCGGGCCTTCTCGGAGGCCGACGTGACCCGCTTGGCGTCCTCCAGCCGTTCCGCCGCCCGGTCGAACGCCCGCTGCGCCGCCAGCTGGTCGGCCTGAGCCTCCCCGAGAGCCTGCTCGGCCTCGTCCAGCGCCTGCTGCGCCTCGGCCCGCTTGCGCTCCTGCCGCTCGCGTCGTTTGCGGGCCAGCGCGTCCTCGCCGTCCTGCGCCGGCTCGGGCGTGGGCAGCGCGAACCCGAACCCGGAGTACTCCAGCCCCTTCGTCAGGTGCCCGCCCCGGACCTGCTCGGCGGACTCGGGGTCCGCCATCGCGGCCGTCAGCGTGTTGCGCACCTGCGTGACGGCGTCGTCCGCGAGCGGTCCCGTCAGCTCCAGCGTGCGGTAGACCAGAGCCTCCATGAGCTCCTTGCGCTTGCGGCCGAGCTCCCGCATGGTCAGCTGCGCCGTGGAGAGGCCCAGGGCCTCCTCCAGGCCCTCTGGGGCGTCCCTGACGAGCTTGTTGACCGCCCAGGCGCCCACGGTCGGCCTGCGCAGCTCTTGGATGGCCCTGGCCAGGTCCTTGTCGTCGGCCTGCTTGGCCGCGGCGTTGCGGGCCGCGGTGAAGTCCTTCGGAGGCAGGCCGTAGAGCTCGTCGGCGACCGGCTTCAGGTCCATGGGCGCAAAATAGCGCCTGACCGGCACTCAGACCTGCTGAATGATCTGAAGCATCAATCGAGCCATGGCCGAGGTGCAGCCAGCTGGGTCTTGCCCACCCCGAGTTGCTCCGTGACAACGCACACGGGCTCACTCAACAAATCCAGGGCCGCAGGCGTCTGAAAGTCAGGTGGTTGGTGCGGGATCAGCCCTGTGACCACCTGGTCGGCAGGCACGGCGGGCAGACCGCGGTATTCCGCCCGCACCGGCATCCGGCCGTCCTGGTTTCGCACCGAACAATGCTGGCCCGAGGAATCGGGTAAACAGGATGGAGACATGCACACCAGGTGGAGATGGTTCCTGTTCGGTCTCGGCGCCGCCGTGGCCGCGATCGGTCCGCTCGCGGCACTGAACGGCCCCTGGTACGGCTACGTCTTCGGCGGCATGTGGTTCCTCATGGGCGGCACGGTGGCGTGGCGGACCTTCAAGCTGGGCACGAAGCTCACCGCCCAGGGCATCACGTCGAACGGCCTCGACCGCGAGACCACCGTCGAGTGGTGCGACGTTCAGGGGTTCGAACCGAAGCGCAGCCGGAACCTGATCTTCTTCCACACCATCACGCCCGCGGCACAACTCCGTCGCGGCACGCACGTGCTGACCGAGCTGAGCCTGCTCTCGATCAAAAAGGACTCGGTGCCCGAACGGACCGCGAAGCACGTGACGGAACTGCGGCAGGCGCTCGAAAGGCATCGGGGCAGGTGCCCGGAGTGCGGCGCGCAGCCAAAAGTGCTCGTGACCGGGCAGGGGATGGTGGCGCGCCTGCGGTCCCGATTGCGTTCGCTATTGGGCGGAAATAGCGATCAGTCCATCGCCCGATGACGGGATCCTGTTACACGCCAACACCGTTCACCGTTGACGCAGCCTTGACATTCCCCTCCATCAGCTCTTGACTGGAGAGTGGTTGCTCGTTCCACGGCAGAAAAGAAACGCGCAGCACTAAAAGTGTGCCCGTTCAAGCCGCTGAACAGTCCAATGTGGATCTGGGAATTACTCCGGTCCGACGATTGCCACTCGTGAGACGAAGAGATGTGCTTCGGAGCACTCTTTACCCCACGAAGGGCACATGCGCCGTGAAGAACTGGAGACGCCGCACCGGAACGGTCTTGCTGACCGCGGTGCTGGGCACTACCGGGTTCGGCTTCGCCGCCACCCCCGCCATCGCGCAGAACGCGTCACAGCAGCCTGCCGCTGACAAGCAGCTCGACAAGCAGGACCGCGCCCTCGTCGAGGAGGCCGCCCGCGAGGGCAAGCCGACCGTCGACCTGCTGGTCGCCGCGGAGGACGGCAAGACCGACGCCGCGGTCAACGACCTCAAGGCGCTCGGCGCCACGGTCCAGAAGACCGAGAAGGACGTCGACTACGTCAAGGTGACCATCCCGCGTGAGAACGCGGCGAAGGCCGCCAAGCTGGCCTCGGTCAGCACCGTGGACGTCGACGGGCTCGTCGCCGTCGACAACCCGCGCCCCGAGGGCATGGAGAGCCCGGCTCCGCAGAAGGCGCCGGACTCGAAGACTCCGCGCACCAACCCGTACATGCCGACGCAGGACACGCAGGCGGCGCAGTTCGCCACCGCGCACCCGAAGTGGGACGGCCGCGGCACCACGATCGCCGTGATCGACTCCGGCATCGACCTGGACACGCCCGCTCTGCAGACGACCAGCACCGGTGAGCGCAAGATCATCGACTGGTACAACGCGAACGCCACGAACTCCGGCGACGGCACCTGGGTCACCATGACCAAGACCGGCCGCGTCGGCAAGTTCGTCGAGGGCGGCAAGGAGTACACGGCGCCGGCCACCGGTGGCCCCTACTCGTTCGGCCTCTTCCGCGAGACCGCGGGCGACCTGAACCTCGCCAACAGCGAGACCGGCGGCGACATCAACCGCGACGGCGACCGCACGGACGCGTTCGGTGTCCTCCAGGACATCACGACGAAGGAAGTTTTCGTCGACACCGATGGTGACGGCGACTTCACCAACAACAAGCGCATGATCGACTACAAGGTCAAGCAGGACAGCGGTTTCTTCGGAACCGACAACCCCGCGACCCCTGTCGTCGAGCGCATCGCGTTCGTCGTGCAGACCGACCGCTCGATCTACGACAACGCGGGCACGCCGTTCGTCAACCTGGGCATTTCGGCCGCGCACGGCACGCACGTCGCCGGCATCACCTCGGCCAACAAGCTGTTCGACGGCAAGATGGCCGGTGCCGCCCCCGGCGCGAAGCTGATGGCCATCAAGGCCTGCCTCACCACGCCGTCCTGCACCAGCTCCGGTCTCATCGATGGTGTCCTCTACGCCGCGCGCAACGGCGCCGACGTCGTGAACATCTCCATCGGTGGCCTCCCGGCGCTCAACGACGGCAACAACGCCCGTGCGGAGCTCTACAACCGCACGATCAACGAGTACAACGTCCAGCTGTTCATCTCGGCTGGTAACTCGGGCGCGGGCGCCAACACCGTCGGTGACCCGTCGGTCGCCACGGACGCGGTGAGCGTCGGCTCGTACATCACCAAGGAGACCTGGCTCTCCAACTACGGCTCGAAGACCGCGCAGAAGCAGAACCTGCACGGCTTCTCGTCGCGCGGCCCGGCAGAGGACGGCGGCTTCAAGCCGAACATCGTCGCGCCCGGTTCGGCGATCTCCACCACGCCGCGCTGGCAGCCGGGTGGCCCGGTGGCGGGCACCTACGCCCTCCCGCCCGGCTACTCGCAGTTCAACGGCACCTCGATGGCCGCCCCGCAGGCGACCGGTGCCGCCGCGCTGCTCGTGAGCGCGTTCAAGGCCACGCACAACGGCCAGAAGCCGACCAGCGCCGAGCTGCGTTACGCGATCCAGCGCAGCGCGAACTACGTGAGCACCCTCGGTGCCTACGAGCAGGGTGCGGGCCTCTTCAACACCAACGCCGCGTGGACGCTGCTGGACAAGCACTCCGTGCCGGACAAGGTCACCACGTCCGTCGCGGTCAACACCGTCCTCAGTGGACTGCTGGCCACCCCGAACGTCGGTGTCGGCATCCACGACCGTGAAGGCGTGACCGCGGGCCAGGAGTACACCCGCACCTACACGCTGACCCGCACCACGGGCCACGACGACGAGACGTACAACGTTTCCTGGAAGGGCAACGACGGCACGTTCACGGCGCCGAAGAAGGTCGAACTGCCGCTGAACAAGCCGGTCCAGTTCGCCGTCAAGGTCAAGGCCAAGACCGCGGGCGCGCACAGCGCCGTCCTGCAGCTCGACAACCCGGAGACCCCCGGTGTTGACGTGCAGACCCTGAACACCGTGTTCGCGGCGGAGAACTTCAACGCCGCCAACAAGTTCTCGGTCACCAAGTCCGGCACGATCGCGCGCAACCAGTCGACCAGCCTCTTCGTGAACGTGCCCAAGGGCACGAGCGCGCTCAAGGTCGACCTGGCCGGCGGCGGTGCCGAGGCCGGCAAGGGCCAGGTCCGCTTCCTGCGCTACACCCCGCAGGGCATCGGCTTCGACTCCAACACGTCGACCAACTGCTACAACCCGGACGCGGGCGCCGGTTGTGCCGGTGGCACCCCCACCAGCCGCACGGTGGCCAACCCGATGGCCGGTGTGTGGGAGATCGTGGTCGAGGCGCGCCGCACCTCCGACGCAGACGAGGCGCCGTACTCGGTGACCGCGTCCGTGCTCGGCACGTCGGTCAGCCCGAACCCGGACACCATCGCGTCCGCGACGCTGGGCACGCCGATCGAGCGCACCTACACCGTCACGAACACGCAGGCCGAGTTCACCGGCCGGCTCGCGGCGCAGCCCGCGCTGGGCAGTGCGAAGCAGGCCCGTCCGACGATCGCGAACCTGGAGGTCCAGCAGTACCAGGTAGCGGTCGGCGCCGGCGCGACGAGGCTCACCGCCACGATCGGCAACACCGCCGACCAGGGCGCTGACCTCGACCTGTCCGTCTACAACTGCACGACGGGCACGTGCGTGCTCGCCGGTCAGTCGGCGGACGCGGACTCCGAGGAGTCGGTGACGATCGCCAACCCGGCGGCCGGCAACTGGCTCGTCGTGGTGGACGGCTACGCGGTGCCCGCGGGCACCACGGAGTTCGACTACTTCGACGTCTTCACGTCGGCCGGTCTCGGCACGCTGACCGTGTCGGACACCAACGCCCAGCGTGCGGCGGGTGCGACGTGGAACGCCACGGGCGTCATCACGCCGCAGGGCCAGCCTGCCGCCGGTCGCGTGCTGCGCGGTGAGCTCGAGGTCCGCACCGACGAGAACGTCGTCGTCGGCGGCGGTGCCGTGATCATCCAGTCCGTCAGCTAGCAGCTCTCAGAAAAACGCAGAAAGCCCCAGGGTCCACGAGATCCTGGGGCTT
The DNA here is from genome assembly GCF_033949975.1 of Lentzea sokolovensis. Classification (NCBI taxonomy): domain Bacteria; kingdom Bacillati; phylum Actinomycetota; class Actinomycetes; order Pseudonocardiales; family Pseudonocardiaceae; genus Lentzea; species Lentzea sokolovensis. The sequence continues at coordinate 150,251 of NZ_JAXAVU010000007.1, forward strand.
TCTACGGTTCAGGCAGCTTGTTGCCGAGCGGCTCGTCCAGATCCACCTTGGACACGCCGATGATCAGATACGCGTCTTCCACCTTGTCGACCGGCATCTCGGCGCGCAGGTAGCCGATTCTGGGATCGCGCGACTCGACGGTCGCGCCCAGCCTCGTCAGTGCCTGCTCGACCTCCTCGTCGCGTCCCGGCTGCACGGAGATCATCAGTGGCACTGTGAGGTGGCCGTCACGCTTCGCCTGCTCGATCCGGATCCTGTCCGGTTTCGCTGAAGACACGGTCGGCACCTCCGCCAAGGGCACGGCTGGAGACCCGTTCGTACCACAGCTTGCGAGAGCCAGCGCGCAAAACGCGACGGCGAGCGGTCTTCTCATGTGGTGAGGACGGAACGGGCTCCGCGGGCGGTTGCATCCTGTTTTCGCCCCGTCACTGCTTCGGTCCCGCAAACGCTTGCTCCCGCAACGCCCCGTCGACGCTCTCGCCGAACACCCGAGCGTCCGTGTGCTGGTCACCGGCGGGCTGAGCCTTCTTGACCGCGGTCACGGCCTTGGTCCTGACCTGTGGCAACGCCCCGCCGTGCTGCCGCTGCACCCAGTCCACCAGGTGCTCGCGCGTCAAACAGCGCAGATCCCACAGCTTCCCGGCATCAGCGGCACTGACCAGCGCACGCAACCGCACGAACCCCTGCGTGGCCTGGGTGACCTGGAGAACGGACACCCGCCCGTCCCACAGATCGCTGCCCTCCAGCATGGACCGCATCTCCTGCCGCATCGCCTCGACCGGCACCGTCCAGTCCAGATCGAGCTCCACGGTCCCGAGCAACGCCGACTGCGTGCGCGTCCAGTTCTCGAAGGGCGTCTTGAGGAAGTACGAGGTGGGAAGCACCAGCCGCCGGTCGTCCCACAGGTGCAGCACGACGTAGGTCAGCGTGACGTCCTCGACCCGCCCCCACTCACCTTCAACGACCACAACGTCATCAAGCCGAACCGCGTCACTGAACGCGATCTGCAACCCCGAAATCAGGTTGCCCAGCAACGACTGCGCGGAAAACGCCGCCACAGCACCAATAACCGCCGCTGAGGCCAGCACAGTGGACCCGACCGCCCGCGCCCCCGGAAACGTCATCAGGATCGCGCCGATCGCCAGCACCCCGATGACCACCAGAACCAGCCGCCGCACCAGCGTGATCTGCGTGTGCACCCGCCGCGCGTGCCGGTTGTCCGTGACATCAGTACGAATCCGCGACAGCGAAACGTCCACGAGGGTGCTGATCAACGCGGCCAGCAACCAAGCCCCGGCCAGGATCAACGCGATTCCCAGCGCGTGCAACGTGACCGGCGCGTTGACGGGGTACACGCTCAGGCTTGTCTGCGCGGCCAGCAACGCCCCGAACAGCTGGCCGGGCCGGTACATCTTGCCGCTGTGGGTGAAGCGGCGGACCAGGCGGTGGACCACCTCCACCACGAGCAACGCGAAGGCCACCGAGCAGCCCATGACGACGAAAAGCACTGTTCCTCCTCCCGTATCGGGGCCGGGTACCCGGTGCCTGGGGAGGGGAACACCATGAACCGTCTCACGGGACCTCGGTCACAACCGTTGCGTTCCTGGTTTGAGTCTGCAAGACTCAAACCATGTTCACGACACCGGAGGCGCTGGAACTGGTGGAGCGCGCCACGACAGCCGAGTCGCTGTTCGGGCCCCGCACCACCGACCCGGACCTGCGCAAACAGGCAAAACGCCGGTATCGCGCGCTGGCTTCGGTCCTGCACCCCGACGTGGTCGGACCGGGCAACACGCGGGCGCACCGGGCGTCGGCGAACCTGACCCGCCTGCACCACGAGTGGACGCACAGCACGAGCGTCGAACTGAGGACCAGGACCGGCGTCTACCGCATCGGCGAGCCGTTCGCGGTCGGCAGCGTCGCCAACCTGTACGAGGCGGACGGACCGCAGGTGGTCAAGGTGGTGCGCAACCCCGCTCTCAACCCGTTGCTGCACGGTGAATGGCACGCCCTGCGGGAGTTGGAGCGCTTCACCGACCGCAATCAGTGGCTGCGGCCCTACTACCCGCGGCTGCTCGACACGTCCGGCGATGTCGCCAAGGGCTCAAGGGCTTTCACCGTGCTGGACCCGCTCATCGACGGGTTCGTGACGCTGGCCGACGTCAAACGCGTCTTCCCGCGCGGGCTGGACGGGCGCGACTACGCGTGGATGCATCGCAGGTTGCTCAAGGCGTTGGCCGGCGCGCATCAGATCGGGCTGGTGCACGGGGCCGTGACCGCCGAGAACGTCATGGTGCACCCGGAACAGCACGGGATCGTGCTGGTCGGCTGGTCGTTCGCCGTCGAGTCCAACCAGAAACTGCTCGCGACCAGCAAAACCATCAGCTACCCGCCGGAAGTCACAGCAAAAGAACCGGTGACGGCCGCGACGGACGTCCACATGGCACACACGCTGATGCTCGGTCTCCTGAACCACAACGAACACAGGCAACAAGCGTTCGCAAAAGGCTGCTTGCAGGAACGTCCTGAACGCAGGCCTGACGCCGCCGACCTGCTGGGCGAGTACGACGAGCTGCTCGAAGAACTGTACGGACCAAGGGTTTTCCGCCCGTTCGCTCTGCCAAAAGGAGAATGACGATGGGACACGGCAAGTGGGATGACAACGCCTACGCGGCAGCCAAGACCTTCCGTGCGGCCAAGGGAATCGCCGACTTCGGCTACACCGCCTCGATCAAGGGAAACCCCGCGTCGAGCTGGAAGGCGGCGCCGAGCCTCGACCCGCTCAACGTCGAGTACCGCGAGTGCCGCGACTCGCCCGACCACGCCGACTCGACGCCGATCGCGGTGCTGTTCGACGTGACCGGGTCGATGGGCGCCGTGCCGCGGATCATGCAGGGCAAGCTCGGCAAGTTGCACGGACTGTTGCAGCGCAAGGGATATCTCGCCGACCCGCAGCTGATGTTCGGCGGGATCGGGGACGCCGACAGCGATCGCGTTCCGCTGCAGGTCGGCCAGTTCGAGTCGGACAACCGCATGGACGAGCAGTTGCGGGACATCTTCCTCGAAGGCAACGGCGGCGGGCAGAAGAGCGAGTCGTACGAGCTGGCCGCGTACTTCGTCGCGCGGCACGTGGTCACCGACGCGTGGCAGAAGCGGGGCAGGAAGGGATATCTGTTCATCATCGGCGACGAGCTGAACAAGCCGCGGCTGGAAGCCAAGCACATCCGCCGGATCATCGGCGACGACGTCAAGCAGGACATCGATCCCGTGTCGGTGTACCGCGAGCTCGCCCGCAAGTGGCACGTGTACTTCATCCTGCCCAACCAGTCGTCGTACTTCAACGACGACTCCATCGGTGAGCACTGGCGGACGATCCTCGGGCAGAACTTCCTCAAGCTCGACGATCCCGGCGCGGTGTGCGAGCTGATCGCCGCGACGATCGGCATGGAGGAACGGGTGGTCGATCTCGACCAGGCCCTGGTGGACCTCGCCGAGATCGGGTCGGTCGCCGAGAGCAAGGCCGTCGGCAAGGCGCTGGTCGCCGTCGGCAGCGCGGCACGCTCGATCACCGCCGCGCCGCTGGGCATCGACGGCCCCGATGACGTGGCGCTGAGCTGATGAACGATCACGTGATCGTCGTGGGGCTCGGGTTCGGCGACGAGGGCAAGGGGGCCACCGTCGACGCGCTGTGCGCCGACGGGTCGGTGTCCACCGTCGTGCGGTTCAACGGGGGAGCACAGGCCGCGCACAACGTGATCGCCGACGGACGGCACCACACCTTCAGCCAGTTCGGGTCCGGCACGCTCGCGGGCGTGCCGACCTTGCTCTCCCGCTACGTGCTCGTCGAACCGATCGCGCTGGCGACCGAGTCACGCGAACTGGAGGCGCTGGGCGTCGCCGACCCGCTCTCGCTGATGTCGATCGACGCCCAGGCGCTGCTCACCACCCCGTTCCACGTGGCCGCGAACCGGGCCCGCGAGAACGCACGGGGCAAGGACCGCCACGGCTCGTGCGGCAAGGGAATCGGCGAAACCGTCTGGTACGGGCTGCTGGAGGGGACGACCAGGGGAGTGGTCGTCGAGGGGCAGGAGGTCATCGGCGAGCCGGGTCCGGCCCCGGTCGTCGGTGACTGCCTCGATCCCACCGCGTTGCGGCGCAAGCTGGACGCGCTCGCCAGGTTCTACGAGCCGCTGGTCGGAGACGGCGTCAGCGTGGACGAGCTGGTCATGCTCTACCGCTCGTTCGCGGACGCCGTCCGGATCACGACCGACGACGTCGGGCGACTCGCGGACGCGGGACGGCTCGTCTTCGAGGGTGCGCAGGGCGTTCTGCTGGACGAGACCTACGGCTTCCACCCGCACACGACCTGGTCCACCACCACGCCACGCAACGCGAAAGCGCTGCTCGGCGGCCGAAAAGCCCGTGTGATCGGCGTGACCAGGACCTACCAGACACGGCACGGCGCGGGCCCGCTGCCGACCGAGGACCAGGCCGTCCTCGACCGGTTCCCGGAGGCGCACAACGGCACCGGGGAGTTCCAGGGTGCCTGGCGGGCCGGCCACCTGGACGCGAATCTGTTGCGCTACTCCGTCGATTGCTGTGGGGGTATCGACGGCTTGGCCGTGACGCACCTGGACGCTCGTGGCTTGAAGGTGGCCGCGGGTTCGAGCCTGGACGACCTTCCCGATCCCGTGGCCTTCCTGGAGGAACTGCTCGATGTCGACGTGCTCGTCGCCGGCGCGGGGCCGACCAGGGCGGACTACGTGGTGCGGGACAATCCACGACATGATCGAGTCGACGTTGGTGTCGGTGGACGTGATCGTGCTCCGGTTTGATCCGGACGCACGTGCGGTGCTCGTGGGGGTGGCGTCGCGCGCGCAGGAGCCGTTCGCGGGCGAGTTGGCACTGCCCGGCGTGCTGCTGGGCAGGGGTGAGCGGCTGCGCGACGCGACCACGAGGGCCGTCACGGGCAAACTGGGCCTCGCTGCGGAGTCCGTGACGGCGACCGGCCAGCTCGCCACGTTCGACGAGCCTTCCCGTGACCCGCGCGGCCCGACGTTGTCGATCGCGTTGTGGGCCACGGTGACCAGGCCGACCGGTGACGTGGCGGTCTGGAGCCGGTTCGACGACGTGCCCGCGCTGGCGTTCGACCACGACCGGATCGTCGCCGACTGCCGGCCGCTGCTGGCGGACAAGCTCTGGCGGGACGTGCCGTTCACCGCGGGCCTGCTCGGGCCCGAGTTCACCACGGCGCAAGCGCTCGACGTGACCGAGTCCCTGACCGGCGACCGGCCCTATCCCGCCAACCTGGGCCGCACCATGGACCGTGTGCCCGGCCTCGCACGCACCAGCCAGCACGCGTCGGCGCTGCCCAAGGGAGGCCGTCCGCCGCTGGTGTGGAGGTTCAGCGCAGGGGAAGCTCCGGCTTGAAGAGCCAGCGGGTGAGCAGGTCCCGATGTCCGGCCAGCGCGAGGAAGTCCTCGGTCGTCACCACGCCGTGCCGGTTGCGGGCACACCATTCCCGCAGCAACGCGAAGAACGAGTCGTCGCCCATCTCGCGCCGCAGGGCGTGCAACGTCAAGGCTCCGCGCTTGTAGACGCGGTCGTCGAACCAGTCGGCGCGTGGCGGCCGTCCGATCACGAGGTTCTGCGGCAACCGACGCAACAGATCCCGTGCGCTGGCAGCACAAGCGTCGGCGGAGCGGCCACCGGAAGCCTCGGACCACAACCACTCCGAATAGCAGGCGAAACCTTCGTTCAGCCAGATGTGCTCCCACGCGGCGATCCCGACCGAGTTGCCGAACCACTGGTGCGCCAGTTCGTGCGCCACCAGCCGTTCCGAACCCCGCCGCCCGTCGACGTGGTTGGCGCCGAACGTCGAAAGTCCTTGCGCTTCAACAGGAACGTCCAGCGCGTCATCGGTCACCACGACCGAGTAACGCGCGAACGGGTAGGGCCCGAACAACGACGAGAACAGTTCGATCATGGCGTTCTGCCGGCCGAAGTCGTGCGCGACGAGCCTGCGCAGCCGGGCCGGTGCCCACACGTTCGGCAGCGCCTCGACGTACTGTCCGATCTGGACGGTCGCCAGGTAGGTCGCCATCGGCGCGGCCATCGAGTACGTCCACTTGGTCGTGCTGCCGGAGACCTTGCCGTCGACCAGCACCCCGTTGCACACCACCGTGTACGGCGAGGGCGCGACCACTTCCAGGTGGTACGAGGCCTTGGAGGAGGGCTCGTCGAGGCACGGGAACCACGACGGCGCACCGATCGGCTGCGACGCCACGATCGACCCGTCCGTGAGCTCGTCCCAGCCGAGGTCGCCCCACTCCGGCGTCGAGACCGGCACGGGCGTGCCCGAGTACCGGACCTCGACCGAGAAGGCCCCGCGCACGGCCGCGCGGATGTTCAGCACACCACCCGCATGCCCGTAGCGCGCCGGCTTGCCGTTCACCAGCACCTTCGAGATCCGCAGTGGACCGAAGGACAGCGAGAACGACGACAGCGAGGTGCAGGAAGCCTGCAGCACCGCACGCCCGGACAGGCGCGCGGAATGCGGCTTGTAGTCAAGCTCTAGTGCGTAATGATGTACGGAGAAGCTCATGTCCACGCGGAGATCGGGTTGCCCAGCCAACGGGTTCCCGACGGTACATCCTCTCCGCGCATGACGAGCGACGCGGGTCCGATCGTCGTGTGAGCGCCGACGGACGCGCCGGGCAGCACGATGCCGTGCGGGCCCAAAGTAGCGCCCTCCGCGAGCGAAACCCGGTCCATGCGCAGGATCCGGTCGTGGAACAGGTGCGTCTGCACGACGCAACCGCGGTTCACCGACGCGCCGGCGCCCAGCGAGACCAGGTCCGCCTCGGGCAGCCAGTACGACTCGCACCACACGCCACGGCCGACCGACGCGCCCAGCGAGCGCAGCCACAGGTTCATCAGCGGCGTGCCACCGGAGAACCCGATCAGCCACGGCACCGCGAGCACTTCGACGAACGTGTCCGCGAGCTCGTTGCGCCACACGAACGCCGACCACAGCGGATACTCACGCACCTTGAAGCGGCCGACGAGCGTCCACTTGGCGGCGACGGCCACCAGGCACGCGGCCACACCGGCGCCCAGCAGCACGACGCCGGCCCACCAGAGCCCGAACTCCTTCAACGCGAACAGCACGAGCACGACGAGAGCCACGTTCAGCATCACCGGGACGAACCGGCACAGCTCCACCAGCGCCCGCGCCCACATCAGCCTCTTCGGCGGGTTGAACGTGCGCGACTGGTCCGACACCTCGGCGGAGCGCGGCAGCTTCATCGGCGGCATGCCCAGGTACGACGACCCGGCCTTGGCCCGCTTCGGCGCCGCCGACAGCACGCCGACGAGCCCGCCCTTCGGCACGTTGCGGCCGGGCGCGGTCATGCCTGAATTGCCCAGGAACGCCCGCTTGCCCACGCGGGCCGTGGCGATGCGCAGCCAGCCACCACCGAGTTCGTAGGTCGCGACCATCGTGTCGTCGGCCAGGAACGCTCCGTCGCCCACTCGGGTCATCTTCGGCAGCGCGACCACGGTGGACGCCTCGACGTTGCGGCCGACCTTCATGCCGAGCAGCCGCAGCCACACCGGCGTGAACAGCGACGCGTACAGCGGGAACAGGGCCGTGCGCGCGTTGTTCATCAACCGCTCTGTCGTCCACGCCGCCCACGCCACGCGGCTGTGCACGGCGTAGTAGCCCTCGCGCATGCCGATGCCCAGCAGCCGCACGGCCACCAGCACGATCAGCGCGTACGAGCCGAACCAGATCGCGGACGCGACCGGCACGTCCCACAGCGCCGAAGTCAGGGAAACAGGCCTGCGCAGCACGTAGAGCAGGGCCGGAGCGGCCGCCAGCAGCGGCAGCAGGGCCAGCAGGCCGGACGAGACGCCGTACATCAGGTTCCAGAAGCGCGACCGCGTGGGACGACGCGACGGGAACGAGCGCGACGCCTTGCCCTCACGGGTGGCGGGCACGCCTGACCAGCGCTGACCGGTCGGCACGGACCGGACGACACCCGAACCGGGCGCCACCTCGGCCTTCTTGCCGATCCGCGCGCCGGGGAACAGCGTGCTGCGCGCACCCACGGTCGCGCCCGCGCCGATCCGGATGCGGCCGATGCGCAGCCTGTCGCCGTCCAGCCACCAGCCGGACAGGTCGACCTCGGGCTCGACGGCGGCGCCGCGCCCGACCTTCAGCATGCCGGTGACCGGCGGCAACGAGTGCAGATCGACTCCGGGGCCGATCTTCGCGCCCAACGCCCGCGCGTAGTGCGTGACCCAGGAGCCGGAAAGTTCGGTGGCGCGCGACATCTGCGCCAGCATCTCGGCTGTCCACAGTCGCAAGTGGACGGATCCGCCGCGCGGGTACTCGCCGGGCTTCACACCGCGCAACAGCAGCCGCGCGCCACCGGCGGAGATCGCCAGCCGTCCGGCAGGGCTCAGGAACACCACGAACCCCGCGGCGACCCACCACCACGACACGGAGGTCCAGCCCAGCACGTTCGACAACGCCGTCAGCCCCACCACCCAGCGCGCGCCGGAGATCGTGAGCAGCGGGATCATCAGCAGCGTCTGCACCACGCCGGTCCAGCGCGGCGTCGGCGCGACCTCGTGCACTTCAGCGGTGGAGCCGTACGACTCCAGGCGGCGGGCCAGCTTGTACAGCGTCGGGTTCTGGTAGATGTCCTGCACCGACGTGCTCGGGTACCGCGTGCGGATCATCGAGACGAGCTGCGCGGCGCCCAGCGAGCTGCCGCCGGACGAGAAGAAGTTCGCGCCCTCGGAGGCCGGTCCGGAGCCGAGGACCGCGGCCCACTGCTCCGCGAGCCAGCCTTCGAGACCGGAGAACACCACGCCCGCGGTGTCCATCGACGCCAGCGGCCACGGCAGCGCGGCGCGGTCGACCTTGCCCGACGTGCGCGTCGGCAGCGTCTCGACGACGGCGATCAACGGGACGAGAGCGGCAGGCAGTTCGCCGCGCAACTGCTCGACGGCGGCTTCCTGGTCGAACTCGCCGTCGACCACCACGTAGCCGACGAGGATCTGGTTGCCGCCACGGGTCGTGCGCACGGCAGCGGCGGCACCGGCGATGCCGGGCAGCGCGGCCAGCGCGGAGTCCACCTCGCCGAGTTCGATCCGGCGGCCGCCGAGTTTGATCTGCTCGTCCGCGCGGCCGAGGAAGACGAGGCCTTCCGGCTCGGCGCGGACCATGTCACCGCTGCGGTACGCGCGGTCCCAGCCCATCGAGGGCAGCGGCGCGTACTTCTCCGCGTCCTTGGCTTCGTCCAGGTAGCGCGCCAGGCCGACGCCGCCGATCACCAGTTCGCCGGACTCGCCCATCGGCACGACCTCGCCCCGTGCGTCGACGACGACGAGTTCCCAGCCGTCCAGCGGCAGGCCGATGCGCACGGGACCGGTGCCGTCCATCCGCGCGGCACAGGCGACGACGGTCGCTTCCGTCGGCCCGTAGGTGTTCCAGACCTCGCGGCCGTCCACGGCGAGCCGCTCGGCCAGTTCGGGCGGGCAGGCCTCGCCGCCGAAGATCAGCAGCCGCACGTCGTCCAGTGCCTCCACCGGCCACAGCGCGGCCAGCGTCGGAACCGTGGACACGACGGTGATCTCCTGCTCGACCAGCCACGGACCCAGGTCCATGCCGGTGCGCACCAGCGAGCGCGGCGCGGGCACCAGGCAGGCGCCGTAGCGCCACGCGAGCCACATCTCCTCGCAGGAGGCGTCGAACGCGACCGAGAGCCCGGCGAGAACGCGGTCCTCCGGCCCGATCGGCTCGTCCCGCAGGAACAGGCGCGCCTCGGCGTCCACGAACGCGGCGGCGCTGCGGTGCGTGACGGCGACGCCCTTGGGCTTACCGGTCGAACCGGACGTGAAGATGATCCACGCGTCGTTGTCCAGGCCGGGTTCGCCGGGTACGCCGAGAGTGGTGCCGTGCGGCACAAGGGATCGGCCCTCGCCGAGCACGGCACTCACTTGTGCCTCACCGAAAACGAGTTCGGCGCGCTCGTCGGGGTCCTCGAAGTCGACGGGCACGTAGGCCGCGCCGGCCGCGAGGGTCGCCAGGATCGAGACGTAGAGGTCGACGGTCCCGGACGGCACGCGAATGCCGACCCGGTCGCCGACCCCGACACCTTCGGCGTTGAGCTTTTCGGACAGTTCCTGAACTTCGGTGATCAGTGCGCGGTACGTCAGCGCGGTGGTGCCGTCGTCGACGGCCAGCGCGTTCGGGTGCTTCTCGGCACTCGCGCGCAGGATGTCCAGGAGGGTGCGCGGTGTGGGCGCCTCGCCTGCGGTGAACATCGATCGAAGGACAACGGGTTCAGCCGCGATCGTCACTTGAGCGTCACTTCTCACCCTCTCGGCAACTGGTAGCTGAGCAACTTTACAGTGTTGTTACCAATTACCTCTCGCTGGAGTACGCGCCCTCACAGGTGACCTCAGTCACCGCAACACTTTCGAGTGACTTCCTTGCGTTGTGGCGCGCGAGGTTCCACTCCCGCCAGTCCTGCTCGACGGTGCGATTCTTCATCCACCGCAAGGAACACGAGCGTTCATACGCGGGCAACCGGACCAACGCCGGGACCGCGTCCTCGGACAGCTGCGACAGGTAGTAGGTGTCGATCTTCTTCGTCGCCTCGAACCGCGACACGTTGTAGTCGGCGACCACCCGTTCGGGGTTCATCGCCACCACCGCGAGGAAGAAGGCCGCACCGGTGGCAACGATCGCCTTCGGCAACCAGTTGGCGCGCAACGAGATCCCGCTAGCGATCACCATCAGGTACACCACGGCCAGCCACACCTCGCACGAAATGACGAGCAGCCGCAACACCGTCCAGCCATACGCCTGCTGGTAGAACCACATGCGGCTCAACGCACTCGCCACGATGACCAGCGTCAGAACAGCGAGTGAACCGAGCAACACCCGCAGCCACAACTGTTCTTGCTTGGTCTTCTTCACGGCGAACCGCGCGACACCGGCGATCACGCCGAGCGTGAGAATGGTGACCCACAGCAGCTGCCAGAAACCGGTCCGCGCGTACTCGGCGAACGTCACGCCCGCCGTCTTCATCACGTAGGCCTCGCCACCGAACAGAACCGCGAGCTGCGTCCCCACGAACCCGGTGAACAGCAACACGAGCACGCCGACGGGCAACCCGTAGTCCTTGAGCTGCAACGTCCCGGGCTTGCCCTCCACGTCCTCGTTCATCTGCGGAGGCGCCGCCACGAGGTAGCAGGCACCCAGAGCGCCAAGCGCCGCAACAACTCCGTAGAACGTCTTCTGCACGTAGACGCCGACTTCGAGATCCGGCACCAGACCTTCGAGGAAGTCGCTGAAACTCTTGTCCGCCCCGGCCAGCAACGACCCGAAGACCAGCAACAACACCAACGCCACACCAACGGAGACGAACGGCCGGATCCCGATCGGCCCCCGCCTGCGGAACCCCTTGGCAACCCACGGAATGGACCGCAGCCCGCCCAGCCCCACGCCCAAGGCGCCGAACACGAGCCCCTTGACCGTCTTGCCCCCGGCCATGGCGATCGACCCGCACAGCATCGACGCCATCAGCGACAGCGGGAACACCCACTCCGCCGCGCGCAGGAAGCCCATCGCGAGGAACGCCAGCGCGCCCGCCAGCCACAGCGCACGCTCGACGGTCGGCTTGCCCGCGTAGAACAGCACCCCGCCGATGCCTGCAAGCCCTGCGAGGAACCAGCCGATGCCGTTGTTCGGGACGGCGAGGAACGCTCCGGCCAGGCCTGCGATCAGGCCCGCGACCAGGGCTTTGCTGGGCGCGCCGGTCGTGGGTGGGCGCCACCAGGGCAGGAACGGGAGGCCCGGCGTCTGCATGGCCACGGCCGCAGCTGGGACATGGGGCAGGCGCTGGAACGGTGCCACCGGAGGCAGGGTGGCGGTGGCGGTGACGACCGGCGTCGGCTGATCTTGTCGGACCTCCTGAGTAGGTTGAGTTGTAGGGGTTTCCGGTTCGGGGGTACCCCTGCGCGAGCCTGCCTCGGCCTCCAGCGCAGCCTCCTCCTCAGCCTTCTCGGGCTTTTCCTTCGGAACCTCCTCGACCTTCGCAGGTTCCGGCGAGCCCCCAGCGCCCGCCGGCTCCCCATCCCCGGTGACGGGCCGATACCCGACCTTCCGGAAGTTCCGGTACTTCGGCCGCCCAGCGGCCTTCTCCCCAGGCGTCTCAGACGAGTCAGCCGATGGCGTCGAGTCAGTCATGTCTCTCTCCCAAGCCCGGAAACGGGCGTGCTTCACCGTCACACCGCCCAGCGGTGCGAACAAGGTCAGACGAAAGGTCAGTTGAAGGTCAGCGGGGCAAAGTCACCTGGATGCACGACCCGGGTTCCACCACGGCGATCGTCCCGCCGTGCAGGTCCACCACCCACCGGGCGATGGCGAGCCCGAGCCCGGTCCCGCCACCGCCCGCCCTCTCCCCTCGGGTGAACCTCTCGAAGATCCGCGACCGCTCGGCCGGCGCGATTCCCGGCCCTTCGTCCCGGACCTCCAGCACCACAGCACTCACGGACGCGTACCCGGACACGGACACCAACCCCCCGGTGGGTCCGTGCCGGGCGGCGTTGTCCACCAGGTTCACCAGCACCTGGTGCAACCGCTCCCCATCAGCGAAAACAGTCAGATCCCCGGCAACGTCGATCGAGAACGAGGCAGCGGGAGCCGCCACCGCGGCCTCCGCCACCACATCGGCCACCAGAGACGACACCGACAACGTCTCCCGCTTCAGCGACAGCACCCCGGCATCGATCTTCGACAGGTCCAGCAGCTCGGTGACCAGCCGCCCCAGCCGTTCGGTCTGGGCCAACGCGGTCCGCATGGTCGCGGCATCCGCGGACGCCACCCCGTCGACCACGTTCTCCAGCACGGCCTGCAAGGCGGAGATCGGTGTTCGCAGCTCGTGCGACACGTTCGCGATCAACTCCCGCCGCTGCTGGTCGGCCGCGGCGAGATCGGCCGCCATCACCGTGAACGCCTCCGCCAGCTGCCCGACCTCGTCAGAAGACGTGGCACGGACCGACCGCGAGTAGTCCCCGGAAGCCATCGACCGGGCAGCGGACGTCATCTCCCGCAACGGCGAAGTCATGCCGTGCGCGAGCAACTGCGAGGTCAACAGGCCCAGAACAAGTGCGATCAGAGTCGTCCGAGGTGGCAGCCACCCGGTCACGTAACGGAAGTAGGCGAACGACACGCAGCCGGACACCACGATCACGATCCCGAGCTTGAGCTTGATCGACCGCACCGAGTCCAGCGGACGCGGCAGCAGGTCCAGCAGATCCAGCAACCGCTTCACGAAGACACCTGCCGGCTAGGCACCTCCAGCGCGTACCCCACCCCGTGCACGGTCCGGATCAGGTCGGCGCCGAGCTTGCGCCGCAACGCCTTCACGTGCGAGTCGACCGTCCGCGACGAAGCTCCCTCGTGCCACCCGCAAGCCTCCGCCAGCAGCCGTTCCCTGGCTTGCACGGCGGAAGGCCGCTCAGCCAGGAACACCAGCAGGTCGTACTCGGTGGGCGTCAGATGAGCCTCGACGCCGGAACGGGACACCCGGCGCGAAGCCAGGTCGATCAGCAGATCCCCGAGCTCCAGCGACTGCGACGACACCGCACGGGACACGCGCCTCAGCAGCACGTGCACCCGCGCCGCCAGTTCGCGCATCGAGAACGGCTTCGTGAGGTAGTCGTCGGCCCCCACGGCGAGCCCGACCAGCAGATCGGTCTCGTCCCCCCGCGCGGTCAGCATCAGCACCGGCACCGAACGCGACGCCTGGATCCGGCGGCACACCTCGAGCCCGTCGAACCCCGGCAGCATCACGTCCAGAACCACCAGGTCAGGCACGAAGGACGCGGCGAGCGCCACCCCGGAAGGCCCGTCATGAGCCACCGCCACCACGAAGCCCTCCGCACGCAGCCGCACGGCCACGGACTCGGCGATCGTGATGTCGTCCTCCACGACGAGCACCCTGCGCTGACCTGTCATGCCGGCGACTTTATGGGTATGTCGTGGAGGACGCCGGGACAAGTTGTGAAGATCGTGTGCAGACCCGCGAGGTAGGTTCGCTCCATGAACGTCCTCGAAGCGGTCCTGGAGAGGATCACGTACGCCAACGAGGACAACGGCTACACCGTCGCCAAGGTCGACACGGGCCGAGGTGACCTGGTCACGGTGGTCGGCGCGCTGCTGGGCGCGCAGCCGGGCGAGTCGATCCGCATGCGCGGCACCTGGGGTTCGCACCCGCAGTACGGCAAGCAGTTCCTCGTCGACGACTACACGACGATCCTGCCCGCGACGATCCAGGGCATCCGCCGCTATCTCGGCTCCGGCCTGATCAAGGGCATCGGCCCGGTGCTCGCGGACAAGATCGTCACCCACTTCGGCGTCGACGCGCTGGACGTCATCGAGAACGCGCCCGAACGCCTGATCGAGGTCCCGAAGCTCGGCCCGAAGCGCACCAAGCTCATCGCGGACGCGTGGGAGGAGCAGAAGGCCATCAAGGAGGTCATGGTCTTCCTCCAGGGCGTCGGCGTCTCCACGAGCCTCGCCGTCCGCGTCTACAAGCAGTACGCGGACAAGGCCATCGACATCGTCAAGAACGAGCCGTATCGCCTGGCCAGTGACGTGTGGGGGATCGGCTTCAAGACCGCCGACGTGATCGCGAAGGCCGTCGGCATCCCGCACGACAGCCCGCAACGCGTCAAGGCCGGTCTGCAGTTCACGCTCTCCGAGGCCACCACGAACGGCAACTGCTACCTGCCGGAACAGGCCCTCATCGCCGAGGCCATCAAGATCCTCCAGGTCGACACCGGCCTGGTCATCGACTGCCTCGCCGAACTGGTCGAGGAAGAAGGCGTCGTCCGCGAGGAACTCCCGGACGACGAGATCGCCGTCTACCTGATCCCGTTCCACCGCGCGGAGATCTCGATGGCCGCGCAGCTCAAACGCCTGCTGCACGCGGACAACGACCGCATGCCGAGCTTCGCCACCGTGAACTGGGACAAGGCCCTCGCCTGGCTGGGCACCGACCTCGAAGAACACCAGTCGGCGGCGGTGAAACTAGCGCTCACCGAGAAGGTCGCGGTGCTGACCGGCGGCCCCGGCTGCGGCAAGAGCTTCACGGTCCGCTCGATCGTGCGGCTGGCCAAGGCGAAGGGGGCCAAGATCGTCCTGGCCGCCCCGACCGGACGCGCCGCGAAGCGCCTCACCGAACTGACCGGCCACGAGGCCCGCACCGTCCACCGCCTGCTCGAACTCAAGCCCGGCGGCGACGCGGCGTACGACCGCGACCACCCGCTCGACGCCGACCTCGTGGTCGTGGACGAGGCCTCGATGCTGGACCTGTTGCTGGCCAACAAACTCGTGAAGGCCGTCCCGCCCGGCGCGCACCTGCTGCTCGTGGGCGACGTCGACCAGCTGCCGTCCGTCGGCGCGGGCGAGGTGCTCAGAGACGTGCTGGCGCAGGGAAGTCCGATCCCGAACGTCCGGCTCACGCACATCTTCCGCCAGGCCCAGGAGTCCGGCGTCGTCACGAACGCCCACCGCATCAACAGCGGCGACTACCCGATCGTCCAGGGAATGCCGGACTTCTTCCTGTTCAGCACCGACGAGGCCGAGGAAGCGGCCACGCTGACCGTCGACGTCGTCGCGAACCGCATCCCGCGCAAGTTCCGCCTCGACCCGCGCAGGGACATCCAGGTCCTCGCCCCGATGCACCGCGGCCCGGCCGGCGCGGGAGCACTCAACACCGTGCTCCAGGAAGCCCTGACGCCGTCGAAGGACGGCCTGCCCGAGAAACGCTTCGGCGGCAGGGTGTTCAAGCTCGGCGACAAGGTCACCCAGATCCGCAACAACTACGACAAGGGCAAGAACGGCGTCTTCAACGGCACCCTCGGCGTCGTCATCGCGCTGGACCCGGTCGAGCAGAAGCTGACCATCCGCACCGACGAGGACGAGGAAGTCGACTACGAGTTCTCCGAACTGGACGAGCTCAGCCACGCCTACGCCATGACCATCCACCGCTCACAGGGCAGCGAGTACCCGTGCGTGGTCATCCCGATCACGACCAGCGCGTGGATGATGCTGCAACGCAACCTGCTCTACACCGCCGTCACGCGCGCGAAGAAGCTCGTGGTGCTCGTGGGCAGCAAACGAGCCATCGGCCAGGCCGTGCGCACGGTAGGGGCGGGCCGCCGCCACACGGCATTGGCCCACCGCCTCCGGACGAGCCAGAACTACACCGACGTCAGGTAGTCGGTGATCAGCCGCGACCACGGCATCGCGGACTCCAGTGCGATCGCGTGCCCGCAGGCGATGTCGGAGTACTTCGAGCCGGGGATCAGGTCCGAGACCTCCTTGCCCAGCTCCCGTGACAGCAGCTGGTCACCGGACGCGCCGATCACCAGCGTCGGCTGCGTGATCTGCGGCAGCAGCTCGGTCAGGTCGATCTTCAGGATCAGGTCGACGTGCGCGGGGGAGCCGGTCGGCACGCTCGCGCCGATCAGCTCGGCGAAGCCCTCTGCCTGGGCGGGCGTGAGCCGGGCCAGGTACTCCCTGCTGCACATCACCGAAAGGATGAACCTCGACAGCACCGAGCGGGACCCGTCGAGCAGCGACTTCCACTCGTCGATCTTCGCCTTGGTCGCGGCGTCGATCTTCGTGAACGGCGCGCTCAGGACCAGCCCGCGCACCCGGTCCGGGTGCCGGACGGCCGCCGTGGCGGCGACCGCGCAGCCCATCGAGTAGCCGGCGACGAAGAACGACTCGTGCCCGGCCTTGACCGCCACGTCCACCAGATCGTCGGCGAGCTTCTCCAGGTCGAGAGCACCCGACGCCTTCGGCGAGCCGCCCGAGCCGGGCAGATCCGGCGCGATGACGGTGAAGTACTGGGTCAGGGTTCCGAGGATCGGTCCGTAGTTGGCCTGGATGCTGCCGCCCGCGCCGTGCACGAGCAGGAGAGCAGGGCCGGTGCCCTTGACGACGGTGGACAGGCCGGTCATGCGGAACCCCCGAGATTTGTCAGTCCATGCTGCGGACGATGGTCGGCTCCAGCCCCTCGTCGTCGTCCGCGAGAGAACCGCGCCAGGGGAAGTCGAGCAGGGAGATCTCAGCGACACCGTCGTTGTACAGATGATCCATGGCTTGCGCTCCCGTTTCTTCCGGTGGCTGGGTGTCTGCGAACCTCGCTGTTCGTCGAGTCGGTTTCGGCCTTGAAAGCACAATAACCGCTGCGATGCTGGGTGAAATCCTATTGATTTTCGTCACAGCGCGCCAAGTGGGCGCTTTCTCCGTCCCAAGATCCGGACGGTAATCATCCGGTCGGTCGAACGGACTGGCGGTGATCAGCGGAACGGTCGATCATCGTTGATCATGAGGACCGCCGTCGCCCTGTTCGCCTGCCTTGCCCTGCTGCTGAGTCCCGCGCCGGCGCCCGCGGAAGGTCCACAAGCGACATACGTGCTGCGTGTGCCGGCGCCCAAGGGTGATTCTGCCCAACGGTTGTTGCGCCTCGGTTACGACGTGTTGGAACAGCGTGACGGCGACGACCTGTTCGTCGTCGGCGACCCGCAGACCTCGCAGAAGCTCCGCGCGGACGGCTTCCCGTCCACAGTTGAGACGGCGATGCCTCCGACTCAACGGGCGCCGCGCTCACTGGCGGACACGACTTATTACGGCGGCTATCGCACCATCACCGCGCAGTTCGCTCACCTGGACGAAGTCGCTCAAGCGCATCCCGATCTCGCCACGGTCGTCGACTACGGCGACTCCTGGCGCAAGACCCAGGGCAGCGGCGGATACGATCTGAAGGCCATTTGCATAACGCGGAAAAGCCCAGGTGACTGCGCATTGACGCCCACCGCGCCAAAGCCGCGCCTGTTCGTGATGGGCCAGCTCCACGCACGTGAAATCACCACCGGCGACATGGCGTGGCGGTTCATCGACGACCTGGTCGGCTCGGACCTCACCGCGATGCTCTCCGACCTGGAGGTCTGGGTCGTCCCGATCGCCAACCCGGACGGCGTCGAGATCGTCGAGTCCGGCGGCGACTCGCCCGTCCTGCAGCGCAAGAACGCCAACGGCACCTGCACGTCGGGCTCACGCGGCGTCGACCTCAACCGCAACGCCGGCTCGCACTGGGGCGAGGTCGGCTCGTCCACGAACAAGTGCAGCGAGACCTACCGCGGCACGCGCGCCGACTCCGAGGTGGAAGTCCAGGCGCTGGAGTCGTTGTGGCGCAAGCTCTACCGCGACACTCGCGCCCCCGGCGACACCGCGGCCGCCTCCGCCGACACGACCGGCGCCGTGATCTCCATGCACAGCTACGGCGACTACGTGCTGTTCCCGTGGGGCTGGAGCACGCAGAAGACCGGCAACGACGCGGCCCTGCGCAAGATCGCGAACGACATGGCCGAGCTGTCCGGGTTCACCGCCGGCCAGCCCGGCGAGGTGCTCTACAACGCGTCCGGCGCCACCGACGACTGGGTGTACGACGACCTGGGTGTGCCGAGTTTCGTCTGGGAGATCGGCGCGCGCTCTGGCAAGTGCGGTGGCTTCCTGCCGCCGTTCTCGTGCCAGAAGGACGTGCATTGGCCGAAAGTGCGTCCCATGCTCGTTTCGGCCATGAAAGCAGCGAAACGCCCGTACTGACGCTGAACGGAGCAGGGGACACCCCTAGGGCGCGCGTACGACTGAAGGTGGATGCGCGCTGACACCGTGGCTCGACAGGGTGTCAGCATGGGGATTCGATTGGTAGCCACAGTCACCGCGACGAGCCTGCTGGCTCTGACCACCGCGGGGGTCGCCTCGGCGGACACGTCGAGCGTCGACCGCAAGGTCGTCCAGCAGGCTTTGGACCAGATCACGCAGAGTGGGGCGGCTCTGGGCGTGCAGGCCAGGGTCACGGACGGACGGCAGCGCTTCACCGCCAGTTCCGGCACGGCCGAGCTGAACACCAGCAAGCCGGTGCCGGAGAACGGCCGGTTCCGCGTCGGCAGCATCACCAAGACGTTCGTGTCGACCGTGACGCTGCAACTCGCCGGTGAGGGGAAGGTCGACCTGGACGCCCCGGTCGTCCGCTACCTGCCCGGCCTGATCGACAGCCGCATCACCGTCCGCCAGGTCCTGCAGCACACGAGCGGACTCTTCAACTACACCAACGCGTTGCCGCTCAACCCGGACGAGTTCGAGCAGATCCGCTACAAGAGCTGGTCGCCGCAGGAGCTGCTCGCGCTCTCGACGTCCAAGCCGCTCGACTTCGAGCCCGGCACTCGGTGGAACTACTCCAACACCAACTACGTCGTCGCCGGCCTGCTGGTCGAGAAGATCACCGGCAAGCCGTACGAGAAGGCCGTCGAGCAGCGCATCCTGAAGCCGTTGCACCTCAACGACACCGAGTTGCCCGGCGACAAGGCCGGCATCAGCGGCCCGCACGCGCGCGCCTACTGGACCGTCAAGGGCCAGCCGAGCGAGATCACCCGCATGAACCCGTCGGTCGCTTGGGCGGCCGGCGAGATGATCTCCACGACCCGCGACCTGGACACGTTCGTCACGGCGTTGTCGAGCGGCAGGCTGCTCAAGCCCGCGCAGCAGCAGGAGATCAGCAAGACCACGGCCGTGAGCCCCGAGTACGGCCTCGGCCTGCAGGTGGAGACCCTGCCGTGCGGCACCAAGGTGTGGGGCCACGGCGGCGGCATCCCCGGCTACTCGTCGCAGCTGCTGACGACGCCGGATTCCAAGAAGCGCTTCGAGCTCAACGCCACCAGCGGCCCCACCGAGGGCAACCCCGGTGACGCCTTCAACAAGCTCCTCACCGAGGTCTTCTGCTGATCATGAGACTGGTAGCCGCACTCACCGCGGCCACCCTGCTCGCCACGGCCGGTGTCGCCTCCGCGGCACCGGCCCGGCAGGGGGCCGTGCAAGAAATCATCGACCAGCTCACGACGTCCGGTGGCGCACTGGGCATCCAGGCGCGCATCAACGGACGCGACACCGTCCGTTCCGGCGTCGCCGAGCTGGGCTCCCGCAAACCCGTGCCGCACAACGGAACCTTCCGCGTCGGCAGCGTCACGAAGCCGTTCGTGTCGACCGTGGTGCTGCAACTCGCGGGCGAGGGGAAGCTCGAGCTGGACGCGCCGGTGTCACACCATCTGCCCGGCCTGGTGGACGACCGCATCACCGTCCGGCAGTTGTTGCAGCACACCAGCGGCCTCTACAACTACACGGACGCGTTGCCACTCGATCCCGCAGGCTTCCCGTCGATCCGTTTCAAGACCTGGACGCCGCAGGAGCTTCTCGCGGTTTCCACGTCGAAGCCGCTCGACTTCGAGCCCGGCACGCGGTGGAACTACTCCAACACGAACTACGTCGTGGCGGGCCTGCTCGTCGAGAAGATCACCGGCAGGCCGTTCCAGCAGGCGGTCGAGCAGCGGATCCTGAAGCCGTTGCGGCTCACGGACACCGTGCTGCCCAGGAACTCGGTGGAGGTGCCCGGCCCGCACGCGCACGGCTACTACCCCGATGCCTCCGGCAAGCCCGTGGACGTCACGCGGCTCAGCCCGTCGTGGGGCTGGGCGGCGGGGGAGATGATCTCGACGACCCGCGACCTGGACACGTTCCTGACGGCCCTGCTGGCCGGAAAGCTGCTCAAACCCGTGCAGCAGAAGGAACTGACGAAGACGTCGGCGGTGAGCCCCGACTACGGCCTGGGCCTCGCGGTCGCGTCGTTGCCCTGCGGCACGACGGTCTACGGCCACGACGGCCAGATCCACGGCTACGGGACGATGATGGTCGGTACGCCCAACGGCAAGCGCCTCGAACTGTCGCTCACCGAGGCGGCCGACGGCGCGAGCCCTGGTGACGGTTACTCCCGTTTGCTGAACCACGTGTTCTGCTGATTTTCGGGCAGAACAAAAGGGGAGCTGGGTTGACCCAGCTCCCCTCCCGGCGTTCGAAGAACTAGTTGAGACCGCTCTTCATCGCTTTGACGAGCTCACCGTTCGAGGTGTCTCCGGACATCTCCCAGAAGAAGGCGCCACCGAGACCCTGGGTCTTCGCGTAACCCATCTTGCCGTTGATGGTGGACGGGGTGTCGTAGCTCCACCACTGGTCACCACACTTGGCGTAGGCCGTACCCGCGACCGTGCCCGTTGCGGGGCACTGCGTCTTGAGCACGTTGTAGTTCTGGTTGCCCGGCTCGATGCCCGGCGCGGGGCCGGTAGCCGTGCCACCAGGAGCGTCCTGCGTCACGCCGGACCAGCCGCGGCCGTAGAAGCCGATGCCGAGCAGGAGCTTGCTGGACGGAACGCCCTTGCCCTTCAGCTTCTGAATCGCCGCGTCGGAGTAGAAGCCCGGCGTCGGGATGCCGTTGTAGGACGTCAGCGGGGAGTGCGGAGCCGTGGGGCCCTGCGCCGCCCAGGAACCGAAGTAGTCGTACGTCATGACGTTGTACCAGTTCTGGTACTGCGCGGCACCGGCGTAGTCAGCGGCGTCGATCTTGCCGCCGGCGGTGCCGTCAGCCGTGATCGCCGAGGTGACCAGGTAGTTCTGGCCGAAGCGATTGCGCAGCTTCTCCATCAGCAGCCGGTAGGCGTCGAAACCGCTCGCGTCGCAGCTCAGGCCACAGGCGTTCGGGTACTCCCAGTCGATGTCGATGCCGTCGAACAGGCTCGCCCAACGCGGGTCCTCGAGCAGGTTGTAGCAGGAGTCCGCGAAGTCCTGGCGCGACTTGTCGTTGGCAGCGGCCGCGCCGAAGCCACCGGACCAGGTCCAGCCACCGAAGGAGTACAGCACCTTGATGTGCGGGTACTTCTTCTTCAGCTTGATCAGCTGGTTGAAGGCACCGCGCACCGGCGCGTCCCACACGTCAGCGACGCCGTCGACCGACTCGGCCGCCGTGTAGGACTTCTCGATCGCCGGGAACGACTCACCGATCACACACTTGCCACCAACCACGTTGCCGAACGAGTAGTTGATGTGCGTGATGTTGGCGGCCGTGCCGGAGGTGTCGATGTTCTTCGGCAGGTAGTTGCGCGCGGGGTACGTGCCCCACTCGGTGAAGTAGCCGAGGTTGACCTTGCCACCGGGCTGCGGACCACCGGTCGTGGTCGTCGTAGTGGTGGTCGTGGTGGTGGTAGTCGTCGTGGTCGACGTAGTGGTGGTGGTCGTCGGGTTCGTCCCGCCGGCCTCACACGAGCCACCGTTGAGCTTGCAGTTGGTCGGCGCACCGAACGCGCCGGTGTAGGAGCCGTTGAAGCCGAAGCTCGCCGACCCGCCGACACCGATGCTGCCGTTCCAGGTGTTCTTGACCGTGACGGTCTGGCCGCTCGTCGTGTACGAGCCGTCCCACAGCGAGGTGACCTTGTGGTTGGCGGGGAGCGTGAACTCGACGGTCCACGACGTCAGGGCCGCCGCGCTGTTGTTCTTGATCGTGTACTTGCCCTCGAAGCCAGTTCCCCAGTCAGAACCCTTGGAGAACGTGGCGGAAACGCCACCGGCACCGCTAGCAGCGGGCACGACGACGATTCCGAGGACCATCGCGGCGACAGCCGCGAAGAGAGCAGCTAGATGCCATCGGAACTTGGACATCGGTCTCCTCAGTCGCAGGGGGTACCGGAACGATGTGGTTTAGACCACTCGAAGGTCAAGGTCTAGACCTCTGCCGTCACTCGAATGGAGCAGTCCGAAAACGGTTTAGGTGCCCTGGTTGTCCTGTCTCTGTCTAGTTGGTTAACTATTGGAGGGGTTCCGAGACGACAGCCCTTCGGGTCGAGTTTCACCTGAGCGACTGCACAAAGAGGACGGTCGGTCCTAACTTCGTTCCATGCCAAAGCGTTTCTCCACCGCGCGTGGGCGGGAGTTCGGCGACGCGGTACGAGCTGCTCTGTCCGCCACGGGCATGACCGCACGCGAGATCTGCGAGAAGATCGACTGGGACCCCGGCAAGCTCTCGGACCTCATGAACGGCAAGGGCGGTTGCTCAGAGGTGGACGTCGCGATCCTGCTCAGCTTCTGCAGAATCGCTCCAGAAGAGCGTGAACACCTGCTGCGGCTCTTCCGCCAGACTGACACCAAGGACTGGTGGCAGCAGCACGGTGCGACTCAGCCGATCCGCCCCCGGACGTTCATCGAGCACCTGCAGAAGGCGAAGAAGTTCATCGCCTGGTCGCCGCTGGCCATCTCAGGGCTCCTTCAGCTGCCTGACTACACGCGAGCGGTGTGCCTCGCCGCAGGCAAGGGCAAACCCGCGGAGATCGAAGAACGTGTTGCGATACGCCAGAGCATGCAGGAGGTGTTCCGGCAGCGTCTCGACTGCGTGTTCTACGTTCACGAGCAGGTCTTGCTGCTGCCCGTCGGCGGCCACGAAGTGCTCCGCGCACAGCTGCATCACCTGCTGGAGATGTGGGTACGCCCGTACATCGACATCAGAGTTGTGCCCACCGCTGCGGGTGCGCACGCTGGCCTTGCCGGATCGTTCAGCCTGATGGAGTTCGACCGGATCGAGAAGGTCGTCTTCGTGGAGGCGGAGAACTCCAGCCTCGTCATCGAGGCGCCGGTAGCCGTCGAGGGCTACAGCGATGTGCTCACGTCCCTCGAAAAGATTGCGCTGGATGCGGAAGAATCCAGAAAGAGGATCTCCAAGCACGCGACCTGACGAGGAGCCGGGATGTGGCGTAAGAGCAGCTATAGCGCGAATGCGGTGGACTGCGTCGAGGTCGGCCGTGGCGTCGGCATCCGTGATACCAAGGCTCCCGCCACCCACCTCGCCGTCGCCCCTGGCTCGTGGTCCACGTTCCTGCTGTCCGTGAAGCTCGGCAAGTTCGCACGTTCGGGTCAAACCGACTAGTCCGCCGAGCGTCACCCCCGCCCGTTCCCAACGATGAGGACGTGAACCTCACCGTTCCTGAACAGGCAAAACGCAAGCCAAGCCTCGACTCGGTCCAGGCCGCCATCGCCGACCTGCGCGCAGGCCGCCCGGTGATCGTGGTGGACGACGAGGACCGCGAGAACGAAGGCGACCTGATCATGGCCGCCGAACACGCCACCCCGCGGGCGCTGGCGTTCTACGTGCGGCACACGAGCGGCCTGATCTGCGCGCCGGTGGCCCCCGAGGTCGCCGACCGGATGCGCCTGCCGTTGATGGTCCAGGACAACGAGGACCCCGAAGGCACCGCCTACACGGTCTCGATCGACGCCAAGAACGGCATCGAGTCCGGCATCTCCGCCGCCGACCGCGCCCGCACCCTGCGCGTCCTGGCCGATCCGGCGAGCACCCCGCAGGACGTGCGCCGGCCCGGTCACGTGTTTCCGTTGCGCGCCAGGGCAGGTGGCCTCACCGAACGGCGCGGGCACACCGAGGCCGCCGTCGAACTGATGCGGCTCGCCGGGTTCGCGCCGGTCGCGGTGATCAGCGAGGTGTGCGACGAGGACGGCGGCGTCGCGCGGTTGCCGCAGCTCAGGGCGTTCGCGGACCAGCACGGGCTGAAGCTGGTGTCCATCGAGCAGCTCGCGGCGTTCGTGCCGGAGAGCGTGGTGGCGCGGTGACGCTGCTTGCGACCGTCTTCGACCTCGACGAGACCCTCGTCGACAGCGCCGCGACGTGGAACCAGGTGATCGGCGCCGTCGCGGCCCGCCACGACCACCGCTGGACCTCCACCGACTGGACGGCGATCCAGGGCACGAGCACGGCGAGCTGGAGTGCCTACCTCGCCGAACGGTGCCACGGCCTCACGCCGGAGCGCGCCGCGTCGGAGTGCGTGGACGGCATGGTGGACGCGATCGCGCGCGGCACGTTCGGGATGCTGCCCGGTGCCGCGGAACTCGTTGCCCTGGCGGCCGAACTCGGGCCGGTCGGGCTGGTCTCGGCGTCGCCGCGGCGGTACGTCAGGGCCGCTGCGTCGGCGTCCGGGCTGCGCAGGCACGTCGAGGCGATCGTGACGGGCGACGACGTCGCGAACGGCAAGCCCGCGCCCGACCCGTACCTGCTCGCCGCCCGCAAGCTCGGCCTCGACCCCCTGAACGTCCTCGCGGTCGAGGACTCGGCGTCGGGCATCCGCTCGGCGCACGCCGCGGGGATGACCGTGCTCGCGATTCCCAACGCCACCACGGCCCGCGACGCAGACGTCCTGAAGCTGGCTGCCTGCACGGCGTCCGATGCCCGTGTCGCGGCCAAGGAGATCTGCCAGCTGTGGGTGAACGTGTACGCGCTCAGCCGATAGCGCGTTCCGCTCCCCAGGCCGCGATGTCCTCGCGGCTCTGCAGCCCGAGCTTGTCCCGCAGGCGCTGCAGCCGCGAGGCCACCGTCCGCAGCGACACGTTCAGCCGGTTCGCGATCTGCTGGTTCGTCAGTCCCGTGGCGAGCAACGCGATCACGCGCCGTTCGTGGTCGTCCAGCGAGTCGAACGCGGCCTCCGTGCGATCGAGCCACACCTCGTCCTGGATGAACGCCTCGGTCTCCGCGGCGGTCAACGGAGTGGAGGCGGCTTCTGCGCGCGCGACGGACAGCATCAGCCGTGCGGTGCGCATGGCCACGGCGACCTTCTCCGCCCAGAACGGATTCGGCACCACGCCGACTGACCGCCTGAGCGCGCGTCCCGTCGCTTCGATCCGTAGCGCGCGCTCAGCCTGACCACGCGTCACGGCGACCACGGCCAGGCCTTCCAGGGCGTCAGGGGCGGTCAACGGGTTGATGCCGTCCATCCGCAACGCCTCCTGGAAGGCGTGCGTCGCCTCGTCCAGGTCGCCCTGCGCCAACGCGACGGCGCCCCGTGTGGTCAGTGCGGAGGCGATGCGCGCGGGCATGCCCGACGCGCGCGAGATCGGCAACGCCTTCATGACGTTCTTCTCGGCGCGTTCGTGCTTGCCCAGAGACAACGCCGTGCGCGCGAGGTCCACCAAGCACGCCGCACGGGCGAGAGGCTCGCCCAGCAACTCCGCGACCCGCAGGCACTCGGTGCTGTTCGCGTTCGACGCCTCCCACTCGCCGGACGACTGCTGCACTGCCGCCAGCGTGCTGCGGCAGCTCATCGCCAAGGCCGTCGAGCTGTCCGGCACCAGCCGCGACGCCTCGCTGGAGAGTTCGACGGCCTCGTCGTGGTCGCCCTGCTCGGCCGCGAACCGGGCGGCGTGGTTGAGGGCCACGCACCGGTAGTCGTCCCTTGTGGACGGTCGTCGCAGCGCGTCCCGAAGCATCACGCGCGCCTGGCCCAGCCGTCCGCGCCGGGCAGCGCAGTCGGCCAGTGCGGAGGTCAGCAGCAACAACCGTTCGTCATCGCGATCCGCCGCCCACTCGACCGTGCCGAGCAGGCTGTCGACGTGGTTGTCGAGCTTGAGCTGCACGTCCGCGGGCACCGACAGCGGCGCGGTGATCAGCACGTCCGAGAGGTCGGTGAACCAGCGGGCCAGCGCCTCGTAGGCCATGTCCAGCTCGCCGGCCGCCAGCAGCTTCTCCCTGGCGTGCAACCGAACCGACTCCAGCTGCCGGAACCGGGTCGTGCCGGGCACGGCCGTCAGCAACGACTTGGCCTGCAGCCGGGACAGCACGTCCAGCACCGGTTCCGCGGAGCGTTCCGACGAGCAGACCTCGGTGGCCGCGGTCAGGTCGAAGCCGCCGTCGAACACCGAGAGCCGCCGCAGCGCGAACTGCTCGTCCGGCTGCAACAGCTGGTAGCTCCAGTCGATGGCTTCACGCAACGAACTCTGGCGCGACGGCGACTTGCGGCAGCCCAGCGTCAGCAGCTCCAGCGGCTCGTCCATGCGGTCGCAGATGTCCGCGACCGGCAGCACCTGCACCCAGCGCGCGGCCAGTTCGATCGCGAGCGGCATGCCCTCCAGCCGTGCGCACAACAACGCGACCGCGGCGATGTTGTCGAGGGTCAGCCGGAAGTCGGGCTTGCGCTCACGGGCCCTGTCCACGAACAGCTTCACGGCCTCCGAGCGCGGCGCCGCCGTGGTGACCAGGTCTCGATCCGTTGAGGGGACAGGTAAACCCTCGACGTGGAAGCTGACCTCGCCGGTGATCCACAGGGCTTCGCGTGACGTCGCGAGCACCCGCACGCCGGGGCAGCGGTTCAGCAGCATGTCGGTGAGTTCGGCGCACGTGTCGAGGAGGTGTTCGCAGTTGTCGAGGACTACGACCGCCTTCATGTTCTTGAGCGTCTCGACCACGGTGGCGCGCAACGGTTCGTCGGACTCCGCGGCCACTCCGAGCGCGTCGGCGAGGGCCGGCACGACGTCTCGGGAAGCGGTGATCTCGCCCAGCGCGACGAGCAGGACCCGGTCCGTTCGCCCGCGCCGCAACCGTCCCGCGGCCTCCAGCGCGAGCCTCGTCTTGCCCGCACCCGCACTGCCCACGAGCGTAACGAGACGATGCCTGCGCAACAGCTGGTCGAGTTTCGACAGCTCCTGCTGACGGCCGATGAACGTGTCACGCGCTGCGGGCAGGTTCGAGAGGACGCGCAGGTTCTGCCTGGTGGGAGGCGTTGTCGTGGAAACGGTGGCACGGCGGCGATACGCCCGTTGGCGGCACGCGTTGGAGCAATAGGACCTGCGTTGCTCGGAGGTGGCGGGAGGCATCGTGCCGTCGCACAGTGCGCAACGTCCGCTGCTGGTCATGAGTCCCTCTCCTCAAGCCGTAACGGCAGGCTGTTGCTGTCTCGATGTGGTGTTCGCGCAGGTCGTAAGTAGTGGGCCGTTATGTGCAACCCGTTACGCCTGCGTGCGCGCGAGACGGTTCGCAACCTGCTCGTTATGCCTGCCTTCCTGAGTTCCTCGTTCGGGAACAAACTGGAGACTGGTCCGGTCTGACAGGGAGTGCGCATGACGTTGACGACGAGCACCTCGTGGGCGAGCGCAGGTCTGCAACTGGTGGACAAGCCGCGCACGATCACCGTTGGCATCGCCGACGACGAGGTTCTGATCCGCACGGGAGTCCGCGGTGTGCTGGAGCGTTCCGGCAACGTCGTGGTCGTCGGCGAGGCCGGTGACGGCGGCGGCGCGCTCGAACTCGCGCGGCGCCAACGACCGCAGGTGCTGCTGATGGACGCGTCCATGCCCGGCATGGAAGGCCTCGCGGCGGTGCGGATGGTGCGCAGGCACGTGCCCGGTACCCAGGTGATCATGCTGTGCACCCGGCAGACCGAGGAGATGCTCTTCCCCGCGTTGCGGGCCGGCGCGGCGGGATTCCTGTTCAAGAGCGGCGAGCCCGACGCGTTGGTGACCGCCGTGCGTGCCGTCGCAGCAGGAGAAGCGATCCTCTCGCCGTCCGCGACGCGTGCGCTGATCGACCACTTCACCGGCGCCGACTCGGAACGCCGGGACGCCGCACGCAGCCGCATCGGCCTGCTCACTCGACGCGAGCAGGAAGTGCTGGTGTATCTGGCGCAGGGCATGGCGAACGCGCGCATCGCTAGGCTCATGTACCTCTCGGAAGGGGCGATCAAGGCCCACGTCAGCCGACTGCTGACGAAACTTCGGTGCGACAACCGCGTCCAAGCCGCTCTCATCGCACGCGACGCCGCCCTTCCATGCTGAATCTGACAACTGCTGCCACGGCGCGAAGGCCAGCCTAGCCACGGATTTTCGCGCCGCGAAGCAGGTCACCCGGTTGGCCCCGTCCGGAATGATGTCGCTTTCCCGCCAGCGTCTCGCTTGGAATGGCGTCATGCTGGTGGACATGCAGCTCGACACGTTCTCGGAACACTTGCACTTTCAAGCACCTCTGTGTCCCGACAACCTGTTCGGCCACCTCATCGCCACCGCCGTGCCCGGCGTGGAGGAGTGGCGAGGCGGTGTCTACCGGCGGACCTTGCGACTTCCTTGCGGATTCGGGATCGTCGCATTGCAGCCGTTCCCGGAGCACGTCGCCTGCACGCTGGAACTGTCCGATTCTCGCGATTTGACTAGTGCTCTAGACCTTTGCCGGTTTCTGCTGGACCTCGACGCCGATCCATTCGTGGTCGATGCTGCGTTGTCCGCGGATCCGCTTTTGGCGCCGCTGGTTTCCGCCGCGCCCGGTCGCCGTGTGCCGCGCACGGTGGACGGCGCGGAGTTCGCTATTCGCGCCGTGCTGGGCCAGCAGGTGTCAACGAAGGCCGCGCGCACGCATGCCGCACGCCTCGTGGCCGCTCACGGCACGCCAGTAGGTGACCTGTTCCTGTTCCCGCTGTCGTTCGACGTCGGCGAGTTGGCGATGCCCGAGTCCCGCCGCCGCACGATGGCCGCGTTGCTCGATGCCCTCGAGTCCGGTTTGGACCTGTCTCCCGGCGCGGACCGAACCGTTGCGCGCGAATGGCTTTCGTCGCTGCCCGGCTTCGGCCCGTGGACCGTCGAGTCGATCCTGATGCGCTCTTTGGGTGATCCCGACGCGTTCCTGCCGACCGACCTCGGCATCCGTCTGGCCGCGGAGGCTCTGGGCCTGCCGTCGACGCCGGCGGCACTCGTCAGGCGTTCGGAGGCGTGGCGACCGTGGCGTGCGTATGCGGTGCAGCACCTGTGGGCGACAGGTGATCACGAGGTGAACCGAATCCCGGCCTGACCTGCACGCTGGAGTACATCGCCGTCGACCCGTCCCGCACGAACCCGGGCAACGCCGGCGGATCCTGCGCAAACCCTTGCAGATCCTCGAAAACCTCCAGCGCCGTCGCCGGACGCCCGCCGGGGTCCTTGGCCAGCAACCGCTGCACCACCGGGTCGAGCGCGCCGGGCAGCCGTGGCGGCGGCTCCTTGACGTGCTTGTCGAACACCGCGTACGCCGTCGGCCCGGTGAAGAGTTGGTCGCCCGTCAGCATCTCGTGCAGCACGCACCCCAGCGCGTACAGGTCGCTGCGCGGCTCGGCGATCCCTCGCTGAATCTGCTCGGGTGCCATGTACGAGGGCGTGCCGAGGATCTGGCCGGCCCGGCTGAACGGCGCGACGTCGCTCTCCCGCAGCAGCGCGAGCCCGAAGTCCAGCACCTTCACCGCGCCGTCCGGGCACAGCATCAGGTTGGTGGGCTTGAGATCCCGGTGGCAGATGCCGCGTTCGTGCGCGGCGGCCAGGACCGCGGCGGCCTGCGCGGCGATGTTCGCGGCCCACGCCTCGGGCAGCGGGCCGAACTCGCCGACCAGGTCGGCGACCGTGACGCCGTCGACGAACTGCATGACCTGGAACAGGCGCTGCTCGTACGTCCCGAAGTCGTACAGGACGGGCACTCCGGGGTGCTCCAGCTTGGCGACGATCCTCGCTTCGCGCGCGAACCGTTGCGCCACCTCGTCATCGCTGCCGGGCAGGCGCAGCAGCTTGACCGCGACCCGGCGATCCAGCCGCAGGTCCCGCCCCTTGTGCACGGCACCCATGCCACCCCGCCCCAGCGGCAGGTCGTCGATCTCATAGCGGTCGGCGATCAGCACCCGGGAAGCCTAACTGCCGTCGCCTGTTCGCTGACCCCGCGCTTCCTCGTACGCGAGGCGACCGCAACAGCGTTTCAGGACGTACCAATCGGGTGAATCTGCTGGAATCACGCTGGCCCGACCTGTCCGCTCAGGAGTCCATTGTAGCCCAAACGGACCAGCGAGGCGGCCTCTTCCAGGCCTGCTTCCAGGGCCTTGAGCTGCGCGAACGCCTGTCCGTACCGCTGTTGTTCGGCCAGCGGCAGCGACGGGACCTGCGTCCGGCGCACGTCGAGGCGGGTCGAGCCGGTCGGCGTCCTGGCGAACGCGGCGCGCAGCACGCCTTCGAGGAAGTCCGGGTCGATCTTGCGCGGATCGATCTCGTAGATGGCGCCGGTCGGGGACGTGACGACGTGTTTGCCGGGGGCCGCGCGGACCAGTTCGCCGATCGTCGTCATCGGGGGAGCGGTCTGTTCCCGCAGTTCGGGCAGAGGCGCCAGACCGAACGTCGGTTGTGCGTCGAGGTAGGCGGACGCGTCGGTGCCGTTGCGGCGCGACGGACTGAGGTCGACGTCGTCGTCCAGCAGGTCGATGACCCGCGTGTTCGGGTCGAGCGGGCCGGGCGCCTCCAGCAGTGCGATCTGTTCGGGCGCGCGGCCGATCGGGTTCCGCAGCAGCCACAGATCGCGTCCCGGTTGCACGGTCATCACCGCGCGCACGGCTCCGGCGCGCAGGAGGTTGCCGCGAATCCGCTTGCCGGGCCTGCGGGACGCCGCCGCCGACGGCAGCAGCACCGCGACCAGCCCACCCGGTTTCGTCAGCGACAGGCAGTGCTGCAACCACGCCAACTCGGGTTCGCCGCGCGGTGGCAGCCCGTAGGTCCACCGGGCGTCGCCCACCAGTTCCTCGTGCCCCCACGCCCGGTCGTGCCACGGCGGGTCGCACACCACGGCGTCGGCCCTCTCCTGGACGCCGTTGTGCCGCAACGAGTCGCCGGTGTAGATCTGCGCGTGCGGCATTCGGCGGCGCGCGATCACCGCCGAGACGGGATCGAGCTCCTGCCCGATCTTGTTCCGGGCCTTGGAGGCCTTCAGCAAACTGCCCGTGCCGCACGCCGGATCGATCACCGTGTCACCGTCGGTCGTGGCCAGCACGACCTCGATGACCTCGGACGGAGTGGGGTTCAACAGCCGCGAGTGCGCTTCGAGGTAGCGCTCGTGCAGGAACTCGAACGTCTGCGCGTCGGCCTCGACCGCGGCCAGCGCCTCACCGAGCTTCAGGTCGTCGGCTGTGCGCAGTTGGGTCCACAGCCGTTCGGCCGGTGAGACACGGAACGGTTTCCCGTTGCGCCGAAGCCATGACTCCACGTCGCGCAACAGGTACAACGGACTTGAGGCCGTCCCGCCGACCGGCGACGGGAAGTCCTCGAACCGCCGCCGCCAGTTCGACACCGCCGCCCGCCCCACATCAGCGAGGCGCGCGATGTCACCGGCGTTGACCGTCTCATCCATGTTCACAACCGTATTGCTTGTGAACTCACTTCACAACTGATCTACTGGAGACATGACACACGAGCTGCGTATCGCCGTGGCGACCGATCCTGGGCTCGTTCGCGAGCACAACGAGGATTCGGTCTACGTCCGCGCGGACCTGCAGGCCGTGGCGGACGGCATGGGCGGCCACGAGCACGGCGAAGTGGCCAGCGCGCTCGCGGTGAACGTCTTAGCGGGCTGGCAGGGCGACCTGGGCCCCGCGGTCTCCGAGATCGCGCGCAGACTCGACGCCGAGACGCCCCAGGGCGCCGGCACCACTCTCACCGCCATCCGCTGGGAGGGCCTCGCCTTCCAGTTGGCGCACATCGGCGACTCCCGCGCGTACCTGCTCAGGGAAGGCGAGCTCCGCCAGATCTCCCACGACCACACCATGGTGCAGGCCCTGGTGGACGCGGGCCGCATGACGCCGGAGGAAGCGCTCGTCCATCCACGCCGCGCCTATGTGTTGCGCGCCTTGCAGTCCGGCAACTCGCACGACCCGGACCTCACGTGGCACCAGGCCAAGATCGAAGACCGCTACCTGCTGTGCAGCGACGGCCTGACGGACTACACGGACCTCGAAGACGTCCACGAGATCCTGCTGTCCACTGAGGACGGAACGGACGCTGCCTGGCAGCTGATCGCGCTGGCGAACGGCAACGGAGGCCCGGACAACATCACCTGCGTGATCATCGACGTGGTCCGCAAAAAGTGGTGGCAGCGCTAGCGAATCCCGTTACGGTCGCGATGTGACGACAGATGGGGGCATCAGTCTCGGAACCGCGGCCGCACGACGATTGGCCGAGCTGGGCTGCTGTGAGATCGCTCCAGGGCTGACCGACGCGGAGTTCGCCCGCATCGAGGCCGAGCACGAGTTCGAGTTCGCTGACGACCATCGCGCGTTTCTGGCGGCGGGGTTGCCGGTGAACACTCCCTACATGTCGGAAGCAGGGGTCTTCCACACCTGGGAGCAGCCGTGGCCCGAGTGGCGTGACGGCGACCCGGACGACCTCCACAGGCAACTCGGGTGGCCGGTCAGGGGAGTGTTGCGGGAGGTCGAGGCCGGGCAGCACTGGAACCCGGCCTGGGGTGAGCGGCCAGACGACAGTGAAACAGCGATGGTGGTGGCGCGGTACGAAGTGGACGAAGCGCCCAGGTTGATCCCGGTCTACGGGCACCGATTCCTTCCCGCGGGGCGAGGCACGTTCGGGAATCCGGTTCTGTCCGTCTACGGAACGGACATCGTTCGCTACGGCGTCGACCTGACCGACTACGTCAACCAGGAGTTCGAGAAACCCCCGCCCGGGCACCCGAACGGCTTTCCGGCGAAGGCCACCATGCCGTTCTGGAGCGACTACCTGAACCAGCGCTGGTAGTCCCGTGCGTGGAAACGGCCCCCGGCGCATCGCGCCGAGGGCCGCAGCTCTAAACGGGTGTTACAGGTTGGCCGGCATGCCCGACTCGTCGGCCGCCGCCGTCGAGGAACCGCTCAGCAGGTCCTTGACGATCTTGTTGGCTTCCTTCACGGCCGGAGTGATCATCTTGATCTTCACCTTGCCGTTGGTGAGCTTGCCGCCGACGTCGAACGTCTTGTCCTCGTTCGGCAGCGGAAGCGCCTGGCAGCCCGTGAACTGCTTGCGCGGGGTGGCGCCGGTCTGGAAGTAGAAGACGATCGGGTCGTCGACGCAGTCCGTGTTGTACGGGAACAGGCCGTGCGAGCCCTCGTTGTCGACGCTGATCAGCTTGGCGTTCGGCAGCGCCTTCGTCGTGGCGAGACCACCCTCGTACGCGGTGGCGGCGTCGAGCTCGGACTGCGCGACCAGCAGACGCGGGAAGGTCTTCTTGTCCGGCTTCGGCATCGAGTTCTTCGTCGGCCAGTAGGCGCACAGCGGGGTGCTCATGAACGGCGCGATGAACGGCGCGTTCACGGTCAGGTCGGCCAGCCAGTAGTTCCAGTAGTGCAGGTTCTGGTTCCACTGACCGTCCTGGCAGCGGATCGCCTCGAACGTCGCGTCCCAGGTCTCGACCTCGGCGGCGGCGGTCGTGGTCTTCACCGCGACGCGCTCCTTCTTGGCGATCGCGTTGAGCGCGTTGGCCTTGGCCTTCGCGATGAACGCCTTGTTCTCGTCGGTCAGGCCCGGCGTCGTCAGCATCTTCGCGACGAGCTGCTCGACCTTCTCCGCGTCGGTGCCCGTGGCCGGGGTGCCGATCACGGCGGAGACCGCGGCGGCGGCGGTCGGGTACTGGGTGGTGTCGTACATGGCCGGGATCACGAACCACGCGACGAACAGCTGACCCAGGAACTCACGGGTGCCGCCGGCCTTCTCCCAGTTGCGGCGGATCTCCATCGGGTCGGTGCCCTGGCCGTACTCGGCGTCGTTGCGCGCCATGTACGGGAGCAGCGCCTCCTGGAACTGGCGGTCGCGGGTGCGCGGCTGCAGGTCCCAGGTGTTCTCCAGCGTCGACTGCGAGGCGTCGACGGCCGAGTCGAGCAGGAAGCGGTGCGCCTTGCTCGGGAACGTGGCGGCGTACCAGGTGCCGAGCCACGTGCCGTAGGAGTAGCCGATGTAGCTCATCTTCTTCTCGCCGAGCACGACGCGGATGAAGTCCATGTCGTAGGTGGTCTGCTCGGTGGTGATGAACTGGGTCAGCGGGTTCTCGAGGCAGCCGTCGACCTTGGCCTTGTTCAGCACGTTGATGTCAGTGCTGTTCGGGACGGTGTAGCTGCAGGTGAGCGGCGCGGAGAGGCCGACGCCGCGCGGGTCGAAGCCGATGAAGTCGTACTGGCCGGCGAGGACCGGGGTGCGCAGGGCCATCGCCGCGCCCCACGGCAGGCCGGAGCCGCCGGGGCCACCGGGGTTGACCAGCGCGATGCCCTGACGGCTGGTGCCCTTGTACGCGGTCTCGGTCTTGGAGACGCGGATGCCGATCGTGTTGCCGTCGGCCGGGTTGTGCCAGTCGCGCGGGACCTGGATGGTCGCGCAGGCGAGACCCTTGACGGTCTTGAACTTCTCGACGGTCTCCGGAGCGACGCCGGGGAAGGTGCACTCCTCCCAGGTCACCTTCTGGGTGGCGAGCGCGCCCGCGAGCTTCTGCGTGTCCGGGTCCTGCTTTGCCGCCGCACCGGCCGCCGGCGTGAGCACGATGCTCGTCGCGATCAGTGCCCCCGTCAGCGCGGCGATGCCGCCTCTGAAGTACTTCCTCACTGGTGGATCCCTTCCTGCCCCCGCACGGCCGGTGAGGCCGCGCTTGCAACAGAGGAGAAAGGAAAAACGTGCGTTTAACACTCCTGGGTGATGGCAGAAAGTCGCCATGTCTGGAAACCGTCACCAATCGTGTTCGCAGAGTGATGAAGATCGGTGACTCGGTGACCTTGGGTGACTAAAGCCAACCGCGCCGTGACGCCTGCACGCCGAGCTGGAACCGGGTCTGCGCGCCCAGCAACTGCTGCAGCCGGCTCACCCGGCGGTGCACCGTGCGTTCGCTGATCCCGAGCTCTCGCGCGATCGACTCGTCCGTCAGACCGGCGCTGAGCAGTGCCATCAGTCTCCTGGTCGCGGTGGTCGGCTCCTCACGGGTGACCTCCTGGCCGCCAGGCGTGATCGACACCGCCATCCGCCAGAACGCCTCGAACAACTCGATGAGCGCGCTCAGTAGCACGGACGGGTGAATGAGGAGTGCCACCACGTTCCCGCCCGTGACCGTAGGCACCGCGATCAACGCCCGGTCCGAGTCGGCGATCACGAGCTTGAGCGGCACACCGGGAAACGTCCGCGCCTGCTCGCCCGCGGCGATGCTCTCCTGCACCGACGCGAATCCCCGCTCGGTCTGCAACAGCGCCGACTCGTACACGACCCGATAGCCGATGCCGCGGGCCAGCGCCGGGGGCTGCGCGGGACTCGCCTCCGGCTGCGGGCTCAGGTACGAACCGGGGTCGAGCGCCCGGATCTCCGACTTCGCCTGGCTCTGCATCTCCTCGAACGCGCTGATCACCTCGGCCGCGTCCTGGAGCACCTCGACGAAGTCGACCTCTTTCGCACCACGCGCGGCGTAGG
The DNA here is from genome assembly GCF_033949975.1 of Lentzea sokolovensis. Taxonomy (NCBI): domain Bacteria; kingdom Bacillati; phylum Actinomycetota; class Actinomycetes; order Pseudonocardiales; family Pseudonocardiaceae; genus Lentzea; species Lentzea sokolovensis. The sequence goes on from NZ_JAXAVU010000007.1 coordinate 186,255, forward strand.
CGGCGGCCAGGAACTCAGCGGTCTCCCTGGCCCTGACGGCCGCGGCCTCGTGCCCGGACGCGATCGCGGCCAGTGCCGACCGCGGCGGCCGCACGCCGTCGTTCCTGACCAGCCCGAGCCGTTCGAGTTCCGCGCGCGCCGCATCGGACTCCGCGCTGTCGTCTCCGCGCAGCATCGCCAGGTAGAGCTTCTCGGCCTCCGGCGACAGCCCCTCGTGCACACGACTCCCCTCGGTGGTTCTGAACCGAAGGTACCTGCTCAGACAGGAGGAACACGGCTTAGGCGAACCGGCGCAGCGCCCCGAGGAACAGCGCGTCGAACGCCCGGTCGGACAACACCCTGCGCGCGAACAGGATCGGCCGCGCCCCGAACCCCGCCGCGTAGCGCGTGCGCGGCCTTTTTGCCTCGGCCGCCTTCACGATGACGTCCGCGATGACCTTCGGCTCACTGGCGCGATCCATCTGCGTGAAGAACCCGGACAACTGCTTGACCTGCCCCGCGTAGGCACCGCCACCGGAAGTCTTCTGCAGGTTCTCGACCGCGATCCCGCCCCACTCGGTCTTGATCCCGCCGGGCTGGATCACCACGACGTCGATCCCGAACGGCTTCAGTTCGAGCCGCAACGAGTCGCTCAGCCCTTCCACCGCGAACTTCGTCGAGTGGTACCAGGCTCCGAGCGGCTCGTAGATCCGCCCGCCGATCGACGAGACGTTCACGATCCGCCCGCGCCCGGCCTCCCGCATGTGCGGCGACACCAGCTGAACCAGTCGCGCCAGCCCGAACACGTTGACCTCGAACTGGTACCGCGCCTCGTCCAGCGGCACGTCCTCGACCGCGCCGTACGACCCGTAGCCGGCGTTGTTCACGAGCACGTCGATCCGCCCGGCCTCCGCGATGATCTTCTTGACCCCGTCGACCATCGACTCGTCGCTGGTGACGTCCATCTCCAGCACCCGGATGCCCTGCGCGGCGAGCCCCTCCATCCGCTGCACCCGCCGCGCCGCCGCGTAGACCGTGTAACCGGCTTTGTGCAGCTCAAGCGCGGTGGACTCGCCGATCCCCGACGAGGCACCCGTGACCAGTGCGACCTTCATGGCGTTCTCCCGACTACCTGGTTGGCTCAAGTAACCAACTGTTTGGTTGCTAGAACCAGGCAACCACGTCCGAAGCGCGCTGTCAACTAACTGGTTGGTTGCTAATACCAACCGGTTGGTTAAGATGGAGGTGTGGTGAGGGACAAGGAAGCGACCAAGGCCAAGTTGCTGGACGCGGCGCTCGAGGAGTTTTCCCAGTACGGGATCGCCGGGGCGCGGGTCGACCGCATCGCGGCCACGGCCGGCTGCAACAAGGCGATGATCTACGCCTACTTCGGCAGCAAGGAGGGCCTGTTCGACGAACTGCTGAAGATCCAGGTCGACCGCATGATCCGGGAGGTCCCGATCACGCCGGAGGACCTGCCCGGCTACGCGGGCCGGCTGTTCGAGGCGTACCTGGAGCGGCCGCAGTTGCTCAGGCTCGTGGCCTACCACCGCTTGGAGAACGGCTTCAGCGAAGTTCCGAAGGCCGAAGCGGAGGCCTACAAGCACAAGATCGAGGCCGTCGCTCAGGCTCAGATGGAGGGCAGGATCTCAGCGGCGTTCAACGCCACGAACCTGCTCGACCTGGTCGTGCACATGTCGATTCTCGCGTTCAGCACCCCGAACGCGACCCGTGAGCTCGTCGAACGCTCCGTGCGCCGGTTGATCGCCGAGTAGGGGCGAAGCCGGCACGCGGAAACCACCGCCGGGGAGGACCTGTCGGAGGATCAGGGCCTGCGCAGCAGGTAGGTGTCCATGATCCAGCCCTTGCGCTCGCGTGCTTCGGACCGAACCCTGCGGATCTCCGCGGCCACGTCCCCGACCCGTCCCGACACCAGGATCTCGTCGGGCATGCCGAGGTAGGCGCCCCAGTAGATCCACGTGTCCGGGTCGACGCCCTCGAAGGAGTACGACGCGTCCAGCATCACGGCCACGTCGTCCACATCGGACGGCCACCCGGCGGCGAGGCGGCGGCCGGTCGTGATCTGCACCGGCTTGCCCACCTGGTTCAGCGACACCCGGTGGCCGGCCGTCAGCGCCGCCACCGATGTCACGCCCGGGATGACCTCCACCGCGAACGACTCGCCGCGGGCCAGCAGGTCGTCGAGGATCGCCAGGGTCGAGTCGTAGAGGGACGGATCGCCCCACACCAGGAACGCCCCGACCTCGTCCTCGCCCAGGTCCGACAGCAGGCCCAGGACGACGTCCGCGCGGTCCCGGCGCCAGGCGTCGATCGTCGCGACGTAGTCGGCGGGGTTGCGGTCGCGCTCCGGATCCCGGCCCTCGACCCAGCGGTACGGCCGCGTCACGTGCGCTTCCAGGATCGACGCGCGCAGGTCGACGAGCTCCTGCTTCACGGACCCCTTGTCCAGCACGAAGTACACGTCGACCGTCTGCAACGCCTTGACGGCCTGCACCGTCAGGTGGTCGGGGTTGCCCGCGCCGATACCGATGACCAGGATCTTTCGCACCGGAACACCCTAACCAGTGCCGAGACCGGCAGCCTTCACCGCGTCTTCCGGCGCCCAGCAGGGCACCACGACGCACCCGTCTGGACTACCGGCAGGCTTGCGCATTCGTTTGACGTGTGTTCGCGAGTGCGCCCCCGATCGCTGCAGTGGTGACGGGCGTTGGTTTGTCAGGTCTTGCGGACAGCGCTGGTAAAGCCAGCGATGAAGAGGGTGGCGAAGGCCCAGGCCAGGAGTCGCAGTGCCCAGCTGGTGGAGGTGAAGATCTGACCAGTTGTGGTGTTGGTGGCCTCGCAACGTGCACGGGCGCCCGTGGTGAACAGAGGAATGCCCAGGTCGAGGCCGACTCCGATGCGCTCCACCACGGTGCACCCGAGTGCCGTGGGTGGGGGCGGCGTTCGCAGCTGTGTGAGGCCGCCGTGGCCGCCAAGGACGACTGCGAGAACCACAGCGGCGACCACAACGACGAGCAGGCCGATGAGAGCCCGCCAGGGTTGGTAGCCATAGCCCAGTGTGAGACCGGTGAAACGGGACCAGGTGCGCTCTGCGCGACCGGTGAGCGCTCGGCGGCCGATCTGATCCCGGCGTTGTGCAATCAGGACGCGTCGCGCGTGGCTGTCGTGTCCGGCGGCCCGGTGCGCGGCCGCCAACTGCTGATAGGGCTGAGCCGCATAGGACGGGGTGCCCTCACGCAGCAGTTCCAGCCAGGAATCAGCAGAGATGCCCTCGGGCAACCCGCTGTAGACCAGTCCATCCACTGCGAGCCGCGCCAGCGAGTTGGTGGTGTGCTCCAGACGATCTGGATCAAACACCAGAGTGCTTCCAACCCGAAGACCAGTGAGGTTGACAGTGACACTGTCGCCACCGCCGATTGCCGCGAACCCGTCACTGAGGAAGACGCGTTGGTCGACCTGCAGGCCGTCGGCGTCAAGAGCCGGGCCCGAGTCATTGCGCACTGAGGAATTCCCGCAGTCCAGTTCACCGATGTGCGCGCCGCGCAGGCGGACCGCCCCGGTGTCCCCGGTGCCGGTGGCGGTGAACCCGCCGCGCAAGAACATGCTCTGGTCGATCTGCAGGTAGTCGGCGTTGAGGGCGGGGCCAGAGTCGTTGCGCAGTGTCGCGCCATCGCAGTCCAGTTCACCGATGTGCGCGCTGCGCAGGCGGACCGCCCCGGTGTCCCCGGTGCCGGTGGCGGTGAACTCGCGCAGAAACATGCTCTGGTCGACCTGCAGGCGGTCGGCGTCAAGGGCGGGACCAGAGTCGTTGCGCAGTGTCGCGCCACTGCAGTCCAGTTCACCGATGTGCGCGCCGAGCAAGCGGACCGCCCCGGTGTCCCCGGTGCCGGTGGCGGTGAACCCGTCACGGAGGTAGACGCATTGGTCGACCTGCAGGCCGTCGGCGTCAAGGGCGGGGCCAGAGTCGTTGCGCAGTGTCGCGCCATCGCATTCCAACTGGCTGATGTGCGCGCCGAGCAGGCGGACCGCCCCGGTGTCCCCCGTGCCGGTGGCGGTGAACCCGCCGCGCAAGAACATGCCCTGGTCGATCTGCAGGTAGTCGGCGTTGAGGGCGGGGCCAGAGTCGTTGCGCAGTGTCGCGCCACCGCAGTCCAGCTGGCCGATGCGCGCGCCGAGCAGACTGATAGCGCCTAGATCGCTGTGCCCGGTGATGGTCACCTCGCTGGCGACGAACACCGTGGTGATGAGTCGATCTGCGTCCAGGGGCGGCTCGCTGGGGTGCTCGAGTCGGCACACGGACAAGACCAGGGCGGGGATGTGGGTGTCGCGGGCGTTGAGCCCTTCTTCGAGCAGGCAGTTGTCCAGTTCGATCGCGACTGTGCTGGTGATGTTCTCCAGGTCCACGCGGCCAGCGACACGTGCCCCGCGCAGGCGTAGTCCGTGCGGGTCAGGATCAGCGGCCAATCGTCCTCGCACGATGTCGCGCACCACCCACGACCGGATAGTGCGCGACTCATCCCATGCGCGCATGGCGATCTCGTCAACAGGCTGGTCACGAGCCAGGTCGAGGATCTCTCCGCGTTCGACGTGCTCAATCAGGGCACGTTCCACAGGCCTCAGTGCACCCGGCCTGTCACTTGCCGTAGTCACGTTCATGGGTCGCGGGAAGTGGTGATCACGTTACTGCCGCGTGCGCGGCCAAACCGCTGGTACCACCCGCCACCCGATCCCGCGCACGCCGAGGTACCGCTCTCCATCATGGTTCTGGGCAACAACCTCATCGCGTACGGCGACCACCGCGAGGCCGCTCAGTCCAGAGCGCGACCTCCGACACGGCGGGTTCATCCACGCCGACCAGGGGCAGCAGCATCACCAGTTGCTGCACCCCGACGTCTACGGCACTTCTGGCGCACAGCGGAGCGCGGGCTGCCCATCTTTCCGGCACCGCGACGCGGCGGGACGCGACTGACATTTGCTGTCGCCGAGCACTGACAGACCGATATCACTTCCACAGACGTCGACATGGTCAGGGTCCCGAGCAGCGCCAACCAGGTCACGCAGCCTGCGTGGCGGCGAGTTTTCAGCAGCAGCGAGGCGAACGGCTCAGGCACAGGTCGCGGCACTAGACAGGGCGCTCGTCGATGAGCCGGACGGTCTTGCCCGTGCGGGGATTCACCTCCAGCGCCGGCACCCAGTCCACCGCCAGCGGTGCGACCACGCCGCGTCCGGCCTGCAGCTCGAACCGCGGACTGATCACGTGCACCTCGTCCCGGACAGCCTCGAAGTCCTGCGGCTCAGCGGCGATCCGCAGCACCAGCTGGTCGCGTGCGTCCACGCGGCGGATCACGACCTGCACGCCGTTGTGCGCGATCCCGGCGCGGTCGACGGCGGCCCGCAGGTGGTCGAGGTGCAGCGTCACGGGGCCGACCCGCGCGCCCTCGTCGGCGCGGCCGAGCAGCCGGAAGATGCCGTCCTCCGCGTCGACCCACTCGGCCAGGTCGCCGACCGGGTAGCGGATCATCGGCTGGAGTCGCCGGGTGAGGTCGGTCTGCAGCAACCGGCCCGGTCGGCCGGACTCGGTGATCAGTTTGCCCGTCTCGACGTCGACGATCTCCAGCACTGAGCTGTCCACAAAGGAGCGGAACACCCGCGCGTCGTCCGAGCCGAGCACCGCCGTGCCGATGATCCCGCCGTCCACGCTGCCGTAGACGAACGACCGGAACTCGGCGCCGGGAAAGGCAGAAGACAGCAACGCGCGCTGGTCGTCGTACAGGGCCTCGCCGCTGAACAGGATCAGCCGCACCAAAGGCAGTGAGCCGACCGAAGCCACGACGTGCGAAGCCAGCCGGCACAGCGTCGTCGGGAAGCCCGCCACGACGGTGGCGTCGAAGTCCTGCATGGTGGTCAGCGTGAACTCGACCGGTGCGCTGCCGGTGATCGGCAGCTGGACCAGGTCGATCGGGGAGCGCTGCAGGGAGTTCAGCGCGAAGATGAAGCTGGAGTACAGTTCGCCGGCCGCGAAGAGGTTCGCGATCCGGTCGCCGTGCCGCAGTCCCGCCGCGGGCAGCGTTTCCGCGTACGCGCGGCACATCGCGTCCCATTCCTCGTTGGTGTAGAAGGAGACGCGAGGTGCCTTGGTGGTGCCGCCGGTTTTGAAGATCAGGCCGTCGGTGTGCGCGCGGGTCAGCACCTGGTTGTGGCGGATGGTGTTCGCGGCCCAGAACGCGGCCTGGTCGATCACCGGCAGCTCGGACAGCGGCGTCGAGGAGTCGTAGCCGTCGTACAGCTCCTTGTAGAACGGGGAGTGCGTGCGGGCGTAGCAGATGAGGTCGAGCACGGACATCGTTCACACACTCCTGCTGCTGCGCTGGTCGACGACCGCGATCAACTTGCCGCTGCTCTTCGTCCGCAGGAAGTCCGCCAGCGGGACGTTCTCGACGCGCACGGTCAGCAGCGAGTCCTTTTCGACGGCCTCCGAAACCTCGGCATAGCGGGACAACAACGTGGTGTGGGTGGCCGCGGGTTCGGGCGCGCGATCGCGTTCCATCCGCACGACGAGCTCCTCGCCTTGAGCGTCCTCGTTCAGCACGATCTGCAACGCGCCGGCGTAGCTGTGCTCGTCCTCCAGGATCGTGAGGAACCGCCGGTAGTTCAACGTCTGCGCGGCTGCCCGGAACACGTCACCGGTGCGCCCCAGCAGTTCGAACCGCGGCGTCTGGCGGCCGCACTCGCAGTCGCCGGGGACCCAGCGGCCCAGGTCACCGATCTCGTAGCGCTCCAGTCGCTGGCCCCGCCTCGTGTGCGTCGTGAAGACGAGCCTGCCGGGTTCACCTGACGAGACGAGACGGTCCGTCTCGTGATCAAGGATTTCCAGCGTGTGCAGGCCGGTGAACAGGTGGTGCACCTTGCCGGACGAGGCCTGGCACTGGTAGCCGACCGGGCCCGCGTCGACGGTCGCGTAGGCCGCCGAGCGGATCACCTCGACGCCGAACTCGTCGCGCAGCCGGGCGATGGCCTGCGCGCCGAAGTGCTCGCCCGCGTAGAAGATCTTGCGGATCCCGCCGTACTGCTTCAACTGCTCACCGTGCTCGGCGAAGAGGCGCTGCACGAACGAAGGCGCGGTCAGCAGCGTGTCGACGCGGTTGTCCACAATGGCCTGCGCGATCGCGTCGAGCTGGCCCCACTCGCCGCCCATCGGGAACTGCACCGCGTTCATCCGCTCCAGCGCCGAGAAGAAGCTGACGAAGCTCGCGTACATGTGCCCGTTGAAGAACAGGTTCATGATCCGGTCGCGGCGCGGGTCGAGGCCGGTGGCGAGCAACGCCTCGGCGCCCACCCACATCTGCTCGTCCCAGTCCGCCCAGGTGTACGCGGACAGCTTGGGCGCGCCGGAGCTGCCGCCGCTGCGGAAGTACACGTCCGCCGGCCGGTCCTGCAGCGTCTCGAAGTCCGACTTCAGCGTCACCGGAACCGAGGGAACCGGCAGCTGCCGAGACTCGGTCAGGTCGTCCAGCGAGGCGTCCGCGGCGAACCTGTCGTCGAGCTGCACGGACACCCGGTTGCTGTAGCGCTGCAACGCGTAGACGCCGTCGTGCGGCTCACCGCTGTAGCCGCCGAGCATCGAGCCTGGCGTGGTGATCCGCTGCACGCCGACCGACACGAACGAACGCGCCAGGGCGGCGGTGTCAGGCCTGTCGGCCGCGAGACCGACGGTCTGCAGGTAGCGGCGCATGGGCCGCAGTACGGACGTGATCTGCTTGCGCGGCAACGGCTTCACCCACACCGTCCGGTACAGCGGCGAGGTGCGCAGCGCGGAACGGACGTCCGCCAGCACGCGCCAGTGCTCGCCGGTGTGCACCTTCGTGAGCTTGAGGTGCTCTTCGAGTTGCGTGACGACGACGGTGTTCGTGATCTCCGCCCACTCGGCCTGCGACGGTTCACGGGTCGGCGGGCCGGTCAGTTCCAGCACCGAGGCGAACCGCTCGGCGAACGCGAAGACCTCGGCCGGGTCCTCGGTGTCGAGGTAGATCACCTGCGGGCTGGAGCACGCCTGCTGCTCCAGCTGGCACACGTCCGCGGCCAGCGCGTGCAGGGTGTCCACATCGGACCACGAGTCGCCGGTCAGGTAGGCGAACGACAGCTTCGGGCCCCAGTCGATCACCCGCGTGCCGGGCCTGACCAGCTCGGTGACGCCGGTGATCGCCTCCTCGCCGCCCCAGACCGCGACCGCGTCGGCGGCGCCGAGCACGCGCGACATCCAGTCGGTGCGCGAAGAGGAGAAGTGCAGTACGACGAGCCGCGCGGCGATCTGGCCGGTCTGGTCGTGTGCTGCCAGCGAGGCGAGCACCTCGGCGGTGAACCCCGAGTCGTCCGAGGCGACCTTGATGACGTTGAGGTTGCCGGACAGCAGGCCCTCGACAGCGCTCAGGACGCCCGCGACCGGGGCGTTGCCCGCCGTCACGTGGGCGAGCAGGCCGAGCGGCACCCAGGCCTCGTAGACGGGCGTGCGGAAGTCGAACCGGACCATCCGCGCCGGGTCGAGGTTGCCGAGCTCGCGCTTGAGCTTGCGTTCCAGCGACGGTCGGCTGAGGGCGTTGCGCAACGCGTCCAGCGTCTCGTCGATCTCCACCTCGTCGAGGCCCCACGTGACCAGCGACGCGCGGTGCTGCTCCAGGTCCAGCTTCTCGGCGGCGGCGAGCACGACGAGCGGGTTCAGGCGCGGCCCGGTGATGACCTGCTGGGTGAGGTCGTCCAACGTGTCCAGCCGCAACGCGACAGCGTCGTCGTCGACCCACTCGCCCTGCCAGAGGTGCCTCATGCCTTGCCCTTCAAGAGTTCTGCTGCCGCGATGGCGCAGGATCGGTTGCGGGAGACGCCGGCGCGGCCGAGGATCTCGAACCACGGGGTCTCGTTGCCGCAACCGCACTCCTCAGGTGCGTGCAGTGCGGCCAGGTCACCCATCAGCACGCTCTGCGCGGGCGCCGAGGTGATGTACGGGGACACGAACTGGATGTAGCCGGACTCGCCGTACGGCAACGGTTCCAGCGTCCGGACGTCCCGGACGATCGCACGTGACCAGGTCGGCACGTGCAGGTTGTGGTGCGAACACTCGACGTACGGCACCGAGTGCTCGACGGAGCCGTAGCTGTCGCGGATGCGCGCGTCCGGGATGCCGAGCACGTCCGTGACCTTCGCGCGCAGCTCGGACTTGGAGATCTGCTTGTCCGCGTTGCCCTTCCAGCCACCGCCGAACCACACCATCGAGCGCTCGTTGAGCCGCAACGGTTCCACGCCCATCGCGCGCATGCGGTCGATGGTGAAGCTCAGGAACGCCGGGAACCCGAAGATCCGCACCGGCCGCCCGCTGTCGGCGAACCGCTGCAACGCGCGGATGCTGCCGAACGCGTCGAACTCGTGCCCGGTGCCGGTGTGCGCGAGGCCGTAGTCGACGGACTCCACGGGCGCGAAGTCGGTCATGAACTGCCCGGTGAACGAGCTGCCGAGCTTGCCGGAAGGCGTCGGCTGGTTGAGGTTGATCAGGTAGTGCACCGGGTCGGCGTCGATGAACCCGTTGTGGTCGTAGATCCGCGCGACCATCCGCTGGCCCGCGCGCAACGTCCAGGCGTCCCAGAACATCTGCGACTTCTGCCCGGTCGTGCCGGACGAGGTGGCGTGCACGACGACCTCGTCGCGCGGCACCGACAGCACCTCGTGCATCTTGAAGAAGTTGGCGTGCACGAACGGCTGGTCGGTGAGGTCGCGCAGCGGCTTGCCGTTCCACAGGCTGCGGAAGAACTCGTTGCGCTGGGCGTGCCAGCGGTTCGACTCGTTCATCGCTTCCAGGAACAGGTCCGGATCGCTGTGGTCGTACGGCGCCGCGATGTCGCAGAGCGCCTGGACGGCACTGAGCGAGGGGTCCGGCACCGTTGCTGGACCGAGGTGCGGGTTCATGCTCGAAAGACTCCGTTGGTGTTGAGGAACTTCTGCGTCCACAGCTCGATGTACTGCTCGGTGAAGGGCCGGAACGCCTCGTCGATCGCGAGGCCGCGGAAGTCCGGCGGCTGCGGCGTGTGCACCATGACCACGTAGTCGTGGTAGACCTCGCCGTCCTTGCGCATCGCCGGGTACAGCGCCACCGGCAGGAAACCGAAGGCCAGCAACGCACTCAGCTCGTCGAACTCGTGCAACGGCACCAGCGTCTCGACGTGCGGCGCACCGAGACCGGCCAGCGTGTCGATCACGCCACCGAGGTGCGGGAGCAGTGCCTGGGGACTGGGGGTGGCTCCGAAGATCGTGCAGTAGCCGTCGTGGCGGTTGAGGTGCCCGTAGATCTGGTATTCGCCGTGCTCGTCCGCCAGCAGCACGTTCGGCTTGTGCAGCGGGTAGAACCGCCGCGCCGGGTCGTTGATCGTGTGCTCGAAGTGCCGCTGCACGAACTGCGGCGCCTCGATGACCTCCAGCCGCGACACCTCGCCGGCGGCGAAAGCGGTGTCCTCCACGAACTCCGGCAACGTCGGCAGGCCGAGCAGAGCGTGCGTGGCCGTGACGAGCTTCCGAAGGCTCGCAGGCACCTTGTGCACCTCGGCCCGCTGCTCCAGCACACCGTCTCGGTGCCTGGCCAGCAACGTCATCGTCTCGCGCTTGGCGTGCTTGAACAGGTTCGGCACGAGGCCGAGCGGGTGGAACCCGTTGCGCAGGCACACTCTCTGCGGTGCGAGGTGGATCGTCCGCGCGGTGCCGTAGACCGAGTCGACGTCGCCGCTCGCGAGCATCCGGCCGGTGATCTGCCCGACGGCGTGGTGCGCGATGCCGCCGCCCTGCGCGTCCGGGTCCACGACCAGCCCGGCGATCTTGCCGAGACGGTCCGCGCTCTCGACGTGCCCGGTGATCGAGGCGACGACCCGGCCGTCGCGGCGCCACACCAGCCACGTGGTGTGCGGGGCCTCGATCTCGGCCGCCATGACGTCGGGGTCGGTGCCCATCGCGATGGGGTAGTTCGCGCCGTGAGCCCGCCGGTAGAGCCTGAGCAGATCGTCGACGTCGGCGAGTCGAGCCGGCTCGAACTCGGGTGCCACTCCTGTGCCTCCTCTAATAACCGGAAATCAGGCTACTGGCTGGTACAGCCGCCATTCAGGTGACGGAAGCGCGGGAGCTGCGGAATTGATTCCTGAGGGCGATCGGGATCACAACGAGAATCAAATCCTCCTTAACAAGGATGGTTCTTCTGGGCTAATTTGCGCAGGTAGAAGCTGTGACGGAGATCGCGTACCGGAATTTCGCCTTTCAGTCACATGTCAACACGACGCGCTCTCGTGGCGCTATTCCGGCGCCAAACGCAAAGTAGTCGCCGTTTCAACGAAACGGCGACTACTCGGAAAATCGGCAACTAGTGGGCGAGCACGTGCAGGATCCTGACCGGCTTCTTCGGCGCGCCGTCCAGCAGGCCGTCCGGCTGCGGCACGATCCCGGCCTTCACGATCCGGTCGAGCGTGTCCATGCCGTAGGTGACGTGGCCCATCACCGTGTAGTTCGGCGCGATGTTGGCGAACGAGTGCACGATGAAGAACTCGCTGCCGTTCGTGCCCGGCCCCTGGTTCCCGTACGCGATCGTGCCGCGCGAGTAGGTCTCCTTGCCGGTCACCTCGTCGGCGAACCGGTAGCCGGGCCCGCCCTCCTCCGCGCGGTAGATGTCGCCGCACTGCAGCACGCCCAGGCGCGTGGTGTCGGTCAGCCGCCAGCACTGCGACATCGTGTAGAACCAGCTCCGCGCCAGGTGGGCGAAGTTCTCCACGCCGCACGGGGCGTTGGCGCGGTCGAGGTTCGCGCCGACCACGCCGTAGTTCGTCACGATGGTGACCTTCACCGTCCCGCGGGCGGGCACGACGGCGCTGGGCGGCTGGACCGGGCGGGCGGCCGGGTTGTCCGGCGTCGGGATGAACTCGCACTTCGCGGTCGGCGCCGCTTCGGGTGAGGCGGACGCGACCGGTGCGAGAACGACCATCATCAAGACAGCGAGCAGTAGCCTCATGGATGCCGACGGTAGCCGCCCGAACGTCACACGGGAACGGTTTCACGCTGCTCAACTGGGGCCTGCCGACGCTGGGGCTTGCGTTCCAGCCACCACTGCGAGAGCAGCAGCGGGATGGTCCACCCGGCCCACGTCGAGATCCCGGCGATCGTCTGCGGCAACTCCGACTCGGGGACGCGGTCGGCGAACGCGAGGAAGCCGATCACGCCCCAGATCCGGTTCGTGATGATCGAGACGGTCAGCGCGAAGCTGCGGATCATCCACTTGCGGTGGTCGCGGAACCGGCGCTGCCGTGCCGCGCGCCACGCCAGCCACGTGAACGTCAGCCACAGCACCGACAGGACGAGAGTGCTGACCATCGCCACCGGACCGAACGGGGTCATGTAGCCGATGACCAGTCCGGACAGTCCGGCGGGCAGCACGCCGGCGAACACGTACACACGGCCGATGCGGCGGTGCCACGTGGGGAAGCGGCCACGGAACCACGGCCAGATCTGCACCACGCACGTGAGGATGGCGATCGACGCGCAGACGACGTGCACGACGAGCAAGGGGTAGTGCGGTCCCCAGTCCGACTGCACGCGTGCCTGCAGCCGATCACCGGTCAGATACGGCGGCAGCGAGAACGCCACGAAGGCCACCACCACGAACGCCAACGGTCCCACCCAGGGTTTGCGCAACCACGTCATGGCGTCACCATGGCCATTCCCGCTGACCGATCGCGCACCGTTCGCTGACGTGCCGTTCTGACACCGCGCTGACACCTGACGGGGTGTAACTGTCAGATCGCTGTGAGCGCTGGTCAGCAGTGTCGGCGCCATGAAGTCGACAGCCCTGATCGCCGCGGCCGCGTTCACGCTCCTCATGGCGCCGGACGCGCAGGCGGCGTCCTGCAGCGGACGCGGATGCAACGACAAGGACCCGGTGGCCGCCGGATGCGGCAGCGGTTCCACCACGGCTGATACCGCGCCCATGTACACGGGCGGTACGGCCGAACTGCGCTGGTCGCCCGGCTGCAGGACGAACTGGGTGCGGATCTCGAACTACTCGGGCGGCGACTCGGCTCTGCGCATCACGGTCTGGTCGAGCAGCGACCACGTCGGCTTCGTCGCGGCGGGAACGCCGGGAAACCACTGGGGAAACATGGTCTACGCGCCCGGCTGCGCCCGCGGCGAGGTGCTCTACGTCGACTCCGCCGGCGTGCACCGCACCGCCCGTCTCGCGTCGAGCGCTTGCTGAGGGGGCGCGCCGTGACCGGCTACATCACCGACTGACTTTCTCTGCACGGCCTTCGTGCGCACGCAGATCGCGGACCTGACCGGTGAGCGCCAGTGCTACGTGGGCGACTACCGGCCCGGTGAGCCGTCGACGAGCAACCACAACACCGGCAACGCGTTCGACTGCACCATCTCGAACGCGATCGGCCAGTACCCGAACGCCTCGCAGGGCTGGAAGCTCGCGAACTGGCTGAAGCAGCACGCCGTCCGGCTCGACGTCCGCTACGTGATCTGGGACGGCGAGATCTGGAGCGTGGCCCGCGCGTCCGAGGGCTGGCGCACCTACACCGCCGGCAGCGGTGTGACGGGTGGTCACCACGACCACGTCTCGATGCAGAACCCTTACGGCGACTGATCAGCTGATCAGGCTGTCCAACAGGTTGTCCCGACGCAGACCGGGTGTGCCGAGCAGTTCGGCTGCCCGGTTCGCGTGCTTCTCCAGCCCTGCCTTGGCGAGCACGAGACGGGCGACTCCTTCGCCGTAACGGTCCCCGCGAGCGCTCGTGATCTCCAGGCAGCGTTCGGCGTCCTTTGTGGCCGGTGCGGGCCTTCCCGCGGCCAGCAGCACTTCCGCACGGCACAGCAGCGCCTGCCACTCGTCGTTGTGCTCGCCCGTCACCCGGCACAGTTCGATGCACTCGTTCAACGCGGCCTCGGCCTCGGCCAGCCGCCCGAGCTTGAACAGAGCCTGCCCCTGTGATGCCAGCGCGTAGGCCGTTCCAGCCTCGTCCGCGTGTTCACGCGCGTGCCCGAGGCTCTGCGCGGCGGCGTCGAGCGCTTGTTCGTACCGTCCGGCCACCTGGTGCACCTGGGCCAGCGCGGACAACGGAACCCGTTGCGCGCCTGCCGGTCCGTGCTCCTCGGTGAGCTTGATCGCCTGCACCAGAGTCTCCGAGGCCTGCTCCAGCTCGCCCAGCTCGCGCTGGATCGTGCCGATACCGGCGAGCGCGCGGCCCTGTCCGAACGGGTCGTCGGCGCGCGCCTCCAGCACCTCTTCCAGCTGGGCGCGAGCGGTTTCGAACGAGCCGATCCTGCGGTTCGCGGCCGACCGCACCAGCAGCGCCGTCTGCGACGCGGCCGAACCACCCGCCGTGCGGGCGGCCTGGTCCGCGATCTGGCCCAGTTCGACCAGGTCCGCGACTCTGTCCTGTTTGAACAGATGCGGGTAGAGCATGTGCGCGATCGCCAGGGCGTCCTCGGCCAGCGCCGGTTCGGCCACCGCCGAACGCGCTGCCGCCAGCAGGTTCTCGGCCTCGTCGGTCAGCCACCGCAACGGCTCGTCGAGGTCTCCGGCGGCGGAGTATCCCAGCGCGCCGTAAGCGTGCGGCCGCAGCTTCTTCAGGGCCGCGGCAAGCGTTTCGCGGTAGTGCGTGAGCGCACGGGCGAGAGCGTCGTGCTTCTCGTCGTTCACGTGCTCGGCGCCGAACAACCGCAGCAGGTCGTGCACCCGATACCGCTCCGGCCCGCGGGGTTCCACGAGTTTGGCGTCCACCAACGGATCCAGCGCGCGGTCCACGTCGTCCTGCCCGAGCAGCGCCTGGATCACCGGCTCGCCGACGGAAGGCACGTTCAGGCAGCACAACAGGGTGAACGCCCTGGTCGCCCCGGCGTTCAGGCCCTCGAAGCTCAGCTGGAAGCTCGACCGGACGCCGAGGTCGTCGAAGTTCAGCTCGTCCAGCCGATGACGCTGGTCCGCGAGCCGTTTCGCCAGCGTCGCGGTCGTCCAGTCCGGCCGCGACCGCAGCCGCGCGGCCGCGATCGTGAGGGCCAGCGGCAGGTGGTCGCAGGCCTTCGCGACCTGCTCCGCGGCCGGGCTGTCGTCTCCCAGCAACCGCACCGCGTCGTCCCGCGGCAACGGGTCTAGCCGGACGTGCCGCGCGCTCAGCGTGGCCAGCATCCGGCGGCTGGTGATCAGCACGGCTGAGCCCGGTTCGCCGGGCAGCAGCGGGCCGACCTGAGCCGCGTCCACTGCGTTGTCCAGCAGCACCAGCACTTTGCGCCTGGCGAGCGTCGACCGGTACAGCGCGGCGGCTTCGGACGGGTCCGTCGGCACGGCCAGCGGCGGCGTGCCCAAAGCGCGCAGGAACCGCCTGATCACCTCGGCGGGGGAGAGCGGCGAACGGCCGGGCGTGGCGCCGTGCAGGTCCACGTACAGCTGTCCGTCCGGGAAACGTTCGGCCATCGCGTGCGCGGCGGCGGTGGCGAGCGCGCTCTTGCCCTGCCCGCCGGGCCCGTGCACGGCGATCACGGTGTCTGAGGTGCCCGTGATCAGCTCGATCTCCGCACGGCGCCCCACGAACGGGTCGGGTTTGGCGGGCAGTTCGCGCGGCACCGCCGGGATGTCGCCCCGCAGGATCGCGGCGTGCAGGTCCTTGAGCTCCTGGCCCGGATCGAGCCCGAGCTCCTCGGCCAGGAGCCGGCGGCCCTCGTCGTACGTCCTGAGCGCGTCCGCCTGCCGTCCGCTGCGGTGCAGGGCGACCATGAGCGCTCCCCGCAGCCGTTCCCTGGTCGGGTGCTCGGTGACGTACCCGGTCAGCTCTCCGACGACCTCGTGGTGCCGGCCGTCCTTGATCGCCTTGTCGACCCGGCGCTCGACCGCCCCGAGCCGCTCCTCCTCCAGCTGGTTCGCGAGCTGGGTGTTCGTGGTCAGCTCGGCCAGCGCCGGTCCGCGCCAGTGCGCCAGCGCCTCGTCGGGGTCCTGCGCGTCGCGGAAGAGCCGCAGGTCGAGCGACCGGTCGGGGATGTCGAGCCGATAGCCCTGCCGCGACCACTCCAGCGACACCCCGGGAAGGTCCTTCAGCGCTCTCCTGAGCTGCGAGACGTGCACCTGCACGGCCTTGCGCGCGCTGGCGGGCGGATCGCCGTCCCAGAGGACCGACATGAGGTGGTCGACGCTGACGGTCTGACCGGTGTGCAGGAGCAGCAGCACCAGGACCTGTCGCGGCTGGCCGGCGGGAACGCGGACGTCCCGCCCCTCGTGTGTGACGAGCAGCGGCCCAAGCACCCCGAACCGAACGCCGTCCACGGCCCTCACGATAGTCCGTTGATCTCCGCTCCCACCTCGTCCAGAACCAGCAACGGTCAACGACGAAGGTCGCTTACCGACCAACGGGTCGGAAATATCGGTGGTACGAGGTGTGCGAATCACGGCCAAGCAGCGAAAAGTCGTGCGAAAATCGATCGGGGACCACCCGCGGGCAAGGATCGGCGACACCCGAGATCAACGCGGAAAGCAGAACCGTGATTTGCGGTAGCGTCGTATTAGTGGGTCACCTCATTGGAGTAACGACGGTGCCGCGATCATCCCGAGTCGGGCATCATCACGTGGCTCGACCAAGTCGTAGAACGAGGGGTCTCGTGTGACCATCTTCCGTACCGGCCACACCGGGGCGTGGTGGATGTACCTGGTGGCAGGTCACCTGCTGCTGGGCGTCTACTACCTGATCCCGGTCAGTCCCGCGGGGACGACGGGGCAAACGGTACGGGTGGTGCTCTACTGCACGATCAGCGCGTCGGCCGCCATCGCGACATTCGCCGGTGTCAAGCGCAACCGCCCCCAATGGCGGCGGCCATGGGTGTTCCTCGCACTCAGCCAGGTCGTTTACGCGATCGCCGACCTCACGTTCTACGCATCGCACTACATCTTCGAGTACACGGTTTACCCGTCGTACGCGGACATCTTCTACCTGGGCCATTACCCGTTGATGGTGGCGGGCGTGATCCTGCTGATCCGCCGCCGCACCCCCGGCCTCGACCTGCCCAGCCTGCTCGACGCCGCCGTCCTCGCGGTCGTCGCGGGCATGGCGTCCTGGCTCTACGTGATCGGCCCGCAGGCCCGTCTCAGCTCGCCGGTCCTGGTGAAGATCGCCTCGCTCGGCTACCCGATGATGGACCTGGCGCTGTTCGTGGTGGCGCTGCGACTGATCTTCGGGGCAGGACCTCGGCCCCGCGCGTTCGTCCTGCTGACGGCCAACCTGCTGGGCATCCTGACCGCGGACACGATCTACGTGCTGCAGCGCCTCGACGGCAGCTACCACGCGGGCAACTTCCTCGACGCCATCTGGCTGTCGGCGAACCTGTGCATCGGCGCGGCGGCGTTGCACCCGACGATGTCGCGGCTCGGCGACCGCGCGCACGTCAAGGACGTCGGCCTGAGTCGCGGCCGGATCATCGCGCTGTGCTCGGCCGCCCTCGCCGCGCCGGTGCTGATGCTGGTGCACGACGTCGGCCAGTCCTCGCAGGACGTCCTGGTGATCGCCGCGGGCAGCGCGCTGCTGTCGCTGCTGATCATCGCCAGGCTCGCGGGACTCGTCGCGGACCAGCGGAAACTCGCGATCACCGACAGCCTCACCGGCCTGCACACGCGCAGGTTCTTCGAAGCCCAGCTGCCGTTGGAGATCTCCCGCGCCCGGCGCAACGACGGATCGGTCGCGGTGTTCATCATCGACGTCGACCGCTTCAAGTCCATCAACGACAACTACGGCCATCCCGCGGGCGACGACGTGCTGATGGAGGTCGCGGCCCGGCTGCGCGCGGCTTCCCGATCCGGTGAAGTCCTCGCTCGTTACGGTGGTGAGGAATTCGCGCTGCTCGTCCCGGAGGCCGGTCCCGGCCGGTTGTCCGTGATCGCGAACCGGTTGCGCGAACGCGTCGCGGAGAAGCCGATCCCGGTCAACTCGGGCAACGACGACATCCCGTTGTTCGTCACGGTGTCGGTCGGCTCGGCGAGCTTTCCGACGCACGGCGACGGTCCCGACGACATCGTGGTGATCGCGGACCGCGCCCTGTACGCGGCGAAAGCGGCGGGGCGCAACAGGATCGCGGTCGGGCCGGAGCCGTTGCCCGCGGTCGACCCGGACACCGACGGCGCGATGGCGGAGTTCCTCTGCCAGGTCGCGGACCGGGTGGACGGCTGGCTGCACCGCTACGACCACAGCCGTTCGGTGTCGCGCTGGGCCGGTGTGGCGGCGGGGGAGTTCGGCCTGGACGCGCCGACGACCAGGGTCGCGCAGCTCGCCGGTCGCCTGCACGACATCGGCAAGGTCATCATTCCCGAGGTCGTGCTGACCAAGCCCGGCGCACTGTCCGAAGAGGAATGGCGGCTGCTGCGCCAGCACCCCGACTTCGGCTACCGGCTCGCGCGGATGGTGCCGGGGTTCGCGGGCGTGGCGCACGTGATCAGGCAGCAGCACGAACGCTACGACGGCGCGGGCTATCCGGACGGACTGCGCGGCGCGGACATCCGTGCGGAAGCAAGGATCCTGTCCGTCTGCGTGGCGTGGGCCGCGATGCGGTCCAATCGTCCACATCAGACCGCGCTGGACGAGAACCGCGCGCGGCGGGAACTCTGGGCAGGCCGCGGCGAACAGTTCGATCCGGACGTGGTGGACATGTTCCTCGACCTGCACACCCAGGGCAGCATCGGAATGTTGCGTCCGTCCGGTTTGTCCGTTCAGGAGGCGGGTTTTCCGGCGGAGTTCAGGCCTTGATCATCTGACGATGGCATGCTCTGCGCCATGAGCACGGAGTTCGCCATTCCCGCCGAGGTCCCGAGCCCGGAACGGCCGGCCCCACCCGGCGGGCCACTGGGCAGGTGGTTGCTCGCGGACCGCGTGGCGCCGTCCGGTCCGGAGAGCCACGAGTCGCACGCCAAGCCGCACGCGTGGTGGAAGGTCATGACGCTCACCGGCGTCGACTACTTCTCCACGTTGTCGTACCTGCCCGGCATCGCCGCTCTGGCCGCCGGCGCGTTGTCCCCGCTGGCGACGTTGCTCATCGTGGCGCTGACGCTGCTCGGCATGCTGCCGATGTACCGGCGGGTGGCGCGGGAGAGCCCGAACGGCCAGGGTTCCGTGGCGATGCTGGAGGACCTGCTGCCGTTCTGGCGCGGCAAGATCTTCGTGCTCGTGCTGCTGGGGTTCGTGGCGACGTCGTGGATCATCACCATCACGCTGTCCGCGGCCGACGCCTCGGTGCACGCGCTGGAGAACCCGTACGTGCCGGAGTCTCTGCACGGCGCCGAGCTCTGGCTGACGATCGTGCTGCTGCTGATCCTCGGTGGCGTGTTCCTGATGGGCTTCAGCGAGGCCGTGGGCGTCGCGATCCCGTTGGTCGCGGTGTTCCTCACGTTGAATGCCGTGCTGGCCGTGGTCGGGCTCGTGGACGTCTTCGCGACGCCGGACGCCCTTGATCGCTGGATCTCGGCTCTGGGCTCGCACGGCGACGGGTTCTTCGGCGTCATCGGGCCGGCGATTCTGGCGTTTCCGTTGCTGGTGCTCGGTTTGTCCGGCTTCGAGACCGGCGTGAGCATGATGCCGCTGGTCGCCGCGTCCGGCAAGACGCCGGAGGAGCGCATGGAGAGCCGGGTGCGCAACACCCGCAAGCTGCTGACGACCGCCGCGCTGATCATGTCGGTGTACCTGGTCGCGACGTCGTTCATCACCACCGTGCTGGTGCCGCAGGAGAAGTTCGCGCCCGGTGGTCCCGCGAACGGTCGTGCACTGGCGTATCTCGCGCACGAGCTGCTGGGCGAGGCGTTCGGCACGGTCTACGACATCAGCAGCATCCTGATCCTGTGGTTCGCCGGTGCGTCGGCGATGGCCGGTCTGATCAACATCGTGCCGCGCTACCTGCCCTCCTACGGCATGGCACCGGAATGGGGACGCGCCGTTCGTCCCGTCGTGATCGTCTACACGGTCATCTGCATCATCATCACGATCATCTTCAAGGCCGACGTGAACGCGCAGGCCGGCGCCTACGCCACCGGAATCCTGGCGATGATGGTCTCCGGATCGTTCGCGGTGACGGTGTCCGCGTGGCGCAAGAGGCAGCGGGGCGCGGGGATCGGCTTCACCGTGCTGACGCTGGTGTTGCTGTACGCGTTGGTGGAGAACGTGATCGAGAAGCCCGATGGCATCACGATCTCGTTCGGCTTCATCCTCGGCATCGTGGTGATCTCCCTGGTGTCGCGGATCTCCCGCACGACCGAGCTGCGCGTCGACAAGATCAAATTCGACGAGGACGCGCGCAGGTTCATCACCGACACGATCGAGAACGACGGGCGCATCACGTTGATCGCGAACCGCCGTCAGCAGGGCGACAAGGACGAGTACGACGAGAAGGAGGCCGAGCAGCGCGGGATGAACCCGGTGCCGGGCACGGCGGACGTGATCTTCCTGGAGATCGACATCGTCGACCCGTCGGCGTTCAGCCACGTGCTGTGCGTGACCGGCGTCGAGGTCGACGGCCATCGCGTCCTGCGCGCCTCCGCTCCGGCCGCACCGAACGCGATCGCGGCGATCCTTCTGGCGTTGCGCGACTCGACCGGCGTGATCCCGCACGCGCACTTCGAGTGGTCGGAGGGGAACCCGCTCGGGCACCTGTTCCGCTACCTGATCCTCGGCCGCGGCGATACTCCTCCGGTCGTACGGGAAATCATCCGCTCGGCTGAATCGGATCCGACTCGACGGCCACGCGTGCACGTCAGTTAGCTGGAAGACTCCCTCTGTACGTCCGACTACAGGGGGAAGGACGCTATATGTTCCGCAAGTTGTTGGTATCACTCGTTGTTCTGGGAACGGCGGTGGCGGGGATCGCACCCGCCGCCGCCGATTCCGCTTTCCGGCCAGTGCGATCATGCACTGACCTGGTGCGTTCGTTCGACGTGCCAGACGCGCGCACTCGCGTCACGTCGGCGGTGGTCGTCAGTGGTGCCAAGGAGTTCTGCGACGTCCGCGGCACGATCGAACCGAATGTCGGCTTCCAGCTGAAGCTGCCGACCCGCGGCTACCAGGGCCGCTATCTCCAGTACGGCTGTGGCGGATTCTGTGGAATCATCGGCGATCCGGCCTTTCCCGCGGGCTGCGGCCCCGCCTTCGGTGACGCCGCGGTGGCCGCCACGGACGACGGCCACCAGGTCTCGCTGGAGAACCCGTTCGACACCACCTGGGCCATCAACGACCAGAAGGCCCGCGACGACTACTTCTTCCGCGCGCCGCACGTGTTGTCGAAGGTGTCCAAGCACCTCATTTCGGTGTTCTACGGCAAGGCGCCGGTGAAGTCGTACTTCAGCGGCTGCTCCAACGGCGGTCGTGAGGGCCTGCTGCTGGCCCAGCGCTACCCGCGTGACTTCGACGGCGTCATCGCCGCCGCGCCGGCCGCCTACTACGGCGGGCTGATCGGCTACCAGGCGTGGATCGCGCGCAACACCATCCCGAACGACAAGATCGTTCTGTTGCACGGCGCGGTGATGAACGCGTGCGACGGCCTGGACGGACTGGTGGACGGGCAGATCGACGACCCGCGCCTGTGCAAGTTCGATCCGGGAACGCTGTCCGGCCAGTTGACCGACGACGAGGTCGCCCGTGTCCGCCGCCTCTACGCCGGCCCGTCCGACCACGGCACGCGGCTCTACCCCGGCGGTCAGCCGTACGGCTCGGAGATCTCGTGGACGTTCTGGCTGAACCCGTCACCGGGCCTGGGCAGGGGAATCGCCGCCGAGCTCGCGGACAACGGCCTCAAGCACCTCGTCTACCCGATCGGCAGGCCGCACTCGTCGCTGGAGAGCTTCGAGTTCACCACCCGTGAGTTCCGGCGCGTGGTGCCCGAGACCGTGAAGGCGAACGCGCTTTCGCTGGACCTGCGTGCGTTCCAGCGGGCCGGTGGCAAGCTGATCATCTGGCACGGTGCGGGAGACCAGGGCATCCCGTTCGAGGGCACGCTCGACTACTGGCAGCGGCTGACCGGCGGCAAGAACCCTTCCTGGGCAAGGCTGTTCGTCGTCCCGTCGATGTGGCACTGCAACGGCGGCGACACCCTGACCGACTTCGACCCGTTGCGCGCACTCGTGTCGTGGGTCGAAGGCGGCCAGGCGCCGTCCCGGATCATCGCCGAAGGCCGTGACCAGGACGGCAACGTCGTGCGCACCCGTCCGGTGTTCCCGTATCCGTTGCGCGCCAAGTACGACGGATCGGGCTCGGTGGACGACGCGGCGAATTTCGTCGCGGCGCCGGGATTCGGGTTCGAGGACCGGATCCGCTGGGCCGGGGAGGACCTCTACCGGTCCGGACCCGTCGCGCCCTAGCGGAACTTCTGGATGGCAGCGGTGATGGCCTGGTCCATGCTGCTGCCGTTCATGATCTCGTGGCCGGCGTCGTTCAGGATGACCAGTTCGGCGTCCGGCCACCTCTTCGCCACCTCCCACGCGGTGTGCAGCGGTCCGCCGAAGTCGTTGCGGCCGTGGATGAGCACACCGGGGATGCCCTTGAGCCTGTCGAGGTTGTCCAGGACGTGGTTCGGCTCGATGAACGCCTCGTTGCCCCAGTAGTGAGTCACGGTCCGCGCGAGCCGGTAGCGCGTGACGGGGTCGGCGTACCTCGTGCCTTCGAAGTCGTTGTCGCCGCCCGTGATCGTGGACAGGTCCCACTTGCTCCAGTCCCAGGCGGCCTTCTCCCTGACCGCCGGGTCCGGCGAGTTGAGGAGCCTGTTGTAGGCCAGGGCCAGGTTGCCGTCGCGATCTTCTTCGGGAACGCCGTCGCGGAAGGCGTCGAAGTGGTCCGGGAAGAACATGCCGAGGCCGCGGGTGATCCACGCGTGCTCCTCGGGGCGGGAGGTGGTCACCGCCGGGATGATGATCTCGCTGACCCTGGTGGGGTGCTGGATGGCGTAGGCGAGGATCAGGGTGGAGCCCCAGGAACCGCCGGCCAGCAGCCACTTCTCGATGCCGAGGTGCTCGCGGAGCTTCTCGGCGTCGTCGATCAGGTGCTGGGTGGTGTTGTGCTCCATGCTGGTCGCCGGATCCGCGACCGACGGGGTGCTCTGACCGCTGCCGCGCTGGTCCCAGAGGATCAGGTTCCAGTGGTCCGGGTCGAAGTCCTCGCGCCATCGGGGATGTGAGCCCGATCCTGGGCCGCCGTGGAACACGCACGCCGGTTTGCCGCCGGGATTGCCGCTGGCCTCCCAGTGGACGAGTTGGCCGTCGCCGACGTCGAGCATGCCCTGGGCGTAGGGCTCCACCTGTGGGTACATGGCGGCGAGACTATTGACGAACATGCCGACACGCCCACTGCCTTTACGGCTGCGGACGTGTGTGTGGCGTGCTTGTCCTGTTGCGGTGTCAGGACTTCTGCTTGGCGGCGATCTGGTCCAGCACCTCGGTCTGCGACACGATGATCTTGCCGGCCAGCGCCTTCGAGCCGATGTGCTCACCCTTGGCCTGGGCGTTCTTCGCCATGTCGACGCCACTGCGGAGATGGCGGGAGAGGGTGGCGAGGAAGAGGTCGTCGTACTGCTTGCCGGTGGCGGACTTCAGCGCCTCGACGTCCTTGACGGTCATCATGCCCGCCATCTTGTGCGTGGCGTTGGCGTCGTTACCGGGCACCTGGATGTTCCAGCTGCGCAGGTAGGTGGCCATCTGCTCGATCTCGCCCGCCTCGGCGTTGGCGATCTTGTCGGCCACGTTGATGACGAACTCGTCCTTGGACTTCGTCATGGCGACCTTGGCGATCTCGATCGTCTGGTGGTGGTGCGGGATCATCTGCAACGAGAACGTCGCGTCCGCCTCGTTGGCCGCCGGTTCGCCGGAGCTGCTGCCTCCGACCGATGAACAGCCCGTCAGCGCAACCAGCCCTAGCACGATGATGAGCAGACGCGCTCGCATGAAGCCTCCCGTCTCGCGGTTCCCTGACGAGGGATACGGGTGGCCGAAGTGTCCGGTTCAGCGAAAGTTTCGGAACCTAAGTGGTTCGGTGGAGTTCGAGCGCCGCCAGCACGCCCTGAACCACGTCGGGATGGCCCAGCGGAAGCGGTGCCGGGGTGTCGTTGGTGTGGTGGATGACGTGGGCGAACGGCACGTCCACCGCGACCTCGGGGTCGACCAGCAGGACCGAGCGCACGAGGTCCGAGTGGGCCGCGACCAGTTCGATGACATCCGCTGCGATCGGCCCGCTGGCGACCACGTCGAGCACGGTCGTGGTGTCGTCCCTGTGCCTGGTCAGCACGGTGTCCACAGTGGACTTCCAGCTCGGTGCGGCGGGAACTCGCAGCCACACGACTCGCAGGTGTTCGGTCAGCGGCCGCCAGGTCGCGGGAATCTCGTTGTGATTGGCTTCTCCGGCTGGATCGATCACGAGGACCGTGGGGGCACCTGCGGGTCCGTCGGCGACAACGCCGGGGCCGGCCGCCCTGCTGGGCTCGTCGAATTCACGCATGTCCTGGGATACCCAGTGCGCGGAGTTCGTACCAGTGGGCTGACTGGTCTGATCCAGTGACCCGAATGGCGGAGCGATAGGACCACTTGCTCGCGTGGACTTGTTGGTGCGCACCGATTTTCGTTCGCATCAGGTGGTTGCTTGACCACTTTCTGAACACCGGTTTATGGTCTAGACCACAGACCGAAACTGGATCGGTGAGCGCATCTGACGCGCTGCCGGTTCCCGCCCCCTGCCTACGGGTCCACCCGTTTGGGAACGATCCAAGGAGTTCGGACGAATGAAAATCATGCGTAAAGCGGCGCTCCTGATTGCCGCTGTCCCTGCCATCGTGCTCATCACACCGGTCGGTTCGGCGAGCGCGCACGGTTACGTGTCGTCGCCCGCCAGCCGTTCGGCGCAGTGCGCCAGGGGAGACGTCTCCGTCGACCTCTGCGGCCAGGCGAAGTACGAACCGCAGAGCGCCGAAGGCCCCAAGGGTCTGAAGAACTGCAGCGGCGCGACCAGCGCGAACAGCCCCTTCGCGCCGCTCGACAACGACAGCCTGCCCTGGAAGGTCACCAACACCGGCCAGACCCTGTCTCTGACCTGGACCTTCACCGCCCGGCACGCCACGCGCGACTACGAGTACTTCATCGGCGGCACGCGCGTCGGTTACGTCGCCGGCAACAACCAGCAGCCGAACAACCCGACCACGCACACGATCAACCTCGGCGGGTTCTCCGGTCGCCAGAAGCTGTACGCGATCTGGAACATCAGCGACACGGTCAACGCGTTCTACTCGTGCATCGATCTCAACATCAACGGTGGAGGCACGACTCCGCCGCCCACCACCACGACGACCACTCCTCCGCCCACCACGACGAGCAGCAGCACCACGACGCCGCCGCCCGCCGGTGGCACGTGGGCGGCGAACACGTCGTACGCGACCGGGCAGACCGTCACCTACGGCGGTTCGACCTACCGCTGCCGTCAGGCGCACACCTCGCTGACCGGCTGGGAACCGCCGAACGTGGCGGCACTGTGGGAGAAGATCTGATCCGATGAGGCGCCTGGTGATCGCGGTCGCGGTCCTGGCGCTGGCGGGGTGCGGCGGAGAGGCGATCGTGCCGGAGGGCCAAGGGGCTCACGGGCACGGCGCGTCCTCCGCCGCACCACCCGTTCCGGGTGCCAGCGCGAGGTTCAACGACGCGGACGTGATGTTCGTGCAGATGATGGTGGACCACCTGCAGCTCGGCATCAGCCTCTCGCAGGTGGGGCTGGCGAAGGCGACCAGCAAGGAGGCGAAGGACCTCGCGGGCGCGATCGACGTGACCCAGCGCGAGGAGCTCACGATGCTCAAGTCGTGGCTGAAGCTCTGGGGCAAGCCGGAAGGCGACGGCGCCAACCTGCACGCCGCCCACGGCGGTCAGCCGCTGCTCGACGACAAGGTCATCAACGAGACCAAGGACAAGAGCGGGGCCGAGTTCGACCAGCTCTTCCTCAACCTGATGGCGGGGCACCAGGGCGCGGGTGTGGAGATGGCGCTCGACGAGAAGAAGGAAGGCATGAACCCCGAGACGACGGCCTATGCCGAGCGGGTGGTCAACACCCGGCAGGGCCAGATCTCGCAGATGCTGAAGATCATCGGCGGAGCGTAGGCAGGCGCGTCAGCGGACGGGCAGCGTTCGGTCAGCGGCCCGGCGTTGCATCCCGTGCATGGACGTACTGATCTCGGGAGCGGGAATCGCCGGGCCCGCTCTCGCGCACTGGCTGACGCGCTTCGGCTTCTCCCCGGTGGTGGTGGAACGCGCGCCGTCGCTGCGCAGCGGTGGCCAGGCCGTGGACTTCCGCGGCGAGGCACACCTGTCCGTGCTCAGGCGGATGGGCGTGCTCGACGCGGTGCTGGCCGCGCGGACCACGCCGCGGGACATGGTGTTCCGCGGCGTCGACGGACGTGAGCGGGCACGGCTGCCCGCCTCGTTCACCGCCGGGGACGTGGAGATCCTCCGCGGCGACCTGTCACGCCTGCTGTACGAGCTGACCGTGGACCAGGTGCCGTACGTGTTCGGCGACTGGATCACATCGCTGCACGATGACGGTGATGGCGTGGACGTGACGTTCGCGCACGGGGCGCCAAGGCGGTTCGACTTCGTGATCGGCGCGGACGGGATGCGCTCCGGCGTGCGGCGGCTGGTTTTCCCCGAGTACCGGCCGAAGTTCCAGGGCTACTACTTCGCGATCTGGGACGCGGAGGGCGACGACCGGGACCTGACCTGCTCACCGGGCGTGCTGACCGCGCCGGGGTGGCTGATGTACAAGTCGCCGGTCCCTCCCGAACTGATGCCGGACGAGGTGGTGGCGAAGGGCGTCTACTTCGACTCCATCAGCCAGGTGCGCATGCCGGCGGTGAGTTCGGGGCGGGTCACGTTGATCGGTGACGCCGGATACGGATCCACGTTGGGCGGCATGGGAACCGGGCTCGCGGTCGTCTCCGCCTACGTGCTGGCGGGGGAGATGGCGTCGGGAGGCGACGCCTTCGCCCGGTACGAGGCGCTGATCGGGCCGTACGCCCGCGGCAGCCAGGGCAATCCGGGGCCGTTCCTCGCACCCGGCAGCAGACTCGGGATGTGGGTGCGGGACCGGATGTTCGGGCTGCTCCCCAAGATGCCGATGTTCGCGCGGATGGATCTGCGCGCCGCTACCGCGATCGAACTCCCCGAGTACGCCGCAGTTCACTGAGCGCCGCGTCCACGTGCTGCCTGGCCGCGGTGTGCATCCACCCGAACCCGAGCTCCTGCTGGGCTGCCAGCAGGAGCTCCTCGGCCCGCTCGGGATCTCCCCGGCGCTGGGCGATCTTGGCCAGCCCGGCGTTGGCGAGCACCCGCGTGGCGGCCAGCCCCGCCTTCGCTGCCATCTCCAGCGCCTCGAGGTAGTCGCGTTCGGCCTGGTCCAGGTCGATGTCGAGCAACCGGTCCGCGCGCCGGGCCCGCAGCTCGGCCAACTCCTCGACGGCGCCCAGCTCGGCGACGGCCTGGAGTGCCTGGTCCGTCAGCGCGAGGGCTTCGGCCGGGTCCTCGGTCAGGGTGGCCAGCACGTCCAGGACCTGGGCCGATCCCCAGCGTTCGCCGATGTCCTGGAAGTGCCGCAGGGCTTCGCGGGACTGCTGGATCGCGACGGCGCGGTCGCCGCTGCCGGCCCAGGTGGTGTAGGCGTTGCTGAAGCCCATCAAGCCCTGGATCCAGGGGTCTTCGCTGCTCTCGATCTCGTCCTGGAGCGCGGTGCGCGGCGCGGCCGGGTCGGGAGGGCCGCTGAGCATGGCCCAGGCGATGAGCACGAACGGTTGCTTGATCGGGCCGTGCAACGCCAGGAGCTTCTCCTGCACGCGTTCGGGTTCGGCCAGGGCGAGCAGGACCGTGTACTCCTCTGTGGACTGTTCGGGCGTCCGGTCCAGCAGCAGGCGGGCCGCGCCCTGGACCTCCGTGCGGCTGCCCTTCAGGTACCAGTACCAGGCGAGGTCGCTGACGAGCCGCAACGCCTGCTCCGGCACGAACGAGGTGGTCCATTCCAGCGCCTGCATCAGGTTCGCGTGCTCGGCCATCAGCCGGGTGAACCACCGCACCTGATCCCGTTGGCGCAGCTCGGGATCCGCGCGGCGGGCCAGCTCCTGGAAGTACGCGGCGTGCTCGGCGTCGACGCGCTTGTGCTGCGAGCAGAACTCGCGGATGGTCTCCAGCATCCGGTAACGGCCGTCGTTCGCCTCCACCAAGGACTTGTCCACCAACGCGTCCAGCACCTCGACGTCGTGCCGGCAGACCTCCTCGACGGCCTCCAGGGTCGCCCCGCCGCTGAACGTGGCCAGGCACGCGGCCAGGTCGCGTTCCTCCTCGGACAGCAGGTCCCACGACCACTCGACGACCGCGCGCAGCGTCTGGTGACGGGGCGCGGCGGCGCGGTTTCCCTTGGTGAGCAGGCGGAAGCGGTCGTTCAGGCGGTCGGCGATCTCCTCGGTGGTCAGCGTGCGGGTGCGCGCCGCGGCCAGTTCGATCGCGAGCGGCAGGCCGTCCAGTTCCCGGCAGATGTCCACGGTGTGCTGGTCGCGCACGAACGCGGGGTTGACCAGCCGGGCGCGGTCGGCGAACAGCGCCACGCTCTGCTCGGGGTTCAGCGGGGGCACCGGGCACAGCGTCTCGCCGGTGATGCCGAGCGCTTCCCGGCTGGTGGCGAGGATGCGCAACGACGGGCACGTGCTGAGCAGGCGCCCGGCCAGTTCGGCGGCCTGGACGATCAGGTGCTCGCAGTTGTCCAGGATCAGCAACGTGTCGCGTTCGCGCAGGGCCAGCGTCAGGCGGTCTTCCGGCTCCAGCACGGTTTCCTTGAGCCCCAACGCCTGCAGGGCCGCCGCCGCGACGTCCTTGGCCGGTGCCAGGTCCACGAAGATCGCGCCGGGACCAGCGGCCTGCAGCGCGAGCCGGGTCTTGCCCGCGCCGCCGGGACCGGTGAGGGTGATGAGACGGGAGGAGAGCGAAGCGATCCGTGCGAGTTCCTCCTGTCTGCCAACGAAAGTGGTGAGCTGGGCGGGCAGTTCGCGGTGGGTCTGGCCGCGCAGGACCTGCAGGTGCACGGCGCGCAGTTCGGGGGACGGATCGGTGCCCAGCTCGTCGGCCAGCACGGCGCGCGCGTCCTCGAACGCCTGCAACGCCTCGGCTTGACGGCCCTGTTGGTTCAGCGCCTGCATCAGGTAGCCGCGCAGGCGTTCGTCCAACGGGTGCTGCCGCACCAGGTCCTGGATCTCCTGAACGTCCGCCTGGCCGAGCCGGATCCGTGCGGCGATCAGCGAACCCGAGGCGGCGGAGCGCTGCTCTTCCCAACGGGTCGCGTGGTCCGCCAGCGGAACGTCGGCGAGCGCCGGACCGCGCCAGAGCTGAAGTGCTTCGGACAAAAGGGATTCCGCTGCCTGCGAATCCCCCTGTTCCAACGCGGTCCGGCCCTCCGTTGCCAGCGCTGCGAACCGGTGCGCGTCGACCTGGGAGGCGGGCAGAGCCAAGCGGTATCCGGCCGGGTGGAACTCGATCAGCGACGTGTCCCCGAGCGCCCGGCGCAGGCGTGAGACCTGACCCTGCAAGGCGTTCGCGGCATCGGCCGGCGGTTCGGAGCCGTAGAGCTCGTCCACCAAACGGTCGAGCGGGACGATTTCCCCCACCCGGATCGCCAGCAGCGCCAGCAGAGTGCGCGGCCGAGGGCCACCCACCGCGATCTTGCCGTCGGGAGAGTGCGCTTCAACTGGCCCGAGAATGCCGATGTGCACGGTGTCAGCGTACGAAGCGCCCAGGACTCGTACCCAGCACACGGCGAAAGTGGCGCGTGAGGTGCGACTGGTCGTGGAACCCGGCCAGCACCGCCACCTCGGCCGCCGGCCGTCCCTCGACCAGATAGCCGCGGGCGAGATCCACCCGGCGCCCGGTCAGGTAGCGGTGCGGCGGCAACCCGAACCGGCGGCTGAACGCCCGCACCAGGTGGGTCGGGCTGGTCTGCAACTCCCGCGCGGCCGCGTTCAGGGTCATGCCGTCCGGCAGCGAGGCGTCCAGCAGCTGCCGCAACCGGTCGGCGAGCGTCGGATCCGCGTGCACGACGGGCGCGGTGCCGGCGAAGTGGTGCGTGAGGCGTTCGGTGATCAGCGCCAGCCTGCTCGCCGCCTCGAACGGCTCGTCCAGCGCCAGGTGCAGTTGGTGGACTCGGTGGCGCAGCAGAGGATCGGGCAGCATCGGCGTGTCCACGGCCTTGCCGATCAGGTCGGACGGCAGCACCGAGTCGTCCAGGTAAAGCACGCGCTTGTGGAACCCGGTCGGGTACGCGGATCGGCCGTCGTGCGGCACGTGGGGCGGCAACAGCGTGACGCCGTCCACGAGCGCGCCGTGCTCGTGACGGTCCAGTTCGTATCGCACGGCCCCGGTGTCGAGCACCATCAACGTCCACGCGTCGTGCGTGTGCGCCGGGTAGACGTGCGTGGTGAAGGAGGCGTGGAAGACCTCCTTGATGCCTTCCACCGCCGGTTTCCACGCGGCCACGCTCATGTCAGAAACGTACAAGACCGCACACGTGGGTGCCCGCGATCGTGGAGTCCATGTTCGACACCAAGATCGCTGTGCTGCTGCGGGACGACCTGGCCGGCTGGCAGGCGCTGAACGTCACCGCCTTCCTCGTCAGCGGGCTGTCCGAGACGCTGCGCGGCGAGCCCTACATCGACGCCGACGACGTGCACTACCTGCCGATGTTCGGCCAGCCCGTCGTGGTCCTGCAGGGCGACCAGGAACTCCTCAAGAAGGCCCACGAACGCGCCCTGAACCGCAACCAGGCCATGACGATCTTCACCGCCGACCTGTTCGCCACCGGCAACGACGCGGACAACCGGGCGGCCGTCCGCAAGGTGCACACCCAGGACCTCGACCTGGTCG
This sequence comes from Lentzea sokolovensis, assembly GCF_033949975.1. Lineage (NCBI taxonomy): Bacteria > Bacillati > Actinomycetota > Actinomycetes > Pseudonocardiales > Pseudonocardiaceae > Lentzea > Lentzea sokolovensis. The sequence continues at coordinate 217,201 of NZ_JAXAVU010000007.1, forward strand.
GGATCGCGGTGCACGGCCAGAAGAACGCCGTCGACAAGATCTTCAAGGGCGCCCGGATGCACCCCTGACCAAACCGAGTTCTAATGCGTGCGTGATCAAGCTGCTCCGGATGGCCGTGTTCCTGCTGGTTCTTTCGGCAGAGGTGTACCTGGTGGTCGTGCTGGGCGACAGGTTCCAGCCGGCCAACCACTTCAGCTACTTCACGGTGCTGTCGAACGTCTTCGCGGCCGTCGTGGCGCTGCTCGGCGTGTTCAACCCGGTGTCGCCGCAGATCAGGGGCGCCGCCGTGCTCTACATGGGCACGACGGGAATCGTGTACTGGCTGCTGCTGCGGGGCATCGACGTGCAGACACCCGCCTACGCGAACTGGGTGCTGCACACAGTCGTCCCGATCCTCGTGGTCTTGGAGTGGCTGCTCGCGCCGGAGAAGACCAAACGGTGGTGGATCTGGCTCTCGTTCCCACTCGCCTACCTGGTGTACACGCTGGTCAGGGGCCCGATCGTGGGCTGGTACCCCTACCCGTTCATGGATCCGCGCTCCAACGGCTACGGCGAGGTGCTCCTGAACTGCGTGTTCGTCGCGGTGGTCTTCGGCGTGCTGGCCTTCGTGATCTCCTGGGCCGGAAACAAATTGGCCCAGAAACGCAGCCTGTCGATGTCCCACAGCCAGGGCCAATAACCGTCCTACGGTCTAGGACATGACCAGGCGACTCGCGTACGCACAGCTGACGAACTCGATCGGGGACGGCGGATTCCTCGTCGTCTCCGCCCTCTACTTCACGCAGGTCGTCGGCCTGAGCGCGGCGCGGGTCGGCCTCGCGCTGACCCTCGCGTGGGGCGTCGGAGCCGTCGCGGGCGTGGCGCTGGGACATCTCGCCGACCGCCTGGGCCCGCGCACCACCGCCGTCGTGCTCGCCGCGGCCACGGCCACGAGCATCGCGATCCTGCTCCTCACCCGGAACTTCGCCGCGTTCGTGCTGGTCATGTGCCTGTACGCGAGTTTCCAGAGCGGTCTGCAGGCGTCCAGACAGGCACTGCTCGCGGGCCTCACCACCCCGGAGGAACGCACCCGTGCCCGTGCGCGGATCCAGTCCACGGCCAACGCGGGCATCGCGATCGGCGCGGCGGCGGGCGGGTTCGCGCTGCACCTGGGCACCGAGGCCGCCTACACGGCCGTGTTCGTGCTCGACGTGCTCGCGTTCGTCGTCGCGGCGGTGGTGCTGAGCACGCTGCCGGAGACCGTGATGACCAGGGCGAAGGGCAAGTTCGACGTCCTCAAGGACCGCCCGTACGCCCTGATCACGCTGATCAACGCCGTGATGCTGCTCTACATGCCGCTGCTGAGCCTGATCATCCCGCTGTGGATCGTGCAGCGCACCGAGGCGCCGACCTGGCTCGCGGCCGCGTTGCTGGTGCTCAACACCGCGGCCGTCGTGCTCTTCCAGGTCCGGATCGCCCGGCGCGCCACCGGTCTCGGTGAGGCCTCGAAGCTCGTGAAGCACTCCGGGCTGATCATGTTCGCGTCCTGCGCGGTCTTCGCCACCACGGCGTTCAGCTTCGGCGCCTGGCCGGTGGCGGCACTGCTGATCGCCGCGGCCGGGTTGCAGGTCCTCGGCGAGATGATGCTCGCCTCCGGCGCGTGGGAGATCAGCTTCGCCCTCGCGCCCGCCGACCGGCAGGGCCAGTACCAGGGCTTCTTCGCGACCGGAACGGCTGTCGCGCGCATGGTCGGCCCCGCCCTGCTCACCACCGTCGTGCTCGGCTGGGGAGCACTCGGGTGGCTCGCGGTCGGCGGGCTGTTCGTAGTGGCGGGTTACGCGATGGGACCGGCGGTGCGCTGGGCCCGCGAGAAGAACTCCACGAGTTCCGGCGCCATGACCGACGACTTGTACATGTGCGTCTGACCGGGCAGCGTCCGGTACTCCGTGTCCGCCCCGAGCACTTCCGAGACGTTCTTCATCGCGTTGCGGAGGTACTCGGGGCTCTTGCCGCCGTCCATCGCGAGGGTCGGCACCTTCACCCTCCAGCGGTCCGTCGGCAGCTTCGAGCCGCGGCCGTCGTCGCCGAGGATCGTCAGGTCCCACGGCAGCGTGTGCGCGACCGGCTTGAGCTTCTTCCACACCGGGGTCAGCTTCATGATCGCGAGGCCGAAGGCGGGCACGCCCACCATCTTCATGAACGTCGAGAGCATGCCCGAGCGGTCGCCGCGAGCCAGCATGTCGTTCATCTGCCGCACGATGTCCGCCGGCCGCGGCTTGTACGTGTCGTCCACGACGAACGGCGCCTCGTAGATGGCGAGCCGTGAGATGCCCGGCAGTCGTGACGCCGCTTCGAGAGCCAGCACCGCGCCCGACGAGACACCGAAGACGAACGCCGAACCGCCAGCTTCCTTGATCACGGCGTCGATGTCCTCGACCTCGCGCTCCACCGACCACGGCGTCGCGCCGTCACCGGTCTCGCCGCGGCCGCGCCGGTCGTAGGTGTGGACGGTGAAGTTCTTGTCCAGCACCGACGCCAGTTCGGTGGTCGGGCCGAACATGCGGTGACACATCGCGCCGTCCACGATGATCAGCGCCGGCCCGGAACCGGTGATCGAGTAGGCGACCTCGGTGCCGTCGGCGGAAGTCGTGAAGCGCGTCATTTCTGCTCTCCCAAGGTGGTGTCGAGGAAGTCCTGCCAGTCCTGTTCGGACTCGTCGCCCTCGAAGACGTTGTGCGCGGCGATGACCGGACCGAAGAACCCGCGCATGAACCGGTACATGCCCTTGTCGGTGCGCAGCGCGAGGGTGTGGGCGTTGCGGTGGAACTCGACGGCGTCCGGGAGCTTCCCGGCCAGCGCCGCGTCGAGCTTCTTCCAGGCCTCGTCCCAGTCCGCGACCATCGGCCCGAAGACCGTGAGCGGACGGGCCGTGCGGCCGGGGAAGTGCGTCAGGTACTCGAGCAGCGTGCGCCGGAACAGCGCGCCGCCCAGCGTCATCGCCTCGAACTCGTCGGCCCAGTCGTCGCCCGGCAGGAAGCCGCTCGTCACCATCCGCAGCACGGTGCTGCTGTGCTCGCGGCCCTCGACGAGGAACTCGTAGGCGATGAACCGGCCGTCGGGCGCCTTGCCGCTGTCGTACGCGAAATGGCGCCCCGGTTCCGCCGCGGTGACCTCGCTCGTCGGCTCGTACCCGCCGAAGGCCATCTTGACCTGGCCGTTCGCGACCTCGTTGCGGCCCATGAACCACGAGTCGATGCCCGGCCCCGTCGCAATGGCCGTCCAGACGTCCTCGACCGACGCCGGCACCTCGATCTCGTCGGTGCTCGTGAACTCGTGGCCCATCGGTTCTCCCTGTGCTGGCTTCGTGGATGGTCTCATCCTGCTCCCGACGATTCTCTTCGTCAAGACAGTGCGACTAGTCTTGACAAAAAAAATTGTCGGTGGTTCTGTTCTCGCCACACCGAACCTCTGGAGGAACCCGTGTCCCGCATCGCCTGTGGCGTCGTCGCCGGTCCGCTCTACCTCGTCGTCGGGTACGCCCAGGCGTTCACCCGCGAGGGCTTCGACCTCTCGCGGCACCCGTTCAGCATGCTCAGCCTCGGCTCGCTCGGCTGGATCCAGATCGCGAACTTCATCGTCAGCGGCGCGTTGTTCCTGGTCGCGGCCACCGGCATGGCGAAGCACACCAGGTGGGGAGCGAGGCTGATCGGCCTGATGGGGGCGGGCATGATGCTCGGCGGGGTGTTCGTCGCCGATCCGGCCATGGGCTTCCCCGCCGGAGCACCGGACGGCCCGCCGGCCTCGTTGTCCTGGCACGGCGCTCTGCACGCGGTCGCGTTCGGGCTCGCGATGATCGGCTGGATCGGGGCGTGCTTCGTGTTCGCGCGTAGGCTCGGAGGATGGCTGGCGGTGATGAGCGGCCTGACGGGCGTGCTCCTGGTGGTGCCGATGGCGTTCCTGGGCAACCCCGGCGGGACGGTGCTGCTCTACGTGGTCGCGACGATCGGCTGGGTCTGGACCTCGCTCGTGTCCCTGAGGCTGAACCGGCCTGCCTTCTCGAGCTGATCTGCCCGGAGTGCGGGCGCGTCACCACCGATGTGCACGCGCCCGGCTGTGCCGCCTGTCAGACCAGCTGATGAGCGTGCATCTTGCTGATGTCGTAGGAGACTCCGCAGAACGTGCACTGCAACCCGTACCTGCTGCTGATCGTGAACAGCGGGATGAAGAAGATCGTCGGCTTCGTGTAGCGGCGGAACAGGTTGTGCGCCGACTGGTGGTGGCAGTGCCCGCACACCAGCGTCAGCATGCGCAGCTGCTCGATCGTCGTGCGCCAGCCGAAAATGACCATCTGCTCTCCTCGTCCCGGATGTCCTTCTGACGTCTGAGGTCCCCTCTGAGTTGCAGTGGGCCCGCGGAATTCAGAAGGTGGACAGGTGGACACCCTGCTGCGGCCCTGGACCCCCGACGACGCGCCGATCATCCTGGCCGCTTCCGTCGAGCCGATGATGGACCGTCAGTTCACCGCCCAGATCGACTCGCTGGCCGCCGCCGAGGAGTGGATCGCGCTGCTCGCGTCCCACCGCACCGACGACACCGCGTACGCGTTCGCCGTGCTGCACGAGGGCGTGCCGGTGGGCAACGTCGCCGTGTCGAGCGTCGAGCGCCGTCACCTGACCGGGTGGGTCTCCTACTGGATGCGGGAGGAGGCGCGGGGCAAGGGGCTGGCGACCAGGGCCTGCCGCGCGGTCAGCGAGTTCGCCTTCTCCGAGCTCGGCCTGTTCCGCCTGGAGATCGCGCATCGCCTGGACAATCCCGCTTCCTGCCGGGTCGCGACGGGCGCCGGCTACGCGGTGGAAGGCGTCGAGCGGGCCCGGTTGCTCTACGACGGAGTCCGCTACGACACCGAGACCCACGCGCGGCTCGCCACGGACTGAGGTTCACACCGCAGTTCGGCGGGTAGCCCGAAGTGCATGAGCGGACTGCAGGACGAGCTGCTGCGGACGTTGGTCAAGGTCGCCAACGCTTTACGTGGCGCGGAGATCCCCTTCGCGCTGACGGGTGGTTGCGCGGGCTATGCGCGGGGCGGGCCGGCGAGCGAGCACGACGTGGATCTTCTGGTGCGCCCGGAGGACGCCACCGAGGCCGTGCGCGTGCTGGTGAAGCGCGGGCTTCGCGCCGCGGAGCCGCCGGAGGACTGGCTGCTCAAGGTCTACGACGGGGATTCGTTGGTGGACCTGCTCTTCCGGCCGAACGAACGCCTCGTCACCGACGAGATCCTCGCGATGGCCGAGGAGATGCCGGTCGGTTCGGTGATGCTGCCGGTCATGCCGGCGACGTTCGTGCTGAGCAGCAAGCTGCTCGTGCTGGACGGGCACCGCTGCGACTTCAGCGAACTGCTGCCGTTCGCCCGCGCGCTGCGAGAACAGATCGACTGGGAGCAGGTGCGCGAGGAGACCAAGGACTCTCCTTACGCGGAAGCGTTCCTGGTCCTCATCGAACGCCTGGACATCATCGGGAGTGACCATGAGTTCCGAGCAGTACCTGGCAGCAAATCTGCGTAGGGCGGTGGCCGAGGACCCGCGCACGGCCGAGCTCGGCGTGCGCGTCACCGTGCGCGGTGATCACGTGATGCTCTCCGGCGACGTGGCGTGCGCGGACCGCCGTGCCGCGCTGGAAGAGGTCCTGCACGAGGCCGCCCCCGAACTGACGATCTTCAACGACGTGCGCGTGACACCTGCGGGCGAACCGGAGGGTGAGGAGGACCTGCGATGATCCGAGTCGCTGCGGTCGGGGACATCCACCTCGGCGAGGACATGCGCGGGCATCTCCGACCGGCGTTGGAGAAGGTCGGCGAGCACGCCGACGTCCTGCTGCTGGCCGGTGACCTGACGCGGCACGGCACGGTCGTCGAGGCCTCCGTCGTCGCGGACGAGTTCGCGGACCTGCCGGTGCCCGTCGTCGCGGTCCTGGGCAACCACGACCACCACGACGACAAACCGCTCGAAGTCACGAAGACTTTGCAGGACAAGGGCATCCACGTGCTGGAGGGCACGACGTTCACCCATCGGGCGAACGGCTGCTCGATCGGCATCGCGGGCGTGAAGGGGTTCGGCGGCGGGTTCGCGGGCAAGTGCGGCAGCGCGTTCGGCGAGCGCGAGATGAAGGCGTTCATCCAGCACACCTGCGAGATCGCGGAGAACCTGCAGGGCGCACTGTCCGAACTGGACACCGACATCAAGGTCGCGTTGACGCACTACGCGCCGGTGCCGGACACGTTGCGCGGCGAACCGCCGGAGATCTACCCGTTCCTCGGCTCGTACCTGCTCGGCGAGGCCATCGACGCCACCGGCACGGATCTCGCCGTGCACGGCCACGCGCACTTCGGCACCGAGCAGGGCATGACGCCGGGCGGGGTGCGGGTCCGCAACGTCGCGCAGCCGATCATCCGCTCCGCCTACACGGTGTACGTGCTGGAAGGGACCTCTTCATGACCGTCGGCGACTTCGTCGTGCAGCGCCTGCGGGACTGGGGTGTCAAGCAGGTGTTCGCGTATCCCGGCGACGGCATCAACGGGATCGTGGCCGCGTTCGGCAAGGCGGACAACGACCCGAAGTTCATCCAGACCCGCCACGAGGAGATGGCCGCGTTCGCCGCCGTCGGCTTCGCGAAGTTCAGCGGTGACGTGGGTGTCTGCCTCGCGACCTCCGGACCCGGCGCGATCCACCTGCTCAACGGCCTGTACGACGCGAAGCTCGACCACGTCCCGGTCGTCGCGATCGTCGGCCAGACCGCCCGCACCGCGCTGGGTGGCAGCTATCAGCAGGAAGTCGACCTGCACTCGTTGTTCCGCGACGTCGCCTCGTACCTGGTCGACGTGACGGTGCCCGAGCAGCTGCCCAACGCGCTGGATCGGGCGATGCGCACGGCCGCAGCCGATCGCGCGCCCGCCGTGCTGATCATCCCGAACGACGTGCAGGAGCAGGAGTACGCCGCGCCCAAGTACGAGTTCAAGTACATCCCGTCGAGCCCGCCGTCCCGTCCGTCGTCGACCGTCGTGCCCGCTGATGACGAGGTGCAGCGCGCCGCCGAGGTGCTGAACAGCGGCGAGAAGGTCGCGATCCTGATCGGCCAGGGTGCGCGCGGAGCGTCCGACGAGGTGCGCGCGACCGCGGAGGTGCTGGGCGCCGGCGTCGCGAAGGCGTTGCTGGGCAAGGACGTGCTGCCCGACGACCTGCCGTACGTGACCGGATCGATCGGGCTGCTCGGCACCCGGCCGTCGTACGAGATGATGCGCGACTGCGACCGGTTGCTGATCATCGGATCGAACTTCCCGTACTCCCAGTTCCTGCCGAAGTTCGGGTCCGCCCGAGGCGTGCAGATCGACCTCGACGGCCGGGCGATCGGCATGCGCTACCCGACCGAGGTCAACCTCGTCGGTGACGCGGGAGCGACTTTGCGCGCGCTGATCCCGTTGCTGGAGCGCAAGGAAGACCGCTCGTGGCGGGAGACGATCGAGGCGAACGTCGAGCGCTGGTGGGAGGTCGTGGAACGGCAGGCGCAGGTGCCCGCCGACCCCGTCAACCCGATGCGGATCGTCTCCGAGCTCTCGAAACGGCTGCCGCACAACGCGATCGTCACCGCGGACTCGGGTTCGGCGACCAACTGGTACGCGCGGCTGCTCAAGATCCGGGGCAACGTGCGGTCCTCGCTGTCCGGCACGCTGGCCACGATGGGCTGCGCGGTCCCGTACGCGCTGGGCGCCTCCTTCGCGCAGCCGGACCGGCCGTTGATCGCGTTGGTCGGCGACGGCGCGATGCAGATGAACGGCATGGCGGAGTTGCTGACCCTGCGGCGATACGGCATCCGTTGCGTCGTCTGCGTGTTCCACAACAACGACCTCAACCAGGTCACGTGGGAGCTGCGCGCGATGGGCGGTGCGCCGAAGTTCGAGGAGTCGCAGACACTTCCGGACATCTCGTACGCCGCCTTCGCCCGGTCGATCGGCCTGCAGGGCATCGAGGTCAACGACCCGGCGCAGCTCAGCACGGCGTGGGAGACGGCGCTCGCGTTCGACGGCTCGACCGTGCTCGACGTGCGCTGCGACCCGAACGTGCCGCCGATCCCGCCGCACGCGACGTTCGAGCAGATCAAGGACATGACCGAGGCCGTGCTGCGCGGCGACCCCGACGCGTGGGACCTGATGACGCGCGGCCTCAAGACCAAGATCCAGGAGTTGCTGCCGTGATCACGGGCTATTTCCTTTCCTCAGAAGAACACGGACCACGCGACCTGGTCCGCAACGCTCGAATGGCGCAGGAGCACGGCTTCGAGGCGCTGTGGATCTCCGACCACTTCCACCCTTGGAACGACGAACAGGGCCAGTCCCCGTTCGTCTGGGGCACGATCGGCGCGCTGTCCGAGGCCGTCACGTTGCCGATCACCACGGCCGTGACGTGCCCGATCGTCCGAATCCACCCGGCCGTCATCGCGCAGGCCGCCGCCACCGCGGCCGTGCAGACCGAAGGCCGTTTCGTGCTCGGCGTCGGCAGCGGCGAGGCGCTGAACGAACACGTCCTGGGCGACCGCTGGCCGTCCGCCGACGTGCGGCTCGAGATGCTGGAGGAGGCGATCGGCCTCATTCGCACGCTGCACCAGGGCGACGAGGTCACCCACCACGGCAAGCACTACACCGTCGAGAACGCCCGTCTCTACACCGTGCCCGAACGGCCGGTGCCGATCTACGTCTCGGCGTTCGGCCCCAAGGCGGTGCGGCTCGCGGCACGCTGCGGCGACGGCTACGTGTGCGTCGGCCCGGCCGGCGATCTGGTGAAGCAGTATCGCGCCGAGGGCGGCCGTGGGCCGGCGCAGAGCGGGCTCAAGGTCTGCTACGCCGCGTCCGAAGAGGACGCGGTCGCCACCGCGCATCGGTTGTGGCCCAACGACGGCCTGCCCGGCGAACTGGCCCAGGTGCTGCCGACGCCGAAGCACTTCGAGCAGGCCTCGGAACTGGTCACGCCCGAGATGATCGCGAAGGCGATCCCGTGCGGCCCGGACCCCGAGAAGTACGCGGAGAAGGTCAGGGAGTTCGCCGAGGCCGGGTTCGACGAGGTCTACGTGCAGCAGATCGGGCCGAACCAGCAGGAGTTCTTCGAGTTCTGGGCCAAGGAAGTCGTGCCCCTGCTCGACGTGTGACGGGCTAGGATCGCGGCATGACCACCAGAAAGGGCCATGCCGCGTAGGCGCCCCGTCCGCGAGCAGCGGACCAGTCAGCCAGTTCCTCAGGTGGCCCGGCTTTCCGCCGCGGCGACCAACGCGATAGCCGCGTTCGAGCGCGACAACTTCCATCCCGGTGCGGTCGCCAGATCCTTCGCCACCTGGTCCCGGTTCGTGCACGGCCCGGCCCGTGCGATCGTCGGCTACCAGCCTGACGACTGCGGCTGCATGGGGTGCGAATGGGGTGATCCGGTCACCTCACGAGGAGTCCTGGCGGAGGCCCTGCGCGTCCTGCCGGGCAGATCGGCCCGTGAGTTGCGCGCACTCGTCCGGCCGCTCGACGAGCTCTACCTCGCCCGCTCGCTCCCCGTTCCCGAACACGCCCACATCCGTGCGTTGCTCAACGCGTGAAAGCGCGGCGGGACACGAAGTCCCGCCGCGCTCTGCAAGGCAGCGCGACCACCTTCTCGGGCCGTCGCCGCCGCCTCAGGCGAGGATCTCGCCGACCGTGCCGGCACCCACGGTCTTGCCGCCCTCGCGAATCGCGAAGCCCAGCCCGGTGTCCATCGCCACCGCCTTGCCCAGCTCCACCGTGACCTCGACGGTGTCACCTGGCAGGGCCAGCGTCCTGTCGAGCTCCACCACGCCGACGACGTCGCCGGTGCGGAAGTGGAACTGCGGGCGGTAGTTCGACGCGATGCCCGTGTGCCTGCCGCCCTCGGCGTGCGAGAGCAGGTACACGGTCGCGCGGAACCGGGTGTGCGGCGCGACGCTGCCCGGCAGGGCCAGGACCTGGCCGCGCCGGACGTCGCCGCGCTTCACCCCGCGCAGCAGGATCGCGGCGTTGTCTCCCGCCTGGGCCTGCTGCATGGGCTTGCCGAACGTCTCGATGCCGGTGGCCACGGACGACACGGCGTCGCCGAGACCGAGCACCTCGACCTGGTCGCCGAGGCCGAGCACGCCGCGTTCCACCGCGCCGGTCACGACGGTGCCGCGGCCGGTGATGGTCAGGACGTTCTCGATCGGCATCAGGAACGGACCGGAGATGTCCCGTTCCGGCACCGGCACGTGCGAGTCCACGGCGTCGAGCAACGACACCACCGACTGCACCCACTCGGGGTCGCCCTGCAGCGCGCGCAGGCCGGACACCCGCACGACCGGTGTGGCGTCGCCGTCGAAGCCGTACTGGGAGAGCAGGTCGCGGATCTCCAGCTCCACCAGGTCGAGCAGCTCCGGGTCGCTCACCGCGTCGGCCTTGTTCAGCGCCACCACCACGTACGGCACGCCCACGCGGTGCGCGAGCACCACGTGCTCGCGCGTCTGCGGCATCGTGCCGTCCTCCGCGGACACCACGAGGATCGCGCCGTCCAGCTGCGCCGCCCCCGTGATCATGTTCTTCACGTAGTCGGCGTGGCCGGGCATGTCGACGTGCGCGTAGTGACGCGTCGGCGTCTCGTACTCGACGTGCGCGATGTTGATCGTGATGCCGCGGGCCAGCTCCTCCGGCGCCCGGTCGATCCGGTCGAACGCCGTGAAGGTCGTGCCCGAAGGGTCCTTTTCGGACAGAACTTTGGTGATGGCCGCGGTCAGCGTGGTCTTGCCGTGGTCGACGTGCCCCATGGTGCCGATGTTGAGGTGCGGCTTGGCGCGCACGAACTCTTGCTTCATTGCCCTGTGTCCCTGGGATGTGCAGCTGGAGGTTCAGAACCGATGGACCGCTACAACCCTCCTCCAGTGGTCCTGAAGGATGGACTGGAGAAGGGTCAGAGTCGGGCGCCGGCCAGCTGTGCCAGGACAACGGCGAGCGCGTCCGCAGGAACACCTGCGTACGTGTTGTGCTCAGCCGTCAGGAACATGCGTCGATGGTGACAGGCGGGCTAATTCGTTGTCACCTGGTTTTTCGCGAGCCCGATCAACGCCCGCGCGGCCGGGCTGTGCGGACCCTCCGCGCGCCACGCGAAGGCGAGCCTGCTGTGCGGCACGGGATCGGTGATCCGCACGGCGTGCAGATCCCCCACCATCGACGCCGCCAGGATCGCCGGACCGAGCCCGCGCTGCGCCAGCGTGATCACCATCGGCGGTGCGGAGGCCTCGAACGCGATCCGCGGCCGGCGCGATCCGCAGGCGGCGTCCAGCGCGCCGCGCAACCCCGTCCCCGGCGGCAGGCTGATCAACCCGCGCTCCAGCAGCTCGTCCAGCGGCACGGACTCCCTGCCGTGCCAGGGATCCGACGCGGAGACCGCGGCCACGAGCGGTTCGTCGGCCAGCACCCGGACCGACAACCCCTCCGGCTCCGGTCCCGCGTACCCGACGAGGGCGAAGTCCAGCCGACCGTCCACGAGGGACGAGATCAGCGTGTCGGAGTTGGCTTCCGACAACGTGATCTCGACGGCGGGGAACGACGAGTGGAACGCCGACAGCAGCTCGGGCAGGTCCATGATCCCGCAGGACACGACCATCCCGACGCGCACGGCGCCTCGCACCAATCCGGCCATCTCCTCCACGGTTCGCCGCGCCGCCTCCACCGACCCCAGCGCCGCCCGTGCCAACGGCAGGACCGCCGCACCGACGTCGGTCAGCGTCACGGTGCGCCCCGACCGGTCCAGCAGGTCGTGCCCGAGCTCCCGCTCCAGCCGCCGGATCTGCGCGCTGACCCCGGGCTGCGCGACGTGCGCCCGTTCCGCCGCCCGCGTGAACGAGCCCGACTCCACGACCGCGACGAAGTACTCCAGCTGCCGAAGCTCCATAACCAATGATTATAGAAAGCAGCACAACTAGATCTTGGACTTATGAGACCAGGCCAGCAACCCTGGAGACATGGAGATTTTCTACCCGGGAGACACCGGCTACGACGAGGAACGCAGCGGTTTCCAGACCGGACTCCGCCACGAACCACAGGTGATCTTCGCCGTGGAGAACGCACAGGACGTCGAAGAAGCCGTCGGTCACGCCAAGACTCACGGCCACGAGTACGCGATCCAGAGCACCGGCCACGGCCTGACCACGGCCACGACCGGCGTCCTGATCTCCACCAGGCGCATGAACAACGTCGAGATCGACGTCGAGACCAAGACCGCCAGGGCCGAGGCGGGCGCGGTGTGGCAGCAGGTGATCGAGCAGGCCGCCCCGCACGGCCTCGCCCCGCTCAGCGGCGACGCGAGCGACGTCGGTGTCGTCGGCTACACCCTCGGTGGCGGATTCAGCGTGCTGGCCAGGGAGTTCGGCTTCGCGAGCGAGCGCGTCCGCCAGACCGGCAGGGTGGGCGACGTCGTCACCGCGCTGGAGTTCGAACTCCTGCCGATCGACGAGGTCCACGCGGGCGAGATGTTCTTCGAGGCCCAGCACGCACCCGAGGTGTTCGAGGCGTTCCACGGCTGGGACCTGCCGGATCACGTCACCCCGGCGCTCACCACCCTCGGTGACGTCGTGCGCATCACCTTCGCGAGCACGAAGCCGTTCGACGTCAACCATCTCCGCGTCGCGCCCACGGTGAAGGAGGAGTTCAGCGCGAAGCCGTTCGCGCAGGCCGCCGGAAAACCACTGCCGCCGCACACCTACCAGGGCGACAACGTCCTGCTGAGCGACCTGCCACTGGAAGCGCTGCACAACGCCAGGGAGGCCGCCGCGCACTCCAGTGCCGAGATCTTCTTCGGGGTGCTGCCGCTGGGAGGAGCTCTCAACACCGAGGCCACTCACCTCATCAAGCTCATCTCGCCCCAGTTGGGCGTCGAGAAGCAGCACGAAGAGGTGTTCGACCAGGTGCGACCGTTCGTGGTCGGACGGTCGCGGAATTTCCGTTACGCCGTAGGCTGACCTGTATGACCAGTGTGGTTCTCGTGGAGGACCACGACATGGTGGCCGAGGCGATCGGGCAGGCTCTGGAACGGGCCGGGTTCACCGTGATCGCCCGTGCGTCCAGTGTCGCCACTGCTCTCGCGGAAATAGTCCGCGGGAGGCCCGACGTCGTCCTCCTCGACCGCAGACTGCCCGACGGCGACGGCACCGCGCTGATCCCTGAGTTCGTCAGGGCCGGCGCCAAGGTGCTGGTGCTGACCGGCGAGGCGACGGCGTCGGTCGCCGCGCGCGTCGCCGAGGCCGGTGGCGCGGGGCTGATCCTCAAGTCGGCACGGCTGGACGACCTGGTCGAGGCCGTGCGCATGGTCGCGGCGGGCGAGGTCGTGTTCGACTCGCGGCTGCTCGCGGGCGTGCTCGACCGGCTGACCGGCAGGGTCAAGACCGCCGGTGCCTCGCTCACCGCGCGCGAGCAGGAGACGTTGTTGCTGCTCGCGGACGGCGTGGGCACCGACCAGATCTCGACCAGGCTCGGCGTCGCCCGCAACACCGCGCGCAACCACGTGCAGCGCGTTCTCGACAAGCTCGGCGCGCGCTCGCAGCTCGAAGCCGTGTCGATCGCCCGCCGCGAGGGCCTGCTCGACTGATGCACCTGCACCAGACGGCCTGATCTGTCTGCGTCTGCCCTGACCAGCGCGGTTGGTGGACCGTGATGGAGTGGTCATGAGTCCGCTCACCGAAGCCGTCTTCTCCCTCCCGGAGAACGACCGGCGCGGCGGCGTGGCACTGGCCAGGGACTTCGCCCGCCGCGCCGCGCTCGTCTGCGGCTATCGCGGCAACCACGAGGACGTCGTGCTCGTCGTCAACGAACTCGCCACCAACGCCGTCCGCCACGGCAGCGGCCGCCCCGTCGTGCGCCTCTTCGTCGGCGAGTACCAGGTGCTGGTCGAGGTCGCGGACGACGCCACCGACCACGGACCACGTGCCGGCGGCTGGGGCCTGCAACTCGTCGCGACGCTCGGCGAGAGCTGGGGTGTCACCGAACGGGCAGGTCAGAAGGTCGTCTGGTGTGAGCTGACCGCGTAGCCACCATGATGAGGCCGTGCAACCGGAAGCGTGGCGCGACAGCGATCTCTTTCGGCTGCTCGTGCAGGGGGTGCGCGACTACGCCATCTTCATGCTCGACCCCGGCGGGCACATCGTGAGCTGGAACGCCGGCGCCGAGCGCATCAAGGGCTACACCGCCGAGGAGATCATCGGACGGCACTTCTCGGCCTTCTACCCGCCGGAGGACGTCAGCTCGGGCAAGCCGGAGTGGGAGCTGCGGGTCGCGAAGGCCGACGGGGCGATCGAGGACGAGGGCTGGCGGGTGCGCAAGGACGGCACGCGCTTCTGGGCGAACGTGATCATCACGGCGCTCCACGACGACGCCGGTGAGCTGCGCGGGTTCGGCAAGGTCACCCGAGACATGACCGAGCGGCGGCGCGCCGAGCAGCAGCTCACCGACCGGCGCCGGCTGCTCACCCACCTCGTGGAGGCGCAGGAGAAGGAACGGCAGCGCATCGCGTGGGACGTCCACGACGACACCATCCAGGCCATGGTCGCCGTCGACATGAGGCTGCAGCTGCTCGCCCGCAAACTGCCGGAGGAGCACCGCGAGATGGTCGGGCAGCTCGACGGAGCGGTCCGCGCCACCATCAGCAGGCTGCGCAACCTGGTGTTCCGCGTGCGCCCTCCGGGTATCGAGCGCCAGGGTCTGCGCGACTCGCTGGCCGCCTACCTCGCCGACACCTCCATGGTCGGGGAGATCCGGTACGGGCTCGAACGCGAGCCGGGCGACGACGCGGCCATCACGATCTTCCGCATCTGCCAGGAGGCGCTGACCAACGTCCGCAAGCACGCGCGTGCGTCGCTCACCGTCCTCGACCTGTCCACTGTGGACCGGGGATTCCTGGTCCGGGTGATGGACGACGGCGTCGGGATCCCCGGCCTCGACCAGAACACGAGTCACTTCGGCCTGATCGAGATGCGCGAACGGGCGGTGGCCATCGGTGGCTGGTGCACCGTGACGGCGCGCGAGGGCGGAGGCACTCTCGTCGAGTTCTGGCTCCCGGACGTGCGGCCGTGATCGTCCGCGTGCTGATCGCCGATGACGATCCCCTGATCAGGGACGTCCTGCGGGACGTGCTCGACGACGAGCCGGACCTGGAGGTCGTGGCGGTCGCCGCCGACGCCCGCGAGGCCGTCGAACTGGCCGAACGGCACGCGCCGGCGGTGGTCGTGCTCGACGTGCGGATGCCGTTCGGCGGTGGCTCGCACGCGGCGTCCGAGATCCTGCAGCGTGCGCCCGGAACGCGGATCCTGGCGTTCTCCGCCTACACCGACCCCGGCGCCGTCGACGAGATGCGCCGGGCGGGCGTCACGGACTACCTGGCGAAGGGTGTGCGCAACACCGAACTGGTCGCCGCCGTCCGGAGGTTGGGGGGACGATAGGTTGTGATGGGGAAGCAACGGCCGTAACGTCGGGGCGATAGCCGGGTTCAGCAGCGTGCTCGGAGTCCGAGTCTCGTGCGCCTTCGGCCACCGGGGAGTGCTGGTGAACGAAGAAGAGTTCAAGGAATCGCCGCTGCTCACGGTCCGTGTCGCGACTGTCGCCGGGATCGCGGTCATCGCGGTGGAAGGCGAGATCGACGTCGACACGGCCGACGAGGTGCTGGACGCGGTGCGTCGCGCCTTCGAGAGCGCAGGGCCCGCGCTGATCGCCGACCTGACGGAGGTCAGCTTCTTCGGCTCGACCGGCATCTCAACGCTGATCTCGGCCCATGAGCACGCCGACGAGCTGGGCAAGAAACTGCACGTCGTCGCGCCGCAGCGGGCCGTGAGACGACCGTTGCAGGTCACGGGGGTGGCCGACGTCCTCGCGCTGCACGACTCCGTCGAGGAGGCGTTGTCGGCGCTGAAACCGGTGCCCAGCGAGTAGGCACCGGTCCGCACGTCGTCAGCCGGCCAGTTCGGCCAGCTTCGGTACCACGTCGCCGGGGTGCGGCATGGCCGCGATCTCCGCGGCGATGGCGGCGTTCGCGGCCTGTACCTCGTTGTCCTTCAACAACTTTCGTGCGGTCTCGTGCACGGCGTCCGCTGTGAAGTCCTCGCCGACGAGACGGCCGCCCAGCCGGGTGTCCTCGACGATCTCGGCGTTGCGGAACTGGTCGGCTCCCTGCGGCAGCACCAGCTGCGGCAGGCCGTGCGTCATCGCGGCGACCGTGGTGCCGGCACCGCCGTGGTGCACGACGAGATCTGCGTGCGCGAGCAGATCCGCCTGAGGCACCCACGGGAGCACGTGCACGTTGCCCGGCACGTCGGTCAGCACGGACGGATCGACCTGCGGCCCGGTCGCGACCAGCACCTCGGCGTCCACGCCCGAGAGCCCGGCGATCGCGGTCCGCAGCACGTCCGGGTTCGAGAACGCGGTGCCGAACGTCAGGTAGACGAGCGGCCTTTCGTGCGCCACGACCCAATCGGGCAATTCGCCCGGCTCGGCGAACGGAACAGGACGCATCGGAATTCGATCCACGTCCGCAAGAAAGTCCAGGTTCTGCAAAGACGGCGGGAAGACGTCCAGATAAGTCGATCCGAGTCCGTAATGCTGCCCATCGGGCAACGTGATACCGAGTTCGGTGACGTACTCCAGAAGGAGGCCGCTCATTGCCTCCGGAATGAGGGATTCGTCCATCTTGCCGAATCCGTGGCACACCGTCGGAATCCCGGCGCGCATGGCGGCGAGGCCCGCGCCGGGGTTGATCAGCTCGAAGACGACCAGGTCTGGTTTGTCCCGTTCGAGCACCGGCTCCAGATCGTTCACGAAGGCCCTGGGCAGCACGGACCCGAACGCGTCGACGGCCGTCTGGCGCAACATGTCACGCCGGAACTCGCCCGTGCCGTGCAGCTCGTTGGCCTGGCGGAACGCCTCCCAGATGCTGATGCCCGCGTCGACCACCGTGAACCCCAGCTTTTCCACGGTCGCGTGGAATCCGGAGTCGACGGCGTAGAGAACGTCATGTCCTTGCGCTCGCGCGGCGATCGCGAGCGGAAGTATCGGGTAAACGTGTCCGTGTGAGCCTAGGCTCGAGAAGAGAATGCGCACCCGGCCAGATTAGGTGCTGTTCTATTGTTCCGGGAGTCGATCCCGCGAATCGTGACCCCGATGCCAGAGACTTTCCCACCGCCGGGCTACCTGGGCGGGCGACGGCATCGCCGCGATCTCGGCCCGCACCTCGCCCGCGGCCCGCTGCAGCTTCGAGTCCTCGATGAGCCGGGTGAGCAGCTCCGGCGTGATCTCCCGCGGCTCCGCCCGCAGCCCGGCCCCGCGCCCGGTGATCGCGGTCGCGTGCACGGTCCGGTCGCCCGGCCCTGGCTCGACGAGCTGCGGCACTCCCGCCGCGAGCGCGCCGAGCAGCGTCCCCGCGCCGCCGTGGTGCACGATCCCGTCGCAGAACGGCAGCACGCGCGGAATCGGCACCCACCCGACCGTCCGGACGTTGCCGGGCAGACTCTCGGTGCGTTCCGGGCGCACCAGCACGAACTCGGCGTCCACCCGCTCGGCCGCCTTGACCACGGCCGCCATCATCCGCCCGGCACCAGGACCGGGCGCGGTGCTCCGGCTGACGAGGATGCGCGGCTTGCCGGACGGTTCGGCCAGCCACCGCGGCACCTCGCCGTCACCGCTGTACGGGACGAACCGCATCCGTTCACCGCCGGGAAACTCCGCGAGCGAAGGCGGCGCCGTGCGCAGAACCGTTGCGGGAGAACGAACTCCGGCCTTCATCCGCGCGCCGACCGCGGCCGTCAGCTCCAGCCCGTCGAACAGCGACACGTCGTGCACGATCGAGGGCACGCCCAGCGCGGACCCGGCAGCGGCCAGCGGTTCGTGCACCACGACGTCCGGCTTCCACGTGCGGGCAAAGGCCTGCAGCGGCGCCGTCATCGCGTCGCCGACCGTGCCGAACAGCCGTGACACGAAGTCGAGCCGGCCGCTGCCACGCAGTTCCCTCTTGGCCACCAACGGATGCGTCAGCATGATGCGCAGCGCGATAGGTCCGAAGCGGACGTTCGCCGGGACCACGTCCTCGACGCGCAGACCGGAGTCGCGCACCCGCAGCGCCTCGCCGCCCGTGGCGACCACGACCTCGTGGCCCGCCTCGCGCAGTGCCAGGGCCAGCGGCATCAACGGAAAGACGTGACCCAGCAGGGGAGCGGCGACCACGAGAACACGCATAGTTCCAGGCTACGGCTCCACCAGCCGGCGCACGGCGTCCTCGACGGTCCGCCGCCGTTCCCCGTGATCGGCGCATCCCGCGGCGGTCGACCACATCGACGCGATCGCCAGCACCAGCTGCAACACGTGCTCGGCACTGAACCGCGACGACACCAGTCCGGCCTCCTGCGCGGAACGGATCGCCTCGACTTCGGCGACCCGGCTGACGCGGCCGCGCCGCTCCAGCCGTTGCCAGGTCGCGAGACGGGCGAACTCCGGGTGCCGGTGCTGCAGGTCGTACAGCCGACCGGCGTATCCGGGCAGGTCACGGGCGTCGAACTCCACGGCGACCGCGCTCACCACCTCGGACTGCACGGCGTCGAACAGCTCGTCCTTGCCGCCGTAGTAGGTGTAGGCGAGTCCCGCGGAACACCGCGCGATGCGGGCGATGCGTTCCATCCGCGCCCCGGCGATCCCGTAGGCGGCGAACTCGACGAACGCGGCGTCCAGCAACCGGCGGCGGGTGCGTTCCCGATCGCGGCTGGGCATGAAAACAGACTAGGGCCGCACCCCGTGAAGGGATGCGGCCCTGGAGAACAGGAACTACTTGGCCATGTCGAACCAGTTGAAGGCCTCGACCATCTGACGGGTGGTGTCGCTGACGTAGCGCGGGCCGGTCAGTTCCCAGCGCGTCACGGTGCGGTAGGTGCCCGGCTCCAGCGACTCGTCCTCGCGGGTGTTCTCGTCGTCCTTGACCGGCACGTACTCCTTGATGGACCGCTTGGTCAGGGTGACGTCGAGCGACTCGTACGCGGACTGGGTGTAGAGGTAGTTGCCCTGGCCGCTGTCACCGGCGCGGCCCGGGTCGGCCAGCTTCAGCTGGATCGTGTTGCCGCCGAACGAGCCGGTCGCGGACACCACCGTGATGATGTGGCCACCACTGCGCTGCAGCGAACCGGTGGTGGGGCCGGCCTTGTAGCGGCCGTACACGAGCTGCAGCGGGCCCTCGTTGAGCTTCTTCGCGAGCTCACCGGCGAAGTCCGGGTTCTCGTGGGTGCTCACGGCGCCGGTGGAGGTGGTCCACCCGGCGTCACGGGCGGGCTTGGTGGCGATGTTCCACGCGGTGCGCAGGTTGGTGAGGTTGGTGCCGCCGTTGTACTTGGCGTCGACGCCGATGCGCCCGATCGAGTTGGTGATGACGCTGTAGTCGGCGGGGTCCTTCGGGTTGAGGTTGCCGACCTTGGTGGTCAGCCAGCCGACGGGGGCGTCCTTCTCGTGGCCCCAGTAGTGCAGAACGTTGTAGAGCGAGGCCGGGCCGCAGTAGGCGCCACCGTTGTTCTCGAGGCCGGCCCGGTGCTGGTCCACGTCGCTGACGCCGCACTTCTTGACGTTGAACTCGCTGCCGGCCAGGTCGGAGGCACCGACGCACGGCGGGGGCGTGCCGATGATCGGGTCCGCCACGGCGGTGGCGGGAGCGACGACGGCGGTGAGAGCGGCGGCGGCGATCAGAGCGTTGCGGATCATTTCGGTTTCCCCTTTGAGTTCCTGTGTTCCCCTGCGGTGACACAAGATTCGCCGAGGCGAACCCCCAAAGGCATGAGGGGAGATCCCTCAACCCTTCAGCGGAAAAGATGGGTGTATCAGGGACACCCCCACGCTGCTCTGTCTTAGGCGAGGACGCTGGCGAGGTCCCTGCGACCTGCGATTCCGAGCTTCGTGTAGATCCGCCCGAGGTGGTTCTCGACGGTCTTGGGCGTCACGAACAGCTCCTGCGCGATCTCCCTGTTCGCCCGGCCCGCCGCCGCCAGGTCGGCCACGCGTCGTTCGGACGCCGTCAACGCCTCCGCGCCCAGGGTGATCTGGCGGCGCGGCCGGTCACCGAGTGCCTCCAACGCCTCGACCGCACGGGTCTGGAGCGCCGCCGAGCCGCAGTTCCCGGCCAGTTCGATGGCGCGGTGCAACGGCTCGCGCGCGTCCGTCCGGCGTCGGGCGACCCGCAGCGCCTCGCCCAGGTCCACCAGCGATCGGGCGAGTTCCAGGCGTGACGGCGAGGCTTCCAGCACGGTCACGGACTCGGTCAGCAGTTCCAGCCGCGCGTCCGCGTCGGCGTTCGAGAGCAGTCGCAGGGCCGCGCCGACTTCGGTCGCCGCGCCCCACTTGCGGGCCACGTCGAGCTGTTCGGTGGCCAGTTCCAACGCGAGTTCGTGCTGGTTGAGGAGCAACGCGGCGCGGGTGGCCACCGCGCGCCACGGGATCGTGGGCGGATCGACGTGCACCTGGTGCATCGCGTCGCGCTGACGGTAGGCCTGGGACATCGCACGCCGTGCGTCGCCTTCGGCCAGTGCGATCAACGCGCGCACCTCGTGCAGCCAGATCATCGGCATGGTCAGCCGGGCATCGGCGTGCTGGCTGTCGAACGCCGTGATGAACGCGCCGGCAGCCGCGACGTCGCCCCGTTCGAGCGCCGCGTAGACCGCGAAGTGCGTCGAGGTCGCGCGCAGGCTGATCACCTCGGACACCGGGTCCTCGTGCGCGACGGCGGCCAGCGCTCCCTCGGCCTCGGCCTCGACGACCTGCATGTTGCCGCAGCGCCAGTTCAGGAACAGCGACGCGTTCGCCACCATCGCGAACTCGATCGGCGAGCCGTGCGCCCGCACCTTCAGCCTGGCCCGTTCGATCTCGTGCCGCGCGGTGTCCACGCCGTCCGCGGCCATCAGCGCGAGCAACGCCACCAGCCACGCGACCATCGCGTCCGTGCTGCCCGTCGCGTCGTCCAGGTAGGCGCCGTTCGCGAGCGCGCGCGTCGCGGTCGTGGCGACCTCGTCGTGCGGCCACACCTCGTAGCGGCCCATCTGTGCGAGGAGACCGAGCAACGTGCGTTCGTCTGGAGTGCCGCCCGCCAGTCCCGCGTAGCCGCTGAGGTGTGCGGACGCGACCTGGCGTTGGTCAGGCAGGAACGAGCGGAACACCGCCAGCCGTGCTTCGAGGTGCAGCCGCGACTCGCCGTCCGGGCGGGCCTCGATGGCCTCGGTCAGTTCCGCGATCGCCGCCGCAGGGCCTTCCAGCGCGGCCGTCGCCGAGGCCGCCGCGGCCACCAGTTCCGCGTCCGGCAGGCCTTGGGCCGCGGCCTTCAGGTGCCGGTGCGCGTTCACGGCGTCGCCGACCCGCAGCAACGCGCGCCCGAGTTCAGCCCGCAGTCCCGCGTCGCCGGGCTTCTCGTCCACCGCCCGCGCCAGATGTCCTGCGGCGGTGCGGGGATCTCCGGCCGAGAGCAACGTCGCCGCGGCCTTTCTCAGCACCTCGGCGGCGTTCGGCAGTGTCCCTTTGGGAGCGTGGACGAGATGCGCGGCCACTCGGTCGGCCGAGGCGTGCGACTCCTGCAACGACTTCGCGGCGCGCGCGTGCAGCGAGGCGCGCGCGATCGGCCCGAGACCGGTCAGCACCGCCTCACGCACCACGGGGTGCACGAACTCCAGATGGTCGCCGGTGATCAGCACGTTCGCGGCCGTCAACGCCTCGACCGCGGACGGGAGATCGCCGACCTCCGCCAGTTCCGCCGCCTGCCACGGATCGGCGTGCGTGCCGAGCACGGCGACCGCTCCCGCGAGCGCCACCGCTTCGGCGGGCAGCCTTCCCAGCGTGGCGCGGAAGACGGTGCTCGGGCCGAGCGTGCCGACCTTCTCCGCCGTCGCGGCGTCGTCCAGCGGCAGCCCGAGCGCCGCGAGTTCGTCGACCAGGACGCCGGACAGGAACGGGTTCCCGCCGCTGGCCGCGTGCAGTGCGGTGATCACTTCGGGGTGCCCGCCGACCAGGGCGCTGAGCGCGTCCGTGGTGAGCGGGCGCGGCAGCAACCGGTCGGCGGACACGCTCAGCTGCGCGAGCGGCCCGAAGTTGTCCATCGGCGGCCTGGTCGCGACGACCAGCGCGATCGGCAGGTCCGCGATCCGGCGGGACAGGTAGACGAGGAACTGCAGCGACGAGTGGTCCGCCCAGTGCGCGTCGTCCACCGTGATCAGCAGCGGGCGGGTGGACGAGAGGTCCACCGCGACCCACCACAACGAGTGCAGCGTGCGGGCCAGTTCGGCCTGACTGGGGTCGAGCGCGGCGTCGTCCAGGGCTTTCAGCGCCGCCCCTGACGGCCCGGCGAGGATCTTCTCGCGCAGTTCGCCGGAGTACCGCGACACCGACCGCTCGACCATCTGCCGGACGACACCCCACGCCATGGCGCTCTCCAGAGCGTCACCAACAGCTTGCAGTCGCCCGAACCCGCGCTCTTTGGCCAGCTCGCGGCATTCGTGCACGAGCCTGGTCTTGCCGATGCCCGCACGGCCCTCGATGACGACGACGCGACCCTCACCACGGGTGGCTGCGTCCAGAGCTTCACGAATGTGCGCGATCTCGGAGTCACGTTCAAGTGGTTCACGCACGAATTGATCGTAGCGGCCGTCTCGCGGGCTACATGCAGGTCATCGACTGCGCAGAAGGGCGACTTGATGCTCCATCCGAGTGATCGTCAGTTGGTGCAGGCGCCTTCGTCGGCGTTGTCGCCCCCGCTGAGGGCCTTGTCGACGAACGCCTTGGCCGTGGCGGGGTCGACCTCGTACCCGAACCCGGTCTCCCGCTGGACGGGCGCGTCGGTCGGCAGCGTCGTCACGCCGATCCCCACCGGACCGGTGAACCGCTGCGCGAACTCCAGCACGTCCCAGCCGTCGTCCACCTTGATCGACCCGCTGACGCCGCCCGCGAGTGCGAGAGCCTTGTCCTTGGTGATCTGCGAGGCCAGCCCGACGAGGAACATCTGCTGCCGCTTGGCCCGGTCCAGGTCGCCGTTGGGCAGACCGTGGCGCTGGCGCAGGAAGGCGAGAGCCCGATCGCCCTGGAGCACCTGCTTGCCGGCCGGGAAGCCGACCTTGGTGATCGGGTCGTTCGTCGCCGCTTTCAGGCAGACCTCGACCCCGCCGACGAGCTGCGAGATCGGGCCGAAGTCCGACATCTTCACGGCGGCGTAGTGATCGACCTTCGCGCCCGTCGTCTTCTCGACGGCGGCGGTCAGCTTCTTCGGGTCCTGGGCGAACAGGCCGTTGATCTTCGCGCCGTCCACGTAGAGGTCCCGTGGCAGCGACACGACCATGACCGCCGCCCCGTCCCCCCGGAACCGCGCGAGCATCAACGCGTCGGTGTTCCCGACGTCGTCAGCGCCGATGAGCAGCACGTTCTGCGCTTCCGCGGCACCGGGCGACACCGCGGGCGGCGCGGCCTCGGTCTTCTTGATCGTCGTCGGGATGATGACGGCGGCGGCCGCGGCGGCGGCGGTCAGCGTCGCGACACCGACGATCAGGCCGAGCGGCTTGCGCTTCTTGGCCTTGTGCAGGTTGGCCAGCACGGTCCGGGAGTCGACGCGCTCCTCGGCCTCAGCGGCGATGGCCTGGCGGATCAGGTCGTTCATGAGTGCACCCCCAGGGTGGCGGACCGGGCGAGTTCGTGAGTGCGCAACGTCTGCAGCGCACGAGAGAGTTGGCTGCGCACGGTCGATTCCGTGCACCCGAGCACCTGTGCGATCTCCGCGTCACTGCAGTCCTCGTAGAACCGCAGCACCAACGCGGCGCGCTGCTTGCGAGGCAGGATGGCGATCCGTGCGCGCATGGCCTCGCGTTCAGCGTGCGCGTCGGCCGGATCGGCCATCGACGGCACGTGCCCGGCGAGCTCACTGCGTTCCATGGCGATCTCACGCGCAGCCTTGCGGTGCCGCCACGACAGGTAGTCGTTGGTCACCATGCGCTTCACGTAGAGATAGGGCACGTCCATCGCCCCGATGCGTTCCCACTTGCCCTGCGCGCGCATGAGCACGTTCTGCACGATGTCCTGCGCCAAGTGTTTGTCGCAGGTGATCGCGGTGGCGTACCCCAACAGCCGATCCAGCCGATCAGCGACGAACTGGTCGAACCCCACGCCGCCCCCTTCTCCTCTGTGGTCGTTTGCGGATCGGGAAACCCCTCTCGCCGCTCGATCCGCTGCATCGACTTGTGTGGTCCGGCCCACAGATGTCTCGGTTTGGACGGATTTCGGCGTGAATCCTTTTCATGTTCACGTCCGTGGGCGAGCCTTCACGTCATGCGCATCATCCCTGCACTCGCGCTGTTGTCGCTGCTCCTCGTCCCCGTCGACGCGGTCGCGGCCCCCAACGGCAACTACTACCTGCAAAGCGCCGTGACCGGCCAGAACGCCGCCGTCTCCGGCTCGTCAGTGGTCCAGCACCGCCCCAAGGGCAACGAGGACCGCCAGCAGTTCTCCTGGAACGGCAGCACGCTGTCCGAGGGCGGCCAGTGTCTCGGCCGCAACGGCGACGCTGCCCAGATGGTCAGCTGTTCGAGCGCCGAGGCCCAGTGGACCGGGCTCCTCGACGACCAGGACAGATACCGCTTCAAGGACCCCGGTGCCGACCGCTACCTGATCGCGTCCGGCACCGACCAGATCCGCGTCGGCACCGGCAACGACACGTGGTTCCTGACCCCGGTCACCCCGGTCCGCGTCCAGCCCCCGGCCGACCCGCGCCTGGACGAGATGACGTTCCTGACCGCGCACAACGCCTACGCGAACGGCGTCGACGGCGGCTTCATGTTCGCCAACATCGCCCCGAACCAGTCCCGCGGCATCGTGCAGCAACTCAACGACGGCGTCCGCGGCTTCATGCTCGACATCCACCAGACCCCCGACGGCGCCATCCTCTGCCACAACAGCTGCACGGCCGTCAGCAAGCCGGTGGCTTTGAACGTCGACGTCCAGCGCATCGTCGACTTCCTGAAGTCACGCCCCACCGAGATCGTCACGGTCTTCCTGGAGGACTACGTCTCGGCCGACGTCCTGCGTTCCGAACTGGCCCGCGTTCAGGGCCTGGGTGACGTCCTGTACCGAGCCGAGGGCGTGCGCGAAAACGGCTGGCCGACGTTGTCGCAGATGAGGGCCACCGGCAAGCGCTTGCTCATCTTCACCGACCACAGCCGCGACGGCCGAGAGAACTCCGGCGTGCTTTACCAGAAGGACTGGACCGTCGAGAACTACTGGTCGATGGGCTCAGGAACCGGTGCCTCCGACTGGTCCTGCTACTCCCGCTGGGGCGACAAGCCACTGACCGCGACCGAGGCGAACTTCCGCCCGCTGTTCGTGATGAACCACTTCCGCGACGTCCCGATGCAGGGCACCGTCGCCACCGACAACTCGAAACTCGTCAACCGAGCCCAGCGCTTCTGCGAACCCGCGGCCCGCAAGACCCCGAACTACCTGGCCGTCGACTTCTACCACCTGAACACGCCGTCACTCCCGGCCGAACGCCACCCGTCCGGCACGGGTTCCGTCGAACTGTCGGCTTCGTCGACGCTCTGCCTGGACAACAACGCCGGCGGCACCGAGAACGGCAACCCCGTCCAGATCTGGGGCTGCAACAACTCCTACGCGCAGAAGTGGCGCGTCGTCGCCGACGGCACCATCGCCATCTCCGGCAAGTGCCTCGACATCAGCAACAGCGGCACCACCAACGGCACGGCCGTCCAGCTGTGGCAGTGCAACGGCACGGGCGCGCAGCAGTGGCGGGTGCGGTCGGACGGGTCCGTGCAGAACCCGCAGTCGGGGCTGTGCCTGGACAACCCCAATGCGTCCACCACTCCCGGCACACGCCTGAACATCTGGAGCTGCAACGGTTCCGCGGCCCAAGCTTGGAAGTTCCGCTAGACCCTCTTGCCGATGCCCACGTAGACGTCCGCAGGACCGCCTTCTCCGGCCGGGCCGAGTTCCGGGTGCCACTGAGGCGCCGAGACGACGCCCGGCTGGAGGATCTCCATGCCGGCGAACATCGGCTCGAACTGGTCGTGCGAACGGAAGTACATAGGGTCGCGGCTGTGCTTCATGGCCTCGACGACGGCGCCCATCTCCTGCGGCTTGAAGTCCGCCGTGAGGTGCGAGAGAGCGATCAGGCTGCCGGGCGGCATGGCGTCGCGGTAGCGGGCGACGACCTCGGCCGGGCCCTTCTCGTCCGAGACGAAGTGCAGGACGGCGACCATGAGCAGGCCGACGGGCTGGGAGAAGTCGATCAGGCTCTTCACGACCGGGTCGGCGAGGACGTCGTCGGGGCGGCACATGTCCGCCCGCACGACGCCCGCGTTGTCGTTGCCCTCCAGGATGAGCTGGCTGTGCGAGACCGCCACCTCGTCGTAGTCCACGTACACGACCCGTGCGTCCGGGTTTGCCTGTTGCACGATCTCGTGGACGTTGCCGACCGTGGGGATGCCTGAGCCGAGGTCGAGGAACTGCGTGATGCCCTGCTCCATCATCAGCAGGACGGCACGGCGCATGAACGAGCGGTTCGACGAGGCGATGGCACGGCCGTCGCGCAGGATCTGCAGCACCTTGTCGCCGACCGCGCGGTCCGACGCGAAGTTGTGGCCACCTCCCAGCAGGAAGTCGTAGACCCGTGCCGCGCTGGGCACGTCCGTATTGATTCCCGCGGGCACCCAGGAGAAAGGCTCGGCCATGCCGAAGAACTTACTCGAATGCGCGCACGCGTGTAGCGGCCTGGATCGGGTGAGAGCGTCATCCAGAACGCGCGCACCGGGCCGAAACCTGCTCTGCCAGCACAGATGCGCCGGCTGAGCGGGCTTCCCGACCCAGTCGGCGCAGCTGGTCGTCGGCGCGTGCCGAACGCAGGTTCTGGGCGGACGCCACGGCTTCTCCGGCGAGCTCGGTCGCCACCGCTACGTCACCTAGCGCGAGATGATTGCGGGCCAGCGCCGTCAACGCGAGCGTGCGAGCCCGACCTTCGCCATATGTGCCAACCCTTGTGGTGAGTGAGGCGATGGCCTGCTCGGGATCGTCCAACGCGCACCGGTCGGCCCACGCGTTGTGCGCCGCCACCACACCGAGCTGGAACGCCTTCAGGGCGTCGTCGGGTGCGTTGTGGTGCAGGAACATCCGGCCGGCCCGTGTCAGCACGGAGGCGATCAGCGACTCGTTCTCCGCCTGGCGCGCCAACGTCAGCGCCTTGGCGAAGTGCGGCAGCGCGACTCCGGGCTGTCCGCTGTCGAACGCCGTCCAGCCCGCCAGCTCGTAGACCTCGGCGACGGCGGTCCACGTCGGAGCGTCGCCGACGACGATCATCGGTTCGACGGCGGCGAGGTGCTCCAGAACCGCCGTGTGGCAGGCGATCCCGCCATAACGCTGGTCCAACGCCCGCAACGCCCGGGTGCGCGCCGCGATCACCTCGGGCGAAACGAGAACCGACGGCATCCCGGACGGCAGCCAGTCGAACGTGGGCGCGCCGACCATGATCCGGGCCGCGTGCTCCAGAAACCGTTGCCGCTCCTCGGAGTTCTCCCTGATCAACTCCGCTGCCTCGGGAAATCCGTCCGCCACGGCGGCCAGACACCACTGCGAGGCCTCGGCCGTCTCGCCGAGTGCGAACAGGACGTGCGCCAGCCGCACGGCCGCGTCACCGAGGCGTTGGTCGGCAGCGACCCGGAAGTGCACGGCCGCCTCGCGCAGGCGCCCGGCCCGTTCCGCTTCCTCGCCCAGGCGGTACAGCCGCTCGACGGCCTCGTCGAGCTCGAACTGGCTCAGCAGCTCACTCATCACTGCCTCCGAGAATCCGTCGCAGCTCGGCCCGGCCGCGGGTGAGGTGCGTGCGCACGGTGGACTCGCCGACCATCAGCACCGCGGCGATCTCGCTGACCGAGTACCCGAGCAGGTGATGCAGCGCCAGGGTCTCGCGGTGCCTGGGGGACAGGTCACGCAACGCGGCGTGCAGCGCCTCCACCTCGTGCACGGGCTGCACGACCTCGGGCACCTCGGCGAGCGGCGTTTCGTGTCCGTAGCGTTGCTGCCACCGCCGCATGAGCCGTATCGCGACCTTGAGCACCCACGCCTCGGGCTTGTCGTACGCGTGGATGTCACTCCATCGGTGCCGCGCGATCACCAACGCGTCCTGCGCGATGTCCTCCACGACGCGAGTGTCGCCGCTCAAAGCCGTCAGCGTCTTCGTGACCACGGGCAGGCACCCGCGGAAGAACTCGGCGAAGCCCTGATCCGGCTCCGGTGTGCTCAACGGCCTTCCCTTCAGCGTCCGCTCACGTCGTTCACCGCACTGAGGCGACCTTCAACGGTTACAGGCGCTGAAACCAGCCAAGGCTGACAGCGAGGAGTGAATTCACCCGATCGGAGGCCTAGGGGAGGAGATGACGGAAGGCGTTGACCAGCAGCATGCGTTGCTGGTCGACGTCGAGACCCTCCTCCGGCAACGGCCGGAACTCCTTGTTGCCCTGGGAGCCACGCGGGCCGAACGACTCGACGCGGACCGCGATGTCCACGACGTCCGATGTGAGCTCCACAGTGGACTGATCGTCCGGGATCGGCTCGTTCTGCTGGTAGAGCTCGTAGGTGAACCGCATCTCGATCGCGCCGTCGAACGTGGCCTGCTCGGTCGGCAGCTGCATCGCGTCGAACACCGACCGGTACAGCGCGGCGCCGGTGAGGTGCAACGGCGTCATCACGACGTGCGTGGTGCCGAGGTCGTGGCTGCGCACGGAGATCGCGACGGTCGGGCCGTCCGGCGTCGGCGGGACGGGCTGCGGGAAGACCGGGAGCTCCGACTTGCGGTCGGAGCGCCAGATCGCCACGAGGCGGTCGGCGGCGTCCACGAGGTCGATGTGCTTGCGCGGCGCGAGAAGCGCGGGCAGGGGTTCCTCGTCGAGCCGCACGATGAACAGGAACGCGCGCCGCCGCGTCATCTCCAGGTTGAACGCCCCCGTCCACTCCTTGGCCACCCACTCGCGATGCGGGGTGTTCGCCGACCACAGCAGGACGTAGTAGTCGGAGGTGGCCAGTGCCTCGTCGATCGCGGCCATCACGTTGTCGCCGGGCGCGATCTCGTTCTCGTCCAGGTAGGCGTTGACGTTGCGCGCTTCCAGTTCGGCACGGAGTTGCTCGGCGTGCGGACGGTCCTTGCCGGCGAACGACAGGAACACCTTGGGGCGGGTTTCGAGCGGCACGGGGTCTCCGTTCTTCCTGAGTCTTCTGCGCAGCGGGCCCGCTGAGGTCTGAACGCCCGCGTCGCCGTGCAGGGACCAGCACGCCCAGTCGGCCGGGTGCCGGTCGGCGACTTCTCTCAGTGCGTGCTGCAGAGCGCGATCTCTCGGGAGCTTCGCGAGGTGGTGGTCGAACGCGTCGAGCACCTTCCGCGCCACCTCGTCGCCGGCCTTCCACCGGGCCGCGACGACCGATGCGGCGCCCGCGGTGATGGCCGCGCGAACGAAGCCGGTTCCCCTGTCGTGGCCGCGTCGCTGGGTCATGCCGGATTCGCAGGCGCCGAGCACGACCGTGCCACACGCGCTGAAGTCCAGCTTTCCCAGCGCTTCCACGGACATCCGTTCGTCGCGGAACTCCAGCCACGACTGGCCGGGGTTCAGGCGATCGTTCGTGCCGTGCGCGTCGATCCGGACGCGGTGGAACCGGCCCTCTTCCAGAGTCCGTTGCAGTTCAGCGGCTTTCCGGAAGATCGCCGTCTCGTCGCCCCTCTGCTCGCGGGAGCGGCGCCGCAACGGGCGCAGCGCCGACAGGCAGGGCAGGCTGGACAGCGCGTGGGTCACGCCGAGGTGGTGGTCCGTGCCGGGGACGGGCAGGCCGGCGAGCGGCACGTCCGCGAGGACGTCACCTGCCACCACCGCGAGGCGCGTGACCTTGGGCGGCAGAGCCCTGATGACGTCGTCCAGCGCGATCAGGCGGGTCAGCTCGCCGAGCAGGGTGCCGAGGATCGCGTTGTCGTACTTGGGTTTCCACGACTTGAGGCGGCGGATCGTGTCGGTGAGCTCGCCGATGTGGACGTCGGTCGTGACGTGCGTGATCTTGCGGCCGATGATCACGTGGTGGAGCTGGTCCGGCGTCGCGTGCATCATCCACACGACCTGGTCCTTCGGCAATCGCCTCGTCGCCCTGGCGAGCCAGCGCCTGGCCGCGCGCAGGTCGACGAAGCTCGGGAGGTCGCGGGGCTCGGTGAGGATCGCCGTGCTCCTGGCCGCCTCGACCGCGACCACCAGTCCCGCCAGCGCTTTGCCGCCTTCACGCCGGACGCGGCGGACCGCGGCGCGCACCCGGCCGTCGTGTTCGTCGGGGGCCGCGCGCAGCATCCGGAGCTTGCCGCTGGGGCCGTCCTGGTGGTCGGTGCTGTTCTCCTCGATGCGCCGGGACTCGGACCAGTGTTGTGCGGCGAGGTCTTCGTGGCCCGCGTCGGCGAACGTGTCGCCGAGTTTGCGCAGTGCCAGCGCGGTGAGCTCGGCGTGACCCGATCGGCTCGCGACCTCGAAGTGCTGTGCCGCCTGTTCGAGCCGGCCCTGGGCGTACGCGAGCTCGGCGGAGGTCAGGTGCCACAGCGGGGAGTTCCCCTCGCCCAGCATGCCTTCCGCCTTGAGCAGTTCGTCCTCGGCGATCAGGCGGCGGACGTGGCTGAGCCGGCGTTCCGGCCGCAGCGTCTGGGTGGCGTCCGGGAGCTGCGCGATCACCTCCGGCCCGGCCGCGGCGACCAGCAGTGGGAAGAGCCTGCGGGCCGCGCCCGCCTGCCGGGTCATCACCAGCAGCACGGTCAGCTCGTAGAGGACGGCGAACCTCAGCGCGGCCTCGATCTGGTAGCTGGTGAGGCATCTCGTCATCAACGCCAGCGCTTCCTCGTACCGGACCTCGCGCCTGAGCGCGGCTGCCCGTCGCAGGAAGTCGGCCGGATTCCGGGGAGCCTGACCGCTGATCTTCGTGACGCGGGTGCCCCTGCGCACGTCCAGCAGGACCCGGTCCCGGCCGATGTGCTCCAGGTGCTCGGGGCGTCCGGCGCGGCGGAAGTGGCGTTCGGCGGCGTCGAGCTCGCTTTCCGCGGTGGGGTAGTCGTAGC
The DNA here is from genome assembly GCF_033949975.1 of Lentzea sokolovensis. NCBI lineage: Bacteria > Bacillati > Actinomycetota > Actinomycetes > Pseudonocardiales > Pseudonocardiaceae > Lentzea > Lentzea sokolovensis. Next base: position 248,358 of record NZ_JAXAVU010000007.1, read on the forward strand.
GGTCCGCGGCGGCCAGCGCGGCCACTCGCGCGAGCTTCGCCTGCTCCAGTTCGGTGAGCTTGAGCTTCCGGAGTGCGCGCACGTCCTGCTCGGCCGCGGTGTGATCCGTCGCGGCACTGCGGATCTGGGCCCGGAGGACTCTCAGCGTGATGTCGTTGCCCGCGCCCAGATACTCGTCGCAGCGCTGCGCGGCCTTGGCGATCGCGCCGAGGTTGAGCAGCGTGGCGCAGTGGTCGTGGGCGACGAGCGGGCTGATCTTCGCGGCCTTCGCGTAGGCCAGGTCGACGCCGAGCACGTTGCCGCGCAACGCGGCGGACCGCGCGGCCTTGACCGCGTCCGCGAGTGGGGTGCCGGGTTCTATCTGCATTCAACGCCCTCTGCGGAAGGCATAGCGGGGTTGTATGTCGCCCATTGCTCCGTCTGATCTGGAGAACGGACGGGCGACCACGATGCCCGCGGCCGCGATGGAATGCGTTCGTTGGCGCATGCACGATCCTCCGTGCGTCGCAGATTAACGATCCAGACGGCCCACAGATCGTTTGTCCACTTTCTGTCAACGAACTGCTCAAACGATCTTGTCGGTGCTCCTCGGCACACTGGATCCACCACCGATCCGAGGAGACCGCCATGTGCTGGGACTGCGACCACCCCGCCGACCGCATGGAAGAACACCTGGCCACGTTGCGCCGCTGCATCGACGCGCGAGGCTGGGCCGTGCAGGCGATAGAACGGGACCGGGCTCACCCGCCCTGGGCCTACACCGTGGGCCTGACCCCGCGCGGCCTGCCGGAGCTCGTCGTGACGGGCATGCCCGTGCTGGAAGCGGGCCGCCTGCTCGACGACATGGCCGAACACCTCGCGCACAGCTGCCTGCCCGCTCCCGGCCGCCGCTTCAGCGTGCCCGGCGGCCCGCTGCTGGAAGTCGTCCGCGTCGCGCGTCCCTGGGCCCACCTCCTGGTGTCCGCGCGGCTTTACGGCGAGGGCATCGAGGCCCTGCAACTCGTGCACGCCGACGAGTCCGGGCACTGGCCGTGGGACCGCTCTTATGAAGGCGTGGTGGGAGGTCAGCCGGTGCTGGGCGTGAGAGCGGGACCACCGGGCGGCTGAGCCTCGCCCACCGAGCGGCTGATCCGCTCTCCCAACCCCCGCAGGTGCTCCACCAGTTCGTCCGGCCCGTGCACCGCGAAGTCGCAGCCCAGCAAGGTCAGGCGGAACGCGAGGTAGTCGATCGTGTCCTCGACGCTGTGCCACGAGCACGAACCGTCGTCGAGGGCGGTCAGGTCGCCCGCGAAGTCCGCCAGCCGGGCCCGCGCCAGTTCCACCGGTAGCCGCAGGGTCGCACTGGCCCGGAAGGTCGGCGCCGAGTCGTACATCTTCCGCGTCACGAACTCCGTCGCGTCCCCGCCAGGCGGCACGCGCGGAGCGAAGCGCGCCCCGGTGGCGAGCGCGGAGGAGACGCGGTCCAGCCGGAAGATCCGCCAGTCGTCCCGTTCCACGTCGAAGGCGAGGAGGTACCAGCGCCGGCCGAGCGCTACCAACTGAACAGGCTCCACGTGCCGCTTCGAGACCACGTTCTCGTTGGCGACGTAGGCGAACCGCACCCGTTCGCGGGCGGCGACCGCGCCGGCGACCACGGTCAGCTGGCCGGGGTCGACCAGCGAGGCGTCCGAGGGCGCCGCGGGCGCGGTGGCCGAGGTCAGCGACGCGACCCGCCGGGCCAGCCGGGGCGGCAGCACCTGCTGCAGCTTCGCCAGGGCGCGCAGCGACGCCTCGGCGATGCCCGCCACCGGTTGCCGCGCGGCGGTGCGCAGGCCGACCGCGATGGCGACGGCCTCCTCGTCGTCGAGCAGCAGCGGTGGCATCGCCGCGCCCGCGCCGAGCCGGTACCCGCCGAGCGCGCCCATCGAGGCCTCGACGGGATAGCCGAGGTCGCGCAACCGGTCGACGTCACGCCGCACCGTCCGCGGCGTGACCTCCAACCGGGCAGCCAGTTCGCTGCCGGGCCACTCGCGGGGCGTCTGAAGCAACGACAGCAGGCGCAACAACCGGGCCGCATCACTCATGCCGCAAACCTAGGCCAGAACTAGGACCGAACTCGTCCTACATGCGCCATACGGTCACCCCAACGAGCAAAGGGGAGACCGAATGAACGTCGTGCCCGAGGGCTATCACACCGTGACGCCGTGGCTGATCACCGCCGGCCGGACGGCCGAGCTGATCGACTTCATCACGGAGGTGTTCGACGCCACCGAACTCGGCCGCGTCGGCGAGGCGCCGCTGATCGGCCACGCCGAGGTTCGCATCGGCGACTCGGTCGTGATGCTGTTCGACGTGCCGGACTGGCCGTCCACGCCCGCGTTCCTGCGCCTCTACATCGCCGACGACGCGACCACGCTCAAGCGTGCCGTGGAACTCGGTAGCAGGATCGTCACCGAGCCCACCGAGCTGTTCTGGGGCGATCGGGTCAGCCGCTTCGCCGACCCGTTCGGCAACCTGTGGTGGCTGCACCAGCGCGTCGCGGAGCCCACCGAGGCCGAGCTGAACGCGAGGATGCAGGACCCGGTCTTCGTCGAGGCCATGAAGTACGTGCAGAGCGCGGACTTCACTCCGCGGAGGTGACCCAGTCCTCGGTGTCGCGGTGCCGGCCGAGCCCCACGGCGTCGAACTCGTCGTGGTGCTCGCCCTTCACGACGCCGAGACGCCGGAGCGCGCGCGAGATCGGGGAGACACCTGGCGCCGGGTCGTCCTCTTCCCGCACCAACGGCCCGAGCACGCTGCGGCCCTGTTCCCAGACCTGAGCCCGCTGCGAGCCCGTGCCACCGAAGAACTCCGCGTCCACGAACGCGACCGGCCCGCGCAGCGACCACGCCACCAACTGCTCGAAGTCCGGCTCGGCGGACAGCGGCAGCAGCACCAGGTCCTGCGCGAGCGGAACGACACGATCGCCCACCAGCACCCCGGCACCGGCGATGACGGCCTGAAGGCGGTACACGTCAGCCGGTGACCCGATCGCGTTCGTCCGCTGTCAGCGTCGGTTCCGGCGAGGCTGACCGCGGCCCGCGCAGGGTCGCCCACACCATCTTGGGACTGACCAGATTCGCCATCGGGGCGGACAACGTGAACGCGTCCAGGAACGCCCGAGTCACTGCGGCCTCCGTGGTGGCCGTGCGCACCAAGCGGTCCACATAGCGCTGCAGAACCCGTGCGGCCAGCGGCAACGGCTTCCCGACCGCGCCCGGATAGAGGATGTCCTGGTTGGTCGCCATGGCCCAGGCCCCGTCGACGACCTTGCCGATGCCGCGCTGGATCTGCTGCGCACCGTGCCCGGCCTTGAGGCCCGCGTCCAACGCCTGCGCGCTCTGCGCCGCGATCGACATCCCGTGCCCGTAAACGGGGTTGTAGGTGGCCACCGAGTCGCCCAGCGCCACGAGCCCGGAGGGCCAGGACTTCAAGCGCTCGAAGTACATCCGCCGGTTCGCGGTGCTGTGCGACCCGTACACCGGCGACAGCGGCTCGGCCGAGGCGATCAGCTCACCCACGACCGGATTGCGCACCGACCGGGCGAAGCCGACGAACTCCGACTCGTCGGTCGACGGCTCGCCGCCACGCGTCCCGGACAACGTGACCAGCCACTTCCCGTCTTCGATGGGCAGCAGGGTCGCGGTGCAACCGGGATGCGGATCGCGCGGGTTCGCCTGCACGTTGACGATCGGGAAACCGGAGGTCGCGGTCGGCGGTGCCTGGAAGATCCTGGTCGCGTAAGCAAGTCCGGAGTCGACGCTCTCGGAGTGCACGGCAGGCAGTCCCAGGTCGACCAGCCAGGCGGGCAACCGGGAGGCGCGGCCGGTCGTGTCCACGACCAGGTCCGCCTCCAGCGACACCTGCTCGTGCGAGATCCGGTCCTCGACCAGCACTCCGGTCACCGCGTGCCGGTCACCGAGCAACGACACCGGTTCGGTCCCGGTCAGCACGGAGATCTTGTTGTCCCGCAACGCCTGGCCGCGCACGACCCAGTCCAGCAGCCCGCGGCTGCACGAGACGATGAACTGCATCTCGGGGAACCGCGGCACCCAACCCTGGGCGCTCAGCGACACCAGGTCGTTCGGCACCCCGATCCGGTGTGCGCCGGCCGCGAACAACGCGTCGAGCGTGCCCGGCAGCACCGACTCGATCGCCCGCGCGCCACCGGACATCAGCAGGTGCGCGTGCCGGGCCTGAGGCACGCCGGAACGCGGCGCGGGGCCGTCCGGCAGCTTGTCGCGCTCCACCACGGTGACCTCGTCCACGTGCCGGACGAGGACGGACGCCGCGAGCATGCCCGCGAGTCCTCCGCCGAGCACAACGGCGTGTGTGGGTGCCATCTAATCCATTCCCCCTGCTGCTTCCACGCGCGCTGCGTCGGCGACGGCGGCGTCGACTATCGGCGAGTGCTGGTACGCACGCGAGATCCGGACCCACCTCTCGTGCTCGGCGGCGAGGTCGGTGCCGTCGACGATCTCCGCGGCGGGACGGCGTTTGGGCGCCCGGGAACGGCCACCCGACGAGCCCGCGGCCCGCAGCTGGGCGGCCTCCACGACGGCGGCCACCTCGTCCTTGGCCAGCGAGGCGTTGCGCGCGAGCGAGGTCGCCGCCTCGCCGACGGTCAGGTCGAAGTACGGCGTGAGCGCCCAGCGCCAGTCGTTGAGCTCGATGATCTGCCGGCGCACGCGGTGGTGCGGGTTGAGGAACTTGCCCGGTGCCACCAGCACGATGCCGGGGTTCACGTGCAGCAGCGCGCGGTGCAGCGGCCGCAACGCGAAGTACGTGCGCCAGCGCCGCACCCACAGCGAGGGCGACGGGCGGCGCGGGCCGAAGACCGGCAGGGCCATCGCGATCACCAGCGGGAAGATCGCCAGCGACGCCATCAGCGGCGCGCCCGTGCTCAGCACGTCGAAGCTGCGCTCACCGAACCAGTTCATCAGCAGCACGAACAGCTTGATGACCGCGAACGCCACCGGGAACAGGCCGGTCGCGCTGTACCAGCGCAGGCCGCGGGCGAGCCAGGGACGGGCGGAGATCGCCTCGTCCCGGGCACCTTGCCAGCAGTGGTAGGCCTGACCGCCGCAGCCGACCGCGGTCGCCACCAGGTAGATGAACAGGAACACCGCCACCGTGGGCTGTGTCGCGTAGAACGTGTCGAAGTCGACCTGGCGTTCCTCGTCGACCTCGGACTTGAAGAACAGCACGATCATCGCCGCGATGATCGAGCCGTAGCTGACGACGATCAGCCGGACCCGTTGCCACGCCTGGACCACCGGATAACGCCAGAACAGCACGAGAGCGAACGACGACCCGGCGAAGCCCACCACGAGGCTGTAGACGAGCAACGCGGCGAAGTTCGGCACACCGCTGACCCAGTTGATCCAGGTGATGTTCGCGGGTGCGGCGAAGAGGATGGCGAACGCGGAGGAGGAGACCGTGGAGATGAGCGCGACGACACGGGGGCTGCCCCAGCTCGACCGCAGTGCGCGGATCTTGTACGCGAGGAGGAGCAGACCGACCATGCCGCACGAGAGGTAGATCAGGTTAAAGATCGCCACGACGCACCCAGCGAGATCTTCCTTCGAGAGACTCGGCCACCCGGCGCACGTGCGCGGGCTCCTCGGTGGTGGCCGTGTCGGCCCACACCCGGTGTTCCGTCAGTCGTTCCAGCAGGTGGTCGGCGAGGTTCTCGGCCTCGCGTTCCTCGTCCTCGGTCAGCGTCGTGCGTCCGGCGATGATCTTCGCCATCCGCGGCAGCAGGTGCGGTGCGAGCTTGCGCATGCCCTCGTCGCGGGTCAGCGCGACGGGCTGGTGCTTCAGCAGGACGTGCGCGAACTCGTGCAGCAGCACGTGCAGGCGGTGGTACCAGGACGGCGAGTCCGCGCAGATGACGAGGTACGTGCCGTTCTCCAGCAACGCGGTCGCGCCGCTCAGGCAGACCGCGTTCGTGATCGCGGCGAAGCGGACGTCGACGGGACGATCGAGCCGCTCACCCATGAGCTCGCAGACCCGGCGGCTCGCCTCCTGGTGCGTGGCGTCGGGCGGCAGGTCGAGATCGCGCGCGACCTCGTCGACCAGCTTGCGCAGTTTCCTGCGGTTCACCCGTCGCCTCCTCTCGATGTCGTCTGCAGCGGTCCAGGCCGAGATCTTCACGCCGGTGTCGTCATCAAGTGTGGTCCGCGGAGCTGCGGCGGCTGTTCAACGGGAACGACCACCCTTCGCCGACTTCGAGCGCCTGCCGGAACCCTTCTACCGCAGCGGCCCTGGCCTGAGGGGACAGATCGCCCGTGCGTTCGGCCAGACGGGTGACGAACTCGACGACGCCGAGTTCGCGCAGTGCCAGGAAGTCTGTCAGCTCCGAGTCGACCCGTGCGGCCAGGTCGTCGTCGAAGAAGTACGCCGGGTCGGCGCCGAAGTGGTCGGCCAGGCCGAGGATGTGCTTGAGGCGCGGGTTGTCGCTGGTGTTGCTCAGCAGTTCGCGGATGTAGCTGGCGGAGATGCTGCCGAACTGGCCGGACGAGCTGATCGACGCCGCGACCTCCTCCGGCGACCACGGCCCGCGGTCCGGCGGGTGCACGGCCTCGAAGAGCGTGCTCACGGCCGTCGGACGCCACCCCGGCTGTTCAGCCGGGTGCAGTTCGCGGCGGCCGCCGAGGAACACCGCGGGGTGCACGCCGAGCGCGCCGGCGAGATCGACGATGGCCTGGCAGGTCGGATTGTCCTTCACACCGAGCCGCAGCTGCGAGATGTAGCCGTGCCCGATGTCCCCGCCCTGGGACTTCACCGCGGCGGCGAGCGCTACGTTGGTAACCTTGCCCCGTCCGTCGGGCGGGTTGTTGCAGAGCTCGTTGAGGACCTCGGTGAACGGCCTCACGCCACACCTCCGCTGGAGCGACTCAGGGCCAGCGATCATTCCACTGTTGTGGAACCAAGAGAGCATATGACATCACAGGGGTTGAATCCACCTGTCCGTAGTTCTATGATCACACTCCGCCTGTTGCACTGATGTGTCGCGTTTGATCCGAACGACGTCACTTCAGTTGAAAGAGGCAGATCGAGCCAGTCAGAGCTGCAGTCTGGGGGGACTCATGGCGACTGTGCGAATGGGGTCACCGGTGGACCACGGTTCTCTGCGCCTGCACGACGAAAGCGCTCCCACGCGCTGTGGTTCGTGCGCACAACCAGTCGGCGCCTGGGCGACGGACCGCCTCACGGGCCTCCTCGGCCGCTGGGGCTGGGACGACCAGGCACCCGCGACGTACCGCCGCGCCCAGCGCCGGTGGGAGCAGGTCGCGCTGCTCGTCATCGACCTCGACCGCTTCAAGAAGATCAACGACGAATACGGCCACCCCGCAGGCGATGTGGTGCTCACCGACGTCGCCGCGGTGCTGACGGCCCACACGCGCCCGACGGACCTCGTGTGCCGCTACGGCGGCGATGAGTTCCTCGTGCTGCTGCCCCGCACCCAGGGCGGAGAAGCGGCGATGGTGGCCGAACGAATCCTGCGCGGCATCCGCGCGCTGCAGACCGAGATCACCACGAACGACGGCTATCACCTCACCCTGCACGGCCAGACGGCGTCCATCGGCGTCGCGGCGCACGTCCCCAGCGCCGAGGGCACGCTGATCGACCTGGTCCGCGACACCGACGCCGCACTGCAACGCGCCAAGCGGGCAGGCCGGGCCCGCGTCCAGCTGCACGACCCGAGCACGTTCGCCGCCGAACGCGCCGCCGACTCCTCGGCCCTGCACCACCTGCTCGCGTTGCAGGACCTGATGAGCAGCGACCAGCTGCCGCAGGTCCTGGTGGCGCTGTCCGACGGCGCCAAGGCGGCGGAGGACCTGGTCCCCGCCCTCGGCCCGAAGGTCATCAGGACGCTGGAACGCCTGCAGGACAACGGGTTCGTGCTCCGGCGCGCGGCTCGCTACGAACTCACGGCCGCCGCCCGCGAGTGGATCACGGACGTGCTGCCGGCCGTCGCCGCGTGGACGAACCGCCATCACGGCCTCGTGCACTAGCTGATCAGTCCCACGACGTCGCACGACTTGGCCGGCGAATACCGTTCGTGTTGTTCGCGACACCCCCGGTGAGCGGCTGCTTTGGAAGCAGAAGAAGTCGTAGCGTGGGTCGTGAGGTGATGTCGGGTGGCCAGAGTTGAGAACACCGTGTCCGGGACCTCGTACGGGAACGTGGTGCAGGCCGGGTCCATCGGAACGGTGCACGTGCATTCCGGATCGCCTGGAAATCTTGTGCCTCACCAGCTACCGCCCGCGCCCAGGCTGTTCGTCAGCCGTGCGGACGAGCTGACCGAGCTCGACAGGTGGCACGAGCGCGAGGATCAGCAGTTGCTCGTCGTGGTCAGCGGGCCCGGCGGTGTCGGCAAGACCTCGCTCGCGCTGAGATGGCTGCACGACACGCGCGACCAGTTCCCCGACGGGCAGTTGTACGTGGATCTCGGTGCCCACGCGGAGGCGGCGCAGCCGGACGACGTGCTCGAGTGGTTCCTCGGTGCGCTCGGGGTCGAGGTGGTGCCGCCACACCTGTCGCAGCGGCAGGCGCTGTTCCGGTCGCTGACCGCCGACAGGTCGTTCGCGATCCTGCTCGACAACGCGGCGAGCGCGGCCCAGGTCAGGCCGTTGCTTCCGGCGTCGGCGAGCTGCGTGGTGGTGGTGACGAGCAGGTGGCGGCTCAGTCCACTCGGGATGGACGGCGCCCGGTTCATCGAGGTCGATCCGATGAACCTGCGGGATTCGGTCGAGCTGCTCGAACGGGTGGTGGGGGAGCCGAGGCTCGCGGTGGAGGCCGAGGCCGCCCGCGAGCTGGCGCGGTTGTGCGGCGGAATGCCGATCGCGCTCGGGGTGATCGGCGCGCGGCTGTCCCGGCGGCCGCGGCGCACGCTCGCCAAGGAGGTCGACGAGCTCAGCGCGGAGAACCACCGGCTCGCCGGGCTCGACCTCGGCGAGTCCGTCTCGGTCAGCGCGGTCCTAGACCTGTCCTATGTGGACCTTCCGCCGCGGCAGGCGCGGCTCTACCGCCTGAGCTCGTGGCACCCTGGCGCCAGTTTCGGAGTCGGAGCCGTGGCGGCGATGCTCGCGGACGACCTCGGTGAGATCGAAGATGATCTCGACGACCTGGTGGAGAAGAACCTCCTCATCGAGGTCGGTGACGACCGCTTCCGGTTCCACGACCTGCTGCGCCTGCACGCACGCGAGCAGGACGACGCCGAACGTGAAGACGCGGTCCAGCGGGTCGTGGAGTTCTACCTGGACAAGGCGGTGGTCGCGGCCGCGGCCGCGATCCCGGGCCGTCCGTGTGTGGGCCCGCGCTTCAAGACCGCGGATGCTGACGTGTTCGGCTCGCGGGCGGAGGCGCTGGACTGGCTCGACCGCGAGCGCGACAACCTCGTGCAGGCGTTGCGCGCCGCGGACGGCCACGGCCGGCCGGACCTCGTGTGGCAACTCGCCGAGGCGATGTTCGCGTTGTTCCAGCGGCGTCACCACTACTCGGACTGGCTGTTCACCCACGAACTGGCTGTGCGGGCCGCGCGATCGTGCGGAGAACCGATCGCGGAAGCCCGGCTGCGCAACCAGCTCGCCGTCGCGTTGCGCAACCTGGGTCGGCTTGACGAGGCGACCGCCCAGGTCCGCGCCGTGCTCGAACTCGCGGGCGACCACGACCCCGGCAGCCGCGCGACCGCGCTCACCGTGCTCGGCACCACCTATCGGCTCCAGGGCGAGTTCGACGTCGCACTCCGATATCTCCGCGAGAGCGTCGACGTGGAAACCATTCATCGACGCCCGCGTGGCATCGCCCTCGCGCGCCGCCGCGTAGGTGAGCTGCTCGTGGAGATGGGCCGTCTCGACGAGGCGGTCACCGAACTCGAGGAATCCGAGACGTTGCTCGACAACGTCATCGACAAGGCGCGTGCCCGGATGTTCCGGTCACGCGCGGTCCTCCATCTCGGCCGGCCCGACGAGGCCGCGCGTCTCGCGGACAGCGCGCTCGCCGACGTCCGCGACGCCGGATCACCCCTGCACGTGGCGGACGTCTTCGAGCTGATGGGCGAGATCGCCGAACGGCGGAGCGAGCTCGTGCACGCTCGCGACCACTACGGCTCCGCCCTGGCCTGCTACGGCGAGTCCTTCGACCCCAGCGCCGACCGCGTCCGGGACAGGCTCGCCGCGCTCGATCGGCACGACGACGAGCGAACACCCGACGTACCGCCGCAGCAACGCCCCGGCGACCGCGAGCGCGGCCTGCGCTGACCGTTCCGGCGCGGCCAGCAGCACGTCCGCCAGCGTCCACCACCGCGGCGCGGCCCGGTCGCCCCGGACGAACAGCACCCCGTTCCGCCGGACCACGCCCTCGTCAACGACCATGGCGGACCGGCGAGATCGGCGCGGCGTGCGCGGGCTCCGGGATGCCGAGCAACCGGTACATGGCGGCCCGCAGGATCGCACCGGACCGGTCGAGACGTGAACTGATCAGATGCGCGAACTCCGGCACGGTGACGGCGTCCGCGAGGTCACCGGTGTACAGCGGCACCGCTTCGCTCAGCGCGTGCGCGAGGCTGCCGGGGCGGACGTCGGGACAGGTGGCGAGCAGCACGCGGGCACCGACGGCGGCGGCGTACTGCGTCGTCGAACCGTGATCGCCGACGACGACGTCGCTCGCGATCATGGCTGCGCGCCAGCCCTCCTCCGGCGGAACGACGATCACGTCGCAGTCCGCGAGCCAGGACCTCACCTGCCACTCGCCGTGCGCCGCCCAGATGTTCGGATGCAGCACCGCGGCCACCCGTGCGTGCCTGGCCAGCTCCCGGTACAGCTCAGGGCGTTGGTAGAACGTGGATTCCGCGGTCCACGTCGAGCTGATGGTGACGAGCGCGTCGCCTGCCTCCACCCCCAGCGCCCGCCGGTACTGCTCGCGGAACGGCAGGCTGGCCCGCATCCGGTCGAGGCAGATGTCGCCCGCGACGACGGCGGCGGGCAACGCCTCGGGACAGGACTCGGCGAGCACGTCGAGTTCTTGGTCGTGTGACAAAGCGATCACCGACGCGGGCACCCTCCCGTCGCGCATGAGCAACTGCCGGTCGAGCCCGTGCACGGCCCGCGCCGCCTGCCCCGCCGCCCGAACCCGCGGCCGCGACTTCAACGCACCTGCCCCGTGCGGCAGCACGAGCACGGGCCCCGGCGCCCGATCGATGAACCTGTAGCTGGCCGTGAGCACGAGGTCGAACTCGTGCTGTGCCGCCATCTCCCACGGAATCACCAGCCCGCCGACCTCGCGAGCGAAGCGCGCGGTGGCCTCGTCCTGCTCGGGCAACGTGAAGTAGGTCTGGACCCGGAAATCGCTGTCCAGCAAGGGCAACAGGTCGAGCAGCCGCGCGCCCGCCACCAGGCTGGGCACGATCACGAGCACCTTGCGGCATCCGGGCACCGTCACCCGGTGCGCGCCTCCCACGCCGAGCGGGGTGATGAACCAGTTCATCCAGGCCTCCATCGGTCGAAGCGATGAGAAGACCGTCCCGTCCCGAGTGTTCATCGAGCTGTCAAAAGCTCTCCGCGCACTTCAGCGCGCTTTCGATCAAGCCTCCTGTCCTGTTCCGCTCGCAATTCACGTCCAAATGTCAATGGACTGTCACTGAACTGTCATCTCAGGTTGGGTGAGTGCATTGCATTGCCGCTGAACTGGGAGGAGACTCTTTGGTCGGGGACGCGAGGGGTGGCGCCGGTGACTGCGCGATTCACGATTCTGGGACAAACGGGAATACGTGTCGGTGACGCGATCGACACGCAGTGGGGCTCGCTCAAGCTGCGGGCCATGCTCGGCGCGCTGCTGGCGCAGCCGCGAGTGTCGGTACCTGCGGCGGAGCTGGCCGACTGGGTCTGGTCGGACGGCGGCGACCTTCCGCTGAACCCCGTGCAGACGCTGTACTCGTATTCGTATCGGATCCGCCGCGCCCTCGATTCCATGCAGGACCGAGTGGAATTGGTTGTCGCGAACGGTGCTTATCGGCTCGACGTCGACCGCAAATCCGTGGACTACTTCCAGTTCCGCGACCACCTCGACCGAGCTCGTGCGCTGGTGCGCCGCGGAGATCATCAACAGGCCCTGGACGTCATTCGCGGCGCATTCGGCATCTGGCGTCATCAACGTCCGCTCGAAGACCTCAGGTCCAGTCGGGCCGACGCCTGGCGGCACCGGTTCCGGCTCAACGTCCTGCTCCCCGCGTACGACCTGCTGTGCGGCGAGTACCTGGTCCTGGGCGACTACGCCGAGGTCCTCGAAGTGCTGGAGGACCTGGACCACCACGAGCACCCGGTGTTGTTGAAGCGACGTCTCGAGGCGCTGTACCGGCTCGCCCGCGTCGAGGAGGCCACCGAACTGTTCTTCAGCGCTTACAAGGCCTACAAGGCCGACGTCAACGACGCCGCGGCCGACGACCTGCGCGAGTTCCACGACCAGCTGAAGGAGAACGGCGTCGCCGGGAGCCGGCCGCGGGAAGGAACCGCGGGTGTGCTGGTGCCAGAACAACTCCCGCTCGACGTGCCGATGTTCGTGGGGCACAAGGAGAAGTTCGCGGAACTGGATGCCGTGGCCGCGAATCCCGGCGTTGTGATCATCGACGGCGTCGGTGGTGTCGGCAAGACCGCGTTCGCCGTGCGCTGGTGCCACACTCGGCGGCAGAACTTCCCCGGTGGCGTGCTTTTCGCCGACCTGCAAGGGTTCTCCGACGGGGCGATCGTGGACGCGTCGTCCGTTGTCGATCGATTCCTGCAGGGGCTCGGCGTTCCGCCCGATCGCATCGCGAACCCGGATCACCGCACCGCGAAGCTCCAGTCCGTGCTCTCCGGGCGCAAGGTGGCGGTGGTGCTGGACAACGCCCGCAACGCCGCGCAGATCCATTCCCTGCTGCCGTTGTTCTCGTCGTGCGTGGTGATCGTGACGAGCCGCTCCCGCATGTCCGGACTGGCTGCCCGCTTCGCGCCACAACGGATCTCGATCGGCCCACTCGGTCTGGGGGACGCGAGTGAGCTGCTGGCGGACCGCATCGGCGAGCGCGCACGCGGCTGTGGGGCACTCGGTGAGCTGACGAGAGTGTGCCAGGGCCTGCCGATCGTCCTGAAGGTGCTCGCGAACCACATTGCTCAACGGCCCGCGGTGCCGCTGAACGAGTTCGTCAAGCACTTCCACGAACGCGGAGTGCTCGACCTCGATGCCACGCACGGTCCGCGTGCGGTGTTCATGCAGTCGTTGCGTGCCTTGGAACCCGAGGCACGAGTGCTGTTCCGGACGATCGGCGCGCATCCGGGGCCGAGCATCACGGTCGGAGTGGCCGCCGCGATGACGGGGTTGCCCAAGAGAAGGGTTCACGAGGCGCTGGACGCCCTGACCGAGGCCCACCTGCTCGACCAGGCAGGAGAACTGGACCGTTTCAAGCTCCACGACCTGCTACGCGAGTTCTCCGCGGGGCTGCTCGATGACGCGGAGCAACGGGGTGCGATCGAGCTCCGCATGCTGGACCACTACCTGCGCACCGCCGAGCGTGCGGACCAGTTGATGCTGCCGACGATGGTCAGGGTGCCCACGCCGGACGACGAGCAGGACGCCGGCGCGCTCGAGTTCGAGAACGTGACGTCCGCGCGTCGCTGGTGTGAGGCAGAAGCGCAGAACCTCCTTGCCTTGGTGCGCCTCGCCTTCCACACGGGGTACTACGAGCACGCGGCGACGATTCCGCAGCTGGTCGGTCAGATCTTGCTGCGGAAGGGGAACACGGCGGAGGTGCTGAACCTCCTGCACACCGGGCTCGCCGCAGCGAAGTTCCTCGGTGCGTGCGCCGAGGAGGAGACCTCGGCGTTGTTGCTGCAGATCGGTTACACCTACCTGCTCCGCCAGGAATACCGGCGGGCGGAACACCACGTGCACCTGGCGCACTTGGGATTCGCCCGTGCTGAGGGCGATCAGACCGTGGCAATTGCCTCGTGTCTGCACACCGGTGCTCGGATATTGGTCGAGACCGGCAGTGTGATAATGGGAATAGACTCGCATGAACGTGCCTTGCTGATGTTGCGCCAATCTGATCACCCCGCTCCAAGCATGGAGATCGGGTTTCTCTATCGCGCTGGCGAGGCGTATAAGAACGCTTTTGAATACGCGCGCGCCGCGACCTATTACCACCAAGCCCTTGCGCTCGCCTGCGAGATCGGCGACGAGACGTCCGAAGCGACAGTTCTTCATCTGCTGGGCGCGTTGAGTTTTGCCCGTGAACGCACGGCGGAGGCCCGTGAGTTCGCGGAGGCCGCGCTCTTCAAACACGCGAGGCTCCATGCCATCGGCAACGCCGGAGAAGCCTGCGCCCTGCTCAGTGAGATCGAACTGGAAGACGGAAGGTTGTTTGACGCGAAGCAATATGCCCGTCAGGCGATCCGGCTCTGCGGCAGGGCGGGTGCGTCGCTCCACGAGGCAACTGCCCTGCACGTGCTCAGCAGGATCCTCGAACGGGAGGCGCAGTTCGACGGTGCCGTCGAGGCGCTGGAGCGGGCGCACGTCATCTTCGCGGATCTGGACCGCGGGCGTGCCGAACTCGTCGCCGCTGAACTGAGGGAACTCCAGGTGGAGCTCGCCTTGCCGGCTGCCCGTTCTGAGTCGCCGGTGCTTGATCTCGACCGCTGATCTACCTGAAAGTGGTACTACTGGTGGGTAGTTGAATCGTTGGCTACCTCGACGGGTGTCACCTGTTAGCAGGACGTTTGACTTCTGCGGCTCTTCTCTGTGAGCATTCCATCTCGCTCAGGAATCTCCCCGAGGATGCAGGAGTAAAACCAGTTGAAGAACGTCCTGCGCCGCCTGCTGCCCGTGATCGGCATGCTCGCGGTCGCCTTCGTTTTGGTCTACACCAATTCACCGGACGCGATCGAGGCCAGCCGTTTCTGGATCAGCGTGATCGAGCAGTCAGGCCCGTTGAACTGAGTTCGATCGACGCCGGGTGTTCCCCCGCCCCGGCAATCGAATTCACTTCAGGTTGAATGTTTCCGGGTGGGCGCCTGCACGCCCACCTGGGGTCAACTCGCGAACTTCTCCGTCAGCGCGTTCGACCTGTAGGCCAGACCGAATCGCCGCAGGCAGCGACGCGACGCGTCCTCGCTCAGAGCACAGGCCCGCAGCGAGTCGACCATCCGCCGGAACGGCTGAACGTCGTCCTCCGACGTGATCACCACAACGCCCGGCATCAAGGTGAGCACCACCTGGCGGTCGTCGTGGATCTCGAACCCGTGCAGAAGTGCGGGCGTGACACCGGCTTCGCGCGGAATCACGCGCACGACGGCATCCGGATGGCGCTCGCCGACGGTGGCGAGGTCCAGCATCTGCTCGCTCATGATCCGAGCGGAACCGACGTGAGTGCGCATCGCCTGCTCGAACACGAAGAACTCGAACCGCAGGCTCGACGTGGCCATGAGCCTCCGCCGCTTGCGCTGCAACGCGGTCGCTGCCCTCATGTTGCGTTCGGACAGCGGGCCGGCTGCCGCGAGCAGGTACTCGCGGGTGCGCAGCCAATCCGGCACGACGGCGGGGTCGGCGGCCACGACCCATCCGGCTTCGCTGAACTTGGCCAGCAGTGCGGCGTGCTCGGTGAGTGCTCCGCGGCGCACCACGATGCGTCGCGCCGCCGAATCGTCCTGCAGGCGGTCGATCAGCTCAAGGGCATGTGCCGTCGCGTCGGGATCCATGTCGAGTGACGTCGTCAGCAGGCGGACGTCCTGCGGTGACGGCAGCAGCACGCCGTTCTCGATCTTGGACAGCTTCGACTGCGTGAACCCGGCCCGCCGCGCCGCCTCGGTACCCGTGAGCTGCGCCTTCTTGCGATGCACGCGGAGAAGTGCACCCAGGTCGTCCAGATCGTGCTGGGCGTCGTCGGAGCGGGCCATCGAGGTTCCTGTCGTTCGATTGGCCGCAAACGTACCGCCGGACGGTCTACGCCGTCGAGCCGACACCCTTGATCCGGCCGTCCCGGAACGCGTCCACGAACAGCCGGTGGTCCTCCCGCGTCTGCCGCGCGTAGTCGAGGGCGAACTCGACGATGGCGTCGGTGAAAGCCTCTTCGCGATCCCCGATGACCGCGGTGATGGCCTCCTCGCACTGGAAGTCCACGAGGGTCTGCGACGAGTCCGAGTCGGCCACGCAGTGCATCTTCGCGGTGGCGCGGCCCAGGTAGCCGAGCACGGGGAGCATGTCGGCGGGCTCGGTGAGGTCCGACCAGTCCAGGTCGGCCTCGTAGGGCGAGAGTTCGGCGACGACGTACCCGACGCCGTCGATCTCGGTGTGGCCGAGCCACGGGTCGGCGTGGGCTTGCAGGGCTCGCTGCGACACGGCGGTCCGGTGCCCGTGGTCGGTGAAGTACTCGCGAATCCGCTCATCGGGAACGATGCGGCTGGGCGCGGCGATGTTGGCCTGCTTCATCGAGAGCACCACGTCGTTCTCCAACGCCTGGGAGCGGCCCTCGACCAGGATGTTGTACGCGTGCAGGCCGGCGGAGCCGATGCCGAAACCGCTGCGGCCCACCGCGTCCTTCACGGCGTAGGTGCGGCTCGACGCGCGTTTGCCGGTCGGGATGGTGTCCAGGTAGGACGCGAAGGCGCGGGCGACGGACTCGAGGACGTCGGCGGACAGTTCGTGGATGCCGTCGCGGTCGCGGCGGAAGCGGCGTTCGTAGTCGACGATCGTGGTCTTCTCGTCCAGCAGGCCGATCCGGGTGGCGAGGCGCGCCCTTTGCAGGACGCGGTGCAGGGTGCCCTCGGTGCTGTCCAGGCGCAGGCTGAAGAGCTCGTCGTTCGGGTGCTCGGCGAACGAACGGACCTGGGCGACGTACGCGGCGACGTAGGTGCGGATCAGTTCGGTGATCACGCTGTCCGGGAATGCCTTGCGCCAGCCCAGGAGGGCCATCGAGGCGGCGAAGCGGCGGAGGTCCCAGGTGAACGAGCCGAGGTAGGCCTCGTCGAAGTCGTTGACGTCGAACACCAGCGTGCCTTCGGAGTCCATGTAGGTGCCGAAGTTCTGCGCGTGCAGGTCGCCCTGGATCCAGATGCGGCTGGTGCGCTCGTCGGTCCACTCGTCGGGCAGTTCGGCCATGTCGGCGTAGAACAGGCAGGCGCTGCCCCGGTAGAACGTGAACGGCTCGGCCGCCATCCTGCGGAACTTGTGCCGGAACGCGGCGGGGTCGGCGGCCATCAGGCCGGCGAAGGCCTCCTCCAGCACGCTCACGATGCGGTCGCCGCGATCAGTCATGGTGCATCCCAGCACGCGAATGGCCGCGAGAGAAGGCGGGCGCGCGCAAATTCGCCGGCAGTTCGGTCCGGGTCGGCCGCGAAACCTGGCCAAACCGGAAGAGCGAGCAGGAATCGAGAAGCCCGCACGAGGACGGCACGCCTACCGTCGCAGGCATGTGCTTCATGTTCGGTGCGAGCGAGGAACAGCGGCGTCGCGTGCTCGCGGACGAAGCGAGCCGTGAGGAGGAGGTGCCGGTCAGCGTTCCCGCGGCCGAAGACTGGTCGCGGGACTAGGGATCGCGTTCATGTCCGGGGCAAGACTCCGGACATGAACGGATCGATGTCGCGCCGGAGCATTCTCGCCGCGGGTGTGGCGGGCTCAGCGGCGGTTCTGCTCGGCACCGGGAGCGCCTCCGCGGCGGCCCTCGTCACCCAGAGCGAGATCAACTCGCAGCCGACCTTCTACGAGGTGAACGGCGCCGCGTCGCCGTTCCGCTACGAGCCGGCGTTCTACGCCCGGCTGGAGACCTGGCACGTGCACTGGCGGAACTGGACGCCGTACCACTGGACCGCGCCGCACAAGATCTACTCGTACGGCGCCTACGTGAACAAGGAGGGCATGCACGGCGAGGGCAGGGCGTTCGACCTCGCCCGCATGCTCATCACGAACCGCGACACGGGCGCGACGTTCACCGCGTTCAACGGCCGTTACGACCAGTGGAAGAACTCCACCGGCGACGCCCTGCGCACCGCCCGGATCCGGTACTGGGGAACGATGGCGTCCCTGCACCACCACTTCCGGCACGTCATCTCGTACCTGGACAACGCCGAGCACCACAACCACGCCCACATCGACAACGCGATCTCGGGCAGCGGCGACTCCAGCTTCAACACCGGCTCGGCGACCCAGACGTACTTCGTCCAGGCCGCCTGCCAGTACATCTGGGGCATCTCCACCGGCATCGACGGTGACTGGGGCCCGCAGACGCAGAAGAACTCCTCAGCCGCCCTCGCCCGTGCCGGTTCCGACGGCGCGATCACCACCCAGAGCCGCTGGCTCGCCTTCTGCAAGGCCAGCGCGCAGCAGGCCTGGGCACTCGTGCCCTGACCTCACGCACGGCACTCCAGCAGCTCCAGTCCTGATCCGCCACCGTAGGCGCTCGGGTCCACTGTGGAGCAATGCGCGGTGATCCACTCCTGGCGGCCGTTGTCGCCGCGGCCGCCAGGACCGCGACCACCCATCTGATCACCGCCGCCGAGCACGAACTTGAGCTTGCCCTCGCTCACCCAGGACTGCAGCTGGTCGACCGACGGCGCGTTGTCCGAGCCGGAGAACCCGCCCATGCCGATCACGACCTCGTCGGAGCCCATGATGAACGGCGACGCCATCTGAGCCGAACCGGCGACCGCGAGGGTGATCTCCGCGCCGTTGCCGTTCTTCTTGGCGTAGTCGAGGATTCGCTTCTGCTCGTCGGTGAGCGTGGTCTGGCCACCAGGGCCGCCCATCATCGGCCCCCGGTTTCCCCGGCCGTTGGGCGGCTGCGCCCCGTTGGGCAGCTGCGTGCCGTTCGGTGGTTGCACCCCGTTGGGCGGCTGCTGCCCGTTGCGGAAGATCTGGAAGCCGCCGTTGCCGCGCTCGTTCGGCCCGGCAGCGGGCATCACGCCGTTGGAACTGGCCGTCGCGGCGACAGCGGTCGACCACACGGCAGGCACCAGCAGCATCGCGACCACCGCCGCCACCAGCCCGGCCCGGCGCAGGCCCACCAGCAGCACCACGACGGCGACCGCGGCGACCCCGAGCACCGCCCACCGCGTCCAGCCGTGGAACGACGTGTCCCGCGAGACCAGCACGAACGCCCACCCGGCCGTGATCGCGACCGACAGCGGCAGCAGGAAGCGCACGAAGCTCTTGACACGCCAGAACATCACGATCCCGGCGGCACTGATCGCCGCGACGGCCGGCGCGAGCATCGTCGTGTAGTACGGGTGGAAGATGCCCTGCGCGAGGCTGAACACCAGCGCTGTCACCAGCAACCAGCTGCCCCACATGAACCAGCCCGCGCGTTCGGCCGGAACACCCGGAACCCCGCGCCGCCGGCGCAGCACGCCCGCCACCGCCACGGCGCCCAGGACCAGCAGGCACAACGGCAGCAGCCAGGAGATCTGCCCGCCGACCGAGGCGTCGAACATGCGCAGGACGCCGGGCTGACCGCCGAACATCGCACCGCCGGGACCCGCGAACTCCATCGGCCCTTGCCCGGTGGGTACCGCGCCGCTGGGAAGAGGCATGCTTCCGCCGCCCCGGTTGCCGTCGCCGCCGAACACGCGCCCCAGGCCGTTGTACCCGATGATCAGGTCCCACGCGCCGCCGTCCGTGCTCCCGCCGATGTACGGCTTGGACCCCGGCCAGAACGCGTGCAGCGCCACCCACCAGAACGACGACGCCACCAGCACCCCGCCGGCCGCCAGCAGGTCGAGGATCCGGCGCTTCACGGGAGCCGATGTCCCCACCAGGTAGGCCAGCGCGAACCCGGGCACCACGATCCACGCCTGCAGCATCTTGGTCAGGAACCCGCAGCCGATGAAGAAAGCGCACCACAGCAACCACTTCGTCCGCGGCCGGCTCTCCGCGGACTGCACCGACCGGGTGAAGGCGTAGGCGGCAGCGACGAGCAGCAACACCAGCAACGTGTCCGGGTTGTTGTCGCGGTTGATCGCCACGGTGATCGGCGTCAGCGCGAGGATCAGCGCGGCGAGCAGCGCCACCTTCTCGTCCGCCCACAACCGGACGGTGCGGTGCAACAGGAACACCGCAGCCACGCCCTCGATCACCTGCGGCAGCAACACCGCCCAGCCGTGGAACCCGAAGATCCACACGGCGATCGCCTGGGGCCACAACGACATCGGCGGCTTGTCGACCGTCACCACACCGGCGGGATCGAACGAGCCGAACAGGAAGTTGCCGAACGAGGTCGACATCGACTTCGCCGCGGCCGCGTAATAGGAGTTGCCGACCTGTCCGGCGCCGATCGCCCACACGTACAGCGCACCGGCCAGCACGCAGATCGCCACGAGAGCCCATGCGGGCCAACGGGGAGAACGCGATTCGGTCGGCACGTCGGCGGGGGCGGCCACTTCGGCCGTGGCGGTCATGCCTGGTCCTTTCGGTTGTCCCGGCGGAACACCCAGCTCCGCAGCAGGAAGAAGCGCCCCGCGGTGCCCAGCGCGGAAGAACCGAGCAGCACCACCAGTTCGAGAGCGCGGGGAGGGTCGGGGTAGACCGCGGGCAGCACGAGCAACGCGGCCGAGGTGAACGCGTAGTAGAGCCCGAACACCACGAAGCCCTGCAGATGCGTCTTGCCGCGGGCGGTGTTGCGAGCCGTGAAGGTGAAGCGGCGGTTGGCCTCGGTGTTGAACAGGGTCGTGATGATCAACGCGACCAGGTTGGCCACCAGCACCGGCCACCACAGCCGGAAGACGCCGTACAGGGCCAGGTTCGCGAGCGTGGAGATCACGCCGATCACCGCGAACGACAGCACCTGCCAGGAAAGCCCGCCCTCACTGCGGCTCAGCACGGCGTCCGGGTGGATGGCACGGGGCTGAGGCCGTTGTGGCAGCCCGTTCACGCGAGCCGTGCCGTTGGCCTTCGCACGAGCTACGCGGATCAACCCCTTGATGTCGTCGATGGCCGTGCCGACGACGTCGACCCGGCTGTCCACGTCCTCGACCCAGTCGACCGGTACCTCGTGCACGCGCAAACCGTTGTGCTCGGCCAGAAGCAGCAGTTCGGTGTCGAAGAACCACGCCTCGTCGCGGGCCTGGCCGAGCAACGGCCGGATGACCTCCGTGCGCGCGGCCTTGAAACCGCACTGGGCATCGCTGAACTTCGCGCCGTGCGTCAGTCTGATCAACGCGTTGTAGGCGCGCGACACCAGTTCACGCCGCGGTCCGCGCACCGTGCGCGAACCCGGTGCGAGCCGGGAGCCGATCGCCAGGTCCGAATGGCCGTTGAGCAACGGCGCGACCAGCGGCAGCAACCCGTCCAGACCGGTCGACAGATCGACGTCCATGTAGACGACGACCGCGGCCTCGCTGGAGCCCCACGACTCCCTGAGCGCCAGCCCGCGACCCTTGCGGTCGAGGTGGTGCACGCGCACCCGCTCGTACTTCTGAGCCAGCTCCCAGGCGACCTCCATGGTCGAGTCCGTGCTCGCGTTGTCCACGACCACGATCGACCAGTCGAACGGGAACTGCTCGGTCAGGAACGCGTGCAGCACGTCGACGCAGCCGGGCAGTGCGCGTTCCTCGTTGTAGACGGGGATCATGATGTCCACCGTCCCCGTGGCCTGTGCGGTGCTCACCGCCATGTCATCTCCGTTCCACTGTGGACACAGCTGTGACCGTTGTGCAACCGAGCCTGCTGACGTTGTCGTGAGAACGTCCTTGGCTTCTGCTGAGAGAATCGTTAGAGCGCATACACACAGCTCGCTCACAGCGAAGAGCCCTACCGTCTTGCACATGCGACTGCTCGTGGTGGACGACGACCCGGACGTGCGGGACAGTCTGCGGCGCAGCCTGGAGTTCGAGGGCTACGAGGTCACCACCGCCGCGGACGGGGCGGAGGCACTGGTCCGGCTCGCGGGCGCCGACCTGGCGATTCTCGACCTGATGATGCCGAACCTCGACGGTTCGGAGGCCTGTCGGCGGTTGCGCGCGGCCGGGGAACGCCTGCCCGTGCTGATGCTCACCGCCCGCGACGCGCTGGGCGACCGGGTCACCGGCCTGGACGCCGGCGCCGACGACTACCTGGTCAAACCGTTCGCGCTGGAAGAACTGCTGGCCAGGGTCCGCGCACTGCTCAAGCAGAACCGGCGGCGCGCGGTCCCGCGCACGCTCCGGTTCGCCGACCTCGTGCTGGACCCGGACGCCCGTGAGGTCGTGCGCGGCGGCGAGTGGCTCGACCTGACCCCGACCGAGTTCGACCTGCTCGCGGTCTTCCTGGGCAACCCGGAGCGGTTGCTGACCAAGCAGCACCTCAAGCACGCCGTGTGGGGCCAGGACAACGGCACGAACAACCTCGACGTGTACATCGGCTACCTGCGGCGCAAGACCGAGACCGGCGGCCGCCCCCGGCTGCTGCACACCGTGCGCGGCATGGGTTTCATCCTGCGCGAGTCGCCATGAGCCGTCCGGTCCTGCTGCGCAGCAAGCTCGCGCTGATCACCGCGTGCGTCGTGGCGGTCGCCATCGCCGGGATCAGCGTCGTCACCTGGCTCGCCACCGAGCACAACCTGCGTTCCCAGCTCGACAAGTCGCTGCTCGCGAGCGTGCCGCCGCGGATCGGCCAGCCGCTGGAACCGGGGGAGCGGCGCGAGTTCAAGATCCGTTGCGACCAGGGCGTTCCGACGGAGGGACTGCAACAGGTCCTGCAGGGCATCCAGACCCTGAACGCCGACGGCAGCACCTGCGCGCCGCCCGGCGTCGACCCGGTCGTCAACGTCGCCGGCGACTTCGTGAAGACACCGACGTTCCGCGACGGCATCACGAAGTCCGGCGCCGAGGCACGCGTTCTCCTGCAACCGATGGACACCGGCGAGGTGCTGATCCTGAGCCGCAGCACGGCCGAGATCGACACCACGCTGACCACGCTCGGCGGAGTCCTGGTGGCCGTCTCGATCCTCGGCGCGCTGCTCGTGGCCGGCACCGGTCTCTGGCTGACCCGCCGTGCGCTGGCCCCGATGGAACGCCTCACCGAGACCGCCGAGCACATCGCGCGCACCCAGGACCTGGCGACCGCGATCACGGTCGACGGCCAGGACGAGGTGGGCCGCCTGGGCCGTGCCTTCACGTCCATGACCGCCGCCCTGGCGGAGTCCCGCCGCCGTCAGAAGAACCTCGTCAACGACGCCGCGCACGAGCTGCGCACCCCGTTGACCAGCCTGCGCACCAACATCGACCTGCTGGTGCGCAGCGAACGAACGGGCCGCGACCTGCCTCAGCGGCGCGAGGTCCTCGACCGCCTGCAGGCCCAGAGCCAGGAGTTCGGCGACCTCGTCACCGAACTGGTCGTCCTCGCCCGCGACGACCGCGAACTGGCCAGCGAGCCCGTCGACGTGGCCGCGGTGATCGACCGGGCCGTCGAACGCGCCCGCAGCCGGGCCCACGACCACCTCTTCGACGTCGATCGCGACGGCTGGTCGGTCGTCGGCGACGCGAGCGCGCTGGAACGCAGCGTGCTCAACCTGCTCGACAACGCCGTGAAGTTCTCGCCCGCGAGCTCCACGATCACCGTCCGCTCGAAACCGGGCTGGCTCACCGTCAGCGACGAGGGCCCGGGAGTGCCGTTCGAGCACAGGAACTCGGCGTTCGAACGGTTCTGGCGCGCTCCCGACGCCCGTGGCCTGCCCGGATCCGGCCTGGGGCTGGCGATCGTGGCGGACGTCGTGGCCGTGCACGGCGGCAGCGTGCGATTTGTGCCGAGACCACGCGGTGCGTCGGTGCGAATCGAGCTGCCCGCCAACTGATCAGACGATCGGCGCTGGTTCGCACGGGTCGCTCTGCACCACGGTGGTGGTATGGACCGCAGACACCGGCGCCCTGCCCTGCTGATCACCGCGTTCCTCTCGGTCGCGATGTTCACCGCCGGCAACTCCGCCGCAGCTCCCCCGGAAGAACCGTCGAACCACTGGCAGTACAAGCACTGGCCGCAACAGCAGCCGTGGCAACAGTCCCGGGACACCGCGCGAGTGCTGGCGCAGAACGGGTTCCCCGGCCCGATCGACCCGCAGAACTGGGTCAACCCCGACCACATGACGTGGGAACGGGACTACAAGAAGATCCCCGGCACCAACTGGGCCGACCCGGCGGTCAAGGGTTCCGTGCGCACTTTCAAGGGCGCGCTGGTCCTGCTGGACTACCCGAACCAGCCGTTCGTCGTCACGCAGGCCAAGAACTCCACGGTGTTCGGCAACCCGAGCGCCGAGGCGAGCAACGTGCCGCGCGCCGAGGTCGGGCAGTTTTACCAGGACTTCCTCAACAAGCCGAACGGCCTCAACCGCGGCCACACCGTGCACGAGTACTGGATGGAGACCTCCGGCGGGCGCTACGGCGTCGACCTGAAGGCGTTCGGCCCGTACACGATGCCGGGCAAGGACCACGAGTACGCCATGGAGTTCCAGGGCGGAACCGGTTGTCCCGCAGGCGACTCCTGCAACCGCAACATCCGCACCGACGGTCGTGCCGCGTGGGTGGCCGACGTCGGCGCGGAGGTGCCCGCGGGCTACGACTTCACCTACTACCTGTCGGCGGGCCAGGACGAGTCCGGCACGTGGCAGGAGTTCGGGATGATGAAGTTCCGGACCAAGGAGGACGTGACCGACGCCTTCGGCCCGCCGGACCCCGCGCTGCCGAACTGGTCGAGCACCCGGTACGTGGACTGGACGTCGTGGGCGGCGGGCTCGTCGATCTGGCCCAACGCGGGCGGCGGCTCGTCCACCCAGGCCGAGAGTTCCGGCCAGGGCGTGTACGCGCACGAACTGAGCCACATCCTCGGCATCGGCGACAACTACAACAACCCGTACGGCAGCCCGCCACGCCGTGACTACAGCGGCCCGTGGGACATGCTGTCGCGCGGCTCGTTCAACGGCCCTGGCGGCCCGCACTCCCGTTGGACGATTCCGTCGACCGGCGGCGGATCGCTCGGCGCGCAACAGACCCTGCGCAACAAGATCAAGCTCGGCATCGTGGACGAGAAGAACGTCCTGCGGCTGTCGCGCGAAGCCCTGGCCGGCTCCGGCACGGTCATCGCGAAGATCACCGCGCGCGAGGTCAACCCCGGCGCCACCGGCCTGACCGGCATCAACCTCGCACTGGGCACCGGCGACAAGTCCCCGTCCTGCAACGTCTCCACCAACCCGTTCTGCGACGGCGGCGGCTACAACAACTACACGCTCGAAGTCGTGGACCGGATGGGCGCCGACTCGTTCACCCCGGACTCCGGCGTGATGCTGGCCAAGACCAAGAACGCCGACGCGGCGCCGTTCACGTGGGTGATCGACGCGAACCCGCAGGACATCGGCATGACCGACTACGTCCTGCCCGACGGCACCAAGGTTCCGATCACGATCGGCGACTACCGCCAGCTGTCCGACGCGCTGCTGCACGCGGGCACGAACTCCGGCAGCGAGTTCGAGTTCGTCGACACGGCCAACCGCCTGCACTTCTACGTGCTGGACCTGCAACGCGACTCCCGTGGCGTGCTGTCCTACACGGTGGCGGTCCGGTCGCTGGACGGTGCGGGACCGCAGCAGCGCGGCGTGCGGGTCAACCCGACCGCCGCCCGTGCTGACTCTTCAGGTATCGCGACGTGCCGTTTCCCGTTGACCAACACCGGCCGCACGGCCCCTCCCGGTGGACAGCACCCGGAGCCCGTCGACCAGTACCTCAACGGTGACGTCTACCGGGTGACGGCGAAGGCCGAGAACGGCTGGACCGTGTCGGTGCCCAACGCGCTGGCCACGGCCAAGTTCGGCGGGACGGTCGACGTTCCGGTGCACGCGCAGCGGGGCAGTGGGCCGATCATGTCCAAGGTGACGCTCACGGCTGTGTCGGAGAGCAACCCCGGCAAGTCCGCGACCGCCACCTGCACGGTGACCGGCCGCTAGCGGTGACGGCTCCGGACCGGCCTGCGCCGGTCCGGAGCTTGCCGCTGCGGAACCGGCCCTGACGTCAGCATCACGAAGCACGTCAACAGCAAGATGGCGCCGCACGCCAGCCACGTCAGCGTCTGGACCGTGGAGACCGGTGCGATCACGCCGATGCTGAACAGCAGCAACGGCATGCCGAGCGAGTAGCAGACCCCGGCCGCGAACGTCCGGCCCGACGCGTTGACCAGCAACGGAACCGCGGCGATCCCGGTCAGCACCGCGAACAGCAGCCACGCGTACGTCAGCCCGGTGTGCAGCGCGATCGTGACGTCCAGGCCGTCCTTCGCGCGGATCGCGGCCTCCGACTCGGCGGCGTGACTGAACCCGACGGCGGCCCGTGTCCCCGCGGCGACGGCTGTGAGCAGCAACGACGCCCCCAGGATGGTGCGACCGCGCCGGACGGGATCGACTCGCTTCCTGGTGTCCACGAACCCAGTCTGTTGGCAGTCCGCGGCCGCGTGGCGCCGCACACGCCCAAGTGCACTCAGTGGTGGTACGGGATGCGGGCCATCGGCTCGACCAGTTCGCCCTCCTCGTAGGACAGATGCGACAGCAGCGTCTCCGTGAGCAGATCGACCGCTTTCTGCACCTCGCCGATGCGGTGCGGTTCCGCGACCGTGGCCACCAGCGCCGCGTCGAGGCGTTCGAGCACCTCGTGGATGACCTGGTGCTCCTCGGTCAGCCGGTCGAGGACCGGTCCGAGCCGCGCGTCGCCTTCCCTGAGCTGCGGGTACAGGCTCGTGTCTTCCAGCGTGTGGTGGAGGGTGACGAGCCGGCAGTAGCTCTCGCAGTACGCGCCCATCGTCCAGTTGTTCTGGCGCATGGTCATCGTGTTGATCTCGGACCGCGCCTCGCCGACGTCGAGGATGCCGTCCGCGACCTGGTCGACGATCGAACGGACCTTCGTCAGCTCGTCGCGCAGGTGGTTGTGGACCCCGATCAGCTGACGGCCCATCGCCCTGCCCGAAGCGGTGTAGACGGCGTCCGCTTCAGGCGCCGGGCCTTTTGGGCGCGTGGACTCGTCCCACAGGAGCGTTGAGCCGCGTTCCTTCTGCACGATTTCGCGCACGGCCGGTGCGATCTCCTCTGCGAACGTGCGCAGTTCGTCGTCGGTGTTGACCATCAGGATGAATCCGCTCATGCCGTCATTGAGCGCCAGTTCGGCGAGTTGCTCCGCGGTGAACTCGGATCCGATGTTGTAGATCCGGCGGATGTCCTTGGGCTCACGTCCAGCTTCTTGCGCGGCCTCGTCGATGATGGCGTTCATCGCTTTGAGTTGTTGTGGTGGCGCATATGGACTCGACGGCAGCCAACCGTCGGCGAGGCGACCGGTGAGCTGGAGCATCCGCTTCTTGTAGGCGCCCAGCCAGATGCCGATGTCGTGCGCGGGAAACGGTCCAGGACGCGCGCCGCTGAGTGAGTAGTGCTTGCCCTGCAACCGAATTCCACGACCGGGTGTCCACAGTGCCCTGATCACCGCGATGGCCTCTTCGAGCGCCTCGACCGACTCGGCCGGCGTGCGGTGCGGCCCGTCCATGGCGGCGATGGCGTCCCAGAACGCGCCCGCGCCGAGCCCCAGCTCCACGCGCCCACCGGTGATGACGTCCAGACTCGCCGCCGCGCGCGCAAGCATGGCCGGCGGCCTGAGGGGCAGGTTCGCGACGTTGGGGAACACACGGACGTTGGTGGTGGACGCGGCGATGACCGACAGCGACGTCCACGTGTCGAGATTCGCCGCGTTGTACGGGTGGTCCTGGATGCTGACGAGCTCCAGTCCGAGCACGTCAGCGGCCTGCGCGAGCCGCAGCGTGTCGTCGAACCGCGCGGCGTCGGGCGGCAGGAACACCCCGAACTCGAGTGGGTGGCCGTAATCTGTCATGCCGAAAGTATGCCACGCAGATGTTCTGCTTCACAGACGTTCTGTCCGGGCTATCATTGGCCGGGTGACCGCGCTTGAGGACGACTTCGGCTGGACCCTCGGTGTGGTGTTCCGCGCCTACGTCAAGGCGACGAACCAGGCCGTGGGCGACCTCCCCGGCGGCCACCGCGGCTACCAGATCCTCACCGCCGCCACCCGCGACCAGCCGGAAAGCCAGTCCGCGCTCTGCCAGCAACTGGGCATCGACCGCACCGTCATGACGTACCTGCTCGACGACATGGAACGGGCGTCACTGGTCGAACGCCGCCCGGCGCCCACCGACCGCCGCACCCGCCTGGTCGTGGCGACCGACGTGGGCCGGGCCCGGCTGGCGGAGCTCGATCTCCGGCTGTCGCACGCCGAGGCGCACGTGCTGTCCGGGTTGTCCGCGGGGGACCGGGAGACGTTCAAGGGGCTGCTCTGCCGGCTGGCCGGGCACGTGAACGAGCTGGACCCGGTGCCGAGCGCCTGCCAGGCCGTGCAGGACATCGCCGCGAGCACGTCCTAGTGGTGCGTCTCGGAACGTTGGCGAGGTGATCCACGCTCAGCAGGGCACCTCGCGGCGCCGCTCCCACGCCCACGTACAACCAGTACGAGGACGTGGGAGCGACACCACGATGCACCCGTCTGACCGCGAATTCCCCCGGCAACGTTCCGAGCCACATGTCCCTCGCGATCGACGAGCTGAACAAGCGCGCGGCGGCGAGGGCGGAGGCGAACGGCACGACTCACACGCCGTTCTCCGCCGCGGACATCTCAGGCGATCTCCGCATGGTCGTCGACCTGCCGTCGGCCAAGCGCGACGGAACCCCGGCCGAGTTCCAGATCTGCATGTCGTGCCAGAAGATCATGCTCGCCTACGAGCGCGTCTTCCCGAACATGCGCCTGGAAGTCGTCAACCGAGCTGGAGCGAGGCTCTACCCGCTGTGAACCATCCGACCGACAACCCGAGCGAGCGCATCGACGCGATCTTCGAGCGCGTGTGCGCGAACGGTCTGCGTCGCGGGTCCGTGGCAGGCGCGTCCGACGACCAGATCGACCAGATGGCCGCGGACCAGGGCGTGGAACGCGTTCCCCAGGCGGTGCGCCAGGTGTTGCGCATCATGGGTGTCCAATCAGGACTGTGGCTGGCCGGTACCGCGTTCGGGGTCGACGCGATGACCGCCGAACGCAAACGGCACGTCGTCGCCACGCTCAACGGCCTCGACCACGAGCTGGCCGACCCGCGCGGTCTGCTCGCGCTCACGGCGCACCAGGGCTACGCGTACCACGTCGTCGACGGCGCCGACCTGGATCAGGACGACCCACCCGTCTGGGACGTCGTCGAAGGCGAGGGCGCGCGCAAGGCCTGGGACAGCGTCAGCGACTGGTTCGCGGGCACCGCGCCGAACGTCGCCGATCTCCGCGACATGCTGGAGATGATGGAGGAGATGGGCAAGCAGCCGCCGAAGTGGGCCGAGTTCGTCGAACCGCGCCAGTCGTGACCGTTTTTCCGTTGTGCGGCAGGGAGTGAAGCACGTGCAGTTCGACATCGCGATCGACGGGAACAAGGCGTTCCGGATCGAGCCCGGCACGGACGCGACGACCGCGCAGTTCGAGACGGTGCTGGGCGCCGAGGTCTGGCGCGTCACCGAGGAAGGCGCGGCACCGACCGAGCTGGATCCGTTGCAGGGCCACGTGAGCGCCGAACGACTGGTCCTGCTCCGCGAGATGCCACCGCTGCCCGGCGCGTGGCCGCAGTACCCGTCGCTGCCTCCCGGCGACACCATGCCGCGCACCAACACCTCGATCCTCGGCCAGGTCGAGGAAGCTCTCGTCGCACACGCTCCGGACGGCTGGCAGCAGGTCGAACTCCGGTGCCACGCACTCGGCCGCCGCATGGAGGTCGAGGCGACGGTCACCATCGACGGCGCCACCCACGTGTGGGCACCGCCGGTGATGGTCAGCCAGTGGCTGCACCGGCTGCGGATGCGCGACTTCCGCAACAGCCTCGGCACGTGGTTCACCGCGGGCCTCACGTTCGTCGCTGGCGGCGAGACCACGCGCCGGTTCCTGATCGAGGGTCAACCGGAATGGGCGCTTGAGACCAGCGGAGACCAGCACGCTGCCGACGAGCTGAGGTTGCTGCCGAGGCGGCCGGAAGCGGTGCCGGACTGGATGTGGCATGCGACCGGCAAGATCCAGCAGCGGGGACGCGCCAGGGCGTGGAACCCCCTGCCGGAGGAGGCCCGGCTCGAACTCGTGCGCGCGTTCGACGTGATCGAGAACGGCAGGGGAACCTGGTACCGCCCGATGGTCGGTGCCAGGGAACATGATTTCCTGCTGCGCTACCTGGAGAGCGCTCCGGTCGTCCTGTCGTCGCGCGGCTCGGCGACGGACCTCTTCACCGGTGGTGACGAGAAGGTCGTCCCGCTCGGCTACCACACCGACGGCCGCCGGGTGTGGCCCGCGAGCGTCGCGTACCACCTGCGCACGCACGAGATCCCGCCGTCGATGGCACTGGTCGACCACATCCGCCAGCAGCGCTACGAGGTCCCCGCAGTCCCGGAGATCGCGAAGGCCCGCGCGGCGGCGCTCGCGATGGGCAGGCCGTTCAGCGAGAAGCAGGTCGAGGCGGCGTTCCACAAGGCGCTGGAACCGCTTCGCCTCGTGATCACGCGCGTCCAGACCAGCCCGCGCTTCTACAGCCTGGAAGGCCACCGCGACCAGGCGTGGTGCCTGGTCCGCGACGCCGACTGGTACGAGGTCTACCGGGCCGACGGCGAGCTGAAGGAGAAGCACGAGAGGTTCGCGGACGTCCGCAACGCGGTCACCTACCTGATCGGCCAGCTCATCGAGAACCAGGACGCGCTGCGGTTCGAGCTCGACGAGGAACTGCCCGCATGGCAGTCGCCGTACCAGGTGACCTCGGAGCTGGACCCGTCGCTGGACACGATGACCGGCGTGCGGCTGACCAAGGTCGAAGACCTGTTCGTGCACCGCTACGGCGCTCCAGACGGCAACCTCGCCTACGAGAGCGAGATCCAGTCGGACCGAGAGCACCACCTGTACCGGCTCAAGGGCCCGTGGACACTGATCACCGCTGTAACCGCGGACGGCGCCCGCGCCTACGTCCTGCCGAAGCCGTTCGTCGAGTACCCGGACTACATCGACGACTTCACCCTGCACCCCGGCCTGCCCCCGGCCACGGAGTCTCTGCGCGAACAGGCCCGCCGCCAGGTCCCCGACGCCTGGCTGTGGTGCGCCGACCCGGAGGTCAACCCGAACTACATCGAGGGCATCCCGGACGCGACGCTGTTCGGCGCCTACGCGGCGGGCGCGGACGGTGAGCTGACAGGCGAGACGTACCTGAATCCGAACTACCGCCCAGGCCCGCAACGGCGCGGCTTCCCCGAGCCCCTGGCGGACCTGGACGTGGTGCTGGGCTACGTCGCGGCCGGCTGGGCACCGCAGGAACGCCTGCTCACGGCGACCCTCGAGGCGAACCTGATCGCGGAGACCGACGGTCAGGGCAACCTGCGCATGGGCGTCACCCAGGACGGACGCAGCTTCATCGCGGTGTGGTCCGCTCCGGGCCACCTCCCGCAGGAAGCCGCGTCCCCGATGGAGACGACAGGCCGTGAACTGGCCCCGGTGCTGGCCGGCGGCGTCCTGCTGATCAACCCAGGCGGCCAGCTGGGCGTAGAACTGCCAGGCGACGACCTGATAGCCGCGCTGAACGCCTGAGCACCCGCCCGATCGCGTCACGTCAGGAGCCGCAGCCAGAACATCAGGAGGGGTCGCGACCAAACCGCCCGCGGCCCTTCCTGAACAACGCCTGGTCAAAGCGAGCAGATCCGCGCCACCTCACCCGGCGTGCGAACCCACCCGCCTGGCCATGCCCACACGGCCAACCACGAGCACTTGGTGCGGGCCGGGACACCTACGGCGGTCCGGGGGCTTCCCCGCGGCTGGGGTCTGGGGGCTACGCCGGGTTCTCCGCGACGGCGAGGTAGTCCGTGTAGATCTGCGGCGAGCCCGAGAACGAGGCCAGCTGCTTCCACTCCTCGTACATCTGCTTGGTGTCGCGGTGGGCGGCCGCGAACTCCGCGGCCTCGCCGGTGGCGATGTCGGGCTCGGGGTAGAAGACGTCCAGCGCGTCCAGGCTCGCGATCTCCATCATCATCACGTACTGGTCGAGGCGGTTGCCCCGCTCGCCCTTGAGCACGTGGAACCGCCAGTCCGGGTAGTCGTCGATCCGGTGGTGGTTCTCGGCGATGAAGCGGTCGAACATCTCCTCGGTCGCACCGGCGCGCAACGCCAGGTTGTGGATCCCGACGACCCTGGCGACGGGCTCCTCTCCCGGGCGGTCGCGGTAACGGGGGCCGGGCGTGACCGTGCTCCGCGGATTGTCGGCCAGCAGCCGGTAGTCGGTGAACAACGTGGGCAGCTCACCGAACGTGCCCAGCCGCCGCCATCGCGCCAGCACAGCCTCCGCCTCGGGGTGCCGCGCCCAGAACAGCCGGGCCGGCTCGGTCTGCTCACCCCGGGCTGTGACGTAGCGGTCGCGTTGCTCGGCGCTCTCGATCTCGTACAACATCAGGTACTGCCCGGTCCGCTCTCCGCGCAACCCGCGCAGCAGAGTCCACCGCCACCCCGGGTACAAGGGCAGGTGAACGCCTTCAGCACGCACGAAGGTCTCGAACTCCTCCGGCGTGACACCAGCCTCCGTGTCGATGGCGATGTACTGGAAGGTGAACACCGGCGAGCGTCCCATTGCGTCCAATCCTCGGGCCGGGAAAGGGAACGCGCGTCCACAAGCACGACTCCCCGCACCACATCGTGCCAGCTCCAGAGAACGGGCCCTGTGAGCCCAAGAAGGCCTACCGGCCCGACGGGCGAGGCCGTGAACCCATGCCTGCCCATCGCCGGGTCCACCTAGACCTCCAAAGCGCGCAACTCCACCCGGCCTGACCACGCGCATGCTCACGGGCTGGGCAACCTACGGGGGGTCCGGGGGCTTGCCCCCGGCTGGGGTCTGGGGGCTCGGCCCCCAGAAAACGCCCGAAGGCGATTCGTGTTCGCGCTTTCCGCGAACACGAATCGCCTTCGACTTCGGTGCCCCCGGCAGGGCTACACACAGACGGTCCCGCGTCTGACCAGCGGATTTCCAGCGGCATGCTGGTGATTGAAGGCAGCTTTCTGGTTGACAACCCAGGCGGTGATACCTGATGGCGTCTTCAGGCCACGGTTCGGCACTGGAGCTGTCGAGCGACGCGGCGGCCATCGTGCGGGTTGTCACGATCATCATGGGCACGGTCGTGGGTCTCACGTTCATGTTCGGCTTCGGTAACGTGCTCAACCTTGCCCTCCGTCTGGGAGTGCCAGTCTGGGTGGCGCCGCTCGTCGCGCCCGCCGTCGACCTTTCGATTCTTGGTCTCCTGCTCGGTACGAGGCACCTGGCTCTCAGTGGTGTCTCCCCCGATGTGCTCCGTCCAGCCCGCCGGCTGCTGATCTTCGCGAGCGTTGTCACGCTGGCGTTGAACGTGGCCGATCCGGTCATCGCGGGTGAATACGGGAAGGCGGCGTTCGATGCCGTGGGGCCGCTCCTTCTGGTTGGCTGGGCTGAGGTGGGCCCCGGCTTTCTGCAAGCGATCGGTGCGACCAGGCATGCGACAGGGAAGATCCAAGACATCGTTGGTGCCGACGAATCCGGTGTGATGAAGCGGGATGTGTCCGAGGATGGATCTTCGAGGAACTTTGCCGAACAGCAGGAGATCTGTGCGCAGTCGCATACTCGACCACGGAGTCAGAAGGTCTCGCCGGAGAAGCTCTTGGAGAAGGCAAGGCAGGAAGACGCGGTGCACCGCGCACGTCACCAGAGGCCGATCTCGGCTGAAACGTTGCGGGTCCGCATGGGAATCGGAGCAGGCCCGGCCCGCCAGCTGGTCCAGATCGTCCGCACGGAATTCGAGCACCAGCTCATGCGAAGGACGACCGATGGGGAACTTGCTCATGAGATCCCGAGCTGCGAGGAGGAGATCGTGGTTTGACGTTTAAGGGTTGTCGCGTGGACCAACTTGAGCGCGAAGGCCTGCTTCGAGGCTGTGCAACGCGGCGCCGATGGCCGCGGCGGTGATCTCGAAGATCTCGTCCCCGCTGGTGCCGTAAACCTTCAGGTCTGCGACGCCGGTGTCGGTTGCCCAGAACGCTCCATAATGGACCTCGCTGCATACGACGCCAACGACGCCAACGACGCTTCGCAAGGATCACCGCTTGTCGTAGCGTCGGCGGATCGCCGGGTCGGTCTTGCTGGGTGAGTCGCATACCGCCGTGCGTAGGTTGATGGCCAGTCGGTCGTGACGGTCAAGGGTCGTGGCGGCGTTGGTGCCATCGGTGAGGAAGCCAGGAAGCGGTAGCCGACGCGGTGCAGCGACGAACGGGCAACTCGCCGGAGTCACCGCCGCGCTGGCGATCGCTGGTTGGGCTCGTCGTGCACCTGGGGCCGAGGCGACGTTCTGGGCCGGCCCTCCTCTTCGCGAAACGGTGGACGCGTTTCCTCACCTTGGTCTCTTGCCGCAAAGGGTTGTCGCCCCTCTGCGAATTCGGAAGAAGGGTGACGCGTACACGAGTCACTCGAAAGTATTTGATCAGGTCGCGGTGGCCTGGAACTGCTCGAGCGCCTCGATGTCGGCATCGGTGACCTTTCCGCGGAGTGGAGCCCCGGTACGCGATTGGGATGAAATAGAACATGTCCGATCTCATGAGGTAGGTTGAACCAGAACATGTCAGGTTTGCGGTGTCGTTCGGCGATGCCGATAACTGGTCTATCATTGCCGATCCACCATGTGGCTCCGCAAACACGTGTACCTGGAACTTCCCGCATGAACGTCAGTGCGACACCCGCATGTGCAAGCGCCTTCTGTGCTGCAAGAAATCCAACGCCGAAGAACCTCAGAATCTTCTCGAAAGGTCCACGCCGTTGGCCTCGTCCTTCGAGCCACGCAGTGACGTGGACCTCAGCGTGGACGTGGACCTCAGCGAACCGTCGGCGGCCCGCGCCTACGACTACTTCCTGGGCGGCGCCTGCGGCAGCAACCGGCCGCGAACGGCCAGGTTGACGTAGGTGAACTCCGGGTCGGCGCCCCCCAGTACGTCGGCGACGCGGTCCGCGCACGCCGTTCGGACGACTGGCGCCGTCGCCCAGCCCCTTCGGTGAACGAGTCCCCAACGCCACAAGACGCTTGCTCGTGCTCAGGACTTTAGGTCTCGAGGTCGGGCTCGGGTTGCGCGGAGTTGGATAACGGTTTGATAACGTCGAGGTCTCGAACTGAGGCGCGTTCCCATTACTGGCCGTATCCCCGTTTGTGCGACTCCCCATGGACTTGGCAACGCCGATGCGACTCATCGTCGCGCTGGCAGGCTGTGTGCTGGCCGTGCTGGTCAACACCGGGAGCGCGATCGGCCAGCCCACCACTCCCTCGACCCCCATCTCGACCCCGCCGCCCGGTAGTGGCGGGACGGGCGACGAGGTCGTGCAGACCCAGTGGGGTCCGCTCGGGCCCGCGGACCGGGACTTCATGAACCGGGTCAAGCAGGCCGGGTTGTGGGAGAAGCCCGCCGGTGAGAAGGGCAAGGCCAAGCGGCCGGACCAGCCGAAGATCCAGGAGGCCAGTAAGCACCTCATCGAGGGGCACACCCTGCTGGACAACGTGGTGAACCGGGCGGGCGTGCTGCTCGGAGTCACGTTGCCGCGGGAGGCCACCGACGAGCAGAAGGGCTGGCTCGCCGAGATGGACGCGGCCAACGGCGACGAGTTCGACTCCGTCTTCGCCAACCGGCTCCGCGTGGCTCACGGCAAGGTCTACGCCTATGCCGCACAGATCCGGGCGGGCACCAAGAACGAGCTCGTCCGCATCCTCTCCACGCAGGCGATGATCACCGTCTTCGAGCACATCAAGGCGATGGAGGACACCGGACGCGTCGACTTCGGCGCGATCGAGTCACCACAACCGCTCGCTCCTCCCACGAACAGCATCGGGGCACCGGATGCCAGTGGAGATCAGCAGGGAGCGGACGCCTCGGCCAACCCGACCGACGGCGTGATCCCGACTGTGCCGGAGGGCACCAGGTTCACCCGCACCGCCGAACAAGGCGTATTCGGTGAGAACAACGGCGTCTTCTTCGGCGCGATAGCGGTGCTCGCGCTCGCACTGGTCGGAATGCGAATGATATCCCGGTCCAAAAAGAATACGAGACGTAAATCCCGGTCGTACTAACCGCACACCGAAGTTCAGCCCGAATGACACGGCTAACCGCCGTCAGCTTCGCCATGCCGTTTTATTGGAATACACGAGGTGGCAAATGGCTTTTCACCGGAGGAAATCCACGATCTGGCTGACCGCCGCAGCAGCGGCGATGGCCTTGGTCGCGGGCGGTGCCGCGGTGGTGGCTGTCGGTTCGGCCGACGGCACGGCGCTTGCCGACGGCGCTCTGGACGAAGGCTTGTTCGTCGACATCACCAAGGTGAAGCCGAACGTCAAGAAACCAAAACCGGAGAACGACGCCACTACAGGTACGTTCACCGTCGACTGCGGCCGGAACGAGAACGGGCACTTCAACCCGGACAACTTCATCGCGCAGCCTGGCGTTCGCAATGGTGCGCAGCACTTGCACGACTACGTCGGCAACCTGTCGACCAACGCGGACTCCAACAACAAGTCGCTGCAGAAGGCCGGCACGACCTGTAAGAACGGTGACAAGTCCGCTTACTTCTGGCCCGTCATCCGCATCAACAAGGCCGAGGACGACGAGGAGAAAGCACCGCCGAAGAAGGACGACAAGGCGCAGCAGGACAAGGACAAGGCCGACAAGGCCGCGCCTACCGTCGAATGCCCGGACGTCGCCTCCGCGTTGCCCGAGGACGTCCCCGACAAGGCGCAGGCCGAGATCAGCCGCGAGCTCGAGAACATCGAGAAGCAGATCGACGAGGCCGACAAGCGCATTGCCTCGTCACAGGGCCAGGGCGGCCCGAACTTCGTGCAGAACGCCATTCTCGGCCCGCTGAAGGACAAGCGCGTCGCGGCGCTGGACCGCATGGAGATCGCCTTCCGCAGGCTGAACCAGCAGGCGCCCGAGCTGAAGCAGCTCGCGCCCTGCAAGCTGAAGGACCAGAACAGCAAGGGCCTCGAGAACGGCGGCGAGAACAGCGACACCGCCCAGGCCGAAGGCACCGAGAACAAGAAGAACCAGAACAACGTCGAGGAGAACGCGAACAACGAGCTGCCGGGCAACGAGGGTGAGATCCAGCGCCCGGAGGTCGCCGAGCTCCAGTTCCGCGGTTCGCCGGTCGGCAAGGTCGTCGCGATGCCGAAGTTCCTCCGCGTTCTCTACGGTGACGCCAAGGCCGGCCAGAACGGCCCGAAGAACGCCAAGGCGTCTTGGACCTGCAGCGGCTTCGAGGACAAGGTGCTGATCGACAAGTACCCGATCTGCCCGCAGGGCTCGAAGGTAAAGCGCATCCATGACTTCCCGAGCTGCTGGGACGGCAAGAACATCGACTCCGCGAACCACCGCGACCACATCGTCTTCCCGGACCAGAACGGCAAGTGCAAGAAGGGCTTCAAGGCCGTTCCGCAGCTGCGGATCTCCCTGACCTACAACATCCCCAGGGACGTCCAGCAGGCGCGCCTGTACTCGGTCGACTCGTTCCCGGAAGAGGAACACAACCCGCTCACCGACCACGACGACTTCGCGAACGTGATGTCGCAGCAGATCATGACCCGCCTGGTCAACTGCGTGAACACCGGCAAGAAGTGCCGCGAGTGACGTTGTTCGGGTAAGTGGAATCCCCGGTGCCGCCTCCTGCGGCACCGGGGATTTCCGTTGCGGTAGGTGAGGATGTCACCGGGCTCGGTTGGAACTGACTTCGATCCCGGCGGGAAGTTACGGTCTTGCCATGATCACCGCAGGTACCACGGCAGACCCCGATCCGCTGCGGCAGCCGGTCCGTGAGGTGGCGCGATGAGCCGACCCTCAGCCGGGGCGACCACCACGCCGGGAAACCCGTGCTGGGTGGAGCTCGCCACCAACGACACCGAGCGGAGCATGCGGTTCTATCAGGCCGTGTTCGGCTGGCAGTACCACTGGCTGCGTGACGCCGCGGGCCGGGCCTACGCAGTAGGCCGTACTGGACGACGGGCCAGTGGCCAGCAGCATCATGTCCACCAACGCCGCAGGCACGATGATGACGGAAGCGCCTGCGGGACTGTCGGCAGGATCCATCAACGGCCACTGCTAAGACTCGAACGCCGCGCGCTGGTTACCGCGTTGTTTCTGCTGCTTGCGCCACCCGTGCCGGGTCAGGCCACGCGGCTTGTACACGGACAGGATCAAGGCCAGGAGCAGTACGACCAGGCCGCCGATGGAGTGCCCGAGGGTCCCCGGCAACTCGCGGGGATCGGCGGCCGAGGCAGCTGCCTCGGCCAGGCGGCTC
This sequence comes from Lentzea sokolovensis, assembly GCF_033949975.1. Classification (NCBI taxonomy): domain Bacteria; kingdom Bacillati; phylum Actinomycetota; class Actinomycetes; order Pseudonocardiales; family Pseudonocardiaceae; genus Lentzea; species Lentzea sokolovensis. The sequence continues at coordinate 286,743 of NZ_JAXAVU010000007.1, forward strand.
ACGACGCTCGTCTCGATCAGCAGCACGGTCGTGGCCGCCAGGGTCAACACGAGCTTGACCAGGACCCAGTAGTGCCGGAACAGGCCCCAGGTGGTGCCCAGGGCGTTGATGATTCCGATGAGCACTGACACGAGAGCCAGCGGGACGATGGCGTAGTTGACGGTCACTTCCATGGCGAGATACATGGACCGTGTCAGCTGAACGTCCTGACTGATCGCGGCGGTGACATCGAGAGCCAAGTAGGCGACTACCGCGCCGAGCCAGCCGGCGGACGTGGTGACGTGCGTGGTGAGCACGAGCTTGCGCACTCGTGGCGGCATGGTCATACATGCCCGCCGACGATGACGCTGGCCGACGACAGGTGGCGCGCGGGTCCGTGCTGCCCCCCGACGTCCGTCAGTTGCAAGACGAGGAACAGCAGGATGAGGGCGCCGACGACGATCAGAGACACCTTCACCCAGCGCGGCATGCGTGGAGGTGACTCGTCGCTGGCAGCGGGATCAGGGGACTGGCTGGTCATGAGGACCTCCTCTGCGTCAGAGCCAAGTTTATCGAGACAATGTGTCGATGTCGAACTGCAGTGTCACGTCATCATCACTGCGTATACTGGGCGGGTGCCAAAGCTGTGGAACGAGACGATCGAGGCGCACCGCCGCGAGGTGCGTGAGGCGATCCTGGACACCACCGCTGAACTGGTGGCCGAACACGGCCTGTTGTCGGTGACGATGTCGCGGATCGCCGAGAAGACTGGCATCGGACGGGCCACGCTGTACAAGTACTTCCCGGACGTCGAATCGATCCTGAGCGCATGGCATGAACGGCAGATCTCCGCCCACCTCGCCGAGCTCACCGAACTTCGGAACGGGCCAGGCGACCCCGGTGAACGGCTCGAAGCGGTACTCGCGGCCTATGCGCGGCTGTCGCGCGGCCGCTTCTCCCACACGCACCCCGGCCCCGAGGTCGAGGCGGTCCTGCACCGGAGTGCGCACGTCACCCAGGCGCACAAGCATCTCCGCGACCTGATCAAGGGTTTACTGAACGACGTGGCGGCAACCGGCAACCTACGGGACGACGTCGCAGTCGACGAACTCGCCAGCTACTGCCTGCACGCGCTCGGTGCGGCGAGTGAACTTCCTTCGACTGCGGCGTTGGACCGTCTCGTCGCGGTGACCATGGCGGGCTTGCGCGCGGCTGAGTGAGCATCCACCTGGCTTTGTTCGGCATGTAGATGTGATCTTCGGGCGTGTCGGCGGTTCCTTGTAACGCATCGGTCTTGGCGGCCGAAGTCGTAGGTGACGGTGTCCTACTAGGACGAATAGTATCCCCTGGAAGAAGAACTTCCCGATGGTCGCGTTGTCGACTGCGTCCGGCGAACATCAGCCGCACCAGCCACGGCTGGATCGTCAGCAGTGCGACGACGATGCCGCCGATGGACGCTACTGAGCCGATGGCGCCGAGCGGGCCGTCGACCATCTCGGTGCTCGGCAGCCGACGCGCGCAGCAGCCCATCGTGGGAAGTTCGGGCGTCTCGTAGGCCGAAAGCTCCACCTTCGTTGCCGCGTCGATGATCGCCTGCTTCGCGTGCCGCGCGGTGATTTCCGAGAGGAGTTCCCCGGACCTTACGGCCGCCGGCGGTGATCAGCCCGATGGCGGCGACGATCCTGACCCGCGGTGGTCAACTGTGGGGCAACGGCGCCGGTTCCCGGTTTCACAGCGTCGGCGGCAAGGAACTGAGCTGATCAGATCGCGGCTGAACCACCAGCGTTGCCGCGAGCCCGGCACCGTTGAGCAGCTTCAGCACGATGCTGAGGACGAGCAGGCGGGCCGCAGCGGCCAAGGCCAGGCTCGTGCACAAGCTCGTGGGCTGCCCGCCGACCGTTCTTACTCAATGCCTGGCGTGGGTGTCGCTGGCGCGTAGAACCTCTGTGCTCATGACACACAGAGGTGGTTGTTCACCGAGGGCTACGGGACGGTCAGCCAGGCGGGGTGAGGCCGCGGTCCTGTTGCGGAAGGGCGGGCCGCAACCAGTCGGTGCGGTGATGGAGGTTCGCTCGGGCGACGTTGCCCAGCGCAGCCGCATCACCTGCGCTGGGATCAACGACGTTGCTCGTCTCTCTGACAGGGAGCTTGAACCAGCCCGAGCATCCGTTGACACAAGGGTGATTCATCTGCTTCATCGTCAGCGTGCCATCCGCATTGGGCACAGGTTGCAGCCAGGTCATCACGCCTGTGTCATCACATAGTTCGCAGGGATGTTCGCGCTCCACGAGGCCAGCGTGACGCCTTGGGCCGCCGTCGAGAAACGTCGTCACCGGAACGGGTGAAGAACTGAACTGTCCCTCGACCTGTTGAACATGATCGACTGGATCAGTCGCCTGGTTTGTGCGACAGACAGCGTGACGGATGCGCTCGAGAGACCGGGACAGTGGGGGCGGCGAGTCGGCGCGAAGTAGGGCTGCCGAAGATGTCGCCGACGTCTGGCCAACGTCTCCGCGTCGTGAAGATCGAGCTGACTGGCATGCTCGGCTCTAGCGACCGCTAATCTGGAGCGCGTGCCTGGCGCCGGCAGCATGCGGACCATCGCGCGAGCGAGCCTCGCGCGGGTCTTCGCCGTGCTCGCGCTCGTCGTCGGCATCGCGTTGTTACAAGGCACGCCCTGTGATCGGGACACCGCCCTGACGGCGCAGTGCGCGACCTCCAGCACGCTGGTCTTGGTCGACTCGCCTTCACCGCCGACTGCCATTGGCACCGCTTCGGAACTGATCGAGGACCTCGGTGGAGTGTCGGGAGCCTGTCTTGCGGTGCTGCTCACTGTCCTGCTCGGCCTCGTCGTCCTTCGCCGTCCTGGTTCGATCGCCGTGAGCGTCGTGCGCGTGCCGTTGCCGTGGCAGGGTCCGGATCCGCGTCCCGGAGTCCGGCTCACGCAGCTCTGCGTGTTGCGGGCGTAGTCACGCCTCTGTGCCCATGACCGCCACGAGGCGGTCGGGCCTCGCCGTGTCTTGATCACTCACTCGAACTTGTCGCAGAGGTATGTCGTCATGACCAAGAACGCCAGGATTTCGTTGATCATCGTTACGGTTGTCGTGGTGGTGGTCGGAGGCTTCATCCTGCTCAGCAGGCTCACGGGGCCCTCGGGGTCGCAGCAGCCGGCCGGATCGACCAGCGTCGCGGGACCCACGCCGATCGCGCCCAATGAGGTGCTCGTCCGGCCCGACAGCCACAAGCTCAACGATGCGCCCAACGCGAAGGTGACCGTCGTCGAGTTCCTCGACTTCGAATGCGAGTCCTGCCGCGCGGCCTATCCCGGCGTCGAGAAGCTGCGTGGCGAGTACGGCGACCGCGTGACGTTCGTGATGCGTTACTTCCCGATTCCCAGCCATCGCAACGCCGAGCTGGCAGCCACCGTTGTGGAGGCCGCGAGTAAGCAGGGCAAGCTCGACGCGATGTACCAGCGCATGTACGAGACCCAGCAGCAGTGGGGAGAGAAGCAGGTCCTCCAGCACGAGCTGTTCGTCAGCTTCGCTCGTGACCTCGGACTGGACATGACGAAGTTCGAAGCCGACCTGAACGACCCGGCCACCCTGGAGCGCGTGCTCAAGGACCGCAAGGACGGCACCACCGTGGGAGTCCAGGGCACTCCGACGTTCTTCATCAACGGCACCAAGTTCCAGGGCGCGCCGAGCTACGACGGGCTCAAGGCCGCGATCGAGCGGGAACTGGCCAAGTGACCTCAGCCGTTCGGTTCGTGATCAGGCTGCTGCCGTGGGTGCTCATCGTGGGCGGCGGGATCGGCCTGGTCGCGGCCTTCGTGCTGACTGTCGAGAAGATCGCGCTCCTGAAGAACGCCGACTACGTCCCGACGTGCAGCATCAACCCGGTCCTGAGCTGCGGCTCGATCATGAAGACCGAGCAGGCGGAGGTGTTCGGGTTCCCGAACCCTCTGCTGGGTGTCGCCGGGTTCGCGGTGGTCGTCACGCTCGGCGTGGTGCTGGCGGCCGGCGCGGCGTTGCCGCGCTGGTGCTGGCTCGGCCTGCAGGCGGGCGTGACGTTCGGCGTCGTGTTCGTGCACTGGTTGATCTACCAGAGCCTGTACGTGATCGGCGCGCTGTGCCCGTACTGCATGGCCGTGTGGGCGGTCATGATCCCGATCTTCTGGTACACGACGCTGTACAACATGGAGCAAGGTCACCTGCCATCACCACGGCGGACAACCGCAGTGCTGACCGGCTACCACGGCGTGGTGCTGACGCTGTGGTACCTGCTCATCGGTGGTGCGGTGCTGCAGGCGTTCTGGTTCTACTGGACGACGTTGATCGGCTAGCTCAGGCGCGGAGCGGCGCCAGGTTCGTCTCATCGCTGGATGGCAGCTTGGAGCCGCACGCGGATGCCAGCAGCGCGGCGATGATCATGAAGAGTCGCAACGGTTCCGCACCTCTCCGATCGGTGGCAGAAAACGCTCCCGCTAACGAATGCGGCTATGGCGTCGCGCACATTCACCCGGTCGTTCAGGGTGTTCCGGAACAGGTTCCGGGACGCCGTGGGGTGATGGTCGTGCGTGAAGTGGTGGTCGGCGGTGTGCGGCTGGCCTACGAGGTTCACGGCGAGCGCGGCGATGCTGTGTTGTTGTTGGGAGACAGCGGAATGCCGGGTATCGCGTGGGAGATCGCCCACGTGCCGGCGTTGCTGCGAGCGGGCTTGATGCCGGTCACGGTTGACTGCTGCGGCACTGGTGCCTCGGAGTCGCCGCCGGGGCCCTACACGATCCCCTTGCTCGCACAGGACATCGCGGCGCTGATCGAGCACCTCGACCTCGGGCCGGTGCATGCCGTGGGATTGACCCAAGGTGGCTTCATCGCCGAACAGCTCGCAGTCGCGCGGCCGGATCTGTTGCGCAGCATGACGTTGATCGCGAGCGCGGGTCCGACCACCGCGTACCACCGCATCCGGCTGCGGGCGTGGCAGGACCTGCTCGAGGCAGGACACCGATTGCCGGACGAGCTGTTCATCGCTGACCGCTTGGTGCACGGCCTGCCGATGTCGTTGTTGCAGGACAGCGACGAGGACATCGAGAAGTGGATCACAACTTTCTCGCTGCGGACGTACCAGGAAAGCGTAGGGCTGCAGGAACAGCACGCGGCCTGCCGCGCCTGGCTGCTCGACTCCGAACGCGGCGCGCACTGGCCGTCCATCAGGACACGGTGTCTGCTCATCGCGTTCCAGCACGATCTGCTCTTTCCGCCGAGCGCGGCGCGATGCTGCGCGGCCCGGATCAGGGGAGCGGAGCTGGTGGGCATGCCCGGAGCAGGAAGTGCCGACGGCTTCCTGGACACCGCAGACAAGATCAGCGCGATCATCGCGCGCTTCATTCAGCGTCCACACGGGACACCCGGCGGATGGTGAGCCGGTGTCCCGTGCGGACGGAGCTCAAGCCGACTGCGTCGCTCGCCTCCTCAGCCACACCACGGCACCTGCCACCGCGGCCACGCCGATGGCGATGAGCAGCCAGGCCCACCATGTAAGCCCGGTGCTCTGGTCGGACTGCACGTCGGCCACTGGCGCGACCGAGGGTGCGGTTGAGCTGGGAGCAGTGGTGGTCGTGGTCGGTGGCGCCGTCGTCGTGGTGACCAGCGGCGCCGTCATGGTGAACTTCACAGCTCCGGTCACGGCGTGATCGTCGGCAGAGCCGATCTTGAAGTTGATCGTGTACAGGCCCGCCGGGCCGGCCGGGGTGACCGGCACAAGCAACGAGGCGTCTTTTGCGGTGATCTGACCGACGGTCCACGCGGTGCCATCAGCGCCGGTCACCGTGACCGTGGTCTGCTCCGGGCGCACGGGTTCGTTGAACGTCAGCGTGAGCTGCTGCGGCGGTGCGGCGACCTGCGCGCCTTCCTTGGGGTCGCTGGAGATCAGCTGGGTGTGCGCGGACGCCGCAGGTGTCGTCGTGAGTACTGACAGGAGAACGAGCGGCAGGACGAGCAGAAGGCGCTTCATTTCGATTCCCCAGTCTGATGTGCGCGGCGTGAGCGCAGTGCTGTGCCGATCGCGATCCCCAGGGCCAACGCGGCCACGGCGAGCGCAGAGCCGCCGAGCCAGGTCGCTTCGGAACCAGGCGCCGTGTTCGTCACCGCCGCAGGTGTGCCACCATGCTCATCAGGCTGTGCCGCTGTGTCGTTGGCGACGAGCTTGAGCGCAGGGGCGGGATGTTCCGGCTCAGCCTGGCCTTCAGCCGATGGCAGCTGGTTCCAGTTCACGACCTCGCCGCTGTCGTAGGTCTGCACGGCGTTGATGACGAGCTTGTCGGTGTTGTCCGGCATAGGGCCGAGCGTCACAGCGAACTCGGCGAATTCATTGGGGCCGATCCGGATGCCCGGGGCGGCGGTCCAGGTGATGCTGCGGAACGCTTCGGTGATCTCGACGTTGCCGGTCTTGATCGGCTGGTCGAGCTTCGCCTTGACGACCTCGGCCGTCCAGCCTGTGATGCTGCGGACCCGGACGGTGCGCAGCGGGAACTCGGCAGGCAGATCGAGCCGTATCGAGACGGTGCCAGCGTCGGGGCGCTCGTTGGGGACCTTGAAGGTGACGGTGGCGGGTTTGCCTTTGACTGCCTGGCCTGGCACGGGTTCGAGGTGCGCGGCGGCCACGCCGTTGGTGGACAACGTGGCCGCGCACGCGACGACCGCGGCCGCCATGAACACACGTGGGTACTTCGGGGACATGGTGCTCCTCGCATGACAGAACACCGGTCTAGCGGACCGGTCGGAGTGGTGGTGTCAGCGGGAGAGCGGAGGGCCGCGCCGACTTGCGTCCGTGAGCACGACGACGCCGTGCAGCATGTCGACGAAGTCGGTCACGGCAGGCCTCGACGGGATGGACCGAGGTATTGCCGGCGGCGGGAAGATGCGGGGGAGTGACCGGCGGACGGCGGTGATGAACGCGAGCAGGCACGCGTCGGCCTTGGCCAGCAGCGCACCGAGCAGCACACCTGCCACCACGTGTGCCAACGCCATTCGCGCGCTGTCCGAAGCGGTCGAAGACCCGTGGTGTGATCCGCCGGTGTTCAGCAGCAGGTGCATAAACAGCTGGGCGACGCCGAGAGCCAGCACAACGGTCGCCGGTGAGTGCTTGCGATCGGCGAGCGCTGTGGCGGCGAGCGCGATGATCGCGGTAGCAAAGACCGTCATCGCACCGTCTGGGAAATCGCCACCCCCGACACCGTGAGCGGTGACCGTGAGGGCAGCCGCGCACGTCGCGAGCAGTCCACCACGCAGCATGCGCAGCGTGCTGGGCAGCCGCTCCGGACGTCCGGTCATCGCGCCATGCTAGCCATGCCGGCCGCCACGCACGTCTGGTGAAGTGCTCAGATCTTGTCCTTTTCGGACTCCGGTGCCGCAGGCGGCTCCGGCGCGAACGAGCGGCGTGGCCCGTTGCCCAGCAGCATCCGGCGTACTTCCTGGTCGGCAGCGCGGTTGGTATCGCGGTAGAGCGCGACACCGACGGCGACCAGGCACGTGACGATGACGACGGCACCACGCCGAGGGATCCAGGTGCCGCCTTCACCGCTGTGAGTGGCGACGGGAACCGTCTGGATGAGCAGATGTTCGGACATCATTGTTGTCCATCAGTACCGGGACGTGCGGGAGGTGCGGGCGGCGAGCAAGGATTCGAGCGTCTCCACCTCGGTCATCTGCTGAGCGCGGACGGTCTTCGCGTGCACCCGCACCGCTGAGGTTCGGGCCTTGGTCACGGCGAGCTTCGCCAGCGCGATTCCCGTCTCGTCGTGTCGCAGCATCAGCTGCAGGAACGCGATGTCGAACTCAGTCCCGGTGAGGCGGCGCAACGCGGTGACCTCGGCGGGATCAACGCGGTCCAGCGCGGGCCGCTCCACGTCCTTCGCGGTTTGCAGGGGTTGCTTCCACGCGTCTGACCAGCCCTTCACCCGGCCGGCCTGTTCGATCCTGTCCGTCTCGATCTCGAACGCGACGTGCCGGATCTCCGGGTCGTCGCTGTACTGCCCGGCCAGGCCTGCCATCCGCATCGCCAGCGCGTGGTGTGTCGACAGTTCGGCGGCGAAGATGATGTCGGCGTCCGCGGGACCAGCGGGTTTGACCGACGCGGTGCCCACCAGGTAGCCGATGAGCACCAGAGCGAGCCCGATGAACACCAGCATCAGCCACAGCGGCCAGTTCATTTGCCCTCCACCGGAGTCGACGGCTGAGCGGATGCGGGGCATGGGTGTTTCCCCGACGTACCTGGCCGGGTCTGACAAGAACTGCGAGCTCTCACGAGAAGCACCGACCTCGGGACAGGTGTTCGGGTTGCGGCGCAAGAGGAGGTGAACTGGTCGACGCGTTCGTCATCGGCGCGGTCATGACCGAACGGGTCCTTGTGCTCCCCTGACGGCTTGCACTGGGCAAGAGCGGCCTCGCGGCCGTTGTTCGCCGATACCTGGCTGTCTGCGTAACCGGACACACCCCCGCCAGCCCCAGCACGCAACGATCGAGCCCCAGGCATCAGCCTGGTGCTGATGATCGACTTCGCCGCGGCACGGCTGCTTGGTTTGCGGCCGCTCGCCATCCCCCAGCTCCTCATCGCCCGTTAACTACTAGTGAGCCTAGTACTAGGTTCGCTGTGACAACTATCCCGCCCGGCTGAGTCCTGGTGTGCCTGCGACGGCGGGGTCGTATAGAACGTGCTCGTGAGCGTGGATCGGTCGAGCAACGCACCTCCCTTTCGATGGCGCGATCCCCCGACGCATCCGTGCGGGGCCGTTCGCCGTGCTGGATCGGTGCTTCCCGGGATTCATGACGCTGGCAGACGTCTACCGCTTTCCTGCAGAGCTTCTGACTTCCGCCCGCGCCAAGTGCTCTTGAGGTGGGCTACGACGACGCGCCAACAGCGGTAGCTCGTGCTGCAGGGAGCTGACCCCTGTGGATCAGATCGGGCAGTGGCTTGCTCCGTCCCGCCCGTACGCCGTTCGCGATGACGACAACCTCGGCGAGTTCGTGCACCAGCACCACGGCGGCGAGGCCGAGCACGCCGAACAGTGCCAGCGGCATGAGCACGACCACGATCGCCAGGGACAGGCTCACGTTCTGCAGCATGATGCTCCGTGCGCGGCGGGCGTGGGTGAACGCCTTGGGGTAGGTGCCTGAGGTCCTCGCCCATGAGTGCCACGTCGGCGGTCTCGATCGCGACGTCGGTGCCCATGGCGCCCATCGCGATGCCGAGGTCAGCGGTGGCCAGGGCGGGGGCGTCGTTGACGCCGTCGCCGACCATCGCGGTGGACCGCTGGTGCGTAGCTGCTCGATGAGCCTGGCCTTGTCCTCCGGCCGGAGCTCAGCGTGCACGTCGTCGATGCCGACCTCCTTCGCCAGCGCGGTGGCGGTCGTGAGGTTGTCGCCGGTCAGCATTGCCACGTGATAGCCGTCGCGCCGGAGGCGGTCCACGACTTCGGCGGCCTCGGGGCGCAACTCGTCACGCACGGCGACCGCGCCGATCACCTGGCCGTCCTCCTCGACGAGGACTGCGGTCGCGCCGGCCGATTGCATGCGCCGGACGTCGCCCGCGAGCGGTCCGGCTTCCAGCCAACCAGGGCGGCCGAGCCGGATCTGACGGCCGTCGAGGCGACCGGTCAGTCCGGCACCGGTCACGGTCTCGACGTCCTCGGCCGCGGTGACGTCGTCGACGGCTGCGAGGACGGCTCGGGCGAGCGGGTGTTCGCTGCGTGCTTCGAGTGCTGCTGCTACGGCCAGCACGTGCTCGCGGCTGGTGCCGTCGGTCGTCACGACGTCGATCACGGTGGGCCGGTTGGCGGTCAGCGTGCCGGTCTTGTCCAACGCGACGCCGCGCACAGCCCCGAGTGCCTCCAGAGCTGCTCCGCCCTTCACGAGCACGCCGAGCTTGCTGGCCGCACCAACGGCCGCGACGACGGTCACGGGCACCGAGATCGCGAGCGCGCACGGTGATGCGGCGACCAGCACGACCAGGCGAACTGCTCGGTGTTCCGGCGTTGTCGATCCTCGATCGGCCGGTTGTGCGTGTCGCAGGCGTCGTGGTCAGTGTGGTCGGGCTGCTCGCCACCTTCGGTGCCCAACTCGCAATGGGTGACTCTTGGCGCAGCACCGTCGATCTGACGGAGCGGCCCGCGTTGGTCACCGACGGACCGTTCCGCATCGTCCGCAACCCGGTCTACACGGCGGTGATCATGATGGTTGCCGGGTTGGCGCTGGTCGTGCCCAGTCTGATCGCGATCGTCGGACTGGGGGTTGTCATCGTCGGCAGCGAACTGCAGGTCCGGCTGGTCGAGGAGCCGTACCTGCGGCAGGTGCACGACGGGGAGTACCTGTCCTACGCCAGTCATACCGGGCGCTTTCTCCCGGGACTCGGCCGACTCACGTGACTCAGCCGCAGCGTGCTGGGGCAGCCGCCGCTGCGTCGGTGAGGGTCGTGGGGGTGCCCGTCCTGTCATGCCGAGTCGTGGCCGCGCCGGGTGCGCCGACGTGAGGACGAAGCTGGTCGCCACGGTCACGAGCCATCGAGGCTGTGTTGCCGAACTGTTATGACATGCCGGGGATGAAGGGGCACACGGCGAGCGCTGCCGTCACGAACAGCGCTGTCCCGAGCGCGAACGGGAGTGTGACAGCGCAGAGACCGCTCAGCGCGACATGGAATTGCTTGACGTCACGGCCACTTGCGGTGCCGGCCTCGTCGAGGTGTGCCAACCGCAGATCGACGCACGTGTGCGCCATCGCAAGGGCGGCCGGCGGCGTGTCGTGCGGGGTGGTCATGCTCAGCAACGCGGTGCGGACGGCACGGGTGCCGTGCATCCGGGCGGCGCTCGAGTCCGCCGCCAGTTCGGCGACCGCGCCGACGAACTCGGGGGAGCAGCGCGCGAGCGGAAGCCATGGCAGCGTGGCCGCGAGGGCGCGAGCGACAGCCACCAGGAGGTGGTGGTGGCCACGGACGTGTGCGCGCTCGTGTTCGAGGACTGCTTGAACGCTGTCGTAGGGCAGTCGCTCGACGAGACCATCGGTTGCGATGATCAGCGCCTCGGGGCCGCCGATGCTGTACGCCATGGGCTGTTCGTGAGGAAGCCAAAGCGTCGGGATCGGCCCGTCGTCGTGCTTGGCGAGCCAGTCCAGGGCGCCTCGGTGCCGAACGTACAGCTGCCCTTGATGCCGCCGGTAACGCAAAAGCCTCACCGCCAACCTTGCCGCTCCGAACACGACCAGGGCGAGCCAGAGCACTCCGGCCAGATGTTCCGCGCCGGGAACACCGCCGTGCCGGATGGCGGTGAGGCAGCTGTGCAGCACCATGATGACCTGCGGAGCGGGGCCGTGTCCTGGCAGCAGGGCGATGATCAGTGCGATGCTGCTCGCCAGGACAATGCCTGTGACCAGCGTCAACCAGGTCGTAAGACTCACCTGGGGGTGTACCCGTGCGCGCAGCAGCACACTCAGCAGCGCGGGTGCTACCCAGCCCGCCAGCAATGCGCCGACCAGCAACGCCAAGGCGATCGTCATCGGCTGCGTCGCCTCCGGAGCGCCCGCCTGAGCAGGGAAATCTCCCCCTCGGAGGCGGACTCGGTGAAGCGCAGCAACACGCCTTCGGGGTTCTCCGTGGAGTTCAGCAGGTCGCGCAACGCGGCGGCCGCCGACTCCTCGCGCGTGGTCGATGGCAGGTACTGATACGCGCGGTTCACCATGTCGCGCTGGACCCAGCCTTTGCGGTGCAGGTTGTCCAGCACCGTCATCACTGTGGTGTAGGCGAGCTCGCGATTGAGCCTGCTCAGCACCTCACGCACCGTCAGCGCCTGATCAGCGCGCCACAGCACGTCCATCACGGCCGACTCCAGCTCTCCCAGCCCCTGCATGACCGAGAGGATACGGCGTCGCACAGAGTCCTCTCAGGTCCGCTCTCGCGATCTTTACTATTCTCGCTAGTAGCCGATTGCCGAGGAGCGGAAATGACCAGTGGCCGGAAGTCCAAGAAGGCCCGCGGAACGAAGTCCATCGTCGTGGATTACAAGCCCAGGCCGTGGGGCACGATCATCGCCGTCGTCGCGGTGCTGGGCCTCGCGGGAGGGGTGTTCGGCTACGCCTACTCCCAGATTTCGGCCAACAACCAACGTGAAGCCGCTCTCGCGCAGTGGAAGCCGTCTGACACCAACAAGGATCCGTCAGACAAGATCGCAGGCGTCACCAAGAAGGAATATCCGGCCGGTAAGCACGTCGAGCCTGTGAAGCGGGTGGCCTACGAAGCCAGCCCGCCCTACGGCGGCGCGCACGACGGTACGTGGGCCGACTGCACCGGTGTGGTCTATGACAAGGCTGTGCGCACCGAAAACATGGTGCACTCGATGGAGCACGGCGCGCTGTGGATCGCCTACAACCCCGACCAGGTCAACGGTCCCGCGCTGGACAAGCTGAAGCCGAAGGCGGAAGGTCAGCAGTTCACGATGCTGTCGCCGTACCCCGGCCTGGACAAGCCGATCGCGCTGCAGTCGTGGGGTCACCAGCTGAAGCTGGACAGCGCTGACGACGAGCGCATCGACCAGTTCATCTCCTCGCTGCGCCGCAACCCGAACACCTACCCCGAGCCCGGCGCCACCTGCGAGGCCAGCCCGGCCCAGTTCGACGTGACCAACCCGCCGCCGTTCGTGGCCGAGAAGCCAGGCCCGGACGCGGTGCCGGTCGACGGCGGTCAGGAGGACCCGAAGGAGCAGAACACGGCGCCGTCCTCCACCCCTGCGGGAGGGAACTGATGACGGAGGAGAAGGCGTCGGAGGGCGTCAACTGGTCCCGGCGGGTGATCGCGCTGGCAGTCGGCATCGCGTTGCTGCTCGTCGGCGCGGCCGCTGGCCTCACCCTCGCTCGCCCCGACGAGTCCGCCGGGCCCACCGCGGTCGACATCGGGTTCTCGCAGGACATGTCGGTGCATCACCTGCAGGCCGTGCAGATGGCGAATCTCGCGGCTGGCCGTAGTGACGACGCTGATGTGCGGCAGCTCGCGTTCGACATCGCGTCGAGTCAGCTGGAACAGGTCGGGCGGATGAAGGGCTGGCTCGGCATGTGGGGCGAGCCCGAGCAGGCACCCGCGGGCAAGCTCATGACCTGGATGAGCGGTGAGCATCACTCGATGTCCGGCATGGACAACGGCCGCATGCCCGGCATGGCGAGCTCCGAGGAGCTCGCACGTCTGCGCAAACTGAACGGCAAGGAGTTCGACGTGCTGTTCCTGCAGCTGATGACGCGGCATCACGAAGGCGGCAGCTCCATGTCGAAGTACGCGGCCGACAAGGCCACGGTCCCGATCGTGCGCAGTCTCGCCGGTGCCATCGCGTCCAGTCAGGAAGCCGAAGTGCAGACGCTCAAGGCGATGCTGACGGCTCGCAACGCACAGCCGCTCGGCTCAGGGTGATACCTGTGCAGGTGTTGGCAACCCATGAGCAGGGGGGCGTTTCCGCCCTGCTGATTCTCGGTCTCATCCTGCTTCTGATCATCGCGGCGCTGGTGGCGATCGGCATCGCCCAACGCAACGACCCGGACCGTGCCGCCCGGATGCAGTTCCGCGACGCCCTCTACAGCTCTCCGCGCCGGCGGAGTACCACGGCGGTGACACCTGCTCAGAACGGAGAACCCGAAACCGTGGTCACCGAAGGTGAAAACGGAACATCCCTCGCTGCGGACGAGCAGGAAGCGACGGCACGTGACCAGGACGAGGGCGAGGCCAAGCCGTGAACGTCATTGGCGCCAAGCTGGCCTTGTACCTCCCTGTGCTCGCGGCGTGGATCGCATTTGTCGGTGCGGCCCTGAACCGTGCAGCCATGGTGGTCGTCGTGCCGCTGGGCGCCGCGTCCGCGCTCGGGGTCACCGCCCTCATCACGGGTACCTCGTGGCTGATGGTGGCCGTGGTGGCACTGTGGCTTTGGGGAGTGGTCTGGATGGTCCGCGGAGCACGTGCGTGAGACCTTCGCCGAACCCGCTCAACACTCTCGGAGGCTGTGGCCTACGGTCTGCGTGATGCTGGCTGTGAAGAGTGCGGTGTCGTCGACCCTGCGCGGAACAAGGACCACGTCGTGAAGCGTCTTGTTGTGACTCTCGTGCTCGCCGTAGCGGCCGTTTTCGCCGGCTCTTCATCCGCGCTCGCGCACAACGTGCTCGTCCGCAGCGACCCCGCGGACGGCGCCGCCATGGCCTCCGGCCCATCGAAGGTCACACTCACCTTCGATCAGCCGATGCAGCAGGGGTTCAACACCGTCACGGTCACAGGGCCAGATGGAACCCGCTGGGATTCAGGTGAGCCGTCGGTGAGCGGGAACGAGGTGACCGCCGGCGTCCTGCCGCTCGGGCCGGCAGGTGACTACGTCGTCGGTTACCGCGTGCTCTCCGCGGACGGCCATCCCGTCACCGGAAAGATCACGATGAGGCTGACTCAGACAGGCACCGGCACGCCGGCCAGCCCGTCCGCACCTCAGCTGACGGACACGGCGTCCACCGGCGGTGTCGGTGACGCGCCGGTCTGGCCGTGGATCGCCGGCGCCGTGGTGCTCCTCGCTTCTGGTGTTGTGCTGGCGTTGCGCACCGGCAAGAAACCGAGATGAGCTCCAACCGCACCGCCCAGCTGCCCCGCGCTGCCATCGCAGCGGGTCTGGTGGGAGCGGTGGCTCTCGGTGTGGCGGGTGCTCTGGTGCTGACCGCCGTCGCCCCTGTGCCCGGCCTGCCCGAGCCAGGCGCGGTAGTGCGTTTCGGCTTGCCCGTCGTGCGGGCCGTGTTGTTCGTCGCCGCCGTCGTGACGGTCGGTCTGAGCGTGTTGCCCAAGTTGCTGGGTTTCGACCGACCGGCGCTGACCGAGCCGGTACTGGGCACCGTCCGCCGTGCCGCGGTCGTCTCCTCCGCGGTCTGGGTGCTGGCCGCGCTCGCGATGGTGCTGCTGCTGGTCGCGGAACTGCGTCCAGGCCAGCAGATCGGGATCGGCCACGTGCTGGAGTTCATGCGCAAGGTCGGCGCGGGCCAGGCTCTTGCGATGAGTGCCGTGTCCGCGTTGGTGTACTTCAACATCGCGCTGCTCGCGGTGCGCTCGGGTGAGAGCGTGCCCGCCGAGTTGCGGATGCTCGTGGCGCTCTTCGCCCTCCTTCCGCTGCCAGTGGGCGGCCACGCCGCGAACTTCGGCCTGCTCTGGGGCGGGCACGGGCTGCTGATGGCCTCGATGGAGCTGCACGTGATCGCGGCGTCGCTGTGGACCGGAGGGCTGGCGGTGCTGGTGTACTTCGTGAGTGCGCGGCGAGACCTTCTCGCCGCGGCATTGCCGAGGTTCTCCAAGCTCGCCACCGTGTGTCTGCTCCTCGTCCTCGTGACAGGCACCATCAACGCACTCGTGCAGCTCGCGACGACGCCGCTCGTCGAGCTTCCCGGCGGGCTCTTCACCACCGGGTACGGACAGCTCGTGCTGCTGAAGTCGGTGTGTCTGGTCCTGCTCGCCGCGCTGGGCGGAAGGATCCGCTTCCGGCTGCTGCCGCTGATCGCGGCACGACGGTCGGCTCCGCTGGTGGCGTGGGCCGCGGCCGAGGTTGTCGTGATGGGCGTCGCGTTCGGTCTAGCAGTGGTGCTGTCCCGTACCCCGGCCATCTGATCTTCGAACAATGAACCGTGAAGCCTGTCCGCAACGGACAGTGCCGAGTGGACAGTCGGCGTGTGGTGCTTCAGGCGGTTCCGGTTCTACCAGACTGCGTTGTTCTGACTCCGCTCACGGATGCGCGGCGTGTTCGTGTGCGGAGTGACTTGCAGGTTCGAGCTGGAACGTGGAGTGCTCGACGTCGAAATGGCCGGCGAGGCAGGTCTGGAGCTCGTCGAGGACCTGGGGTGCGTGTCCGTCGTGGAAACACTCGTCCTCGACCACGATGTGCGCTGAGAGCACCGGCATGCCGGAGGTGACCGTCCAGGCGTGCAGATCGTGCACATCACGGACGTGCGGTACTCCCAGGATGTGCTGCCGGACCTCTTCGAGGTCGACGTTCTTGGGTGCGGCTTCGAGCAGAACGTCCACCGATGCGCGGAGCAGGCTGAACGCTCGCGGCAGGATCAGCAGTCCGATCAGGATGGCGACGATCGCGTCGGCACGGGTGAAGCCGGTGAAGCGCGCGATGAGCGCGGCGGCGATGACGCCGACGGACGCGAGGGTATCGGTCGCGACCTCGAGGAACGCGCCGCGCATGTTCAGGCTGTCGTTCTGCGCTTTGAACAACAGCAGCATCGAGACGACGTTGCCGACAAGTCCGATGATGCCGAAAATCAGCATCGAGCCTGTTTGCAGGTTGGGCGGTTCGCTGAGCCGCATCACCGACTCGTAGAGGATGTAGGCGCCGAGCCCGAGCAGCACGGCGGCGTTGGCGGCGGCGGCCAGGATCTCGGCCCTGGCCAGGCCGAACGTGCGCTTCGCCGTGGGCGGGCGCGCGGCGAGAGTGATGGCGACCAGTGCCAGCGCGACTCCGGCCGAGTCGGTGAGCATGTGGCCGGCGTCCGCGAGGAGCGCGATGCTGCCCGACAGCAACGCGCCGATGACCTGCACGACCATGATGCTCGCGGTGATCGCGAGCACACCGATCAAACGGCCGCGGTGCTTACCCGCCGCGGTGAGGGTGCCGTGCCCGTGTCCAGTTCCCACTGGGATGCCCTTTCGCTGTCAGAGAACGTCGGTGGTCAGGCGGCCGATGGCCGGAAGGAACCGACCGACCCGCGCGGTGTAAGCGCGGTAGGTCTCGCCATGCGCCCGCAACAGGTAGGGCTCCTCCACGACCCGCACCTGCAGCTCAACGGCGGTGATCAGCGCCACCAGGCCGATGATGGCGACGAGGTTGGGTGCCAGCAGCGTCAGCCCTGTCGCACCACTGATCATCGCTGTGAACACCGGGTTTCGCACCAGGGCGAACGTTCCCGTGGTGACGAGTGCTGTCCGTTCCCCCTCATCGACACCGATGCGCCACGAAGCGCCCATGCCGAGCTGTGCAACCACCGTCGCGGCGAATCCGGTGGCGACCAACGCGGTGCCGATGAGCTGAAGGGCCGTGTGGTCGAGTACCGGAACCGGCGTGACCAACGCGGACCACTGCGCGGCGGGGGCGAGCAGACCCAGGACGAGAGCGATGCCGAACAGCACTCCGGCCCACCACTCCACGGTCCCAGGGCGTCCGCTTACGCCGTGGAAGCCGGTAGAACCCGTCCGTCGATACTGCAGAACCGTCCGGACGCCGAAGGCCCACACTATGTACGTGACGTACAGGCCAAGGGCAATGGCGCCCGCGGTCGTTGACGACATCCGCAGTCCCTTTCATGCATACATAGCGATCTATGCATGAATGCTAGGCGGCCTGGGCAACTCGTGCAACAGTGCGGCCACATGGACCTGTCGAGATGGGGGTCGCCTTGTTCGAATGGCGGATCGGCTGACCGGATGGAAGGAGATCATGGGCGCGCGTGAGACCGATGTGCCGTACGAGGCAGCACGGCGGCGCACCTTCGCGGTGATCAGCCATCCGGACGCCGGCAAGTCGACTTTGACCGAGGCGATCGCCCTGCACGCCAAGGCGATCAGCCAGGCGGGCGCCGTGCACGGCAAGGCTGGGCGGCGTACTGTCGTGTCCGACTGGATGCGGATGGAACAGGCACGCGGAATCTCGATCACCTCCGCGGTGCTCCGGTTCTCCCATCGCGACACCTTGATCAACCTCGTGGACACGCCCGGACACGCGGACTTCTCGGAGGACACGTATCGAGTCGTGTCCGCAGTGGACAGCGTGGTGATGTTGCTCGACGCGGCGAAAGGGCTGGAGGCCCAGACGCTGAAGCTCTTCGACGTGTGCCGGTCTCAGGGCGTTCCGGTCATCACGTTCGTCAACAAATGGGATCGGCCTGGTCGTGATGCGCTGGACCTGTGCGACGAGCTCGCCACCCACACCGGGTTGCAGCCGATGCCGCTCACCTGGCCGATAGGGCCGGCGGGGGAGTTCCACGGGCTGCTGGACTGTCGTGACGGAACTATGGTGCGCTATCAACGCACCGTGGGCGGCGCCACCGCGGCGCAGGAGGAGCGTCTTGATCCGGCCGTGGCAGCGGCTCAGGAGGGCCCAGCGTGGTCTCGCGCGTGTGAAGAAGCGGACCTGCTCGACGCCTCCGGCGGCGGGTTCGACCACGAGCTGTTTCTCGCAGCTGAGGCCTCGCCAGTGTTGTTCGGTGCCGCGCTGCTCAACCACGGCGTCCGCCATCTGTTGGACTTCCTGGTCGACTTCGCCCCGGCTCCGCGCCCCAGAGTGGATGTGGCGGGGCGGCCAAGGCGGCTCGATGCGCCGTTCTCGGCCTTCGTGTTCAAGGTGCAGACGGGCATGAACCCGGCCCATCGGGATCAGATCGCGTTCGCCAGGGTGTGCTCCGGTGTGTTCGAGCGGGGCATGGTCGTGACGAACGTCGCGACCGGCAAGCCGTTCGCGACGAAGTACGTGCAGCAGGCTTTCGGTCAGCAACGGACCACACTGGACGTTGCTTATCCGGGCGACGTCATCGGGCTGGTGAACGCCGCCGCGCTGCGAGTGGGGGACACGCTGTTCGCAGGCGTTCCGGCGGTGCGGTTCCCGCGCCTGCCGAGGTTCGCTCCGGCGCACTTCGCGGTCGCCCGGCCTACGGACGTCGGCCGCGCCAAGCAGTTCCACCGCGCCATCGCGCAGTTGCACGCTGAAGGAGTCGTGCAGGTGATGAGGTCTCAGCGCCGAGGTCAGGGAAGTGCCCCGGTTCTCGCCGCTGTCGGACCGATGCAGTTCGAAGTGGTCCTGCACCGGATGGAGTGGGAGTTCGCCGTGCCCGTGACGCTGGAACACCTGCCGTACACGGTCGTGCGACGGCTGGCTGATCCGAGTCAGCGTCCGCTCGTGGACACCGGCTGGCGCAGCGAGGTGCTGATGCGGGACGACGGAACGGAGCTCGCGGTGTTCGCGGGCCAGGTCGAACTGGCTGTGTTGCAACGCCTGCATCCACATCTGAAGCTCGACCACCTCGTCGGCGGCGTCGACTGACCTGCCCCGTCGAACGGGCCGCCGAGCGGGTCACGCCGGCCGGCAGGTCATGGGCCGGTGCCGGTCGCGGTTACGGCTTGGTTCTTCTCGTGGACAGTGCTTTGCGGAGCAGGTCGAACTCGCGGTCCGTGGCAGACTGCGCGAACTGAAGCAGTACCGCCTCCGGATCTCCAGAGGATGCGATCACCTGGCGCAGGGCTCTCGCCGCAGCTTCGGCACGGGTCACCGCGGG
Source organism: Lentzea sokolovensis (assembly GCF_033949975.1). NCBI lineage: Bacteria > Bacillati > Actinomycetota > Actinomycetes > Pseudonocardiales > Pseudonocardiaceae > Lentzea > Lentzea sokolovensis. The sequence goes on from NZ_JAXAVU010000007.1 coordinate 306,035, forward strand.
CTCGTACCAGAACGCCTTGCCGCGGAGTTCCCGGTTCACCCATGCCTTGCGGTGCAGGTTGTCCAGCACGGTCAACACCGTCGTGTACGCCCGTGGGCGCTCTCCGCCGAGTCGATCGAGGACGTCGCGAACCTTGAGTGACTGCTGCTCGCGCCACAGCACGCCCATGACCGCCGCTTCCAGGTCACCGAGTCCGTGCATGGTTCCTCCCGGCCGGAAATGGCCGCACGCCGCTGCCTACTAGACGTCATAGTAGCCGCTGATCGGCATCTGCCGCATCGGGCGAGCTGCGGCGTGTCGATGCCCGCCCAGCTCGCCGATGCCACGTCCTAGCTGAGCAGCTTCTCTGCGTGCGTGGCCGGGGAAGGCCGGTTGAGCACGTGCAGGCGCCAGGCGCAGAACATGCCCACAGCGACCAGTCCGAGCCATGGCAGCACGGGAACACCAGCCGCACGGCTCAGGTCGAGGATGGTGCCGGTGAACAGGTTTCCGGCCATGATGCCGATCCCGACGATGGTGTTGTACAGGCCGTAGTGCGTCGCGACGAGCCGGTCGCCGGACAACGTCACGATGGTGTCCATCTCGAAGGGGAACACCACGATCGTCCCCAGCGCGAGCAACGATGCCGCCAGAACCAGGGAGATGTAGCCCGGCATTCCCGCCCCGCTCGGTGAGTCCGCGGTGAGCACGGGCGGGAGGAACGCAGCACCCAGCAGTAGCAAGCCGGCTACAAGTGATCGGTCGCGTCCCCACTTCTCCCGGAACCACGCGGTGATGCGCAGCTGACCCGCGATGGCGAGCACACCTGACACCGCGAACAGTCCTGCGACCAGTGCGGTGCCCTCGATGCCGGAACCCGCGAGACGGCGGGCCTCCAGTGGCAGGGCGAGATAGACCTGGAACGAGAGCACGTACGAGCCAGTCATGACCAGTGAGAACAGGACGAACCGGCGGTTCGCCAGCACTCCCCGCCAGTCCTGCAGCACGGTCGCCGGGACGGCGTCGCGGTTCGGTGTTCGCGCGGGCAGCGACTTGATCTGCAGCACGGTCAGCGCGGCGAACACGACAGCCGCGACCAGACACGTCAACTTGAACGTGACCCCGGTCAGCACGAGCCCGATGATCGGCCCCACCAGGATGCCGGTCTGGTAGAAGACGTTGAAGAGGGCGAACGCCTCCACCCGCCGTGGCCCTGCGTCGTTCGCGACATACGCCCGCACCGCGGGGTTGAACAACGCGCCGGCGAAGCCGGTGGCCGCCGAGGCGATCACCAGAGCAGGCAGGCTGTCCACGAACCCGAGCACCGCGAACCCCACCGTGCGCAGGGCGCACCCCGCCACGATCAGTGGTTTGTAGCCGAGCCGGTCCGCGAGCGTTCCTCCGACCAGGAACATGCCCTGCTGGGAGAAGTTCCGCACACCCAGCACCAGACCCACGGCCCAGCCTGCGAGAGCGAGCTCGCCCGACAGGTGCATCGCGAGATACGGCATGAGCATGTAGAAGCCCACGTTGATGGTGAACTGGTTGAGCAACAGCAGCTGCACTGGCCGATCGAACGACCTGAACTGCCGGATCGTACCGGTCACGGTCGGCGCTCCGCCGGGTCGGCGACACTGCGGCAGCGGGTCCACTCGGTGACCTCCCGGTCACTCGTGGAGCTGATCTCCGCGGGGTCGGGCCGAGGAGAACTCACGGCCAGTTCGTTCGCCGCGCAGTACGTGTCGTTGTAGATGGTGTCGAAGTAACGCTGCGGCCCGTCGGGGAAGACCGCCGCGATACGGACGTCCGCGTCATGTGTGCGTGCGAGCCAGCTGGAGACCAGCGCCACCGCGCCGACACTCCAACCGCCGCTGGCGTGGTGGCGAGCGGCGAGCCTGCGGCACGCCCACACGGACTCGGCGGCGTTGACCCAATGCACCTCGTCGAACGCGGCGTAGTCCACGTTGCTCGGGTAGATGCTCGATCCCAGTCCTCGCATCAGGCGCGGTCGCGCGGGCTGGCCGAAGATCGTCGAGCCGACGGTGTCCACGCCGACCAGCCGCAGATGGGGGAAGTATTCGCGCAGTACCCGAGATACCCCAGCGGAATGCCCGCCCGTGCCGACCGAGCACACGAGCACGTCGACGCGTCCGAGTTGTGCCACGAGTTCGAGTGCCAGTGACTCATAACCGGCCACGTTGTCAGGGTTGTTGTACTGGTCCGGGCAGTACGAGCCGGGAGTGTCCGCGAGCAGCTGCTCGACCCGATCGCGCCGGGCCTGCTGCCAGCCACCTGATGGGTGTGCAGAGGGCACGAGGTCGACCTGCGCGCCGTGCGCCTGCAGCATCTGCTGCACGATGGGCTCCATGCCGGGGTCGGTCACCAGCGTCACCGGGTGGCTGTAGACGATGCCGGCGAGCGCAAGACCGAGGCCGAGCGTGCCACTCGTCGACTCCACGACGACGCCGCCCGGAGCGAGCTCGCCGCGCTCACGCGCCTTGGCGATCATGTGCAGTGCCGGGCGATCTTTCATCCCGCCGGGGTTGAAGCCTTCGAGCTTGGCCCAGAAGCCGCGGGAGGACAGGCCGGACAGGTCGTCGATCCACTGGACCGGCGTGTTTCCCACCACCGCCGCCGGAGTGCGGCAGAGCGGTGCGGCAGACGAGGTGAGCATGTGCGCGGGAGGAATGACCGGCGTTTCGGGCCGGCCACGGGTGGTGAGCATCGTGTCCTCAGCGTCGTGTGTACGGCAGTGCCGTGATGGTCCGGAGATCGTCTTCGCGGCAGCGCGAACAGACGAGGTGCGCAGGGATGCGCGGTCTCGTCTCCGCTGCTGCAATGCGTTGATCAGTTCCGGGCGACGCTGAGGGTGATCAACAGGTGGCGGCCGGATCTGGGCACGCGACCTGCGTCCGGCGAGGCGGTGGGCTGACCGTTGACGGCTGCAGCGACGCAGCAGCCGACCGGGACATCGTCAACTGAAGGCCCTGGATCGCACGGCGTGCCGGTCGGGCGCCGCAGTGCCCGGTCGAGGGCAGCCTCGTGAACGGGCTCGTGGTGGTGATCGCAGTGATCGCCCGAAGGAGAGCCGGCCACATGGACATGGCTGACGACGGGAGACCCGTGCGCGTTCGCTGTGCACAGCACACCGAGAAGCGACGCGAACAGCGCCAGCGCGACGGCGAGCACTGTCACGCGGGCGACACGCACTGTCGTCAACTCGATCCGCACGGTCACGACCATAGCGTGATCTTGTTACGAGAAGTAATCGCTCGATCGTGTCCATTGTGGACAAATGATCATCAGCTTTGTGATGTATGCGCTGCAAGGCGCATGTTCGTCGCGAGGACTCTTTGGATGAAGTTTGTCAAAGGTGAAGACATGGCCGTTGCGGAGTGTGATGGCGGCCTGGAGTGTTCCGGGCCACATGCTCCTTGCTCTACTAATGGAACTAGTAGACATCGCCGTGATGTTGCCGTAATTTGCGCCAGGGCATCGGGGGAGGCCCTGTTCCCGACTACGGAGGTAAGCGCGACGTGACGTCGCATCGACTGAAGCGCAGTACTCGAGGTGCACTGGCGTCTGCGGCTGTTCTGGTGGCGATCGGGAGCAGTCCCGGTCCTGCGGGTGCTCAGCCGGCAGCCGACCCGGTCAAGCAGTACGAGGAGCTGAGCGGGCAGGCGGAGAAGCTCAACGACGACGTGCTGAAGGCTCAGGAGAACGTCGAAGCCAAGAAGGCTGAGCTGGACAAGGCCGGTGCGGAGCTGAACCAGGCCAGGCAGGCCGAGGAGCAGCTGCGCGGTCGGGTCGATGTGCTCACCGAGTCCACTTTCCAGGGCGCACGGTTCAACGGGCTCTCGGCGATGCTCGTCAGTGACTCCCAGCAGGACTTCCTCAACCGCATGTCCGCGCTGGAGATGCTGGCGGCCGACAACGCGGAGGCGATGGACAAGCTGTCGGCCGCGGTGGCACAGGCTAACGACGTCCAGCAGCGCGCAGAGAAAGCGGCAAGTGAGGCGACGGCGGTCGCTGACGACCTCAAGAAGCGCAAGTCCGACCTGGACGGCCGGATCGTCGAGCTCCGCAAGGCGGTGAACAACCTCAGTTCGGCTCAGAAAGCCGGGCTCGGGTTCGGCCAGGTGAAGGACACCGGCACCTACCTGGGACCTCCCGGTGCGGCCAACACGGCTCTGCAGGCAGCCCTGTCGAAGCGGGGCTCGCAGTACCAGTGGGGCGGCAACGGTCCGAACGCCTTCGACTGCTCCGGTCTGACGAAGTGGGCCTATGCGGCAGCCGGAGTCACGCTGCCTCGCGTGGCGGTGGACCAGTACCGAGTCGGCAGGCCGGTGGCCCAGAACGAACTCCAGCCGGGTGACCTGGTGTTCTACGACGACGGGTCGGGAAACCCGGCCACGATCCACCACGTGGCGATGTACGTGGGCGAAGGCAAGATGGTGGACGCGCCGACCGAGGGGCAACTTGTGGACGTGCGTCCGATCCGAGGCGATGGCCACTACATCGGCGCTCGGCGGATCGTGGGCTGACTCGAGATGGCACGACACATCCGGCCTCGGCCGGATCGTTCAGCGCGGGTCTCTGCTCACATGGTCATCTTCGGGGTGGCGGCCGGTGCGGCCGTCGCGTTCCAGGCGAACATCGGCGGGCCTACGTCGGCGTCATCACCGGCGCCCAACGGCGTCTGGCTGGCCGCCAGCCTGTCTGATGACAACACCGGTATAGGTGGTGACACCGCGGGGCCGAACCTGCTGTCGCTTTCTCAGCCCGGACACGACGACCTGGAGGCGCTCAAGAAGAGCCAGCGCATGGTCGAGCAGCGAGAGACAGCCGAGGCCGCCCGTCGTAAGGCCGAGTACGAGGCGGAGCAGGCGCGAAAGATCAAGGTGTTCGCGCCGACCCAGGGCACCATCACGTCGAACTACGGGCCGCGTTCGGGAGCGACACACTACGGTCTGGACATCGCCAACCGGATCGGTACACCCATTCGGTCCGTTATGGACGGTGTGGTGGTGGACGCGGGCCCGGCCAGTGGCTTCGGGCTGTGGGTCCGAATCCGGCACACGGACGGAACTATCGCTGTCTACGGCCACATCAACAGCTTTTCCGTGCGTGAGGGTCAGCGGGTGAGTGCCGGCGAGGTCATAGCGGAAGTCGGCAACCGCGGTAACTCCTCGGGACCGCACCTGCACTTCGAACTCTGGGACCAGGCCGGAAGGAAGGCGGACCCCTTGGCGTGGCTGCAGTCGTACGGTGTGTGGACTGGCTGATCCGCGACCGAGGCGGGCGTTGCTGCTCCAGCTCAAGGCGATGGCGAGAGTGCCCTCACCGCCGGAACTTACGCGCGACGTCGATCAGTGCTTCCGCCAGCTCGTCGACCTGGTCAGTGGTCGTGAAGAGCGCGGGGGTGACTCGGATGCAGTCACCAGCGGTCATCCCACCTTTGGGGACGGTGAAGATGCGATGGTTGTCCATCAGGTATCGGGCGATGGCCTCGTTGTCCTGCTTGGTCTTCCGGCCACGCACGCGGAACGCCGTGATCGCCCCGTACGTCAACGGGTCCTCGGGGGTGAGGATGTCGATGCCGTCGAGGTGGCGCGCCTGATGGACCCAGCGGTCACGCAGGTGACGAAGGCGGGCTTGCTTGTTGGCCACGCCGATGGCTTCGTGCAGCTCCAGTGCTGCTGGGAGAGTGAGAAACGGAGCGATGTCCATGGTTCCGGAATGGACCCTGGAGCGGATGCTGTCCAACGGGTGGCTCTCGTCCCGGTAGCAGGGGTCGATGTCGGGCAGGCGACCGGAGCGGATGTAGAGGAAGCCGGACCCCAGCGGCGCATGGATCCACTTGTGCAGGCAGCAGGCCACGAAGTCAGCGCCGAGGTCAGGTAGACGGAAGTCGAGCTGGCCGAAGGAATGGCCTGCGTCGACGATGGTGTCCACCGAGTGCTGCCGGCTCATCGCGACCAGTTCCGCTACGGGAGACACCAGGCCGGTCCGGTTGTTCATGTGGGTGAGCAGGAGCAACTTGACCCGAGGGTGTTCGCGGAGCTGGCGGGCGTAGTGGTCGAGGATCGCCTGCCGCGTGTGGGGTTCGGGCAGTTCGAACCTGATGACGTCAACGCCTCGGCGGTCCTTGAGCCAGTTCATCGCGTAGATGGCGCTGTGGTAGTCGAGGCTGCAGTACATCACGGCATCTCCCGGCCGGAGCCGGTTGTAGCCCGCGATGAGGTTCTGCAGCGCCTCGGTGCCGCATCGGGTGAGCGCGATCTCGTCCGGAGCCACACCGGAGACATCGGCCACTCTGGCCCGCACCCGGTCGTGCTCAGTTTGCTTGTACGAGCCTCGCAGCAGGTAGGAGTTGTCCTCGTTGAGCCGACGGCATTGCCGCTCGTATTCCCGCAGAACGGGGGCGGGCATGATGCCGTAGTAGCCGTTCTCCAGGTTCGTGAAGCCGGGATTCACCCGGAACTGCCGGGCCACCTGTCCCCAGAACCGCTCGTCGCGGGCGAGTCGCTGCGGGTCCGAACCGGGTGGTGCGACCAGGATCGGCTCACCCTCGTGTCGTGCGGCGTCGGATTTTCGCGCTGACAGGGCGGTTGCACCGGCTGTCACCAGTCCGGCGACGGCTCGGCGTCGGCTCAGGTTCATCGGACTACCCCATTCTTGGCGCGCGCATCGCGGTCTGGCTGGGTGTTGGAATGGTCCAAAGGTGGTGGCACGTGCGATAGGAGCTGCGGTCTTGTCTGGTTGGTTCGCGTGCAGTCGTCCTGATCGCGAGCCGGGGTCGACAGAAAACACCGCGGCGATGCGTGTCAGTGGTGTAGTGGCCACGCGTACAACACCTGCACGCCGTCCTCAGATCCGCCATGCACAGGCGCAGTTCAAGACCTCTCGTCCCGCAGGACGCCCTGCGTCTGACAGCCGCCGTGATCGCCGTGGCCGCTCGCGGTAGTCGACGCGATCTCATCACCGTCGCGGTCGTGCTCGTCGAGCTGCTCACGTTACGACAGACGGGCTGGCCAGCGTGTGATCGAGAGATGTACCGATCGAGTGGATCCGGCAGCGTGCGGCCTGGTGTATCTCGTCCAGACACGAGGCGGTGGGCCGACATCGTCAATCGTGGTCCGCACGGCGGAGATCGGACACCGCCCGGTCGATTCCAGGCCATGTGCGACCCACCGCAGCGGCTCTGGCGACGATGATGCCGGGGGTGACCTGTCGGGCGTCGCCGGTTGCGAGGGCCGCGTTCGCCGTGCCCGGCGCCGGCCGGTGTGGCGAGGCCTGGCCCTGGCCGCCGCCTACTGCCTCGGTCTGGGACTGCCGTTCGTGTTGCTCGCCGTGTCCGCTCGCTGAGCGGTCAACACGGCGGGCTGACTCAGGCGCCACACGCGTGCGCCGCAGGTCACCGGCGAAGCGCTGCTCCTGGTTGTCGGGGTCCCGCTGGTGACCGGCATGAGGGTGAGGCCATCGCTTGGTTGCGTGGTCCCATCTCCCGCTTCAGTACCCTCTCTGACCGTTCCTGCCGAGCAACGAAACCACCGAGGACGGCATCGTGCAGCTGGCTGCCCTGCAGACGTCACTGCCGGAACCGTTTGAAACGCTCGTCCGATCGGTGTGTCCTCACGACACTTTCCCTGGCAGGTGACGTGGCACGGACCGATACGGGCTCCGACTCGAGGGTTTCGGCGCGGTGTTGGGGCAAACCGGGCGACTTCTTGCGTTGCCAACGCAAGAAGAGCAGAGCGAGGCCACCGATCACCGCGATAATGACCACGAACAAGATTGCGCCACCGATACCGGAGTCCGCAGTGGGAGTGGCCTGACTGGCGGTGCGCTGCAGCGGCTTCGGCTGATCAACAGGAGCATCAGAGCTGGGCGTGGCGGAGGCCCCCAACACCGTGGGAGACGGCAGCGCCTGGAAGTCGACCAGGCCGGTCTTCTCCAGTTGGCTGATGTGGTCGAACACCGTGCTCATCGTCTGGTTCGCCATCGCCCGGACGAGTTCGTTCCTGGTGCCGGCACGAACCTGCGCGGCGAATCCATAAACCTTGCCATGTGCGGCACGCAGGCGGTTGGCGAAGGTCCGTTCGTACTCCTCGCCCTGCGTGGTCGTCAGTTCCTTCAACCATCCCAGTTGGTCCGAGTTGGGCTGGTTGGGCAACTCCACGCCGAGCGCCTGACCGCCGTTGCGGACCATGTCGTCGAGTGCGCTGTGGCCGTCGATCAGGTGCTTTCCTGCTTCTTGGATCTTGGGATTCTGGGACTTCTGGAGAGCCTGCTGCCCTGCGGGTAGTTCCCAGAGTCCTGCCAACCGGACCTTCGCCAGAAAGTCTCGATCGGCTGCGCCGAGCGGCCCCCACTTGGTCTCCACCACATCGTCGCCCTGCCCGCCGCTGCCCAGCGGTGCTGCCGGCAGGCTCGACGGCAGGGCAGGAGGGATGGACGGAGCGTTCGTCCCGTCATGGGCAGCCGCGCTGCCGACCGGTGTGCCGATCGTGAGGAGAAGGCTGACCGCGACCGTCATGAACCAGCGCGGCTTCGAGTCGTTCGTGCGATCGCCCATGCCGAGGCCTACGAAGCTGGTTAGTAGCCGGCTCAGCAGGCGGACCGGTCGTTATCCACTTGTTATCTGAATTCTGATCGGGTGCTCGTCGGCATCTCCGCGGATGTCGACGGCCTTCGTGACGCTGCGGCCGTCTCCCTGGGTACTATCCAAGTTAGTAGAAGATGAGTCACCGGGAGATCATGAAGATGACGGTCACCGCTCAGCCTGTTCCCGTGCCCGTCGCCCGTGCTGCCAGGCCGGTCAAGGGGTCGTTCCTGCTGCGGATGTTCCGCACCACGGACCACAAGCAGATCGGCATCCTGTATCTCGTCACCAGCTTCGCCTTCTTCCTGGCGGGCGGCGTGATGGCCCTGCTCATCCGGACCGAGCTCGCAAAGCCGGGCATGCAGTTCCTGTCCAACGAGCAGTACAACCAGCTGTTCACCATGCACGGCACGATCATGCTGCTGCTGTACGCGACGCCGATCCTGTTCGGGTTCGCGAACTTCATCCTGCCACTGCAGATCGGCTCACCGGACGTCGCGTTCCCGCGCCTGAACGCCTTCTCCTACTGGCTGTACCTGTTCGGCGGCATCATCGTCGTCTCCGGCTTCATCACGCCGGGTGGTGCCGCGGACTTCGGCTGGTTCGCCTACACGCCACTGTCGAGCGCGATTCACTCACCCGGCGTCGGTGCCGACCTGTGGATCACCGGCCTGCTGATCAGCGGCCTCGGCACGATCCTCGGCGCGGTGAACATGATCACCACGGTGGTCTGCCTGAGGGCGCCCGGCATGACGATGTTCCGGATGTCGATCTTCACTTGGAACATCCTGGTGACGAGCGTGCTGATCCTGATCGCGTTCCCGATCCTCACCGCCGCCCTGTTCGGGCTGCTGGCCGACCGGCACCTCGGCGCGCACGTGTTCGACCCGGCCAACGGCGGAGTGATCCTCTGGCAGCACCTCTTCTGGTTCTTCGGCCACCCCGAGGTCTACATCGTCGCGCTGCCGTTCTTCGGCATCGTCAGCGAGATCTTCCCGGTGTTCAGCCGCAAGCCGATCTTCGGCTACAAAGGACTGATCTTCGCGACGCTGGGCATCGCGGCGCTGTCCGTCGCCGTGTGGGCCCACCACATGTACGCGACGGGAGCCGTACTGCTGCCGTTCTTCGCCTTCATGACGTTCCTCATCGCGGTCCCGACGGGGATCAAGTTCTTCAACTGGATCGGCACCATGTGGAAGGGGCAGCTCACCTTCGAATCGCCGATGCTGTTCTCGGTCGGCTTCCTGGTGACCTTCCTGTTCGGCGGGCTGTCCGGTGTGCTGCTGGCGTCGCCGCCCATCGACTTCAACCTGTCGGACACCTATTTCGTGGTGGCGCACTTCCACTACGTGCTGTTCGGCACCATCGTTTTCGCCACGTACGCCGGCATCTACTTCTGGTTCCCGAAGATCACCGGGCGGATGCTCGACGAGAACCTCGGCAAGCTGCACTTCTGGACCACGTTCATCGGCTTCCACGCGACCTTCCTGGTCCAGCACTGGCTCGGGAACCAGGGCATGCCCCGCCGGTACGCCGACTACCTGCCCACTGATGGCTTCACCACGCTCAACACGATCTCCACGGTGGGTGCCTACCTGCTCGGCGTGTCGACGTTGCCGTTCATCTGGAACGTCTTCAGGAGTTACCGCTACGGCGAGGTGGTGAAGGTGGACGACCCGTGGGGGTTCGGGAACTCATTGGAGTGGGCTACATCCTGCCCGCCGCCGCGGCACAACTTCACCGAGCTGCCCCGGATCCGGTCGGAGCGGCCGGCGTTCGAGCTGCACTACCCGCACATGATCGAACGCATCAGGCTGGAGGCCCACGTCGGCGGCACCGCAGGGCATGACGGTCCTGCCGCACCCTCGGAGCTCGCTGCGGAGGTGGTGGATCCTGCCGACGGTCGAAGCGGAGGTTGAGCAAGGATCGAGTGGCTTCCGCCGCTACCCGGCGATGCGCCGCGCACCCATGAGGTGACCGTCACCACGGCTCGGCCGGAGGTCGACGACCTGGCCCTGGGTCGGTGCGTCGACCATCTTGTCGTCACCGACGTACATCGCCACGTGGTGGATCGCCGCTGGGTTGCCGGTACCGTCATCGTAGAAGAGCAGGTCGCCCGGCAAGAGGGCGTTGAGCGGTACAGCCATGCCCACGTCGTACTGAGCGGAAGCGACCCTGGGAAGCTGGATGCCCGCCTGCTGGTACGCCCACATCGTGAGGCCTGAGCAGTCGAATGCGGACGGACCCTCCGCTCCCCACTCGTAGGCCGCGCCGCGCTTGGACAACGCCGCCTGGAGCGCGGCGTTCGCGGACCCCGGTGGGCCGACATAGCTGCCGGTGTCCTTGACCCGCTTGAGGTCGTTGCGCACCGACGGGTCCAGCGAGCCGAGGGCGGCCCGCACCTCCTTGATCTGCCCGTCCAGGTCCCTCTGGCGCTGCTCGACCTCACCGACGAGCTTGGCTGCGGCGTTCGCGGCCTCCTGTGCGCTCTGTCGAGCGTGGTCGGCCTTCGCGACCGCGAGGCCGAGCCGTTGCAACGCCTCGTTGTTGTCGGTGGCGAGCATGTTCAGTGCGGACATGCGGTTGAGGAAGTCCTGCTGGGACTCGCTCACCAGCAGCGCCGAGAGCTGGTTGAAGCGGGCGCCCTCGAACGTCGCGGTGGTCAGAGCGTCGACCTGGCCGCGAAACCGCTCTTCTTCTTCCCTCGCCTGCTGTTCGGCCACGGTGGACCGGGCGAGCTGCTCCCGCTTGGCCTTCAGGTCACCCCGCGCCTTCAGCATGTCTTCGTTGGTCTTCGCGGCATGAGCACCCAGCTCGTTGTAGCGGGCGAGCGGGTCCGGGTCAGCCGGTTGTGCCGAGGCTGCCATGGTCGGCGCCACCGCAGTAGCCAGCACCGCGCCGGTCAGGATCGTTCGCGAAATGCGCTTGTTCCGATGCGACACCACGTCGCGCCCGTCTCCTTGATCCAGGCTGTCAGGTCCAGCGGCAGGCTACGGGCCGCGCGTCCGTTCGTCTACTAGATCGCATAGTTGCCCGGCTCGGAAGTCCAACCTGCCGTGTGCCGTGAACTGACATCGGTCGGTATCCGTATCCAACAACGGGGACTGTCCATTGATCGGGAGGAACTGCGGTGTCCAAAGGTCATGTCGTCGCCCTTGCACTGCTTCTGCTCACCGGTGCCTGCTCGGCGGGCGGCGACAGCCAGTCGCCCGAATCCGCCTCGGAACAAGCTTCGGAAACGCCGGTCGGTCCCACAGTCGGGCCGGCCAGCAGTCGTGTGCTTCCAGGTGACATCACGACGTTGCAGGTGGTCCAGGGGGCATCCATCGGTGATTTGGTGGCTGACCGAGAGGCATACACCCTCTACCGGTACGAGAAGGACGTCACGAGCCCGCCCAGGTCGAGCTGCAACGACCCCGAATGCACCCTGGTGTGGCCGCCGCTGCTGGCGCCTGTCGGCCAGTTCGATCTGAAGGGGGTGGACAAGGCGCTCGTCGGAACGATGAAGCGCGACGACGGCACGACGCAGGTAACGCTGGCCGGGAGGCCGCTCTACCGGTACGTCGACGACGAGCAGGCCGGTGATGCGAAGGGGAACGGGCTGGACGGCCAGTGGTTCGCCGTTGCACCGAGCGGTGAGAAAGCGCGCGGGTGACGGACCCGCTCCAAAACTCAAGCCGGCCATGCCTGCATCAGCAGATCTGCGTTGAGCTGCTGGCGCACCTCGAGCAGTACCAGCGCGAGCGCGAGAGCGGTCCACGCCGCGATCCGCGACATCCGTCCGAGTTGTACGTCCAGCCACCGCCGGGTCGTCATGCCCACCACGGCACGGGCGAAGACGAGCACGGCCACAGCCGCCAGAGGGAACACGATCGGGTTGTACCTGGCTGCTTCCGCGAGATCACCTGACAGCAACAGGAACGTGGCCCGCGTTCCGCCACAGAGCGGGTCCATGACACCCAGGTAGTGCAGCGGACCGTGCAGGTCCACCGGCGGCACCCCGACGATCCGCAATGCCACGGCGGCGACGCCGAAGAGTACTGCAGCCTTGGTGCACCAGGCGGCGCGATCGTGGTCCGACCAGCCAATTCGGAGGTCGCGATCGCGTGACGTCATCGTCCCCTCCGGAGTGCGTTCCGTTGATCTCGGCCTTGCCGACCGACTTACTAGTGTTGATAGTAGACGTTGTGAATGTGCGGACCAGGCGTCGACTCGACGAGGACACCGTCGTGCTCCCCAGGGTGAGCGCGTCTCCGCGTGACGGCATCGGACGCCGTTCGGTCCGCGGTCTTGGCGAAGTCCTGATCACTGTCGGGTTGGTGATACTCCTCTTCGTCGTGTACGAGGTGTACGTAACGGACCTGATATCCATGCGCAAGCAGGCCAACGCCGATGCCCAGTTGGACGCACGATGGGATGCGGACGCCAACACCGTGACCCCCGATCCGCAACGTCCCGTAAGGACGAACCTCGTGCCGGGTGAGGCGTTCGCCAAGATGTACATCCCAGCGCTCGGGCGGGACTACCAGTTCGCCGTCGTCGAGGGCACCACGCCCGCGGACCTGGAGATCGGTCCCGGCCACTACCGGGCCACGGCCGGACCGGGGGAGAAGGGCAACTTCGCGGTCGCCGGCCACCGGGTCGGCAAGGGAGCGCCGTTCAACGACCTCGACCTGCTCCAGTCCTGTGACGCCGTTGTGGTGGAGACCGAGTCGATGTGGTTTGTCTACCGCGTGCTGCCGATGACGAACGAGGAAGCGAGCTGGACCCAGGACAAGGAACGCCATCCGCGATGCGCGGGCGTCCAGCCACTCGAGCGGTCTCACGGTGCGCCGTATGCGAACACGCCTGGTCAGGAGATCGTCCGGCCGGAACAGGGAGAAGTGATCGATCCGGTGCCGAACTACCGAGGCGAGCTATCGGCGGACCAGCTGGCGAGCTTGATGACGATGACGACCTGCCACCCGAAGTTCTCGGATCGGCAGCGGCTGATCGTGCACGCCGTGCTGACTCAGTCATACCCCAAACGACCTGGTTTCCTGCCCGGCGAGCTGACCGAAGAGTGATGTGCCCACACAGCAAACACGATGTTGACAGCTGCTCCGTAGGATGTCGGCCATGAATGGCACGGCCAGCTGCTCGCACGGCGCGCGAGGACGCCTCGTGCGGCTGGCCGTCGTCCTGGCCGTGCTCGCCGGGTTGGCCCTCGTGGTGGGCGTGCAGTGCACCGACGGCATGTCGATGCCACACGGCGCGAACGCCGTCATGGCGGATGATGGTCACGAGCTCTCCGTTGAACGTCCCGTCGCGGCCGGAATGTCCGTCGCTCCGGATCAGGACACTCATGGCGACAGCGACGTGGGTGGTGCGCTCGCTGCTTGCCTGATGCTCATCGCGGCCGTGATCGCCCTCGTCGCCCGACTCGGGCTGCCTCGCGTACGCAGTTCAGCAGTAGCAGCGGCGAGGTCTGCCCGCACGGCGTTGTTCCCGGTGGTTCTGGCGCGGGCGCCAAGCCTCGAGAGGCTCTGTCTGTTGCGGATTTAGGAGAGGTCTGCCCGCACCCCGGTTCGACGCCGGGTGGCGGGCAACGTTGCGACATCGGCACTTCGTCCGGTGCGTCCTTCGGCCTTTCCCATCTCGCGTGGAGGAGCTTTCGTGAATCTTGCTGCTGTTCTGGTCACCGGACTGTTCGCCGGTGGTGTTTCCTGCGCCGCGGTGCAGGGCGGTCTGCTCACCGGATTGATCACCCGCCAGCGCGCGGCGACCGCCGAACCTGCTGCCCCTGCCCGTCGTGCCGCGGGAGGGAAGAACAACCAGGCTGCCGCAGTCGCCGAGCGGCAGAACTGGCGTGCCCAGCTCGGTGACGACCTGGCCCCGGTCGGTGGCTTCCTGGCCGGCAAACTGGTCTCGCACACGCTGCTCGGCGCGTTGCTGGGCGCACTCGGCAGCGTGGTGGAGCTGTCTGTCGGGCTCCGCACGTGGCTGCAGATCGGCGCCGGTCTGCTGATCATCGTGTTCGGGCTCGCGCAGCTCGGGGTGCCGGGCTTCCGCGGCATAGTCGTCGAACCGCCGGTGTCCTGGATGAAGATCGTGCGCACTCGCGCCCGCTCGCAGGCTGCGTTGGCGCCGGCGCTGCTCGGTTTCGCCACGGTGCTGATCCCGTGCGGTGTCACGCTGTCCGTGGAGGCGCTGGCGCTCGCGTCCGGTTCCGCGTTGTCGGGAGCGGCGACGATGGCCGTGTTCGTGCTCGGCACGGGCCCGTTGTTCGCGATCCTCGGCTACGCAGCCCGCAAAGCCGCCACCGTCTGGAAGGGCAGGTTGGCCGTCGTGACCGGCCTGGTGGTGCTGGCGATGGGTCTGTACACGCTCAACGGTGGCCTGGAACTGGCCGGGTCGCCGTTGGCGGCAAGCAGGATCGCGCAATCTTTCGGGGGGAGTGACGCCCCTGCGGACACCACTGCCGTGTCCGAAACAGGTGGGCAGCAGACCGTGGTGATCACCGCACGCTCAGGCTCCTACAGCCCCGAGAACGTTCAGGCCCGTTCCGGTGTACCGACAACACTCGTCGTCAAGTCGGAGAACGCGCAGGGCTGCGTGCGGTCGTTCGTCATCCGCGACGAGCAGAAGATCCTTCCGGTGAGGGGCGAGACGCGCATCGATCTGGGCGTGCTGCAGCCGGGACGGCTGGACTACGCCTGCGGAATGGGCATGTACACCGGTGTCATCACCATCGTCTGAGAGAGGTTCCACTGTGGCCGTCACGACCCACGTCTTCCGAGTCGAGGGCATGCACTGCGGCAGCTGTGCGCTGCTCATCGACGACGCCCTCGAAGACCTGCCCGGCGTCCAAAGCACCCAGACCGCGGTCAAGCAGGGGCGCAGCACGGTCGAGCTGGATCCGGGCCAGAGCACTCCTGAGGACGTCATCCGCGCGATCGAAGAGCTCGGCTACCAGGCATCACCGATGCCCTGACAACCCGTTGGTGTGGTGGGCGTGGCACCGCTCACCACACCAACGTTCGGCCTTTGCGGTGGCGATGACCCGCCTCGCACGGAAGCCGCTCAGCCCAGAGCGTCGAGCAGTTCTCGGCACGCCTGTGCACAACGACGACAGGACTCGGCGTACACCTGGCAGCGCTTGCACTCGTCGCCGCACGCTTTGCAGGCGCTGGTACAGGCTTCGAGGACGGCGCAGGTGAGGTTCGCGTTGTAGCCGGTGTGCCGGGACAGGACGCGCCCGGTCGTGTCGCAGATGTGCGCTTCGATGCAACGAGCCAACGCCTGCTGGTTCACCCGCCCAGGTCTACGGGTAGGTGCGGAGCATCTCGGCCGCCTGCGTCATGGTTACTGCTTCTTCACTGACGGTCGATGGCATCCGACTACCCCTGTGGAACGCATCCAACTGGCCAGATCCACCATTCTAAATAGTAGGTTCAGAGGGGCGGCCAGCCGAGCCGGGCGTAGACGCCGAGCATGTCGCTCATCAACCGCGTCCAGTCGCCGGTCATCACCGCGATGCCCATGACGATGAGCAGGGCGCCGCCGGTGATCTCGATGTGCCGGGAGTGGCGGCGCAGCCAGCCGAGCCGGTCGTTCCCTCGGAAGAACCCGAGTGCCAGCAGGAGGAACGGCAGGCCGAGGCCGGTCGAGTAGGCGAGCAGCATCAGCGCCCCGCGCGACACGGTGGCCGTGGTGGCGGCCGTGGTGAGGATCGAGGCCAATACCGGCCCGACGCAGGGTGTCCAGCCGAACGCGAAAGCCGCGCCCAGCGGAAACGCACCGGCTGGTCCGCGGCCGATCTGGGTGAGGTCGAACCGCACCTGGCGTGCCAGCAGTGGAATCCGCACGAGACCGGTGACCGTCAGTCCCATGAGGACGATCACCGCGCCACCCGCGATGTTGATCGCCCGGAGGTTCTGTGCCAGCGCCAGGCCGAGTGCCGAGGCGGTCGTGCCGAGCGCGACGAACACCGTGGAGAAGCCGAGTACGAACAGCAGCGCCGCTCGTACTGTGCGGGTGCGGGACCTCGGCTCCTCGTGGGACAGTCCGGAGATGTACGAGAGGTAGCCTGGCAGCAATGGCAGAGTGCACGGTGAGGTGAAGGAGACCACGCCGGCCACGAGTGCCAACGACGTCAGCGCGAAGAGTTCCAGCGTGACCTCCTCCCGGATGCGGGCCGTCCCGGCCGTGCGGCTAGCCTACGATGCATCCTAGTAGACGCTCCTCTGGCAGGTCCGCCCCGTGCATCCTCAGCTGTCCCCACAGGCCGAGCTCACCGACGTCCACGTCGACGTGCAGCGCACCGCCGTGCTGCGCGGACTGGACCTCGTCGTGGCGGCCGGCGAGGTGCTCGGCCTGATCGGTGCGAACGGGTCGGGCAAGAGCACGTTGCTGAACGTTCTGGCCACCCTGATTCCGCCGGTGGCAGGCACAGTCCAGGTGCGTGGTCCCGTCGCGTTGCTCGGCCACGCCCCGGCGCTCTACTCGCAGCTCACTCTCGGGGAGAACCTGCGGTTCGTCGCGAGGATGACCGGCCGGGACGACGCCGTGGCGGACGCGGCGCTGGCGACCGTCGGGCTCGCCGCGGCCGCGGACCGGCGGGCGGATCGCTGTTCACATGGCATGCGGCGGCGAGCGGATCTCGCGAGGGTTTTCGTCACGGAGCCGTCCTTGCTGTTGTTGGACGAGGTGCACACCGGGCTGGACGTCACGTCGGCAGCCTTGGTGGATCACGTGGTGGACGGTGTGCGGCGCCGAGGCGGGGCGTGCGTGGTGGTCTCCCACGACCGTGATCAAGTCGCGCGCCTGACGGATCGTGTGGTCGAGCTCGCCGCAGGGCGCGTCGCACCGGTGGTGGTCGCATGACGGCGTGGCGTCAGCTCGTCCAGATCGCTCGCAAGGATCTTCGCCTCGAGGCGCGGTCGGGCGAGGCACTGCTGGTCACCACGCCGTTCGGTGCGGTGGCACTGCTGTTCGTGCCACTCGCCGTCGGCACCGACACCCCGTTGCTGCGGGGGATCGGTCCCGGCCTGTACTGGGTGGTGGTCCTGTTGTTCGGCTTGCTCGTCACGTTGCGGACCAGCGCCGTGGACACGCCCGCCCAGATCGCCTTGCTGCGTCTGTGCGGAGTGCATTCCGTCGTCAGGCTCGCCGGTCGTGCGGCGGCGAGCGCCTTGCTGCTGCTTGCCTTCGAACTGCTGCTCGTGCCCGTGGCGGTCGCGCTGTACGACCCCGCGCCGCACGGATGGCCGTGGCTGCTCGTGGTGCTGCCGCTCGTCGCGGCGGGGCTCGGTCTGCTCGGGACACTCGCCGGCGCGCTCGCTCAAGGGCTCGACGGTCGCACCACTCTGGGGCCGGTGCTGGTGCTGCCGCTGGCGGTCCCTTTGCTGCTCGGAGCAACGCAGGCACCTGCGGCGGCCGCGCTGGGCCGCGCCCCGTGGCCGTGGTTGCTGCTCATGCTGACCGTTGACCTGATAGCCGTGCTCGCACTGTTGCTGGGCGCACCACACCTCGAGGAGGTGGCATGACACTGTTCGGCCGCCGGCTGCCGATCATCGCGGCCGTGCTGCTCGCTGTCGGACTCGTCGCGGGCTTGGTGGCACCACCAGACCGCATCCAGGGAAACCTCCAGCGGCTGATGTACGTTCACGTGCCCGCCGCCTGGCTGGCCTTCCTCGGCTTCGCGATCACCTTCGGCGCGAGCGTCGCCTGGTTGTGGCGGCGAAAACCCCGGTACGACCGGCTGGCCTCGTCCGCGGCCGAGGTCGGCGTGTTCTTCACCGGTCTCGCGATCGTGCTGGGGTCGGTCTGGGGCAAGCCGGTGTGGGGCGTGTGGTGGACGTGGGACCCGCGGTTGGTGACCACCGCGTTGATGTTCTTCGTCTACCTCGGCTATCTGGCGTTGCGGCGGGCGACGCTCGATCCGCTGGTGCGCGCCCGCCGGTCGGCCGTGTTCGGCGTGGTGGCGTTCGTTCAGGTGCCGATCGTGCACATGTCCGTGCTCTGGTGGAGGTCGCTGCACCAGCCGCCCACAGTGCTCCGGCCGGGCGACCCCGCCATCGACCACAGCATGCTGGCCGCGCTGCTGGTCAACGTGCTGGCGTTTACGGCGGTCTTCGCGTTGTTCGTGCGGGCGCGTGTGCGTCTCGCCGTGGCGCAGGACGAAGAGGACACCTTGCCAGGCCCGCTGGCAGGTGACGTCGTCACCGCACCTCGTCTGGAAGGAGTCTCCCGCGATGAGTGAGTGGTCCTGGGTCGTGCTGGGCTTCGTGATCGCCTATGGCGCGCTTGCTGTGTACGCGATCAGTTTGGTGCGCCGCTCGTGAAGCGCTACCGGCTTCTGGTCGTCTCGGTCGCAGGCGTCGTACTTGTGCTCGTGGGCTTGCTTGTCTTCGGCAACCTCAACCGCAATCTGGTCTATTACCTGACCCCGGAGGAGGCGGTCGGGCGCAGGGCGGACTTCCCGGACGGGCGCCGTTTTCAGCTCGGCGGACTCGTCCGCGACGGCAGCGTCGACCGTTCCTCGGGCGGGCTGCGGTTCGTGGTGAGCTCGGGATTGGACGCGACGAGCTCCTCGGTGACCGTCGAGCACACCGGTGCGCCCGCTCAGCTCTTCCAGGTTGGCATCGGCGTCGTTGTCGAAGGTTCCTGGCAGGGCGGCCGGTTCGTGTCCGACACGATGATCGTCAAGCACGACGAGAACTACCGTCCACCCGCGACGGAAGGTGCGGCACCGTGAACACCGTCCTGCCCTCCGCGGGCTGGAGCGGCGCGATGCTCGGCCTCGCTGCCTCCATCGTGTTGGCGCTACTGGGTTTCCGGGCTCAGCGCAATCCTGACCGCGTACGTCACGCACGCCTGCGGGTGACCGCGTGGTGCATGCTCGGCGGCGCCGTGCTGTCGATGAGCGCCCTCATCGGAGCCCTGGTCACCGACAACTTCGCGATGTCCTATGTGGCCGAAGTGCATTCCCGGTCCACACCGTTGTTCTTCACCATCACCAGCGCGTGGGCGTCCCTGGGCGGCAGTCTGGTGCTGTGGACGCTGGTGCTGGCGGGCTACACCGCCGTCGTGGCACGGCAGGTGCGCTCGGTCGAGGACCGGTTGGGCACCGGAGCACTGGGTGTCATGGGCGTGGTCGGGATCTTCTTCTTCGGTCTCGTCACCACGGTGGCCAACCCGTTCACCATCATGGCCAACCCACCTGCCGACGGACCGGGTGCGAACCCGTTGCTGCGCGACCACATCATGGTCGCGTTCCACCCGCCGATGCTCTACCTCGGGTTCGTCGGGTTCACCGTGCCGTTCGCGTTCGCGATGTCCGCGTTGCTGCTGCGGAGAGGAGGCGTCGACTGGTTGCGCCGCAGCCGCCGGGCCGGCCTCGTCGCGTGGAGCTTCCTGACCGGCGGGCTGGTGCTCGGCGCGTGGTGGTCCTACGAGGTGCTCGGCTGGGGCGGCTACTGGGCGTGGGACCCGGTGGAGAACGCCGCGCTGATCCCGTGGCTCGTGGCCACCGCGTTCCTGCACTCGGCCGTGGTACAGGTGAAGCGCGGAATGTTGCAGTCGTGGAACTTCGTGCTCGTTCTGGCGACGTTCGCGCTGACGATCCTTGGGACGTTCCTGACCCGCTCGTCCGTCGTCGTGTCCGTGCACAGCTTCTCGCAGTCCGCGGTCGGTCCCGCGCTGCTCGCGTTCTTCGTGCTCGTGCTTGGTGGCGGGTTCACGCTCTTCGCCCTGCGCGGCGAACGGATGGCGTCACTGTCGCGCCCGGAACGCCTCGCCAGTCGTGAAGGCGTCTTCCTGGTCAACAACCTGTTGCTCACCGTCTTCGCGTTCGTTGTGCTCACCGGCACCGTCTATCCCGTGCTGGTGGAAGCGGTGACCGGGGCACAGGTGTCGGTGGGCAGGCCCTTCTTCGACCGGATGGCGGTGCCGTTGTCGCTCGGGCTGCTGCTGGCGATGGGGATCGGCCCGTTCACGCCTTATCGGCACGCCACGTTCGGCGTGATGTGGATGCGTTTGCGCATCCCGCTGCTGATCGCGAGTTCCGCCGCCGCGGCGATGGTGCTGGCGGGAGTGCGCGATCCTGGCGTCGTCCTGGTGATGTTCCTGGTGACGGCAAGTGTCACGGCGACAGTCCGGCAGCTGGTCGTCACGGTGCCGCATCCGCGCCCCGCGGCGGTGTGGCGGTTGCTGAGGTCACAGCGGGCCTACTGGGGTGGCCAGCTCGCGCACCTCGGCGTCGCCGTGGTGGCACTGGCGATCGTCTCCTCCAGCGCCTTCGCGCAGCGCGCCACGGTGACCCTCGAACGGGGCGCCTCGGCCGAGTTCGCCGGGTACTCCGTGACGTTCGAGAAAACCGAGCGCCACGAGCTTTCCGACCGGACCAGCACCGACGCCCACATCGTGCTCAGGGAGGGCGGCCGGGTGGTCCGGGTTGCCGAGCCGCGGCTCAACGTCTTCGCCGGGCGCCCGCAGGCGGTGGGACAGCCGTCGGTCTGGCCCGGCGTCGCGCAGGACGTCTACGTGGCGCTCGGTGCGCTCGAAGACAACCGGGTGGTGCTCAACCTCTACCGATACCCGCTGATGTCGTGGTTGTGGGCCGGTGGCGCGCTCGTCGCGGCAGGCGGGTTCTGGGCTGTCAGCGGACGGCTACGCCGGAAGAGGACGGACGAGGAGGCTGCGCCGGAGGTGGTCTCCCGTGCGTAGGTTGCTGGTGCGGTGGGGGAGCGGGCTGCTGCTGGTCGTGCTGCTCGCCGTCACGGTGATCGGGTTGGCCGGCGGCCCAGGGCGCGAAACCGACCGCGCCTACGAGCTGGAACAGCGGCTGCGATGCCCGGTGTGCAAGAGCGTCTCGGTCGCGGACTCGCCATCGGACATCGCCCAGGCCATGCGGCAGGTAGTGCGCGACCAGATCGCTGCGGGCCGGACCGACGACCAGATCATCGATCACTTCCGGGCCCGCTACGGCGGCTGGGTGCTGATCGACCCGCCGATGTCCGGCAGGACTCTCGCGCTGTGGATCCTGTCTCTCGCCGCGGTCGCGTCGAGCACGACGTGGTTCGTGCTCCGCTGGAGGCGGCGGCCGGAACCGGTGGAACCGTCCACTGAGGACCGCGAGATGGTCGACGCCGCACTGGAAGAGATCCGGACGCGCGACCCGATCGAGGAACAGCCGTGACCGAGGACGTGGAACGCATCGAAGAGCGACGCGACCAGGCGTTGCGCGACATCGTCGACCTCGAGCGACAGGTCGAGGCTGGCGAAATCCCTCCCGCCGCGGCACAGCGGCTCCGCGACGAGTACGAGGCGGTCGCCGCCGCGGCCATTCGGCAGCTCGAATCGCCTGTCGCCCGCCGGGCACGGCGACAAGGACGGCGCGGTCCCGCGATCGCCTACGTGGTTGCCGCGGTGGTCGCGTTGTTCGTCGTGGTGGTTCTGTTGCCGGACCAGCTCGGCGAGCGGCCCGCCGGTGGCGCGGTGAGCGGCAACGAGGTGCTCCAGCAGCCGTCACGGGACCTTTCCGCGGTGACGGACGAGGAGATGGAGCAGGTGATCGCGGCGAACCCCGGCGTGGCGGGCATGCGGCTCGCGCTGGTGCGCAGGTACGTCGCCGCCGGTGCGTACGACAAGGCTGCGGCACACCTGGAGATCCTGCTCCAGAAGGAGACGGCCGACCAGGACCGTGCGAACGCGCTGTCCGTTGTGGACGATGTCCTGCGGCGTGACGGCGTACCCGCTGGGGTGCGTGATCGGTTCACCGCGCTCAAGGAGACGGGATCGCGATGACAGACACGAGGTCCGGGTGGCGCAAGGTCCGGTGGGCGGCTCTGGCCGTGGTCGTCGTCACGGTGGCCGTCGGTGCCGTTTTCGGTAGTCGCCTGGGCAAGGACCCGGCACTGGTCGACTCGCCGCTGATCGGGAAGCGGGTGCCGGCCGTCGCGTCGCCGAACCTGGAAGGCGGCGGCTCGACGTCGCTCGCCGAGCTGCGCGGCAACGTCGTCGTGGTGAACTTCTGGGCCTCGTGGTGCGTGCCGTGCCGCGAGGAGCACCCGATCCTGGTGGCCGCCGCCAAGGCTTATCAGGATGCCGGCGTCGTCTTCGTGGGCGTGAACTACCAGGACAAACCTGCCGGTGCGAAGGTGTTCCTCGACGAACTGGGACGGGGCCCCGCCGGAGCGTACCGGTACGTGCGTGACGAAGGATCGGCCTTAGCCCTGGAGTTCGGAGTGTTCGGGGTGCCCGAGACGTTCCTGGTCGGTCGCGACGGCACGATCGAGGCGAAGATCACAGGGAAGACCGATGCGGCCCTGCTGAAGAGCGCGCTGGACGCGATGCTGGACGGCCGCAGGCCCGACTCGCGAACCGAGGGTTCCGTGCAACCCGCTCCGGGAGGGTGAGATGAGGTGGGCGATTCTCGTCGTCGTGCTCGCCGTGGCGGCCGCTGTGGCGCTGTGGCCTAGGGACGACGCGAACGACGTCCGGCCGAGCCGTTCGCTTCCGGCGCAGGATGACGCGGCACTGGCCGAGGCGCGGCAGCGGGCAGCACTCGAACCCTGCCCACAGGCAGGAACCGGGTCATCCGCCGGCCCGCTCGCCGGTCTCACGGTGCAGTGCCTGGGATCTCCCGGCACCGTGGAGCTGGGCGGTGCGCTGGCCGGACGGACCGTGCTGCTGAACCTGTGGGCGTCCTGGTGCCAGCCGTGCAGGGAGGAGATGCCGGTGTTGCAGGAGTACTCCCGGCAACCCGGCGCCGTCCCGGTCGTCGGGGTCAACGTCCAGGACGTGCCCTCCGAAGCACTCGGCGCGGTTGTCGCGCTCGGCGTCCGCTACCCGAGCGTCGTGGACACCGGCGAAGCCGTCCAGAAGGCACTGGCCGTCCCACGGGTGTTGCCCGTCTCCTACGTCGTCCGGCCGGACGGGACGGTGCGGCAGATCACCGACCCATTGGTGTTCCGCACCCCGGATCAGGTCCGGGCGGCGGTGGCGGCGTTCGGTGCCGCGGGCTCGCCCTGATCGCACTTCCACAGGCCGAGGAAGTGGTTCGCCGCGGTCTGCCCGCATCATCTCGATCCACCCTCATCCGGCCGGGGTAGAGCACGACATGGAGGGTGAACAGCCGCCCCCACTGCGCAGCGCGAATCGAGGGTTGATCTCCAGCGCCCACGCATCCTCGGAGAAGCCGACGGAGGTCGGTCGACCCGTGGACGTTCGCAGCGGCGACTGAACCCGCGAGTAACATCCGTGCGCGCAACGTTCTGACCTGGAGATCCTGTGACCGACTCGAGCAAGCTGACCGTGTGCCGAGGCTGCTGCTGCGGCACCACGGAGAAGCACCCCGGCATCGACCACGAAGGCCAGCTGCGCACGTTGCGCGAGGGCGCCGGAGCCGGGAACGTCCGCGTCGCGGACTGCCTGGACTCGTGCGACTACTCCAACGTCGTGGTTGTCCGCCCGGCTCCGGCGGTACGTGCGCGGGGAACACGTCCTGTCTGGTTCGGCGGGGTGCTCACCGAGGAGGCGACCCAGGACATCCTCGCGTGGGTCGCAGCAGGCGGCCCAGGTCAGGCCGACATGCCGGACGGGCTCGCGGACCGCATGATCGACCAGAAGACGCTGCCTGCAGTCGACGAGGTTGCCGCCGGGGGTGGCGACCGGGTCGTCCCGCTTGGCGTGTTCGCTGATCGCCTGCGGCCACCGACGATGCCGTGATCCCTACCTTTCTACTATTCTGAATAGTAGAGTTGATCGGATGTGGATCGACCGCGAAATGGATGCTGCCAGGTCACGGCCGTGGCGACGGCACACCAGACCGCACGCGGTGCTGGCAGTGCTCCCTGTCGGCTGCTGGTCGGTGAGTCTCGTCCTGGACTTCACCTCCCGTTCGGCCGTCGACCCGGCGGCACATGTCCGAGGAGCGACCTCGCTGATCGGGTGGGGGCTGCTGGCCGCGGGTGCCGCCGGAGTCGTCGGTTTCCTCGACTCGATGCCGATTCCCGCGCGCACCAAGGCGTTCCGCCTGGCCCTGGTCCATTTCGGACTCATGACCGTCGCCTTCATCGCCTTCCTCACCGGCTATGTGCTGAGGAAAGCTGAGCCTCTCAACCAGCCCGTCGGTGTGCAGGCGCTGGTGGCGTCGTTGCTCGGCGCGCTCTTTCTCCTGACGGGAGTGGTCAGCGGAGTGTTGCTGGCTCATCGGCGCGTCTGAGCCGGCGGTCCACGACGGCCGCGCCCAGTCCGGCCACCACGAGCAGCACGGCGAGCAGCTCGAGCCACGGCGAGAGCCACACCGATGTGGTCGTGCGCAGGTTCACCCGCTCGACGAGGACCTGCTGCGTCCACGGCTCGGTCATGGCGGCGATCGACCCGTCCGGGCGGACGACCGCGCTGATGCCGGTGGTCGAGGCGACCACCGCGGGCCGGTTGTGCTCCACCGCGCGAACACGGGCCATGTCCAGCTGTTGCAGTGTCTCTCCGCGTTGACCGTCCAACATGTACGTGGCGTTGTTGGTCTGCACGACCAGCAACGCCGCACCGGCATTGACCGAAGACCACACCAGGCCGTCGTACGCGACCTCGTAGCAGATGACGTCCCCGATCCGGATGCCGCCAGCGTCCAGCGTGCCGTCGCCATCGCCAGGGATGAAGTCGCGCGGGATGTACTGCAGCTGCTGGACCCAGCGGAACAGCGACCGGCCGGGGACGTACTCGCCGAACGGCACCAGCTGCCGCTTGGCGTACTCGGCCACCGAGCCGCGGTCGGGCAACCACAGCTGGCCCACGTTGAACATGCGTCCGTCCTGGCGGACGATCGCGCCGATCAGCACCGGCCGGTCGATGGCCTGCACCGCGGTGCGGATCGTCTGGGCGATGGCCGGGTTGTCCCGCGGGTCGGTGTCGGTCGAGTTCTCCGGCCACACGACGAGATCCGGGGCGGCCGCTCGACCGGCCCGCACGTCCTCGGCGAGCTTCAACGTCGCCTCGGCGTGGTTCTGCGTCACCTGGCGGACCCGCACCTGCTCGGCCAGTGTCCGGCCGCGGGGCACGTTCCCCTGTACGACCGCGATGGTGAGGTCTCGGTCCGACGGTGCCGGCGCGGGCAGGGCTCCTCCTGCCATCCAGGGCAGCCCGGCGACGAGCACGACGACCAGGCCGGTCCGGCGTCGTGCGCCGGACAGGAGTGTCCATGCGAGTGCCGATCCGGTGAGCGCGGCGAGCAGGCTCAGCAGTGGAACCCCGCCGATGCTCGCCCACGGCAGTGACGGTGCGTCGGCCTGGCTGAACCCGAGCCGGCCCCAGGGGAATCCGCCGAGAGGGAACCGGCCGCGCACCGCCTCGATCGCGACCCAGCTCGCCGCGACCGCCACCGGCCACCACCGCAGCCGCAGCAGTTCCCGGATGAGGACGCCGTGCACACCCACGAACAGCGCTTGCACCACCACGAGGCCGATCCACGGCAGCAGGCCCAGGTTGGTCAGCCACCACAGCAGCGGGCCGAAGAACGCCAGTCCGAACACGGCGCCGAGCCCGAAGGCCGCCCGCGGGCGGCGCCCGGAGACGGCCAGTACCAGCAGTGCGGGTCCGAGTGCGGCCAGCGGCCACAGTCCGGCGGGTGGAAACGCCAGCGCGAGGCTGACGCCTCCTGTGACGGCGACGGCAGCACCCCGCCACGGTCCTCGGACGATCGTTCTGGTCAACACCGATGGCCACCTCATTCCTACTACGAATCTTAGTAGTAGTGGTGAGGCGTCCATCGGTGTGCCCTGTGATCCGGAGCCCGCCAGGCCGGTCGGCGCTGTGCCTGAGCCGGCGGACGGCGAGGTCCCCGAACAGAGCAGTGTCACGGCGGTGAACGGCGGGCGCCGCTGGACATCAACAACGTGTTTGCCGGGCTGAGCGGCCTCGAGGTCCACCTCGATACCGAAGATCACGTGCCAGGTCATGTCCGCCGCTCCACCGACCAGGCCCAGCATCACGCCCTCAGTGGTCACGAGCAGACATGGCGGTCCGGCTCGCGGATGTGCGAGCCGGACCACCGAGTCAGACGGTCTGCTTGTTCGCGCTGCGGAATCCCCGTAGGCGCAGGCTGTTGCTCACCACGAACACCGACGAGAATGCCATTGCGGCCCCGGCGATCATCGGGTTCAGCAGTCCCAGTGCGGCCAGCGGCAGAGCGGCCACGTTGTAGGCGAAGGCCCAGAACAGGTTGCCCTTGATGGTGCCGAGCGTCCGGCGCGACAACCGGATCGCGTCCACCGCGGCCCGGAGGTCGCCTCGGACGAGCGTGATGTCGCTGGCCTCGATGGCGACGTCCGTGCCGGTGCCCATCGCCAGGCCCAGATCGGCCTGGGCCAGTGCCGCGGCGTCGTTCACGCCGTCGCCGACCATCGCGACCACACGGCCCTCGGACTGCAGACGCTTGACCACGTCGACCTTGTCCTTGGGCAGGACCTCGGCGATGACCTCCTCGATGCCGACCTCCGCAGCCACCGCCTTGGCGACGGCCTCGTTGTCGCCGGTCAGCAGCACCGGCCGCAGTCCGAGATCACGCAGTCCGGCGATCGCCTCGGCCGATGTGGGCTTGACCGTGTCGGCCACGACCAGCACACCCCGTGCTTCGCCGTCCCAGGCCACCAGCACGGCGGTGCGGCCCTTGTCTTCCGCTTCCTTCTTGGCGGTGGTGAGCTCCTCGCTGAGCCGGATGCTCCACTCCTCGAGCAAGCGGGCGCGGCCGACGAGGACGGCGTGCTCGTCGACGACACCTTGCACGCCGAGGCCTTCCAGGTTCTGGAATCCCTCGACGGCGGGCAGCTCGCCGACACGTTCGGTGGCGCCGGTGGCGATCGCCCTGGCGATCGGGTGCTCGGAGGCGTGCTCCAGCGCGCCCGCCAGACGTAGCACCTCCTCCTCCGTCACGCCGTCTGCCGCGTGGACCTCGACCAGGCTCATCTGCCCGGAGGTGACCGTGCCGGTCTTGTCGAGCACGACGGTGTCGACGCGGCGGGTGGACTCCAGCACCTCGGGCCCCTTGATCAGGATGCCCAGCTGGGCGCCGCGGCCGGTGCCGACCAGCAGTGCCGTCGGCGTGGCCAGGCCGAGTGCGCACGGGCAGGCGATGATCAGCACGGCGACCGCGGCGGTGAACGCCGCCGAGGCGCCCGAGCCCGAACCAAGCCAGAACGCCAGCGTTCCAACGGCGAGTACGATCACGATCGGCACGAACACCGCGGAGATCCGGTCGGCGAGGCGCTGGACCTCGGCCTTGCCGTTCTGCGCGTCCTCGACGAGCTTGGCCATCTGCGCGAGCTGGGTGTCCGCGCCGATGCGCGTGGCTCGCACGACCAGTCGGCCGCCCGCGTTGACCGTGGCGCCGACGACGGTGTCACCGGTGGTGACCTCCACCGGCACGGACTCGCCGGTGATCATGCTCGCGTCGATCGCCGAGCTGCCCTCCTCGATGACGCCGTCGGTGGCGATCTTCTCGCCCGGTCGGACCACGAACCGGTCGCCGACCGTCAGGTCGTCGATGCTGATGCGCTGCTCGCGTCCGTCCCGCAATACCGCGACGTCCTTGGCGCCGAGTTCGAGCAGGGCACGGAGCGCGGCACCGGCGCGGCGCTTGGACCGTGCCTCGAAGTAGCGGCCGGCGAGGATGAATGTGGTCACGCCCGCGGCGACTTCGAGGTAGATGTTGCCCGCGCCGGACATCCGCTGGACGGTGAGTTCGAAGGCGTGCGTCATGCCGGGCGTGCCCGCAGTGCCGAGGAATAGCGCGTACAGCGACCACAGGAACGCCGCGCCGACGCCGATCGAGATCAGCGTGTCCATCGTCGCGGCACCGTGGCGCAGGTTCGTCCACGCCGCCTTGTGGAACGGCCACGCGCCCCACACCACGACGGGTGCGGCGAGCGTGAGCGACATCCACTGCCAGTAGGTGAACTGCAGCGCCGGGATCATGGCGAGCGCGATCACCGGCACGGTGAGCACCACCGAGGTGATCAACCTCTGCCGCAACGACCGCGTCGGATCCTCTTCGGTCTTTTCCGCGCTCCCGTCGGCCTGCGGGGGAGCCGGCAGCTCGGCCGTGTAGCCGGTGTTCTCGACGACCTTCACCAGGTCATCGGGCGTCAGCGACTCGGGGAAACTGACCCTGGCCTTCTCGGTGGCGTAGTTGACCGTCGCCTGGACGCCTTCGAGCTTGTTGAGCTTGCGCTCGATCCTCGCGGCGCAGGAGGCGCAGGTCATGCCGCCGATCGACAGCTCGATCTCACTTGCCGGTGAACTCATGGAGCGCGCCTCCTCTTCGATGGTGCCGGGCTCAGCCACCGTGACCACCGCCGTGGTTCTCGGATGATGTGGTGGCCGGAGCGGACGTGACAGGTGCGGCTGTGGCGGGAGCGGATCCGGTCGTGCCAAGGTTGAACTCGGCGGTGCGGACCTTGCCCTCGTGCTGGAAGTCCAGGAACAGGCGGTACCGGCCAGACGTCGGGACCTCGACCACGAACCTCACCTCTGGACCGGCGCCAGGATCGTCCTGTGGGTGCACGTGCAGGTAGGCGAGGTCGGCCAACCTCAACGCGACGAGGTGGCCGTTCGCGCCCAGATACCGCTGCAGGTCGGTGACCGGCTTGCCGTCCTTGGTGACGGTCGTGGTCACCAGGGATTCCGCGCCGGGCTTGAGATCCCCGTCGAGGCGGACCGTGTAACCGTCCACCGTGAATTCACGTGTGTCGGTGTCGTACTGCTTCGGCTCGTAGCTGCCGGAGACCTGGATGTCGGTGCCGAGCGTGGTCTTGGTGCCGTTCTCCGGCTTGAAGTCGGCGAAGACGCGGTAGCTGCCGGCGGCGGGCAGGGTCAGCGGTACCGACCACGTTCCGTCCGCGGCCATCTCCGGGTGGATGTGCTGGAAACCGGAACCGTCCCGGCGCACCAGCACGAGGTGCAGCCGCTTTTCGTGCTCCACGTCGAACTTCGTGACCGTGCCGCCGTCGGCGGTGCCGATCGTGAACTGGAAGGGCTGCTGCTCGCCGGCGGTCGCAGTGGTGCGCGACGGCTTGAACACGTAGCCGTTCTCCGCGACGGACAGACCGGGCGGCAGCTTGTCGTCGGTGTTGCTGGAGGTGGACTGCGCGGCGCCGTGGTCCATCGCGGCCGGCGTGGTCGCGCCACCGGACGGGCCGACAGCGGCGCCGGCAGCCCAGGCGCCGCCGAAGACGATCGCCAGCACACCCGCGTAGGCGGTCACCTTCGTGGCGGTGTTCATCTCTGGTCCTTTCAGCTCGCGACGAGCGTGTAGCCGGCCTCGGTGACCGCAGTGCGGACGTCGTCCTCGGCCACCGGCTGGTCGCTGGTGACGGTCACCTTGCCGCTGGCCAGTTCGACGTCGACCTTCTGCACGCCGCCGATCTGGCTGATCTCCTCGGTCACCGAGCTGACGCAGTGTCCACAGGTCATGCCGGTGACGGTGTAGGTGGACTCGGCCATTGGGGAACTCCTCGTGTGCTGGTGGGACTTCGGGAATCAGGAGCGGACGAGGCGGGCGATGGCGTTGCTGGCCTCGGCGATCTTCTCGTCCGCCTTGGTGCCGCCCTCGGTGATGGCCTCGCTGACGCAGTGCTTCAGGTGCTCGTCGAGCAGTCCCAGTGAGACAGCCTGGAGTGCGCGTGTTGCCGCGGAGATCTGGGTGAGCACGTCGATGCAGTAGTCGTCGTTCTCGATCATCCGCTGCAGGCCGCGCACCTGGCCCTCGATGCGCTTCAGGCGGCGCAGGTGGGCTTCCTTGTTGTCGGTGTAGCCATGCATGTACCGCTCCTGTCACTCGGTCCGTCGCGCGGCCGGTCGCAACTGACCGGGGGAACGACGGGCGCTTGCCACCTTTATACCTAAGGGGGGTATGGGTGTGCAAGGGCTTGTGGCCGTACGGGGTAGGGGTATGGTCGTGACCTGGCCCACGCATCGGGCGGCCCTGCTCGTGTTGTCGGCGCTCCCTGATCGGCGTGGCCGTGATCGAAGTCCGCCGCCGAACTCGCTACTATGCATCTTAGTAGATGATTCTGGAGGACGTCATGACTGTTCAGTCCACATCTCTCGGCCGCCGGGACCTCTTCCGGCTCGGCCTCGGCCTCGTGGTGGCCACCGGCGCCGCGGGCTGCGCGAGCGGCGGCGGTTCCTCCAGCGGTGGAACCCTCATCGGGCCCAAATCTCCGAAGGTCGAGGCCGCCGAGCGCGCCCGTCAGATCGCGGGTGCGCGCCGAACGTCGATCAAGCTCACCGCCCTCCAGACCGAGTTTGACCTGGGTGGCGTCACGGCGAATACCTGGTCGTACGGGGAGCTGCCCGGGAAGGAGATCAGGATCAGGCGCGGTGACCTGTTGAACGTCGAGCTGCGCAACCAGCTGTCGCAGCCGACGAGCATCCACTGGCACGGCGTCGCATTGCGCAACGACATGGACGGCGTGCCGGACCTCACTCAGAGCGAGATCGTGCCCGGTGGTTCCTTCACCTACGAGTTCACCGCACCGGACCCCGGAACCTACTGGTTCCACCCGCACTCGGGTGCGCAGCTCGACCGCGGCCTGTACGCGCCTCTGATCGTCGAGGACCCGGAAGACGGCGGGAACTACGACACCGAACTGGTCGTCGTGCTCGACGACTGGCTCGATGGGCTCGGCCGGACACCGGATGCCGTGTTCGAAGAACTGCGCGCCAAGGGTATGCCGAACATGGACCACGGCTCGATGCCCGGCATGCCGGCGATGCCGAAGTCCGATCTGCTCGGGGGCGACGCCGGCGACGTCATCTATCCGCACGTGCTCGCCAACGGCAAGGTATGGAAAGCACCGCAGACGTTCGCCGCCAAGCCGGGCCAGCGCATTCGGCTGCGGTTGATCAACGCGGCGGCCGACACCGCGTTCCGGGTCGGTGTGCCCGGGGTGCCGATGACCGTGACTCACGCGGACGGCTTCCCCGTGGTGCCGGTGGAGCTGGACGTCGTGCTGCTGGGCATGGGCGAGCGGCTCGACTGCGTCGTGACTGTTCCTGACCGGACGGCGCCTGTGCTCGCCCTTGCTGAAGGCCGCGGTCAGTTCGCCCAGGTCCTGCTGTCCACTGGAGTGGCGGCATCAACGGACAACGAGTCTCTCGCTGCGGAACTGGCGAAGCTGGTGGTGCCGGAGATGAACGCACTGCAGGCGACGGACAGTGTCGCCCTGCCGCTGCGCGAGCCGGATGTGACACACGATCTCGTCCTGGAAGGTCCCGGTGACAAGTATTCCTGGACGATCAACGGCAAGGTCTACGACCCGACCGAAGGACTGCCGATCCGCTCCGGGCAGGTCGTGCGGTTGCGGATGCAGAACAAGTCGCAGATGTTTCACCCGATGCACGTGCATGGCCACACGTTCCAGGTACGGGCGAACGGCAAGACCGGTCCTCGCCGGGACACCGCGATCGTGCTGCCCGGCCGGGAACTGATCGTGGACTTCGATGCCGACAATCCCGGCCAGTGGCTCACCCACTGTCACAACATCTACCACAGCGAGGCGGGAATGATGACCGTCTTGTCCTATGTGGAGTGACGGTCGCCGGCTGATGGGACAGGGCCAGGCGTCGGGCTTGCGCACCTTGCCGTCCTTGCTCATCCGGTCAGGGCCCAACGCGGCCAGGTAGTCATTCGAGACACCCCACGACTACTGCATCATCACGGACGCCAGGGCGCCGTTCTCCTGACAGGACTTGTGTTCGTATCCCAGACCCAGCGCGCGATGTTGATCGTCACGTTGTACCCGTTGACGCACAGGCTTCGAAGGGATCGCGAACCCGCACGCGTCGCGCGTGGTCATCTGCGAGGTGAACCTGATCCGCAGGTCCGGCTTGCCCAGGGCGAACCTGGTGCTTGTCGCCGACCTCACCGGACTACGAAGATTCGTAGTAGGGAGAGAGGGCGGTCACTGGAGGAGATCGTCGTCGAACATCGTCAGCACGGCCCCGGACAGGGCGCCACCGATCAGCGAAGCTGCGGCCAGCAGGTACGCCACGCGGGCCGCCGAAGGGCGGATGTCGGACGTGCCTGGGGCCTCACCCCGCACGGCCGGAACCACCCACCGCAGGTAGTAGAACAAGCTGGCGACCGTGTTGACCGCTCCGAGTACCACCAGCCAGAGCAGTCCGCCGTCGAGGGCTGCGGTGAATACGGTCAGCTTGCCGGCGAACACTGCGGCCGGCGGGGTGCCGATCAGGCCCAACAGACACACCACCAGGCTGACAGCGAGCCACGGCCGCTCACGCACCAGGCCGCGATAGTCCTCGAGCGTCACCGCTGCGGGCAGTGCGCACACGACCGCGAACGCGCCCAGGTTCGTGATCGCGTATGCGGCCAGGTACAGCAGCACGCTCGGTAGCGCCAAGTCGGCGCGCTCGGCCACCGCGACCGCCATGAGCAGGTAGCCGACCTGGCTGATCGTCGAGTAGGTGAGCAGCCGCCGAACGTTGTCCTGGAAGAACGCCGCGAGGTTGCCCAGTGTCATGGTGGCCGCGGCGATGACCGCGATCAGCAGGCTCCAGTCGATTCCGGCGTCGCGCAGAGGCATCGTCACCAGGCGGTAGGTGGTGACGAATACGGCGACCACGGGCCGGGCGCCTTCGGTCACGTCCGGTACCCAGAAGTGGGCGAGTACCGCGCCGATCTTGAACAGCAGACCGGCGAGCAACGCGATGGTCCCCACGGCCACCGCGGCCGGCGGTGCCTCGGCCAGCCGCAGGTCCATGTACCCGGTGGCCCTCCAACGCCGAACAGCAGCGTGACGCCGATGAGCGTGGTGACGCCCAGCAACGCCCCCAGCAGGTAGAACTTCAGCGACGCCTCGGTGCCCGCCGGGTCCTTCGCGAAGCTGGCCAGCGCGTACAGTGGGATGCTCGCCAGCAGATAGCCGGCAGCGAGCAGCATGAGGTCCGCCGCATCGGCCATCACCACGGTGCCCAGCGCCGCGAGCAGCACGAGCACGTGGAACTCGGTTTCCCTGTTGTTGGGGCGGGAGGCCGTGGCGCGCTGGCTCGGCGGCAGCCGCCTGCGCACGCTGGACGAAGTCTTCGCGAAGAACGGTCTGGCCGCGACCCTCGTGCTACGGCTGTTGCCGGTGATTCCGTTCGCCGCGTCGAACTTACGGTGCCGGGGTGACGGCCGTGCGGCCGGTGCTGTTCGCGCTGGGCACCGCTCTCGGGCTCGTGCCCACCACGTTGGTCGCCGCGTTGCTGGGAGATGCCGTGCTGGACTTCGGATCGCCGCGCTCGATCGCTGCTTTGGCTGCCTGGCTGGTGCTCGGCGCGACGGGTGTGTTGTGGGGAAGAAATCTTCTCCGTCGTGCTGGCGGCACCGCGTAGGTTACTATTTTCAATAGTAGATATGGCGGGGGTGTCGATGGACGGCGCTCAGGTGCGGACCTGGTCGTGGAGTTGGGCTCGCGCGCTCACCGGCGCGGCGCTGAGTGCTGCCGTCGTGGGTGTGCCGACCGATGTCATCGACAACTCGATGTTCACGCGCATGACCCCGGTCCGGTGGTGGGAACTGCCCGTGCTCGTGCTGACGGCGGTCCTCACGGCGGCGTGGGCCGGTATCCGGCCCGGTGTTCAGCAGGAGCGCGCCGGATCTGCCCGCGTTTACGGCGGCTCACTGCTCAGCGCGCTCGCGGTCGGGTGCCCCGTCTGCAACAAGATCGTCATGGCGTTGCTGGGCGTGTCCGGGGCGCTCGGCGTCTGGGCTCCGCTGCAACCGCTGCTCGCCTTGGCGTCGCTGGCCGTGCTCGCGACGGCCGTGGTCGTGCGGTGGCGGCGGCGCGAGTGCACGACCACCGCTTGTTCACCCGTAGGGGCCTAGTGGACCGGACGTACTACTCGTGATAGTAAGTCACGGGTTGTTGTCCGGCAGGAGGCTTCATGAGGGTGCCGCACCTGGTGCTGGCGGTGTGCGTGGTCGCCTTGGCGGCCTTCCTGGCGATTCAGGCCGTGTTCGTGCTGCCTTTCATGGTCCGCAACACCAACCAGGGTGCGGTCGCTGGAGCGGCAACCGGGCAGGCCACCTTCGACATCGCCAAGATCCCGCCGCTGGCCCGGGAAATGGCCCCGATCATCACGTCGTTCGTCGCCACGGACTGCCCGGAGCTCAACCCGTTGCGGGTCATCGCCGAAGTGCAGGCCGAGTCCGGCTGGCGACCGACCGCATGGAGCAACGACAGCAACGGCGGAGCGGCCGGCCTGCTCCAGATCAACCAGGCGAACTGGAAGAACCTCGGCGGACAGCCGTGGGCCAGCGTTCCCCCGCCCTCCGGAGCGGACATCTTCGATCCGGCGATCCACATGAGACTTGGGCTCAAGTTCCTGTGCAGCAACCTGCGTGGAATGACCGCGCATATCAAGCAGACGGGTAAATCACTCGAGCCGCACGACGCGATGAGCGTGTGCCACATCGCCGGGTGCGGCCGGGTGTTGTTGAGCCGCACCGGTATTCCTCAGTCGGGGGAAGCGGGGTGTGGTGATGAGTGTGTGTCCCTCATCCGCCGCTATCTCGACAACATCCGCAAGTACGAACGTGAGTGGGCCGCCGCAGAGTCCGCGCCTTCCGGTGACGGGGGGCCGGTGCCAGGAGGTGCGGATCTTGCCGGACTGCCGGCTCCCGTGCCCTATGCCGGGCCGCCGACTGGGTGTGTCGTCGACGATCCCACGACAGCGGGGTGCCTTACTGCGGCCACCGCGCATGCGCTGCAACAGCTCCGCAGCGCCTTCGGGCCGCAGATCGCCTCGGTCAGCTGCTACGGCGCGCGACCGGAGACACCGTTCAGCGACCATCCCACGGGCAAGGCATGTGACGTGTTCCCGGACCGGTTCGGCGTGTTCCCCGCCGGTGAGCGGCTCGCGGCGGGCTGGCGGATGGCCTCCTGGACGCGGGCCTACGCGGGCCCGCTGAAGATTCGCTACATCATCTGGCAGGGGCGCTACTGGGATCCGACCACCGGTGACCAGGGAGGGTGGGGCGAGAAGTACACCGGCGCAGGCGTGTACGACGTCACCAATCCCACCGGCGGTCACTACGACCACCTGCACCTCAGCTTCACCGCGTGATCGAGGAGCACCGCGATGGCATCCGGCAGTCCACGAGGCGTTCTGCTAGCCGCACTGGCTGCGGGTGGCCTGCTGCTGGTCTCCGTGTTGATCGACAAGGACACCAACGGAGAGCAGACATCGGTGGCTACGTCCGCTCCACCTTCGTCGCAAGCGCCGCGGACGACCGAGGAACCTGTCGGGCCTGCTGCTCGATCCGCGATAGGCGAAGCAGCGCCGGCGCCGCTCTCGGGCACACTGTCAGCGGCGGGCACGAACTTCGCCGATCCCCGATCCGTGGCCAAGGCCTACATCGAGGCCGCGCACTCGGCTGAGGCGGACGAGATCGGCCGTACCAACCGCCGGGTGCTGCCGTACCTTGCACCCGAGAACCCCGACAACCCGCGTGGCTCGCTGGTCGTCGAGGCGACCGGCAAGGCGGTCGTGATCAGCGTGGAGGTGGCTGTCGGCAACGAGGAGCAGTCCGCGGCGACCACGAAGGTGACGTGGCGATCAGGTGATGGCCAGCTCCGCGAAACGTTCGTCACACTGCGTCGCCAACCTGACGGACGGTGGCTCGTCATGGCCGAGATGGCGCGGCTGCAGCCAGCCGATCGGTGAGCGATCTGGTCAGGCGGGACAGGCCACGCTCACCACGGCGAACATCGCGCCCGAGGCCACCAGAACGGGGAGGGTCATGGCGGTGAAGCCCGCCAGACCGCAGGAGAACAGTTGACGCCGTCGGCTGGTGGGAGCGCGTCCGTGGGTCAATCGATCGACTCGCACGTCGATCGAGGTACCGCTCATCGCCAGGGCCGTGCCTGGCACGCCGTTTCGGGACACCTTCAGCAGGGCGTCCCGCACCGCTTCCGCGCCGCATACGCGCACTGCTGCCGAATCGGCAACCAGTTCCACCAGCTCGCGAAGTACGCCGGGGGCCAGCTTGAACAGTGGCAAGAACGGGAACGTGTTGGCCAGCGCATCAGCGATCGCGATGATCAGATGGTGCCGGCCGGTCAGGTGGGCACGTTCGTGCGCGAGCACGGCTTCCACCTGGGCGCTGGTCAGCTGTTTGGCCAGGCCTTCTGTGGCAACGACGACACCGGGCCTTCCCGCGAGGCTGAACGCCAGCGGATCGTCGTGCTCGAGCCACAGCGTCTCGCCCTCGCGACGTGCGGCGATGCGTAGCACCGCGAGGTGGTCGGCACGAGTTCGGGCACGCCGTTGTGCACTGCGCACCGAAACGACGACGAGACGAACTCCGAGCCCGAGCAACAACAGTGCGCCCAAGGCGCCAGTGGTTGCCTCGAGGTTGGGGAGGCTCCCGTGCTGAATGGACGACCAGCAGTTGTGCAGCGCGGTGAGCATCGACTGCCCGAACCCGTGGCCGGGCAGCAGGATGAGGACGACACCGACGATCGTCGTGGCTACTACGGCCGTCGCCGACGCGAGCCACGCCACCACGGCGACCAGCGGATCGCCTCCGCTGACGACACGGCGCGCAAGAAACCTCGGTACCAGCCAGCCCACCAATGCGGCGCCGAACAGCAGCGAGACCGCAACGGTCATGAGGCGGCCAACCTCTTCCTCTTGCGCAGACCCTGGCGCAGAAGGTCCGACTCCTGTTCAGTGGCCGACAGGGCGAAATGCATCAGCACGGCCTCAGGGTCGCCTGAGGAGGCGAGAACAGCCCGCACGGTTCGGGCGGCTGCCTCAGCCCGGCTCAACGCGGGCTCGTACCGGTAGGCCTTGCCTTCGAGTTCCCGTGTGACCCAGCCCTTGCGGTGCAGGTTGTCGAGCACGGTCATCACGGTGGTGTAAGCGAGCTTCTTTCCCGTTTCCAGCCGGTCGAGTACCTCGCGCACCTTGAGCGGCCGCTCCTGCCACAGGACGTCCATTACCGCGGCTTCCAACTCACCAAGTCCGTGCATCGTTCCTCCAAAGGGAGAGGATACGGCAGGGGCACCCGTCTGCCTACGATTCGCTATAGTAGTCACTGGCTGGGGTCCCCGTTCCAGCCTTCATCCTCGCCGAGGAACTCCCCCCAGACTCGGTGAGAAGAGCGTTCGGGCCGGGAGCGGGAACATCTCGTCCACTCCCGGCCCGAATGCCTCCGGCGGGGGTCAGCTCGACTTCAGCAGCCCCTGCATCTCGGTGATCTCAGCCTGCTGCGCGGTGATGATCTCCTGGGCGAGCTTCTTGCTGTCGGCGTTGCTGCCCTTCTCGAGGTGCGTCTTGGCCATGTCTATCGCACCCTGGTGGTGCTTGATCATCATTTCCATCCACGCGCGGTCGAACGCGGCGCCGTTGGCCTGCTGGAGCTTGTTCATCTCCTCGGCGGTCATCATGCCGGGCATCGAACTGCCCGTGGCACCGTGATCCATGCCGGGCATCGACGTTGATGTAGGAGCGGCACCCCACTTGGTGAGCCACTCGGTCATCTTCTTGATCTCGGGGTCCTGCGCGCCCTCGATTCGCTTGGCGATGTCGAGCACCTTCGCGTTCGTGCTCTTGCCCGGCACCATCTTGGCCATGTCCAGCGCCTGCTGGTGGTGCTGGATCATCTCCTGGGCGAACTTGACGTCGTGCTCGTTGTGGTCCGCTTGCTGGCCCGCGGCCGGGGTCGACGCGGTGGTCGAGCTGTGCTGCATGCCCGCCGTGTCGTTGCCGCTACCGCACCCGGTGACGAGTGCGACAGTCGCCACACCGGCGACACCGAGCCCGATCAGAGACTTCCTCATTGGGACTTCTTCCTTATGCGCTGGGGAAAGTGACTT
This sequence comes from Lentzea sokolovensis, assembly GCF_033949975.1. NCBI lineage: Bacteria > Bacillati > Actinomycetota > Actinomycetes > Pseudonocardiales > Pseudonocardiaceae > Lentzea > Lentzea sokolovensis. The sequence goes on from NZ_JAXAVU010000007.1 coordinate 344,486, forward strand.
GCCTCTGGGGACCGGGCTGATCACAATCTCAACACGCACAGGGAACTGAGCAAGTCGCGACCGCCTCGGGGAGGGGGTCGATCGGGAGCCCGCGGCCACGCCACCGATGCCAGGATGCGCCCGGCGATCGGGCGCTCCGCGCGCAACAACAGCCAACCGAGCAGGAGCAGCGACACGACGGCACACAGCACGGCGACGCACAGGTGCAACATCTCATGTGCGGGCTGCGGTGCCGGTTCCTCGGTAGGCGGCGCGTCGTAAGCGCCCACGGACATTGAGCCGTGTGTGGGCGACATGTCATCGCTCACAGCAACGTGGTGCATCCCGACGACACCGAGGAACAGCACGCACAGCAGGACCCAATGTATCGCCCTGTGGTGCGTGCTTTCGGTCATGCAACTACGGTACCTAGTAGGTGGCATCGCTGCTTCATACGGGTCAGGGCTTCAACTGGTTCAACAGTCGGCGCACTGTTGCGAACGTGCAGCTTCCGCGTAGGACGACCTGATCGCGTCGGGCCGAAGCCTCGGGGATCGAGGGCCACCAGCACGCTCCAGTTGACGCGCAAAGTGAAACCGGCGATCTGGCCCACGTGGATGTCATCGCCCATCGCGGGACTCCCTTCGTAGCGCCAGGCACGCTGCACACCTGTCCTTTTCCACTGTTGGCGCCTGCGTGGACGGCGGGGCAGAGCCCAAGGATTCTCCTAGGTCGGGTAGTAGGTCCCGGTTGTCGAACAACCTGGGTCCCTGCCGCCGGGCGTTGCGCGAGCCGATGCTCTAAGTCAGCCGATGAAGCGGAGGACGTCATGAAACGCCAACACCTCGGGTTGTACGCGATCGCCCTAGCGATCCTGATCGTCGGGCTGGCCTTTGCGGGAGTCCCGCTCCCAACGATGCTGGTCGGCCTGCTCGTGCTCGCCTGCCCGCTCATGATGATGTCCATGATGGGCGGCCACGGTGGGCATGGCGGCCAAGACGGATCGAACGATCAACACAACGATCAGCACAGCTCAGACCGGTCGTGATGGCTGATGCCGCGTACGGGCTGTGGCCCCTGGTCTTCCTGAACATCGTGTTGTTCGTGGTGTTCGCGATGAGGTTCTTCCAGCCGCGAACCAGGCGGGACTGATGGGCGATGGGAGCGTTCACCGCGTTCCTGATGGCGCTGTTCACCGAGATGTACGGCATCCCACTGACGATCTACCTGCTCGGATCCTGGCGCGGGTCGCGGTTCCTGCTGCTGAAGGACATCCACGCTGGTGGGCACCTGTGGAACGACCTGACCGGCTGGACCGGCGATCCGCACCTGAGCCCGTTCCACCTGGCCAGCTACGTCGCGATCGCGGGTGGCTTCTGGTTGATCTCCGCTGCGTGGGTCCGGTTGCACGAGGCGGCCAAGGAGAACCGGCTGGCCACGGCAGGGCCGTACGCGCGGGTCCGGCACCCGCAGTACGACGGGTTCCTGCTGGTGATGATCGGGTTCTTGTTGCAGTGGCCGGCCATCCCGACGTTGATCATGTTTCCGATCCTGGTCGTGGTGTACGCGCGGCTGGCGCGCAGCGAGAAACGCGAGGTGGCGCAACGGTTCGGTGAGAAGTGGACCGCTTACGCAGCGCATACGCCAGCGTTGCTGCCCCGGCTGCGTTCGACGCCGGCTCGAGTTCGGAGGTAGTGATGAGCAGGAACGCCGTGCGCGCCGGGATCCTGGCTGCCGCCGCCCTGGGTCTCTTCTACGTACTAGTCGTCGGCGGGGCCGGAGGGCTTGACCACCTGGCACAGCAGGCCGTGGACGACTGGCCGTGGCTCGTGCTGATCGTGGCTGGGTTCGGCACCCAGGTCGGCTTGTTCGTGGAGCTGCGCCGCCGTCAGCGGCTGCACACCGACGTGCGTGCCACCGCGGGCACAGGCGCGGGTGCCTCCGCGATCGGCATGGTCGCGTGCTGCGCTCACCACGTGGCCGATCTCGCGCCGATCATTGGTGCGTCTGGCGCGGCTGTGTTCCTCACCGAGTACCGAACTCCGATCATGGCGGCTGGTGTCGCCATCAACGGGCTCGGCGTGTTCCTGGCCGCTCGACGGCTGCGTCGCACACGAGTCGCGACAGGACAGTGAGACTCATGTCGCACATCAGCACCTCGTGGCGCGGTGTCGCCGTGATCGCTGTGGCCGCGCTGGTTGTAGTCGGGGCGATCGCCTGGTGGCTCTCGCGACCCGAACCGGGCCCTGCGGACCTGGGTACTCGTACGGTGCAGGCGGGTGCGGTCGAGGTGACGATGACGGCGCTCACACTGGACCGCTCCGGAGCGGCGTTCGAGCTCAAGTTCGACACCCACACTGTGGAGCTCGCTCTTGATCCGGCTGCCTCGGCCCGGTTGACCGTGAACGGCAGGCAGGTGGAGGGCGCTAGCTGGGACGGGCAGGGGCCGGGCGGGCATCACCGCGAGGGCACGTTGCGGTTCACCACGCCGGTACCTGCGGGTGCTGCGATCGAACTGCGCGTCACAGGCTTCCCCCAAGACGCGATCGGCACCTGGAGTGCGCCATGACCACAACACTTCCGACGCAGACCGACAACACACTGGTGGCGTCCGGGATCGAGAAGAGCTACCGGCACCACCGGCAGGTGTTGCGGGGTGCCGACGTCACGCTGCGCCCTGGTGAGGTGGTCGGGCTCGTGGGCGAGAACGGATCGGGCAAGTCCACCCTGATGAAGATCCTGTTCGGTGTCCTGCGACCGGACGCGGGAACCGTGTCGGTGTCCGGACGGCCTGGGTACTGCCGGCAGGAACCGGTGGTCTACGAGCGGCTCACCTGCGACGAGGACTTCGAGCTGTTCGGCCGCGCCTATCGGATGAGCAGGGAGGCGGAGCGCACGTCCCGTCGCGAGCCGTACGCAGGCCACTGGATGGTTCACTGCCACAACACCTGCCACGCCGAGGCCGGCATGGTGACGACGCTGGGCTACGAGACGTGATCGCCGCGCGTGCAGAGACGACAGGAGTGCGTCCGTGGCGCATGCTGATCGTCGTCGTGGGCTGGGGTTCGTGCTATGCGTTGATCACGTGGGGCATGCGGGATGTTCCGGTGCTGTGGTTCGCCTCCCTGCGCGCGCTGGTGGCCGGGCTGTTGCTGCTCGCCGTTCTGCTGATCGCCGGTCGGCAGGCGGACGCGACAGTGCTTCCCCGCCGAGCGAGTATCTGGGGCCTCATCGGCTTGCTGGCGCTGACGAACGTCACGCTCACCTTCGGTGCGATGTTCGCCAGCACGAGCGGCCTGACCGCCGGGGCAGCCGCGGTGCTGAGCAACTCTGCGCCGTTGCTGGTCGTGTTGCCCGCCTGGTGGTTGTACGCCGAGCGACCACGGGCGGTCGAGATCGCGGGGGTGGCGCTCGGTTTCGGCGGGCTGGTGCTGGTGGCCGCGCCGACCGGCCTCGGAGGGGGAGCCGGCCTCGCGGTGCTGGCCGCCGTCGGGATCACCGCGGGTGCGCTGCTGGCCCGCCGCCTGACCGACGTCGACCTGCTCGCCCTGGGCGTGTGGCAGTTCCTGATCGGCGGGACCGCTCTGTCCGTGGTCGCCGCGGTCACCGAAGGCCCGCCCACCACCATCACCTGGAGCGCCCGGTTCATCACGGCGCTGCTCGTGCTTTCCGCAGGCGCGACAGCACTGCCGTACGTGCTGTGGTTCGGCGAGCTGCGCCGCGCATCGCTCACCTCGGTCACCGCCTGGACGCTGCTCGTCCCCGTGGTCGGCGTCGCGTTCGGTGTTGCAATTCTCGGCGAGCGCGTCACCCTGATGGAAGGGCTTGGCGACGCGATCGTCATCGCGGCTCTCCTGTTGGTAATCCAGTCCAGTCGAGCCGCAGATCGACAGCGGCCAGGAAGGCATGATCATGAGTGATCGCACCAGCACAGCCGTGCTCGACGTCAGCGGACTGCGGTGGGCGTCCGAGCAGAACGTCGTCAACGCCAAGCTGGGCAGGCAACCCGGAGTGCTCGACGTCTCGGTCAATCCCACCGCCCAGACGGCGACAGTGGTCTTCGACCCGTCCCACACCTCCGTCGCCACGCTGCGCCAGTGGGTGATCGACTGCGGCTACCACTGCGCCGGCCAGTCGGTGCCCCATCACATCTGCGATCCCATGGAGGAGCCGGACCGGGCCGGGCACGACCATCACGATCACGCGGAGACGTTGCGGTCTCCGCACGAGGCGATGGGACACGGAGGGCACGCCGGCATGTCGATGGCGGCGATGGTCGCCGACATGCGCAACCGCTTCCTGGTCGCGCTGGTGTTCTCACTCCCGATCGTGTTGTGGTCGCCGATCGGCACCGAGGTGTTCGGCCTGCACCTGCCGACGCCGTTCGGAGTGCGGCAGGACGTGTGGGCACTCGTGCTCAGCCTGCCGGTGATCTTCTACTCGTGCTGGATCTTCTTCGACGGAGCGGTCCGGGCACTGCGCGCCAGGACGCTGGACATGATGGTGCTCGTCGCGGTCGCCGTCGGATCGGGATGGCTGTACTCCCTGGTCATCACGCTGACCGGCGGTGGTGAGGTGTTCTACGAGGCAGCGACCGTGCTGGCGGCGTTCGTGTTGCTGGGGCACTGGTTCGAGATGCGGGCCCGCGGTGGCGCCAACGACGCGATCCGCACGCTGCTCGACCTCGCGCCGCCCAAGGCCGTCGTGATCCGCGACGGTGAACCGGTCGAGGTGAGCACCGCCGAGGTCGTCGTCGGAGACCTGCTGCTCGTCCGGCCCGGCGCGAAGATCGCCGTCGACGGCCTGGTCGAGGAGGGCGAGTCGGAGGTTGACGAGTCGATGGTGACGGGCGAGAGCCTGCCGGTGCACAAGGCTTCCGGCTCCGTGGTCGTCGGCGCCACCATCAATACCAACGGAACCCTGCGCGTCCGGGCGACCAAGGTCGGCTCTGACACCGCGCTGGCGCAGATCGTCAAGCTCGTGCAGGAGGCGCAGAACTCCAAGGCTCCCGGCCAGCGGCTCGCTGATCGCGCCGCGTTCTGGTTGGTGTTGGTGGCCCTCATCGGCGGTGGCGCCACCCTCGCCGCGTGGTTGCTGACCGGGAGCACGTTCGCCACCGCGATGCTGTTCGCGATCACGGTCGTGGTGATCACTTGCCCGGACGCGCTCGGTCTGGCCACGCCGACGGCGATCATGGTCGGTACGGGCATGGGTGCGAAACGCGGTGTGCTGTTCAAGAACGCCATGGCATTGGAGACCTCCGCGCGCATCCAGGTCGTCGTGATGGACAAGACCGGAACCCTCACCAAGGGAGAGCCCGAGATCACCGACGTGATCATCGACGGCATGCCGCAGGACGAGCTGCTGCGGCTGGTGGCCGCTGTGGAACGCGAGTCCGAACACCCGCTCGCCGAGGCCGTCGTCCGTCATGCCGACGCACTCGGCGTTGCTGCCGCCCGCGCGGAGCGGTTCGAGAACGTGCCGGGACACGGTGCGATCGCGCATGTGGACGGTCGTCGTGTGGTGGTCGGGAACCGGCGCCTGCTCGAGAGGGAGAACGTCGATCTGGGTACGTTGGCGGCGCGTCGTGACGAGCTGGCGGCCACCGGCCGCACCGCGGTGCTGGTGTCGGTGGACGGCGTGGTGGCAGGCGTGATCGGTATCGCCGACGCGCCGAGGGACACCTCGGTCGCGGCCGTTGCGGCGCTGCACGACCTGGGCGTCGAGGTGGTCATGCTGACCGGGGACAACCAGGCCACCGCCGCACGGATCGCCGCACAGCTGGGCATCGACACCGTGATCGCCGAGGTGCTGCCCGGCGACAAGGCGGCCAAGATCGCTGAACTGCAGCGTGGCGGCCGGAAGGTCGCCATGGTCGGCGACGGCGTCAACGACGCGCCGGCACTGGCTCAGGCGGACCTCGGCATCGCCATCGGCGCGGGTACCGACGTGGCGATCGAGACCGCCGACGTCGTGCTGATGCGCTCCGACCCGCTCGACGTCCCGATCGCGCTGCGCATTGGCCGCGGTACCTTGCGCAAGATGCGCCAGAACCTCGGCTGGGCCATTGGTTACAACGCCATCGCGCTGCCGATCGCCGCGGGCGTGTTCGAGCCCGCCTTCGGCCTCATGCTGCGTCCGGAGATCGCCGCGCTGTCGATGTCTGGCTCCAGCTTGATCGTCGCGATGAACGCCTTGGCGCTCAAGCGGTTGCGCCTGCCCACGGCGGAGATCCCGGAATCTGTTGCACCGCCTGCACAAGCGGCCGCGCCCAGCACGGTCGTTTCCAGCACATAGCAAGGGGAATCACGGAATGTGAGTATGCCGAGCCACGACGTCGCGGTACGTCAGCTCCGCTGGTCCGAATGGAGAGTGCACAATGATGTTCTGGTATGGCAACGGAATGAGCGGTTGGGGATATGTCCTCATGACCGTGAGCATGGTCCTGTTCTGGGCGTTGGTGATCGGCGGAGTGGTAGCAGTGGTCCGCTACCTCGGCCGCGAAACGCGGTCGAGCTTCACCTCACCGCAGCGCACGCCGGAGCAGATCCTGGCCGAGCGGTTCGCCCGTGGGGACGTCGATGAAGAGGAGTACCGGCGGCGACTGGCAGTGCTGCGCGAGCACTCGGCCTGACGTACTGCCAAGAGGACGGTCAGAACAGCGCTTGGTCGTTCACAGGCGGAGTAGCCGCTCCACGTTGCCGCGCGCGATCTGCTCCCGGTCCTCCTGGTTGATCGGCGCGTTGTCGAGCAGCACTCGGGCGGGTTCGTTCAGCGTGTAGGGGTAGTCGACGGAGAAGATGATCCGGTCCGTGCCCAGCACCGCAAGCGCGCACTGCGGCGGTGGGAACGTCGTGTAGCCGCTCGTGGTGATCCAGATGTTGGTGCGGAAGTAGTCCGCCACGGGTTGCCGCAGTTCGGTGCTGATCGGCGTGAGCGCGGTGTCGATCCGGGCCAACGCGAACGGGATCATCTCGCCCATGTGGCCGATGACCACTTGCAGTGCCGGAAACTCGTCGAAGATCCCGGCGACGATGAGCCGCAGGACGTGCAACGCGGTCTCGGAGTGCAAGCCCCACGCCGCGGTGGCCAGATGATCTGCCGTGGTTTGCGGTAGACCGCCGAAGTGCACGCCAGCGACCGCTGCGGGGGGAGCGGCCGGGTACATCGGCGCGCCGAGCTGCTCGGCTTGGCGCAGCACCGGTCGGAAGCGGAGATCGTCCAGGAACCGGCCGTCGACAAGGCCGTTGACGAGCGCTCCCTTGAACCCGAGTTCGTCGACCGCACGCCGCAGTTCAACCGCCGCCGCTTCGGGTTCGCGCATCGGTAACGCGGCGAACCCGGCGAATCGGTGCGGGTGAGCAGCGACGATGCTGGCCAAAGCGTCGTTGGCCTCTGTTGCGCGTTGGATCGCTCCCGTCCCAACGAGACGCTCGGCGCCAGGCACAGTGTGCGAGAGGACCTGGACGTCGATCCCTGCCGCGTCCATGTGCGCGGCTTTCCTGCCCCGGCGTCCTCCAGCTGTTCCTGGACGTGGGCGAGCTGCGGGTGACGGCGAAGCGAGACCAGGGCATCGGCGCTCTGCACGGCCGGGTGGGAGAAGTGTTCCTCGATGGCGATGACGCGCACGGTCGGCGTCCCCTCAACATGGTCTTGACACCCCTAGGGGGTATGGGCGTAACTTCGCCACAGCATACCCTGGCAGGGTATGCATGCTGAGAGCAGAGGCAAGGGAGCGGATCATGAATCACGCTGGTGCGCAATCGAATCTGACGAAGCTCGCCATCTCCGCGACGCTGCACTGCCTCACCGGCTGTGCGATCGGTGAGGTGCTCGGCATGGTCATCGGCACCGCGCTGGGATGGTCGAACCTGTCGACCATCGCCCTCGCCGTCGCCCTTGCGTTCGTGTTCGGCTACGCACTCACCATCCGGCCCGTGCTGAAGTCCGGGTTGCCTCTCCGTGCCGCCATCGGCGTGGCGCTCGCGGCGGACACCGTTTCGATCGCTGTGATGGAGATCGTCGACAACGGGGTCATGCTGGCTGTGCCGGGCGCGATGGAAGCGGGCCTCGGCAGCTGGTTGTTCTGGGTGAGCCTCGCGTTCGCGCTGGCAGTGGCGTTCGTGATCACGGTTCCGGTCAACCGCTGGCTGATCTCGCGCGGCAAGGGGCACGCGGTGGTGCACCAGTACCACGGTGGCGGCCACGAAGGTCATCACCACCACTGAGTGAACCGTGGCCGCGAGAGACTCGCGGCCACGGTCCGTCAAGATCTTCCGTTTCGCAGGGGTAGCTGCATTACGCGATCAGGGCAGAAGTCTGACTGGTCGATACCTCCTACCGGTATGGAGTACGTGAAATGTCCAGTGTGGACAAGTCCGCCCGGCGCAGGTGGTGGGCACTCGCCCTCATCGCCGCGGCACAGTTCATGGTCATCATGGACACCTCGATCATCGGGGTGGCCCTGCCGAGGATCCAGGCGGATCTCGGCTTCTCCCAGGAGAACCTGTCCTGGGTCTTCAACGCCTACGTCGTCGCCTTCGGCGGACTGCTCCTGCTCGGCGGCAAGCTGTCCGACCTGCTCGGCGCCCGCCGCATGTTCGCCACCGGCTGGCTCGTGCTCCTCGTGGGTTCCGTCGTCGCCGGCGCCGCGGGCGAGATCTGGGTCGAGCTGCTCGGTCGCGCGGTGCAGGGTGCCGGAGCCGCGCTCATCGCCCCCTCGGCCCTGACCTTGCTGATGATGCTGTTCGGCAGCGAACCCGCCCAGCTCGCCGTCTACGGGGCCGCCGCTCCGGCCGGTGGTACCGCCGGCGTCTTCCTCGGCGGCGTGATCACCGAGTACCTGAGCTGGCCGTGGGTCTTCTACATCAACGTGCCGATCGCGGTGATCGCACTGATCGCCATCCCGGCCCTGATGCCCGCAGGTGCCGCCCAGCGCGGCTCCACCGACCTGCTCGGCGCGATCACCGTGACGGCCGGTCTGGCGGTAGCGGTCTACGCCATCGTGCGCGCTCCCGAAGCTGGTTGGACCTCAGCCGAGACGATCGTCGGCTTGATCGTCGCCGTGGTGCTGCTGGGCTCGTTCCTGCTGATCCAGGCCAAGCGGAAGGCTCCGCTGGTGCGGCTGGGCATCTTCGGCACGCCCCAGCTCGGTGCGGCGAACATCGCCCAGCTGCTGCTCGGTGGCGCGTGGATCCCGATGTGGTTCTTCCTGAACCTCTACCTGCAGCAGGTGCTGGGCCTCGGTGCCTTCGCCAGCGGCTCAGCGCTGCTGCCGATGACCACCGCGATCATGGTGCTGATGGTGGTCGTCGCACCTCGGCTCACCGCGCGGTTCGGCGTCAAGCCGATGGTGGTCACCGGTCTGGTCGTGCTCGCGGCTGGTCTGGGCTGGCTCGCGCTGGTGCGCCCGGACGGCAACTACTGGGTGGACGTGCTGCCCGCCTCGCTGGTGGCGGCCACCGGCATGGCGCTGGCGTTCATCCCGTCGCTGGGCACGGCCATCTCGAGCGCACGCCCGGAAGAGGGCGGCCTCGCGTCGGGCATCGTCAACACCAGCTACCAGATCGGGTCCGCACTCGGCCTGGCCGCGATGACCGCCCTCGCCGCCTCGTACGGCGCCGGTCAGCTCGGTGACGTCAACGCGCTGACCACCGGTGTGTCCGCCGCGTTCATCGGTGCCGCCGGCATCGCGATCGTTGGCGCGCTCATCGCGGCCGGGACGTTGCGCGGCAGCCGTGCGACTGCCCCGGACGCCGAGCGCGAGCCGACCAACGTCTGAGTCACCCACCTCAGTTGCCGCCCGCCTCACCACGGCGGGCGGCAACCCTCCCGCTTCAGGAGCTCCACATGCGACGCATCCCCGCACTCGACCCAGCGGACGCCCCTGAGAAGTCTCGCGAACTGCTCACCGACATCATCACGCGACATGATTCGGTCGGCGACATGGTGAGCAGCATGGCCCACTCACCCGCACTGCTACAGGGCTACCTGGACTTCTCGCGAGCTCTCAAACGTGTCAAGCTGCCGCGCGCCCTCAGCGAGAAGATCTCCCTTGCCGCGCAGGAGTGGATCGGTTGCGGCACCTGCTTGGCCGCGCACACCGAGGCTGCCCGTGCGAACGGGGTCAGCGACAGCGACATCGCCCTCGCGCGCCAGGGAACGGCCGTCGATCCGCGGGAGGCGGCACTGATCGCCTTCGCGGTGCGCGTTCTCGCCGAGCCATCCGGAATCTCAGACGACGACGTCGCGGAGCTTCGGGCACACGGCTGGAGCGACCGCGTCATCGCGGAGGTGGTCGGCGTGGTGACCCTCAACCTGCTCACTGGTGCCTTCAACCTCGTCGCAGGTATCGAGCCTGCAGACACCGCGTTGCAAGCGAGACGTGAAGCTTTGCCCCTGTGAACGAAACGGCGGGCCGCACGGATGTCCGCGCGGCCCGCCGTTCTGCACTTCCCGATCAGCTCTGTTCGAACACCACGTCCACCCAGTAGTTGCCGCCGTTGTACGTGGTCGACGGGAATCCCGATCCCGCCTGGAACACGCCGTTGGCGGTCCCCGCGCTGAGCGGCGAGCTGGTCACGGCCGATGCCGAGAAGTACCCGGTGTCGAGCGCGTACCTGCCCGTTGTCGTGGTGTACGACGCGACGTAGGTGACGCCGGCGGTGACGTCCATCGGGGTGGTGAACGTCAGCGTCTGCCAGCCGGTCTCCGTCTCGTTGGAGAACGTGCCGGTTGCCAGCCGAGTCCCGTCGGCGGTCCAGAGGGATCCGGTGTGGGTGCCGGTGTTGGCCGCGCCCTTGTAGAACTTCACGCCGGTGATCCGGCCGTTGGCCGAGGACGTGAACCTGACACCCAGCTCGTAGGCGCCGCTGTCAGCAGTCGCCGTGACAGTCGGAACTGTTGCAGTGCTGAACAATGAGCACGGACATGCCTGCGTCGATGTGGTGGTGAACGACCAAGTGATCGCCGCGGGCATCAGGTTCCCGTACGCGTCTGCGATCCGCAGACTTGCCGTATAGCGCGCCCCCGCCGCCAACCTCGCGGATGGAGCCCACGTGATGGTGCGCTGGTCGCCGGACAGCGACAGCGTGCCGGAGAGTTTCGCCCCACCGGGATCGGTCAGGGAGAACTGCGCGCTACCCAGCTCAACAGGTTCGTTGAACGACACCGATACGGTGCTCGTCAGCCCGACCGCGGTCGCACCGTCCAACGGGGTGCGGCTCTGTACCACCGGGGCGTCGTTGTCCGCGTTCGGCTGGTAGACGACGTCGACCCAGTAGTTGCCGGAGCCGTACGTCATCGTCGGGAAGCCAGAGCCCGGCACGAACACACCGTTCTGCTCCTGCGGTGCCGTCAGCGGTGTCGAGTTGACCGGACCGGTGGCGAAGTACCCGCCGTTCACCGCGTAGCGGCCCGCGGTGGTCGTGTACGACGCGGTGTAGGTCTGGCCCGCGCTTACGATCACCGGCTGCGCGAATGTCAGCGTCTGCCAGCCGGTCGCGGTCTCACTGCTGAATGTACCGGTTGCGAGACGCGTGCCGGAGGCGTTCCACAGGGAGCCGGTGTGGGTGCCGGTGTTGCCCGCACCCTTGTAGAACTTCACGCCGGTGATCTGGCCGGACTGCGTCGGCGAGAACCGGACACCGAGCTCGTAGGCGCCGCCGTCGTCCGTGGACGCCACGGCGGGCACGGTCGCTGTGCTGAACAGCGAACACGGACATGTTGGCGTCGTCGTGGTGGTGAAGCCCCACTCCGCCGGCGCGGCCAGCGCGATGCCGTTCGCGTCGGCGATGCCCACGTGCGCCAGGTAGCGCGTGCCCGGTGCGAGCTTGCCCGCAGGTGTCCAGGTCACCGTCTTCTGGTCGGCCGAGAGCGACACCGAACCGGTCAGCTTGCCGCCCCTGGGATCGGTCGCCCAGATCTGCGCCGAGGCCGGGTCGACCGGTTCGCTGAACGTTGCCGTCAACGGCGCTGTGAGCGAGACGTTCGTCGCGTCGACGCCCGGCATGCGGTTGGTCAGCGTCGGCGGCGTGGTGTCGCCGTTGAGGCCGTTGCGGTAGATGACGTCGACCCAGTAGTTCGTCGCGTTGTACGACGAGCTCGGGAAGCCGCCGCCGCTGCCGTAGCGGTAGACGCCGTTGCCGCCGTCCGTGCCGTTCTGCAAGGCGTGCAGGGACTTGTAGTCCGCGCCCTGGCCGTTGAAGTAGCCGGAGCTGACCGAGTATCGGCCGTTCGGCGCGTAGTACGACACGACGTAGGTGGTGTTCGCCTGAACCGCGACCGGCGAGGAGAACATCAGCTTCTGCCATCCGGAAGTGGTTTCCGCTGTGAACGTGCCTTGTGCCAGGAGCTGGCCCGTGGAGGTCCACAGCGAGCCGGTGTGGGTGCCGGTGTTGCCGGTGCCCTTGTAGAACCGGACGCCGAGGACCTCGCCCTTGCCGTCGAAGCGAACCTTGGTCCCCACCTCGACCTGGTTGGTGTCACCGGAGTCCATTGTGGCCGGCCCGGCGAAGTCGTCCCAGACGGTGCACGGGCACGCCGCCGGACGTGGTGATCCTGTGGTGAACGTCCAGTTCGTCTGCGCTGACATGTTGTTCGACACGTCGGCGGCTTTGAGCGCCGCCGTGTAGGTGGTCGCGGCTGTCAGCGGCACCGACGGTGTGAACGTGACTGTTCGCGTGTCCGCGGACAACGACATCGTGCCGGACACCGCGCCGCTCGGGCCGGTCACCGTGAACTGCGCGCCGGTGAGCGTCACCGCTTCGTCGAACATGCCCGACACCGTCGTGGTGAGTGCGACCGAACCGGCGTTGGCGACGGGCGAGCTGGCCGTCTGGACCGGTGCGCGGGTGTCCGGGCCGGGGTCCGGCGCCCAGACCACGTCGACCCAGTAGTTGGTGTCACCGAAGGTGTTGCTGGGGAAGCCCGAGCCGAACTTGAAGACGCCGTTGGGCCCGTCCACACCGGACTCCAAGCCGGTCAGCGGCTCCAGGTATTTTTTCTTGCGGAAGAAGTACTCGGTGTCGTACGAGAAGCGCCCTGTCGGGGCGAAGTAGGAGGCGATGTAGGTGGTGTTCGCCTGCACTGCGATCGGTGACGGGAACAGCAACGTCTGCCAGCCTGTCGCGGTCTCGTTGACGAACGTGCCGGTGGCCAGCGGCTCACCGCTGCTCGACCAGAGCGTGCCGGTGTGCGTGCCGGTGTTGCCTTCGCCCTTGTAGAACCGCACACCCCGCACGTAACCCGAGGTGCCGCTGCGGAACTTCATACCGAGCTCGAGCGCCGAGCTGTCGTTCGCCGAAACCACCTTCGGCAGGTCAGTACCGCTGAAGACACCGCACGGACACGTCCTGGACGACACACCAGGCGTTGCGGAAACCGGCGCGGAGAGGTTCGCCGAGTCGTCGACCGCGCGGACCCTCAACTGCGCCGGGCCCGACTGCGCGGGCGTGTAGGTGTAGCTCCACGTCGTCTGCCCGGCTTGCCACGTCGCCGGATGCCAGCGATTGCCGCCGTCGGTGGACACTTCGACACCGGCCACCTGGCCCGCTGCGTCGATCACCGTGCCGGAGAACGTGTACGGCTGCCCGACCGTGGACTGTGCGGGCACCGTGCTGATCGTCACGCCGGGCGGCGCGGTGTCGCTGCTCGTCGTCGCCGCGGTCAGGCCGGCTTGCAGCGTAGATGGGAACACGCCCATGTCCGCCAGGAAGTTGATCGTGGCCTGCTTCATCCGGACGTCGGCGGTCGGTGTGTTGGTGCGGAAGGCGTGCTCGTCGTCCACGCCCCATGCCCACTGCACGGTGCCTGCGGCGAACACCAGCGAACCACTGGGGTGTCGGTAGTAGGTGATCGCGTGTGTCTTGACCTCGGAGCCGTACTCGTCGCCGTGGTTCTTCAACACGTAGTAACCCTGCAGGTCGACCACGGTGCGCGACAGCTGCGCCACACCCGGAGGCTGGAACCCGTTGTCCTCCACGGTGTTCCATTCGTAACCCAGCGTGCCTGGCTCGAAGGTGTACGTGGTGCCCGCGGTCATGTTCTGCAGACCGGTGTGCCGCCAGAGCCGCATCTTGCCGTACGCGGCCGGCACCTGCAGCGAGTCGTCGCGGCGGCCGTTGACGGTGAAGAGGTTGCCCAGCAATGCGTTCTCGGGCCGGCCGCCGTCCTGGGGCGGACTGAAGCGCGGGTCGCGCCAAGTGCCGGTCCAGTCGTTCAGGCCGTCGTTCTGGGTGCCCTTGGTCTCCTTGAAAGCTGCGACAGTCCGCCAGTCGGTCTGGGAGGAGTCGATGCTCTTCTCCCACCGGTGCTTCCAGAAGATCTCATTGCCTGTCAGGAACGCGAGGTTCACGCCGGCGTCGCGAGCGGACTCGACGTTGGCGCGCTGCTCGTTCGACCAGTACTCCGGGTGCCCGACCGGCATGAACACCTTGTGGTTCTTGATGAGCTGGCCGCGGCGAGCCGTGTCGACCTCAGTCGTGTAGCTCACGTCGTACCCGTTCGCCTCCAGGAAGCGCAGCATCGGGTACTCGGCGTTGAAGATGAAGTTCTCGTCACCGTCACCGCCGGTGTACGGACGGTTGTAGCTCACCTTGTACGACGAGCCGCCCTGACCAGGGCCGTCACCGAAGTACAGGCTGTTGCCGCCGTACCGGTTGTACGCGACCCAGGTGGCGTCCGACGTCTGCAAGAAGATCTTCGAGCGTGAGGTGTCGTCACGAACGACGAACACGATCTCGTTCTGCGCGCCGGTGTCATTGCGCCGGGTACGCGCGTAATAGATGCCTGAGACCGCGTCGGACGGCACGTTCCAGCTCACCGAGACAGCCCAGTTACCGCAGTCGATGAGCGCTGTTGGCGCGTCCCGCAGACAGGCCGGCTGGTTCTGCGCGGTGTTGCGGCTGACCTGGCCCATGTGTCGCGCACCCACGCCCGCGTACCAACCCAGGCGGTAGATGTCGACCGTGTACGACGACGCCGTGGTCAGCATCTTGAAGTCGACGCGACCGCCGGGCGTGACGCTGATGTCGGTGGTGTAGCCGAGGATCGAGTCGTCCCGCGAGGAGACCTGCCAGTCCGGCGTGCCGGGTTTGGTGTTCTCGCACAGAACCTTGTTGGACACCGGCGCATCGCACGGAGCCGCTAACGCCATCGGTGCGGACGCGACCACGAACGGCATGGCCACGCCCGCACCGACCACAAGGGACAGCATCATGCGGGAAAGACGTCTCAGCAGCGGAAGGGGTCTGGCCTTCGGCGCCGTCATGCTGTCCACCTCTCGGTAACCGATCACTCTGTGCGACATCGCGGCTACTAGACCCCGTAGTAGTTGCTCGTCGCATCGAAGGTCGGTTCCACGCAGGGTTGCGTTACAGACACCGGGAAAGCTGCAGGAAACAAACTCGGCGGCTGTGCTCGAGGCCACGCATCGCAGCCGCTTCTTCACCGCGACTGCTGTGATCACCAGCAGCCGACGGGACCGGTCCATCTGATCCAATGCAACCGTCACAGGCTGCAGAGAGCTGTCCAGGGGCTTCGCGGGGGGCCTGCCGACCGGCTCAACAAGGGCATGGACCACCTGCGGTTCTCGGCGCCGGGGACTGCGGGCACCCGAATCCGCACGACAGCCGAGCTGGTGTCGGTCACGCCGCGAATCCGCGGCTTCACCGAGATCGTCTTCGGCGTCAGCGTCGAGGTCGAGAACACGGGCAAGGTGGCGTTGACCGCGCAGGTGCGCGCGTTCGCGCACGTCGCTGAATCGGACGAATCGACCGTCTGATGTGTGCCCCTGTCACAATGGTGCCCACGTGCGGCGACCGGGGTGGACAGGGGAGGCTGATGGCGGGCGACACCTGGAGTGGTGGGTTCGGCGTCATCCGGCCGGGGTGGCAGCTCTACCTCGGCGCGGTCGGTCATGCGGCCGAGCACGCCCACCACGCGATCCAGATCGTCGTCGCCGACGGCCAGATCGAGCTCCAGGACGGTGAGGGCCGGCGGCAGCGCTGCCGGTCCGCCGTGATTCCGGCGAACGAACCGCACGCCATCGTCGAGGGCAACCCGCGCACGGTGATGCTCTACCTCGAACCGGAGAGCACCACCGGCCGGGAGCTCGTCGCCAACGGCGTCTCGTCGTCGGTGGCGGAGTGGGCTGATGCGGCTCGTACGTTGACGCCCGCATTGCTCAGCCGTGACGACCAGGAGCCGGAAGCGCTGGTGTGCCGGATCTTCGGTGCGCTCGGCGTGGACTGCCGGGTCGTGACCGGTGTCGTCGGCCATCCGGTGCTGGAGGACGCGATCCAGTACCTGCCGACGATCATCAGCGGTCCGGTGTCGCTGGCCGAGGTGAGCGCCGCCGTGGGCATCTCTGACAGCCGCCTGCGGCACCTGTTCGCGTCCGAGATCGGCCTGTCGTTCCGCCGGTACGTGCTGTGGCTGCGGCTGCAGCGCGCTGTTGAATCGGTGCTCGGTGGTTCCACGCTGACCGAGGCCGCGCACACCGCGGGTTTCACCGACTCCGCACACCTCACCAACGTCACCCGCCGCACCTTCGGACTCGCACCGTCCCTGCTCGCCAGGGCGGTGTCGCCGCATCCTCCGAGCGAGGACTGCGAGAAGGTGACCGTGGGATGCATGGACGTCCCCGAACGGCATAACCGCACCCGTTAGTGCGCGTACCCCAGGTGGGTATAGCCGTTTCTTACAAGTCTCGGGACGGGCCGCGCCCGCAGACTTCTGTCATCGGGTGACGTTCGCCCGCTCGCAGGAGTTTCACCGAGGAGTGAGCAACACATGACAGCGGACCAGAAGGAGCGGGAGGCGCCGCCCGGCATCAGCAAGGGGGCTAAGCGCTCACTGCTGGAACGCATCGGACACGGCGTCTTCCGGCGCCGGATCCTGGTGCTGGTCGCCGTGGTCGTCGCGATCGGACTCGCGCTGCCGTTCGGATCGGACGTGACGGAACGCCTGTCCGAAGGCGGGATCACCGCGACCAACGCGGAGGCGACCCGCGCCGACAACATCCTGAACAAGGACTTCAAGGCAGGAGCACCACATCTGGTGTTCCTCGTGAAGACGCCGGGCTCCGTCGAGGACCCCGCCGCGGTCAAGTTCGGCACGGAGCTCACGGACCGGCTCGCCAAGGAATCCGGTGTGGTGCAGGCGGAGTCGTTCTGGAGCCTGAACGGTGCGCCGCCACTTCGCGGTGAGGACAGCAAGTCCGCGATGGTGCTCGTCCGGCTCGCCGGCGACGAGAACGAGGTCAGCAAGGCGACCACGCGCATCGTGCCGAACATCGTCGGCAAGCGCGACGGGTTCACCGTCGAGGCAACGGGTGTCGCGCAGGTCAGGGCCGAGGTCAACACCCAGAGCGACGAGGACCTGGTGCGGGCCGAGCTCATCGCCGCGCCGCTCACGTTGCTGATCCTGCTGCTGGTGTTCCGCGGTGTCATCGCCGCGCTGACGCCGCTCGCGGTGGGTGGCCTGGCGGTGGTCGGCGCGCTCGTCATGTTGAAGGTGTTCAACATGATGGTGCCGGTGTCGGTGTTCGCCGTGAACATCACCATCGCGCTCGGGCTCGGTCTCGCCATCGACTACAGCCTCTTCATCCTCACGAGATTCCGAGAGGAGCTGGCGAGCGGATCCGATGTGAAGGAAGCGATCGGCACAACGGTGCGTACCGCCGGCCGCACAGTCGTCTTCTCCGCGTTGACCGTCGCGGTGTCGATGTCGTCGCTGTTGTTGTTCCCCATGAACTTCCTGCGCTCGTTCGCCTACGCCGGCATCTCCGTCGTGGCGCTGGCGGCGCTGGGCGCGGTGGTCGTACTGCCCGCCCTGCTGTCGGTGCTGGGACGCAAGGTCGACGCGCTGAGCCTGCATGGCCTGTTCCGGTCACGCAAGAAGGCGGCGCAGACCGACGGCAGTGGTGGCTTCTGGCACCGCTGGTCGTTGATCGTGATGAAGCGGCCGCTGCCGTTCTTCCTGATCGTGACGGCGCTGCTGCTCGTCGTGGGATCGCCGTTCCTGGGCGCGAAGTTCGGCGAGTCGGACGACCGCGTGCTGCCGCCCGACGCGCCCGCACACGTTGCCGCGCAGTACATCCGCGACAACTACGCGAGCAAGGAGGACTCGCCGCTCACCGTGGTGCTGCCGGGCGTGCCCGCGCAGGCCGACTCCACGAAGATCGGCGACTACGCCACCAAGCTCTCCCAGATCAGCGGCGTCACCAGGGTCGACGCCGCCACTGGTTCCTACATCAAGGGCGAGCAGGTCGCACCGCCGGACCCGAGTTCGGCGAGGTTCGACGCGCAGGTGGGCACCTGGGTGTCGATCATCTCCGAGCCCGAGCCGTACTCGCCGCAGGGCGGTGACCTGGTGGCGAAGGTACGAGATCTGCCGTCGCCGTCCACCGACCGGTTGGTCGGCGGTCAGGCCGCGCAACTGGTGGACGCGCGGGTCAACGTCGGCGGTGCGTTGCCGTGGGTGTTGCTGTTCATCGCGGTGACCACGTTCATCCTGCTGTTCCTGTTCACCGGCAGCCTGCTGATCCCGTTGCAGGCCATCTTCATGAACCTGCTCAGCCTCACCGCCACGTTCGGAGCGATGGTCTTCATCTTCCAAGAGGGCCACCTGCGCTGGTTGGTCGGCGACTTCATCGTCACGGACAACGTCAACATCCGAATGCCGATCCTGATGTTCTGCGTGGCGTTCGGTGTGTCGATGGACTACCAGGTGTTCATGTTGTCCCGCATCAAGGAGCACCACGAGCTCACCGGTGACAACGTGGCCTCGGTCGCGTGGGGCCTCGAGCGGGTCGGCAGGCTCGTGACGGCG
Organism: Lentzea sokolovensis; assembly: GCF_033949975.1. Classification (NCBI taxonomy): domain Bacteria; kingdom Bacillati; phylum Actinomycetota; class Actinomycetes; order Pseudonocardiales; family Pseudonocardiaceae; genus Lentzea; species Lentzea sokolovensis. The sequence continues at coordinate 363,296 of NZ_JAXAVU010000007.1, forward strand.
GCCGCGGTGATCGTCGCGGTGGTGCTGTTCGCCTTCGCGACCTCGGGGCTGACTCCGGTCAAGCTGCTCGGTGTCGGGCTCGCGATCGCGGTGATCGTGGACGCAACACTGATCAGAGGTGCGCTCATGCCCGCGCTGATGCGCATGTGCGGCGACGGCAACTGGTGGTTGCCGGGATGGCTCCGCGCCTTCCACAACAAGTTCGGCTTGTCGGAAGCGCGGTAGCGGAACCGGGGCCGGCTCTCTCCTTCCCCCAAGGACCTCTGAGGGAGCCGGCCGCTGTCGAAGATTCCCTGACCGCGACTTGGAAGACCCGCCTCGCCCAGCTGTTGAGCCACGATCGGCGAAGCTGTTCGGCCAGTCGGTCAGTGGTCGATCGGCTTGCGAGCGACGAGTCGTTCCACGACGCCTAGCTTGAACCGTTGCCGCAGTTCCACTTCTAGGCCGCGGTCCTGAACGAGGTGCAGCGGTCGACGCAGAAAATGCTCTCCTGCCATCGGAATCGTGATGCGCTCCACCAGCCACTGCACACCACGCGCAAGGCGTGCCGAGCTGGCGACGTGGTCGACGAGGATCAGCCGCCCACCGGGGCGCAGCACCCGCACCATCTCATCGACCGCTGTCTCGTGATCGGGTATGGCGCACAAGCCCAAGGTGCACAAAACGGTGTCGAACGAGGCGTCGACGAACGGCAATGCGTGAGCAGTCCCTTGCCGCAGTGCCACTTCGCGGCCTACGTCCTGTGCTCGCGATCGGGCCAGATCGAGCATCTGCTTGCTGATGTCCAGGCCGGTGATGACAACGTCGTCGGCGTAGAAGGGTAAGTTCAGCCCGGTACCCACGGCGACCTCGAGGATCTCGCCGGTCGCGCGCGAACATGCCCACCTGCGAGAGTCACCGAAAACCCTGCGATCCAGGACGCCGATCTCTTTGTCGTAGTTCGCGGACTTGCGGTCCCAATACCGCTGCCAACGGGTTGTCCGATCATCGGTCTGCGCCATGGTTCGCCCCAAGTTCGTCCACCGCTCGCCGTCCTCTCCAGACAAGCACGACCGCTGCCTCCGGCGCATCGGGGACAACCCCGGCTTCCGGTCAGATTCGGTGTGGGTCTACCTGTGCTTGACCCACGGCCAGAGCACCAATCGCGCCGAGCACGAGGAACGGGCCCGTCGCACCGGTGGAACCGGAGCCTGGGTGCGGGTGACCTGCGGAGCGGTCTGCTGCAGTAGCGCGGTGTCGTCCACGACCGGCACGTCCAGCAGTTCAACGACGCCTGAGCTTCGTCAGCATGGCGCGGTAGGCTGCGGTCTCCTCGTCGTCGAGGTCGGCAGGCAGCGTTCGGAAGGTGCCGAGTTGGTCGTGGTGTTGCCACTGCACCAGGAGCACGACCTGGGCTGCCACGAGGGCGAGTTCGCCGACGACCAACGAGATCACCCCGGCCAGTCGCTGGTCGGCCAGCAGATCGACCTGCCACCCCAGGACGAGCGTGCGGTAGTAGTTCGAGGCGATCACCGTGTTCGTGCTCATCAGGATCACGGCGAACACGCCGTGGAACGGCATGACCGCGAACACCAGGCCCAGCCGGCCGAGGTGCGGCAGCCGCCCAGGTGACGGGTCCGCGCCCACGACGACCCAGTAGAACAGGTAGCCGCTCACGAGAACGACCAGGCTGAGCGCCATCCGCGACCAGTGCTCGGACATCACCGGCTCAAAGACCCCGCCGAAGTACAGCAGGTAGTAGCTGACGACGAACACGACAGTCGCGACGATCGGATGGCACAGTGTCCGGGCCAGCCGCGAGTCGAGAACCCAGACGAGCAGCTTACGAGGACCTCCCGCCTCAGTGAGTGCCCGCAAGGCCAGAGTGACGGGCGCGCCGAGAACGAGCAGCAACGGCGCGATCATGTTGAGCGCCATGTGCATCACCATGTGCACGCTGAAGCTGGCAGGTGCGTACGCACCAACGCCGGACGATGTCGCCATGACCCCTACGGCGCACCCTGCCAGCCACGTCGCTGTGCGGTGCGCTGGCCAGCGTTCGCCACGTGCGCGCAACCGCTGCAGGCCAAGCACATACCCGGCGGCAGCGATGAGGAAGCCGATGCCCAGCAGGAGGTCCAGCCGCCAGGCGAGGAGCAGGTTCAGCGCACCCGGCGGGTCGGGCAGTTGGTAGCCGAGTGCGACCTGGAGCGGGCTGAGATCGGCTCCTGGCAGGGCCGGCGGCACCGGCTGGGTCATGCCCGCCGACACCCCGACCGTGACCAGCATGAGCACGGTCTCGGCCACAACAAGGGCGACAAATCCTCGTTTGCGGCGGGCCAGCGTGGCGAGGACGCCGAGCAACGCGAACACGGCCACCTTGGTGAGCGTTGCCCGGCCGTACTCGGTGGTGAGCAGTTGCGAGGGGGTGACCAGCGTGAACGCGGCGACGACACCCGAGGACGCCACCGCGAGCCAGCACCAGAACGCGAAGCGCCGATAACGCCTGATCGCGATGCCCGGCCGGCCGGTGCCCCGACGCACGTGCAGCACCAGGCAGACCAGCACACCGAGCCACAGTGCCGCGGTGACGACGTGGATGATCAGGCTGTTCATGGCCACGTCGTGCGCCAGACCCGCTGAGCCGTGACCCACCACGACCGGTGGCAGCAGACCCATCACAGCGACCACAGCGAGACCGGCAGCCGGCCGCCACCTCAGTACGCGGTGGCAGCACAGAGCGACTACGAGCGCCACCAGTGCCGAGACGAGCCAGGCGATCGGTTCGCTCAGCACGGAGACCACCACCGCGAGGCCCTCGGGGCTCAGCACCGCCGTCACCGGCACGCCGGTCGACTCGGCGCCGTCGAACGGCACCAGGAGTGCGGCCGCGGCGAACCACACCCACGCGGCCCAGCCACCCAACCGGACCGCGCTCCAGCCATCGGCGGTCAGGGCACCGGAATCCTTGGGAGGAACGAAGAATGCCGCGTAGCACAGCGCACCGGCACAGAGCGCGGCCGCCAGGTCGGCCACGAACCGCAGCACATACGTGCCGATCTTCGTGACGGTTCCTGGATCGGGGAGGCCCATGGCCGCGTACGCGTCGGCGTTGCCGGACACGAGCGCAACGACGAGCACCAGTCCGACAGCTGTTCCTCCGGCCAGCCACGCCACAGGTCGCCCGCCGCGGCGGGAGGTCGAGATCGTCACCGGGACCGCTTCCGTGGGCTCGTTCGTTCGGAATCGCGCTGAGGCCCAAGCAGTTCAGCCGACTTGTCGCCTTCTTCGAGGAGCCACCACGGGGTGACCGTGGCCGACTCGCCGTGCGCGCGGTCGAGCTGCCGGTCCATCCGGCGCGCTTCCCGTTCGTCGGAGCGGTACCACTGGCGCAGGAACGCGCCGACGAGCACGGCCGCCGCCACATCGCCGAATCCCCAGAGGACACCGCCGCCGATCTGCTGGTCCGCCAGGGGAGTGGGACCCCACGACCGGCGGCCGGCACCGACGTAGAAGTCGCTGACCAGCGTCGCCATCATCATGATCGGGATGCCGAGCAGGATGTGCACCGGCCCGAGGCCGACGACCATGACGAACCGGAAGACGAACGGCGGCCGGTGCGGCACCGGGTCCACGCCCAGCAGCGACCAGTAGAATAGGAACCCCGCCAGCACGAAGTGCACGTGGGAGAGGTCGTGCGCCCACACGTTGGTGAGCGACCAGTCGTAGAGCGGCGTGTAGTAGAAGACGAACTGGCTGACTGAGAACAGCAGGAACGTGATGGCGGGGTGCGCGAGGAAGCGTGCCGGGGCGCTGTGCACCACCGCGAGAAGCAGCGCGCGGCCGCGTTTGGGCAGGGTGCGCATCGCCAGCCGCATCGGCGCTCCGAGGACCAGAGGTACCGGCGCGATCATCTGCAGAAGCATGTGCTGGATCGCGGGCACGCTGAAGAGGACACGGTCGTAGACGCCGAGCGCCGAGGACGTCGCGACGAAGATGATGGCGAGCCCGACGAACCAGTAGACGACGCGGCTGCGTTCCCAGGTGTCACCCCGGCGGCGCAGCACTCTCACGCCCCACAGGTACAGGGCTCCCGCGGCGATGATCGGCAGCACCATCGCCGGATCCAGCGTCCAGCTGGTGAACATCCTCGCGACCGTCAGCGGTGGCAGGTTCACGTCGGGCATGGTCGCCAGTGCGGCACCGGACACCGTGGTCACGTCCTGTCGTTCTGCTGCGCCGGACTGGGCGTGAACCGCCGCAGGCGCATGCTGTTGGACACCACGAACAGTGACGACATTGCCATCGCCGCGCCGGCGACGAGCGGGTTGAGCAGTCCCGCCGCGGCGAGAGGAATCGCCGCGACGTTGTAGCCGAACGCCCAGAACAGGTTCCCGCGGATGGTCCGCAGCGTCGCGCGGGCGAGTTTGATCGCGTCAGGCACTGCCGTGACGTCCTCGCGCACCAGGATGAGATCCGCGGCATCGATCGCGACGTCAGTGCCGGCCCCGATCGCCATACCCAGGTCGGCGGTGGCGAGGGCGGGAGCATCGTTCACCCCGTCGCCGACGACGGCGACCGCGTGTCCCTCCGCCCTCAGCCTGCGCACTTCCTCCGCCTTGTCACCCGGCAGGACTCCTGCGACGACGCGTTCGACGCCGATCTCCTCGGCGACCGCGCGGGCCGTGGTCTCGTTGTCCCCGGTGAGCAGCACCGTGCGCAGACCGAGCTCGTGCAGTTCGGCGACCGCTTGCCGCGCGTCGGCCCGCACCGCGTCGCGGAGGCCGAGCAGACCGGCGAACTCCTCGTCCCGGCTGACCACCACCGTGGTCCGGCCGCGGCGTTCCCACTCGCCGCGCAGTTCGTCGAGCGCCGCGGGCAGTGCGCAACCGTGGTCGGTGAACAACTTCGCGCGTCCCGCCCGCACCTCGTGGCCGTCCACGGTCCCCGAGGCACCCAGGCCGGGTTCGTCGCGGAAACCGGAGACCGGCGGCAGGGAGCCGACCTCCGCGCGGGCGGCGGAGACAATCGCCACCGCGATCGGGTGCGTGGAGACCTGTTCGAGTGCGCCCACCAGCCGCAGCAACTCGGTGCGTTCGACACCGTCAGCGCAGTGCACGTCAACCAACGACATCGTGCCTGTCGTGACCGTGCCCGTCTTGTCGAGCACGACCGTGTCGATGGTTCGCGTCGACTCGAGCGCCGGATAGCCCTTGATGAACAGACCCAGCCGTGCTGCCCGGCCGGAGGCGACCATCAACGCCATCGGGGTCGCGAGGCCGAGCGCACACGGGCACGCGATCACCAATACCGCGAGCGCGGCGGCGAACGACCGCTCGACGGAGCCGTCGATCAGGAGCCACCCGGCGAGCGTGAGGACCGCCAACGCCAGCACCGCGGGTACGAAATAGCCGGACGCCCGGTCCGCTACGCGCTGCACCGGTGCCTCTCCGGTCTGCGCGTCCGCTACCAGCCGTTCCATCGCGGCCAACTGGGTGTCCCGGCCGACCTTCGTGGCCTTGACCAGCAGCGTGCCGTTGAGGACGACGGTGCCGCCGATGACGTCCGCGCCCGCGGCGGCTTCCACCGGCACCGACTCGCCGGTCATGGTGCTCATGTCGACGGCAGCGCGTCCGTCGACCACCACACCGTCGCTGGCGATCCTCTCACCGGACCGGACGATGAACCGCCGGCCAACCTGGAGGTGGTCGACGGGAACGATGTGGTGAGAGCCGTCGTCGAGCACGAGAACGACTTCCTCGGCCCGCAACGCGGCCAGTTCACGCAACGCGCCACCAGCCCGCCACCGTGCTTTGGCCTCGAAGTAGCGGCCAGCGAGCACGAACGCTGTCAGGCCTGCCGCTACCTCCAGGTAGATCGCGCCTTCCGGCCGAAGCAACAACCGCAACCCGGAGACACCCTCGGGCGATGCCGTCGCGAAGAACATCGAGTAGCACGACCACACCGTCGCCGCGATGATCCCGAGCGACACGAGGGTGTCCATCGAGGTGGCGCCCCGCCCGGCATTGCGCGCGGCGACGCGGTGGAACGGCGCCGCCGCCCAGCCCACCACCGGTGCCGCGAGCGCGAGAAGCAACCACTGCCAGCCGGGGAACCGCCAGCCGGGCAGGACGGTGAAGGTGATCGACAGATCGGCCAGCGGGACGAACAGCACCACTGCGACCACGAGCCTGCGCCACAGGTCGCGGGCGTGTTCTGCCTCGTTGCGGCGCTCGGGCTTCGGTTCCGCCAGCCGCACGACCTCGGCTCCGTACCCGGCCTGGACGACCGCCTCGACGAGTGCCTCATCGGTCACATCGCTGGTCACGGTCACCTTCGCCCGGCCGGTGGCGAAGTTGACGGTCGCGGCCACACCGGAGAGCTTGTTCAGCTTGCGCGACGTCCTGGCCGCGCAAGCCGCGCAGGTCATGCCGGACACGAACAGCTCGACATCTCGCCGGTTCCTCGCAGCCTCCCCCTGACCGGGATCAGCTGTGCCGGTGGGAACGAGCCCGGATTCGACCATGTGAGAGTCTCGCTTCGCAGAGTCCGCTCTAAAACTATGGCCAATAGTAGAGAGTGTGTGCGGCCTGTGCCCGCGCGGGCACTGAGTCAATGGGCCACGGGCACGGGGCGCACTGCTGTTCGCCGCCGTTGGCTCGGTGTTGTACGAGACGGGCGATCGACTCGCCGCGCCGCGCCGCCGGAACTGGCTGGCATGCCGGTGACGATCGTGTCGAGCTGCAGACACTTCTTGTTCCGGTTCACTCTGCCGGGTACACCTGAAGTTCGGATCGAGGTCGAGGGTGTCTTCTCGCACTAGCCTCGTCCGCCATGGGTTCTGGCAGGTTGTGGAGTGCGGCAGGGCTGGCTTTAGTGATCACCGCGGCATTGGTGTCGCAGGCTCAGGCAAGTGAGCAGCCTCTGCTGCCTGACCTTCGCCAAGCACCGGTCGGATGCCCTGGTGGCTATGGCGGAGATCCCGCGCTTTGTCGGGACTGGGACGTCTGCATGGTCACCGACGCCGCGGCACCCAACGGCGACTGCGTGACTTCCGGCGCCATCCGGGCGGCTCGGCTGCGGTTCACCACCGCCGAGGACAACGTCGGCGAAGGCCCCTTGCTGCTCTACGGCCGACGACCGAACCAGAGTTCCACCGACATGGAAGTGCGCCAAGCCTTCCAAACTGGACGAGGCGGGCCGATTCCCGGCTCGTACGACGAAGCCGAGCGCGCCACCGCCACGTCGATGTACTACGAGCCCGCCCGAATGCACAGGCACTGGCACCTCATGGGATTCGCGCGGATGCAGCTGCGGACTCCAGGGGGCGAGACCGTTGTCGCCGACCGCAAGAACGGGTTCTGCCTCGGCGACCGCTACCGCACCGCCGATGCCGACACGTTGCCCGGCGCGGTGCGCGACACCGCCAGCCCGGAAGGCCAGCTCGCGCAACGCCTCGAGAAGAGCCGCTGCGGATACCGCGATCCACGCGCCACCGAGATGTTCGAGGGCATCTCCGTCGGCAGCGGCGACGACTACCGCTTCAACGTCGACTTCCAGTGGCTCGACCTCACCAACGTCCCGTCCGGCACCTACGACGTGGTAAACACGGTCAACTCCGACCGCACCCTTGTCGAGTCCAGTTACGACAACAACTCCTCCTCGATCTCGATCTCCGTCCAATGGCCAAATGGCGCCGCCGCCCCTCCGTCGGTGATCACGGAGGCTCCTGCCGTGACGCTGCTCAGGAGCTGTTCAGGACGGGAGCGTTGCACGGCTGCGACGAAGGTGGGAGCAGGTTCTGTCGCCAGGCAGGACGACCGTGGCCTGGACCAGGTGCCGGACGCGCCATTGACGAGATCCGCTGTGCGCGGCCGCAGCGGGCCCATCCGGACACCGGGTCCGGCCACCGGGAGGAATGGGTGTAGCTCGGTGACCTCCGCGCTGGGCTGCTGCTGTTGCGGCAATGCGAACGCTCCCTGAGCATTGAATCCGCGCGTCGTGCCGGGAATTCCAGGCTCTGACCTTGAACGAGGCGGTCGCGACATCCGTAGACATTGAGGAGACCGTCTGCCGCAGGAGAGGAGCCCCGGTGTCACGGAGAGGTGCGGCCGCGCTGGCGTTGCTTCTGCTGACAGGTGCCTGCGCGACGAACCCTGACGGCACTTCACCCAGTCTGATCGGACCTGCTGGACCGGCAGCCGACGGAGAGACGTCGCCTGAGTACAGGATGGGAGTTCAGGTTGTGCAGACGCCGAACCTCGGCGAGATCCTCGTGGACCACAATCAGAACACCATCTACCGGTACGAAAAGGATGCAACGAATCCACCGAAGTCCAATTGCGTCGAGCCCGACTGCACGCTGAAGTGGACGCCTCTGCTGACGGCCGAGGTGGAAACCACGAACGGTATCGACGCCGTGCTTCTCGGCATGACGGAGCGCCCCAACGGCCTCAGGCAGGTGACGCTCAATGGGCACCCGTTGTACCGCTACGTCGAGGACGAAAAAGCCGGCGACGCGTTCGGTGACGGCCTTGATGGAGTCTGGTTCGCGGTGACGGCCACAGGCGAGAAAGCCCGCGGCTAAGCCCTGTTGTTCCACGAAGTTGACGCGGTGTCCGACGGCATGACATCGGCATTGCGACAACAGATCTCGGGCCACCCTCAGTTCATGTCGTGAGGGCTCCCCAACGCACAACCAGCGAGCGAATTGGGCGGACAGGAGCACTACGGACACGCCTTGGTCGTTCGCGGCGCGCTCCTGTAAGCATTCCGCGAGCATCGGGATCACGCCGACCTGTATGGGCGGCTGCTGCGCCGCTGTTGCCCTATCCGAGGCGGCTCGGTCGTAGCGATCCATCCAGTAGCGAAGCGTGTTCTGGCTTTCGGGTAGTTGATTCAAGCGCTGGTGGGCGCGGCTGATGTTGAAGCAGCCTAGGGCAAACGACCCGACCGTCGTCTGCCGAGACACGGTCAGCTCAGAGGCCTGGTTCTGGCTCCACCCTTGCGCACCTCGCTTATAACCCAGGTCGTTGTCCATTTTCCAGATTGGACCAGACTTGATGGCCCGTTCCGCAAGGTGGACTCAACACCAATTCACACCGCGGGAGCGATCATGTTGGCTAGTCTTGTCCCGGTCGTCATCGGTGCGGGTCACAGCATCCTCGAGTGCTTACCTGAGTTCACCATCATGCTGCGCTTCTGCGCTGCGACGATCGGATTCGTCATCGCCGTTGATAGCGCTGTCCGTTTCAAGCGGAGCAAGTGAGCGTTCCATAGGGTTGGCATAATCGGCCAAGAGCCGTCACCTACGTCGGTAACACTGGCGTGTGCGGCTCCGGCCCGGCCACCCGTGGCATGGTCGTGGTGGCCTACGACACGCGGGTGAGGTTCGCTCAGACAAGTGCCCAAGGCGCGCGACTCATCTTGCGGTCGTACCGAGCGTGCGGACGGCTGCCATCCCCGCCAACCTAGCGGTGCGGCAGGGTTGTAGAGACGGTGCAGGGTTGACCGTTGACCACTCAACTTGCGTCGCGATAGCCGACGTTGGTCGTGCCATAGCGCGGCGGCGATGCTTTTCTCCAGGATGCCTGTGCCCAGTGTCCGCGGCCAGGTCTGGGTGGCCACCAGCGGAGAAACTCCAGGTCGGCTATGGGAAGAACGAATGGCCGTTGACAGTCCAGCTGCCTGCACGATGAAGCAGGGGCGTAGCACTTTGGTGCTGGACGCGAGCCAGAGCAGTCCTGACGACGTCATGGCCGCGATCGAAGAACTCGGCTACCTCACCGCACCAATAGCTTGACGCCGTGGCCCACCGTCCGTGCCGCCAACTGTCGCCCCGCCCCGCGCCGGCTTCCGGTCAGGTCAACGGGATCACCGCGCGGAACTTCCCGCCGGAGGTCTGCTGCGGGCGCTCGGTGGCACGGGTCACGGTGACGTGGTCGAGTTTGTGGTTGGCAAGCAGCCGGGTGATCTCGGCGTGCACCGTTTGCCAGATGCGTTCGGGGTCGGCGCCGGGGGTGGGTTGCACGCGGATGCTGAGGGCGGTCGGTGTGGTGTGCACGATCTGGAACAGCTCGACTCCGGGGAGGTGTTCGAGGGCCAGGCTGAGGGCCAGGGGCGTGATCGATACGGGTTCGCCGCTGCGTGTGGGGAACGTAAGCAGGTCGGCGGTGCGGCCTTGAACTTGGATCGCGGGCAGTGGGTCGCCGCACGGGCAGGGATCGGGCCGGACCAGGACGGAGTCGCCGAGGTCGTAACGCAGGATCGGCTGGGTTCTGTTGGCGAGGTTGGTGAGCAGTGCGGTGTGGGAGCGTTGACCCGGCGGGACTGGTTGGTGGTCGGCGTCGACCGGTTCGAGGATGGCCCAGTCGTTGTTGACGTGCAGCCAGCCGTGTCGGCAGCTGTAGCTGAGGAAGGGGCATTCGTTCGCGGCGTAGCCCTGGCGGACCTTGGCGTCGAACGCAGCGGAGATCCGGTCGTACTCGCCGATGGCCAAACCTTCGGCGGACAGGACCACCAGTGCCGGGTCGATGTGCAGTCGGCCGGCTTGTTGTTCGGTGGCCAGCAGTGCGCCCATGCTGGCGTACGGGGCGAGGATGGCCGGGCGAAAATCGTTGAGCGCCGCAACCAGTTCGGGCATCGGGGTGTGGACGCCGAAGACTCCGATCCTGTTGCGGCGCAACCGGTTCTTGCGCAGCGCGGCTCCGGCGGTGGCGGACGCGAAGTGGCCGCCGGTGGCGATCACCATGGCGATGCGTCCGCGGCGGGCGACGATGCGCGCCACGTCCTTGGCGGTGAGCCAGGATCCGAGCATGCGTGTGCTCAGCGCGGTGGTGATGGTGAGCGCGTGCCGGTCGGCCAGGAAGATGCCGGGGGTACCGGTGGTTCCTGATGTGGTGGTCACGGTGTAGCGGTCGAGGAACTTCTCGCCGATCAGCGCGGGGTCCTCGACGAACGCCTGCACTGCGGCGAGCGTGACGGAGGGGTCGGTGATCCAGTCGTCGAACCGGGGCATGAGCTCGGTCTTGCTGGTGGCCGGTAGCAGCGTCGGATCGATGATCCGTTCGGGCAGGGTGTCGTAGTGCTCGCGGTAGTAGGGCGAATGAGCGCGCGCGTAGGTGACGATGTCGGCGAGGCGGTCACGTTGCCGCCGGGCGATCGCTTCTGGGCCCTGTTTGTGGGCGGCGCGAATGTCGCGCAGCACTGAGAAACGGCTCTCACTCATCCGCTGTCCTCCCGAGTCGCGGTTGGTTGTTCCGCCGCTTCCTGCCACGTCTCGAAGCCGGAGTACGCGGCCAGCGCGGCCACGACGAGGGCGACCACGGGATCGGCCCACCACCACCCGAGTGCGGCGTTGAGGCCGAGTCCGGCCAGCACGGTGACCGACAGGGCGTTGGACATCCAGGTTTCACTGGACTGGGCGACCAGCACGGGGTTGTCCAGGGCACGGCCGGTGCGCCGCTGGATCACCGCGACCGGCACCATCACGGCGAGCGCGACGATGTTGAGCACGATGCCGACCAGGGACTCGCCTGCCTTGTCCTGGGTGGCCAGATCCCGGATCGACTCGAACGCCACGTACGCGGCAAGGGCGAAGAACGTGACGGCGAGGGCGCGCAGAGCGGGTTGCTGCCGGGCGCGGGCGCCGGCACGCAGCTGCCAGATCACCACGCTGGCCGCGAAAACCTCGATGGCGGAGTCGATGCCGAATCCGATCAGGGCGATCGAGTCCGCCGCGATTCCGGCGGTCACGGCGACGGCGCCTTCGACGACGTCCCAGACCACTATCAGCCATGCGAGTGCCAGCCCGCGTCGAACCAGGTGCTCCTCACTACGCTCCACTTAGGCCCGCCGATCTATCGTCGTAAGTCGAAATTAGTCCAAAGGGCTGATGGGATCGAGCTAGCCTGCGGTTTCCGCAGCGTGTCGTCCCGGTTCACGTGAGTTTGCTGCCCTTGCCGCGCAACAGGTGTGAGGGTCAGGGCAGCTCGGTCTCTTGTGGACCGAGCTGCCCTGGGTGGCCCGTCAGGCGGGCTGGTGCTCTGCGGCGGCTGCGGGTGTGGTGTCGGCGACCATGCGCGGCGGCAGGGCGCGGGCGCGCCCGGCACGCACGCCGTTGCCGATGACGACGATCTCGGCGATCTCGTGCACCAGGACGACGGCGGCCAGCCCGAGAACACCGAAGGCGGCCAGCGGCACCAAGGAGATCACGATCGCGGCGGACAGCCCGATGTTCTGGAACATGATCTGCCGCGACCGGCGGGCGTGCTGCAACACCTGCGGCAAGTGACGCAGATCCTCGCCCATGAGCGCGACGTCGGCGGTCTCGATGGCGACGTCGGTGCCCATGGCGCCCATGGCGATGCCAGCATCGGCTGTGGCGAGCGCGGGGGCGTCGTTGACACCGTCGCCGACCATGGCGACCGGACGCTCACGCCGGAGTTGTTCGATGATGCCTGCCTTGTCCTCGGGGCGGAGGTCGGCGTGCACATCGTCGATGCCGGCCTGCTTGGCAAGTGCAGTGGCTGTGCGGACGTTGTCGCCGGTCAGCATGACGACCCGGTAGCCCCCTGCGTGCAGGGCATCGATGACCTCGCCGGCCTCCGGGCGCAGTTCGTCGCGCACGGCGATCGCGCCGATGAGGCGGTCGTCGTGTTCGACGAGCACGGCCGTGGCGCCCGCGTGCTGCATGCGCTCCACATCCGCGGCCAAGTTGCCGGACTCCAGCCAGCCGGGGCGCCCCAGGCGTGCGGTGCGGCCGTTGACCTGACCGACCAGGCCGGCGCCGGTGACGGCTTCGACGTCGGTGGCGGGGACCGGGTTGTCGACAGCGGCGAGGATGGCGCGGGCGAGCGGGTGTTCGCTGCGGGCTTCCAGCGCCGCGGCGACGGCGAGCACGTCGTCACGGGTGTGGCCGACGGTAGTGGCGACCTCGACCACGGTGGGCTGGTTGCGGGTCAGGGTGCCGGTCTTGTCCAAGGCGACGGCCCGGATGGTTCCGAGGGCCTCCAGGGCGGCGCCGCCTTTGACCAGGGCGCCGTGCTTGCTGGCCGCGCCGATCGCGGCGACCACGGTGACCGGGACGGAGATGGCCAGTGCACACGGGGAGGCGGCGACCAGTACGACCAGGGCGCGTTCGATCCACACCAGGGGGTCGCCGAGAATGCTGCCCACGACGGCGATCAGGGCGCCGAGGATCATGATGCCGGGCACGAGAGGCTTGGCGAGCCGGTCGGCGAGGCGCTGGCTGGCGCCCTTGCGTTCCTGGGCCTGCTCGACGATGCGGACGATCTTGGCCAGCGAGTTGTCCTCGGTGGCGGTGGTGACCTCGATCTCCAGCGCGCCGTTGCCGTTGATGGAGCCGGCGAAGACCTCGTCACCTGGCCCGGCCTCGACCGGCACGGACTCGCCGGTGATGGCGGAGACGTCCAGCGCGGTGCGGCCGGTGCGGATGACGCCGTCGGTGGCGACGCGCTCGCCGGGGCGGACCAGCATGAGGTCGCCGGGGCGCAGGTCAGTGGGGGCGACGGCCTGTTCGACACCGTCGCGCAGCACGGTGGCCTGGTCGGGGACCAGTGACAGCAGCGCGCGTAGCCCGCGGCGCGTCTTGGCCAGCGAGTACTCCTCGAGGCCCTCGCTGATGGAGAACAGGAAGGCCAGCATGGCCGCCTCGCCGACCTCGCCGAGCAGCACCGCGCCGACAGCGGCGATCGTCATCAGTGTGCCGACACCGATCTTGCCCTTGGCCAGCCGTCGCAGCGTGCCCGGCACGAACGTCCAGCCACCGACAAGCAGCGCGAGCGACTGCAGCACCAGCGCGGGGATCCGATAGCCGGCCCAGTCGAAGCTGTAGCCGGCTATCAGGAGCACACCGGCCACCGCGGCGGCTCGCAGCTCGGTGACCTCCCACAGCCGCTCCGGCTCGCGCTCTTCCTCAGCGCCTTCGGCGCTGCGCGGCTCGTCGTCGCAACCACATGCGTCGCTCACGGTGCCACTCCAGTTCTGTCCGTACCACGATCGATTATGCGCGGACGATATCATCGGAATCTGGCGATGAATAGGCCCTGCGTCGTGTCAACCCTCACGCGGTGCGACTGGACGGGCGGCGTCGAGGCGCGTCGAGTGCGGCGTGGACTCGTTCGCGGTCAGGAGGCGCGTTCGGGCGCTGCGGCGGCGACACCGTAATTGGGGCAGAGCACCACGGCGTCTCCGGTGGCGGCGAGGACGGTCTCGGCGGCGCGCAGCAGGGTGTCGATGTCGGGCGTGGTCAGCCGGTAGAACGACTGGCGTCCTTGTGGCCGGTAGTCGACCAGTCCGCAGTCGCGCAGGCACGCGAGATGGCCGGACACGGTGGCCTGGGACAGGCCGATCATGTTCACCAGATCTGCCACCCGCTGTTCGCCCTTGCGCAGCTCGAGCAGGATCGCCAGCCGTTTGGGGTCTCCCAGGCTGCGGAACAGCGCGGCCGCGCGGGTCACCGCGTCGGTCTCCACGTGAGGCGGTGTCATCGGCATACACCTATGATATCGGCCTTTTGGTCTTCTTGGGAGTACGTCGTGATGAGGACGCTCTGGTTCGGGTCACCTCCTGCGCCATCGGCCTGACCGCCGTCTTGGTCGACCGGGTTGCCCATCACGCGGACCGGCGTCATCTCGATGAGAATCGGCCTATGCCTGGACTGCGCGTGGCCCTTGCCCAGATCAACCCGACGGTCGGCGATCTCGTCGGCAACGCCGAACTGATCGTTGAGCGCAGCCATGAGGCGCTGCGGGCGGGTGCGCACGTGGTGGTGTTCCCGGAGATGGTGCTCACCGGCTACCCGGTGGAAGATCTCGCCTTGCGCCTCACGTTCGGCCGTGCGTCCCGCCGGGCGGTCGACGGGCTGGCGAGGCGCCTGGCGTCGGCCGGATGTGGCGAGATGCTGGTCTACGTCGGCTACCTCGATCGCGACGACGCCGGTCCGCGCAATGCGGTAGCGGCGCTGTGGCGCGGAGCGGTGGTCGCCCGGCAGTTCAAGCACCACCTGCCCAACTACAGCGTCTTCGACGAGCACCGCCACTTCCGGCCCGGCGACACGGTCGAGGTGCTGCGGCTGCACGGTGTGGACATCGGGTTGGCGATCTGTCAGGACCTGTGGGAAGACGGCGGCCCGATCACCGCACTCGCCGCGGCCGGCGTCGACCTGGTGGTGTCCCCGAACGCCTCACCCTATGAGCGGTCCAAGGCCGATGCGCGCATGGCGGTGGTTGGCCGACGGGCCACTGAAGCCGGAGCACCGCTGGTGTACACCAACCTCGTCGGCGGACAGGACGACCTGGTATTCGACGGGGGCTCGATCGTCGTCGCTGCCGACGGGTCCGTGGTGGCGCGCGCACCACAGTTCGCCGAGCACTTGCTGGTGGTCGACCACGAGCTGACTCCGGGCGGATACACCGCCGAGGGGAGGTTCGCCGGATTGCGCGTGCGCCGACGGGCGCTGGTCGGTCAGCCCGTCGCAGAACTCGGGCCGATCGTCGAGCCCACAGTCGCAGAGCCGCTGTCCACCGACGGGGAGGTGTGGTCTGCGCTGGTCCTCGGGTTGCGGGACTACGTGCGCAAGAACGGGTTCCGAACCGTGGTCCTCGGACTGTCCGGCGGGATCGACTCGGCGGTGACCGCGGCGATCGCCGCGGACGCTCTCGGCGGGGACGCGGTGTTCGGGGTGGCCATGCCGTCGCGGTACTCCTCCGAACACTCGGTGTCCGACGCCGCCGAGCTGGCCCGTCGGATCGGCTGCGACTTCCGGGTGGAGCCGGTGGCTGACTTGGTGCGCGTGCTCGTCGATCAACTGAAGCTGGCTGGGACCGGCGTGGCTGAGGAGAACATCCAGGCCCGCGTGCGCGGCATGCTGCTCATGGCTTTGTCCAATCTGGACGGACACCTGGTGCTGGCGACCGGGAACAAGACAGAGCTCGCGGTGGGGTACTCGACGATCTACGGCGACGCGGTCGGCGGTTTCGCGCCCATCAAGGACGTGTTCAAGACCCACGTCTGGCAGCTCGCCCGCTGGCGCAACGCCGAGGCGAGCAAGAACGGCCAGGTCCCTCCGATCCCGGAGAACTCGATCAGCAAACCGCCCTCGGCCGAGCTGCGTCCAGGACAGCTGGACAGTGACGCCCTACCCGACTACGCGCTGCTCGACGACATTCTCGACGCCTATGTGGAGAGCGATCGCGGTCAGGCAGACCTGCTCGCCGCAGGGTTCACCCCGGAGATGATCGACCGCGTGGTGCGCATGGTGGACCGGGCCGAGTACAAGCGCCGCCAGTACCCGCCCGGCACCAGGATCACCTTCAAGGCATTCGGGCGGGATCGCCGTTTGCCGATCAGCAACCGATGGAGCGAGACCGGCATGACCTCACCTGGCGCCCCGGCCTGAGTGAGGTGCTCTGCTCTCGCGTCCGGTCCGCACCGCCCACATCACCGCCCGTTGTCGATGTCAATGACATCTGACGATGGGGAGGGGCATGGCTCGAGCGGAGACCTTCCAGGTGCACTCGCCACCACGTCGCCGGCTGCAATGGCACTGGGGGCTGGGCGCCAGGTACGTCCGAAGGTGGTGATCGGTGATGGCCATCGCCGCCGTGTTTCTGTTCGGCATCCTTATGCTGCTCACCTGGACATCACGCCTAGGCCGCCACACGGTCGATTCCTCCGCGTTGAAACCCGCGTCAGACGACACCAACGGCGCCTCTGCCGACGACCTACGCAAGGCGCTGAATAGGATTGATGGCTGGATCTCCCAGCTCGAGATCGGGTTCGCGCATAGCGGGGTCCTGCACGTGTGGAGCACCGTGACTGACCGGTTCGACGCGCTCGAACAGCTGACCAGCACACACGTTCCGACCTCCACGCGTTTCGGTAGCGGGACGATCGAGGCCTGAGAAGACGGCGAGGAAGTCGATTCGGCCCGTCTGAGCGACCAGGCTCAGCAGGACCTCGTGGACGGGCTTGCGGCGAACGGCGCGTTCCGTCGCGCCGTGACCCGTGGCGAACGCATCGATCCCGCTCGCGCCGCTCCAGCGGTGGTTTCCGTCCTGGATAACCCACAGCTGAGCTGGTACGGACGAGGTGTCATCGACGCTGCCGTTCGACGGCTCGTCGAACTCGGCGAACAGGCTGTTCGCGAGCTGCCACCGCGTCTACCCGAACTGGCTGCCGAGCTCGCCCGCGACCCGGAGTTCAAAGCTATCCGCACAGCCGACTCTCGGCACCGCCGCGTCGCCGACTGGATCACCAACCACACCGACGGCCAGCGCGTGGCAAGTGGTGGATGAAGGAGCTGGCCACTCTGCAAAGCAGCCACAGTCAGACCAGCTTCTGCTTTGAGACCTGGGGTGCACACGTCATCGGCGTACCTGCCACAGCCATGTCAGATGGCACAACAAGTCGTCGCGCAACGTGAAGCTGGCCTGCCGGAGCACGACGGGCATCGCTGACTGCCGAGCGAGGCCGAGCGTCCGGGTGGCCGACGAGGTGAAGGCGCTGCTGGAGGGCTACCAGCAAACACGGACTGCCTGACACGACAGCAACATCTGCTCTTGCGCGAACGAAAGGTTCCGATGAAGTGACTGCCACCGAGAGTCCCTCGGAGATTCTGAGGACGCGATGATCGCGAAGGTCAAAGACGCCGGGTACACACTCTGCCCCGCGGTGGAGCGGGCCCTGCGTACCGTCCATCGTCACCTCTTCGTACCTGACGCCACCCTCGAGGAGACATACAAGAACGACATCGTGATCACCAAGAAGGGTCACCGACAACAAGGTTCTGAGCTGCCTGTCGCAGCCATCGATCGTCACGCTCCAACTCGGGCAGCTCGAAATTCAGCCCGGCCATCGAGTGCTTGAGATCGGCGCCGGCACGGGCTACAACGCAGCGCTCCTTGTGCACCTGACCGGACCGCGTGGAGGCGTGACGACGATTGACATGGACTCAGACATCGTCAGCCAGGCCCGCGAGCGGCTCGCCCGTGCCGAAGTCGGCAATGTCGAGGTGGTCCTCGGCGACGGCGCGCTCGGATACCCGGCTGGTGCACCGTTCGACCGCATCGTGGCCACCGTTGGCGTCTACAGCATCCCGGACGCCTGGCTGACGCAGCTGGCGCCACAGGGAATACTGGTGGTGCCTGCACGAATCCGGGCAAGCGTTTCGTGATCAAGCGCGTTCGAGCGCCAAGGCGGCGGAGTCTGGCGGAGTGTGGATCACGCTCAACCAGGAGCACACGATCGACCCCGACGGCCTAGTCGGCGTGCTCGACCGTCCCCGATTCGAGAGGTGGACCGGGGTCGAGTTCGGGCCGATGCAGTCGCTTGAGTGGCTCTACCTGTGGCTGGCGTGCGTGCTGGAGAACAGCCTCTGTTCGATCTCTGTCGAGCAGGTGGCGATCGACGCCGGCCTGGTTGTGCCGATGTTCCGCGCGAGCACGATGGGCGTACCTGGCAAACGTGAGCTGGCGTATCTGACGCAGCGCCCTGCTGCCGGGCACACCAAGAACACCGGCAAGATCATGGAAGTCGGCGTCATCGGCCACAGCGACGCCGGAGCCGACCTGTGCGACCACGTTGCTCAAGAGGTTCGTACGTGGAGCGAGCAGCAACGAGGTCGCATCGTCCACTTCGAAATCCCAGCCACCGGCCCCAGCGGGCACACTCCGGACGGCTGTCATTTCCTACTAGATCGACCACATAATCCCCTCGTGGTCACCTGGCGGTAGACGCGCTATTGCATGGCCCAGCTTGAAGGCTGGGCCAGTTGCGTCAGGACATTCAACCGCGCCTCATGTGCCGTACCGCGCACAACATGATTGATTGCACCCAAGGCGGGCATTGTTAGGCTTTTTCTTGCTGAAGCAAGCGACCCTCGGCACCTCAATGCCGAGGGTCACCTGCGCGAGCTTGGGGCGATACCCCACTATGGGGCGGCCGGATATTCCGTCGCGTAGCGAAGAAGGAACTTGAAGTCCCGACCACTAAGGGGAATCCACACCGTCAGGTCGCCCTTTGAGTCCCGGACAAGTGCCCCACCGTTCTCGCGTAACGCCATTTCGACGCATCCGCCCGAACCGTTATCTGAGTGACTGCTCTTTTTCCATCGGTACAGGTCATCTTCTGTCATGCCCGCACCCGCCCTTCAGGTTGCCTTCACAGGTTCTTGGCCAGTCTATCCAGGAGGTTCCACGAGTCCTCCGGTGACAGTGCCAAGCCGTGCGCAGGGTTGACCATCTGGTCGAACATGGCCTTGTAGCGCTTCAGGTGATCATCACTGTTGAGGTACAGGGCAACCATTTCATGTTCGATGTGAATGAGGTCGACCTTCGGCTCGGGCGGGATGCGCAGAGCGATGCGGAAGCCAGCGACCTGTGCGGCGTAGGCGCCAGCGTTCAACGGCACGATCTG
This sequence comes from Lentzea sokolovensis, assembly GCF_033949975.1. Lineage (NCBI taxonomy): Bacteria > Bacillati > Actinomycetota > Actinomycetes > Pseudonocardiales > Pseudonocardiaceae > Lentzea > Lentzea sokolovensis. The sequence goes on from NZ_JAXAVU010000007.1 coordinate 382,712, forward strand.
AATCTTCTTCAACGGCATCTCAATTATGCCTTGAAGATGCCGGCACAGCCCTTTCATGGTCGCCGATCCGCCTACCGTGCGATGCAGCATCGCTTCGTCAATGACGACGTGCACCGGCTTGCCTTTGAGGTTCTCGAACCTGACCTGCCGAAGCTCAACGTAGCGATCCAGGTCTTCTGGCGTACTGTCGGGTTGCGCCGCTTTGCGGATGGCTCGAATGAAGTCTGGTGACTGAAACGGCCCAAATGGCTGACCGGTGCCGTGCGCCCACAGCTCCTCGCAGGATCCCTCTACCTGCGCGTAGTCCAAAGTGTCGGCATTTGCGACGTCGCTGTATTCCTCAAGAGGGTTCGCGATGCCAGTTTCCTTGGCCCACTGCACCAGTTCACGAGTCTCCTTCTCGGACACTCCGTAGGCCTGGCACATGACTTCCACGTAGGCAGGGCGGATGGCCTGCCGGCCGGTTTCGATCTTGCTGACCGTCCCCTGCTTGATGCCAAGCCGCTCGGCGATCGCCGCCGAGGTCATCGGCACCTGGTCCCGAAGATCACGGAGCCTCTCGCCCAGGCGCTTCCTGACGAACGGCGTTCGCGGCTGCACCTCTTTGCTCATCCATCCTCCTGGCCGTCCTGGGTGACCAAGTGTGACCGACCCTCGGCAGGTGGGGCGAGGCGGTTCCACCGAACGAAGTATTCCCTCAGGAATAATTCCTCCGGTAGTTTCGACCCTGGTCGACCCAGTCGACGGCTCGCCTCAGTCTTCGCAGGTTCACAGCAGTCAGAGGCGGGTCGGTGGTCCGGGCTGCGGTTCGCAGCTCCACGCGACGGCAGCCCGGACCGCCCAGCTAGGTGACGTTCGCCGAGGGCAGCTCTTTCGCCGTTCCGCCGTCGGACACGTCACGCCACCCGGACAAGCGGGGAACTGCTGGAGGTGCGTGTTGCTGACTGAACTGACGAACGCCTTGAGGCTGGCGATGGCTGTCCTGGTCTCAGTCGGTCTGGCGGCTCTCCTGGTGATGGCGGCAGGTCCCATCCAGAGAGGTGTCGGCGACAACTCTCCACGCCGGGCATGGCATCGACCGTCGCATCCTGCGTCGGTGACGCGGTTCCCGTTCTACTCCGCCGTCCGCACCTGCCCCGACCAGGACCGGGCGGCGCGAGGCGGGGGTGCCGACCGATCTTCGGGGTGTCGGCACCTCCGCGTGCATCAGTTCGCGACTCACGGACGCGGTCGGTTCACGATGACGGACGAGGAGCTTGCCGAGGCTCGGGCGAAGGTCCGTGCGAATGACCGGCGGTGCTGGCTACCGACTGGTGGTGCCCGATGAGCGCGCTGCTGAACACCTCCACGTTGTCCGAGGAGATCGGCAACCTCGGCGCCTTGCGCGCACCTGTACGGAAGCCCCAGCCGGCCGCCAAGATTCGCGCGGCAGGGCACGTCTCAGCCGAGCCGGAGTGGATGAAGACGACGGCCGCGTACTGGCGTGAGCACGACTTCGGACGGGGCGGCCGCCCGGCGCCCGGTACACCGCTAACCGTCTCGATCTCCGGCTACGGTGTCCCGGTCGGCGTCATATGCGGCAGAGTCCTTCCGTACGACGGCCGGTGGATGTCGTCATCGTTCCCGGTCCTGCTGATGCGGCCCGGCTACGAGCCAACCTCGGTGTCGTGGATGCTCTCGGCGACGCCCGCCCGCAACGGCGAGACGCTGCTCATCGCTACCTACGACCTGCTCGGCTGCAATCTCGCCGACGGGTTCGACCTCAGCGGCACTCAGGTCACCGGACGTTTCGACACGGAGACAGTCACCCTACGAGCACGGCGACTGCGGCTCGTGGAAGGCGAAGCATGACGGCCCCCACGCTGATCGCGGTTGATATGGCGCTGGCGACGCAGGACTGGGAGACCCGGGAGCTGGCCTTGGCGAGAGACATCGGCCGCGAGGTAGCCCACGGGTGGCGGAACGGTTCGGTCAGGTCGGCCAGCCACGAGAGGTATCGGCGATGAGCAACCTGGTCCTGTTTGGTGAACTTCGTCGTCGCTTGGACGATCACCTTGAACGTGTGTCGCGCGTTGCGGCCGAAGGTGATGCCGGCTCTGCCCTATCGGTGATGCGACAGGACGTTCCTGGTTTGGTCGCCGCGCTACGCGTGTTCGCCGATGAGCATCGGCCGGACGAGAACGGCCGCTGCCGGAAGTGTCGCAGCGGACCGTTCTGGCGCAAGGTCGCGGCACCGTGCCGGATGCTGCTCAATGTGCACCTTGCTGTCGGGGCGGCGACAGCCACAACGCGGGACCGCACATGTTGGAGCCCTCGGCGGCACAGGTTGCGAACGTCCTCAATGGACTGAAGTAGATCTTCTTTGAATCTTTTACCAGTGCAAGGAAGTCTGACATGCCAAAGAGGCTCTCGACCGCGCGTGGCCGCGAATTTGGTGAGGGTATGCGAAAGGCGATCGCGAACGCTGGCTTGAGCGCACGCGAGGTCGCCGAACTGCTGGACTGGGACGAGGCCAAAGTCTCGAACGTGTTGACCGGCAAGGGTGGCGTCAGCAAGCTCGAAGTCGCGTTGTTGCTGGGTGTGTGCCGGGTCGAGGCCGCTGAGCGCGATCGCCTGCTTGCGTTGTTCCCGGTGAGGCAAATTCAGGGCTGGTGGCAGCAGCATGGAGCGTGCGCACCGATCCGGCCGAGCACTGCGCACGCGCACGTCTCCAAGGCGAAGACGCTGATCTGCTGGCAGCCGCATGTGGTGCCGATCTTCCTACGAACGGACGCCTACATGCGTGAACTGCTGGTCGCGTCCGCCACTGTGCCGGCGGCTGAGCATGAGGAGCGCTTGCGCGCGCAGTCCGAGTTGAGGGCACTGCTCGGCAACCGGCTGGTCTGCACCTTCTTCATCCACGAGTTTGCTCTCCAGCTTCAAGTCGGCGGACCCAAGGCGCATGCCGATCAGATCCATCACCTGATGTTCATGGCGAACTGGAAGAACATCGAGATCCGCATCGTGCCCGCCGAGGCCGGCGCCCACGCGGGCGTCGCCGGTCCGTTCTCGCGCTTGAAGTCCACGAAGTACGAGCCGGTGGTCTGGGTGGAGGCCGAGAACTCCAGCCTCTTCATCGAGAAGAAGGAGTCGATCACAGGCTACGAGGCGGTGGGGCGTGAACTCGACAGGGTGAGCCTGGACAGGCAGAAGTCGATCGAGTTCATCGACCGCCTGCACACGAGGTTGCGAGAACTGGCAGGACAAAGCGAACCAGGTTGTGACGAGGAGACAGAACAATGACCGAGACTGGAGTGCGCCTGTTCGATGTCGCCGCGGTGGAGGCTGTGGCTGCGCAACTCAACGAAGCGACAGAGAGAGGACGGCGGCAGGATCGTCGGCTGAGGCAGGGAGTTCGAGGTGAGGTCGATCAACTGATCCGCTTTGGACCGTCGCGTCTGCCTCTGACGTCGGTAGTCGTGGTTCTGCTTGCGCTCGCGGCGTGCGGAGCCTGGGGCTTCCTGTGGGGTCACAACGGGGAGTTGGGTGGCTGCGGTTCTCTTCGTAGTTCTTCTGACGTTGGGAGTCTTCCTCCTCGACCAGGTGTGGCTGATGCAGAAGCGTGAGGACGCACTGAAGGCCGGCCTCTACGTCGCTGCCACGAACCAAGGCTGAGACCTCTATGCCGAAGGACTTCCGGGCCACAACGCTCGAACGCGCTGTAGGGCGCCAGCTGGCCGGGTGGCGCAACGAGCGCAAGCTCAGCCTCACTGAGGCTGGCCAGCGTGTCGGCTTCAGCAGTGCCAAGCTATCCATGATGGAGAACGCGGTGCAGCCTTCGGCGCCCGTGGACGTCATGGCGCTTGGGTACGTCTACAAGGTGCCCACTCCGGAATGGCAGGCCGTGCTGTTGCGCGCACAGCACGCGGAACGAGTCCGTGCGAGCACGCTCAACAACGCGCTGAACTTCGATCCGGCCGCGGACTTCGCGAACCTCGTGTTCGAGGCGTCAAGGATGTGTGCGTTCACCACCGATCTCGTTCCCGCGGTCCTTCAAACACCCCGATACACAAACGCAGCGATGCAGAACGATGACCCGGTACGCATCGTGCGGCTGGCCATGGTGCGCGAGGCGTGGGCAACACGCCTCAACGGCAAAGATCCACTCGTGGTCCAGGTGGTCTTTCCCGAGTCCGTGCTGAGGCAGGTGATCGGCGGGCCACGAGCGATGAAGGCCCAGCTGCTGCACCTGATGGAGATCAGCGAGCATCCGACGGTGAGCGTCCAGGTCGTGCCGCACAGTGCTGGGGCCTACCCGGCGATGGGCTCGCCCTTCACCTTGCTCGACTTCCCGCACCGCCAACACAACGACGTCGCGTACCTGGAGACGTTCATCAAGGCCGAGTACGTCGAGGACCCGGTGCTGACCGAGCAATGTGCCCAGCGGTTCACGAGCCTGCAGCAGCTCGCCCTCGCCCCTGGCGAATCGCTGGAACTCATCGCCGAAGCCGCAGCTGAGCCGTCGTGCACAGGCGTGCGTTGAGATTCTCCGACCACTGGCTGCTGAACGCCTCGCCACCGTAGTGAACACGTTGACTTGCCGTTGAAGGCAACAACGGATGACTGCACAGATCAGCGACCCGGTGAAAGGCGGAACGAGAGATGAAGATGGTGCCTTCCATGGATGACGCTGGGTCGCCCGCGGAAGTCGCCTGTTCGAGCAGGAATCGGTCTACTCGTTGGGCTGGATGATCATCAGCCGGAACGTCGCCGATGGTGACTCGCGGCCGCACATCTGCAACATGTGCCAGGCCAGGTTGCCGGGGCCGTTGTCGGCCTGCGGAAGTCGCTGCCTGCTGATCCCGAGGACGCCGTCCGGGCTTTCGTCGAGGATCTCCGGCGTACCGACGAGCACCGCCAGGCCGAACGCCAGCACGTCGGCGCGCAGGTCGTCGTCCAGGTCGTCGGTGAGTCCGATCGAGCACTGCAGCTCGCCGTCCTTGTCGGAGCCGACACCGACCAGGGCCGCGAGTCCCACACTGCGCGCCGCGGGCACGTCGAACACCCGGATGCCGGTGCCCATCGCCAGTGCCAGCAGTCTGGCTACCGGGGTCGAGAGCAACGGATCGTTGATGACGGCGTCGCCTTGCCCGCGGGGTCGTCTGTGCGCTCGCACATGATGCGGCAGATCGTATCGCCGAAGTCGCTCCCAGGCGGCCGCGATCGCACCATGCCGACAAAGACGATCAACGAGTCATCGTGGTGACGCGCATATCCGCGCCAAGGCGCGCTCATGGAACTTGCCCCGCCCATGCGGGCAACAGCTGTCCTGGGCCAGCAACACATTCGGGTCGGGAACGTTCTAGACGGCGGAGCGCAGAGATAGCTCATCGGTGCCGTAGGTTCCTGTCGTATCCGCAGAGTGTCCGTAGGCATCTTGGGTGGAACCCCACTGCACGGCGGGTGCGAGGTCCGCCAGCAGTGTTGCAGCCAACGGGGTCAGTTCGTACGTGGTCGACTTCGGGAACCGTGCAGGTTCCTCGTGCCGCACGACGAGCTTCTTTTCCTCCATACTGCGCAGGGTCCGAGTCAGGATGCTGTCGTGCAACCAGCGGTCCGAGTCGGGTTGCCCGATCGCGGTGTTGTGAATGGTCGCCAAGATCTCGGAGAAGTGCTGAGGGCCGTCAGCGAGTGCGCCGAGGATGGCCGGCACCCACTCGCCCTTCAGCAGCTGGAGCAGTTTGTACAGGCCGAACCAGTACGTCGGTTCTTGAGCTGGGGCGACTGTGCGGCAGGTCGTGCACGGCGACGGCCGTTGCAGAGGCACATAGTCGTGCCGAGACGATCCGGGTTTGCTAAGCAGCCCGTCGGGATCGTCGAGTCCGGTATCGAGTGCCGGCGAGGCGATGCGGATCGTGTTGCGTCCTACGCGCTTGGCGCGCCGAAGGGCAGCATCGGCCCCGAGCAGCAGCTTATCGACGTCGGCATCATCCGCACCCGGTGTGTGAACGGCGATGCCAATGGAGGCACTGAATCCGCTGAGGTTCGCCTTGATACCTGTGGCAGCCGTGGGGGCGAGGCTGATCGCGGCGATATCCGCATGAACACGTCGCCCTACGGCGAGAGCGTGTTCGGTGTCTGCGCCAGGCACCAGGACGACGAACTCGTCGCCACCGAAACGCCCCACCAGGTCGGAGTCGCGCACGGCGTCCCGCAGCACATGGGCGGTTGCACGCAGGACGGCGTCACCAGCGGGGTGACCGAACTCGTCGTTGACGGGTTTGAAGTGGTCGAGGTCGATGATGAGCAGCGTGACCGGCCGACCACGGCGTATGGCCTCGTCGAGGGCGTGTGGGGCGTGAACGTCCCAGCCCCACCGATTGAGCAAGCCTGTCAGTCGGTCCCGGTCCCAGCTCCCCTGCGGCTGCCCGCACGATGCGCACTGCCGGGGTGGCGTTTCACACGGTCGTGACGATGTGGCTGTGGCTGTAGTTGGCGCAGTCATCCTGACGGTCCCCCGAACGGCTCTACCCGGCGTCACTCGCCGGAGTTGTACTGGATTGCTGATTCAGGTTTGTCACCCTTCAGGGCGGTTGAAGGCGAGTGTCCGTGACATTAGGCTGATGAGAGCAAGACTTCAACCAGAATGCGCCGATCTGGTGAAGAGTCCTCAATTGGGTACAAGTTCGGGCCGGGGGTGGACGTATGGACGTTCAGGCGTGGCCTTCGTTCGCGGCTGTGCTTGATCAGTTGTGTTCGGCTCAACGAGTCGGCACTGGACGGCCGTACTCCAACGTCGAGCTCGGACAAGCCATCGGCGTCACACATAGCTACATCGCGCACCTGCGAAAAGGGCGCCGCGAGCCCACACTGCAGACCGTCCTCGCCTTGTCTGAACCCTTAGACGTGCACCCGGCCTTCTTCGTCGGAGGCCGCCGCGATCGCACGCCAGATCTGCCCGGCCGTCCGTTCGCAGTCAAGCTCAACCGCCTGTTCTCGCTGGTACACCCGCCAGGCCAGGGGGAAGTCACGTCTGAAGCCGTGGCTGCTGCAGTGCGCCGCAGGGCGGAGGCCTTTGGCGACGACGGTTGGACGATCGCCCCGAACACCATTCGTGACCTGCGCAGCGGCAAGAACCCAAGCCCAAAGCTCAAACACGTGATCGCCCTGGCTGTCGCCTTCGGTGCGGAGCCCGCCTACTTCTTCGACGAGGAGCTGGCTGCCCGTGTGGAGGAGCAGCTGGAGACCCATCAAACGATGGAGCGCCTGGGGGTCAACGAAGTCATCCTGAGGGCGACAGCGACATCCCCTTCGGCCGAGGTGCGGACCAAGGTGGTGCTGGCGCTGGTGCGCGCGTTGCGGCCTGAGATCGAGTCCGAGGAGCTGCGGCGGCTGCTGGAGCAACCCGCTCTCGACCTGTCCGGTGCTCTTGGTGAAGGCGAGCCCGAGGTGATTCGCGATGAAGCGGCCGACTGATGCCTGCGATCTCGTTGTGGCGCAGCAGCAGAGCTGTGGAGGGTGGTGATGCGGTTATGAAAGCTCGGCACCTGCGAGGCCTGCGCGACGAGTTGATCCGCGACTTGGACCTCGCGCCCTCGGCGACGACCGAGACCGTGTGCCTCCGCCTGTGCGAAGTGATGGCCCAGCGCCTGCAGCGAGAGGTCAGACTGCGATTCGACGACCTGGGCGCCGGGGTGAGCGGGCTCTGGGCAGTCACCGACGACGATGTTCACGTCGTTATCGTGACCACCGCCCGCAGCTGGGTGCACCGGCTGCTGATCCTGCTGCACGAGATAGCGCACATGCTCTGCGGCCACCGGCCCATGCAGCTGACCGCAGAGGAAGCTCGCGCGTTGTTCTATCCCGATTTGTCTCCGGACATGCTGCGCATCCTCGCCGGACGCACGACACTCACACGCGCCGAGGAACGTGAAGCCGACCAGGTCGCCGGCGCACTAACGCAAGGACTGATCGACTGGGCCCAGCGCCAGGACACCCCGCCATTCGAGCCTGGCCGCGACGACCTGGCCACCAGGGCTTGGTACACCCTCGGGTACTCCCCGCGAGGTCGCCATGGTTGACGGAATCTTCTTCGTGGCAGCGCTGGGCATCGCAGCGTTGGGGTTGTACAAGTACCAAGCACTGCGCCACGCTCCGGCTGATCGCAAACCGGCGATCCGGCCCGTCTGCGTTTCCTGCCTGTTTGCCGCCCCCGCAGTGCTGCTGGCCGCACCAACGATCGGTGTGAACCTGGACAGAGTGACTGGTGTCCACAGCCTCTCGATCTTGCTGGGGTTCTGCTTTGCCTTGGGGTTTGTGTGCTCGGTACAAACCATGCTCATCTACTGGCTGCATCCGCCGGCGGCGGCGTGGAAGACCTCGCGGTGGTTGGCGCTTACCTACACGAGCGTTGCGACCACGATCATCGTGTTGTTCTTTCTCGGCGACCGTCCTGCCGAGCATCACCTCGACTTCGCTGCCGCATACGCACGAGCGCCCTACCTGGCTCCACTCCTGGTTCTGTACTTCCTGTCCTATGCAATCGGCGTGGCCAACGTTGTTCGCCTGTGCTGGCAGTGGTCTCACCATCCTGAAACCGCCGATCGACCTTGGTTGCGTCGAGGACTGCGCTTGACGGCAGTGGGCATTCTGTTCCCGGTCGCCTATGGCGTCATCAGCTTGGCCGCGGTGATCGGCAGCTGGTTCGGTGCCGAGTTGGGCTTCTGGAGCAGCGAGATCGCGCCGGCGCTCTCCGTCCTTGGCGTGCCTTTGGTGATAGTGGGCAACAGTATCGCCGCTTGGGGGCCCGGCCTATCGTCGGTGTGGGGTCGCGTCACGCACCTCGGTGCCGACCTTCGTGACTACCGTGCGCTCGCTGACCTGTGGCGGGCCCTGCGGAGTGTCGAGCCGGAAATGGTGCACACGCCCGGTTCGCTGGTCGATCGCTTCAGCCTTCGGAGGCGACTGTTCTGGCGTGTCATCGAGATCAACGACTGGCTCCACCAGCTCTCCTCGCCGCGCGATGCCAATCTGGCTGCTGCTGCTCGACAGCAAGCACACCAAGCTGGCCTTGACGCCGCGCAAACCGCGGCCCTGGAGGAAGCCGTCTATCTCAAGACTGCATTGCTGGCCCGAAAGGCTGGTGGTAGCAGCGTAGACCGTCCAAATCAGACTCACGCTGACGACACCGATGACACCGATGACGCCGGACATGCCTTCGCTGGCGAACGTCGACGACTCATTCTCATCGCGCGTGCCTTCACCAGTCCGCTGAGCGACGAGGCCGTTCTGGCTGCATCCCAGACAACTCGGTCCGTGCGCGCACAGCCGCATCCCTAAGCCCTGGCAGCCATTCGGGAAGGACGCTCGCCCATGCCCACCGGAAAGCCGTTGCACGCTGTCGTCCTGGGAGGTGGGCTGGCCGGCACCCTTGCTGCGACTGTGCTGGCCCGTCATGTCGACATGGTCACCATCATCGAGCGCGACCGACTGCCGGATGGACCTGTCCCTCGCGGTGGCACACCACAGGCCCACCACACCCACGTGCTGGTCTCCGGCGGCGCCCGCGCGTTGGACGAGCTGTTGCCTGGCACGACCCGAGAACTGCTCGATCACGGTGCGCAGCACATCGGCGCACCCAACCGCCTTCTCGCGTTGGTCTCGAGCGGATGGTACGAGCGCTTCGAGGAGATGCAGTACCTCATCGCCTGCAGTCGCAGTCTGCTCGACTGGATCGTCCGGCGCCGCGTCCTTTCCGATCCCTGCATCAGCGTCCGCCAGGCCACCGACGCCATCGGATTGCTCGGGGGTCCGAAGCAAGTCACCGGGGTGCGCCTTCGGGATCGGCCGACCGGGCAGACGAGCGAGATCGAAGCCGACTTTGTCGTCGACGCCACCGGCCATGGTTCCGCCGTCATCGAGTGGCTCGCCACGCTCGGGGTTTCAGCACCGGCCGAGGTGCACATCGATCCGCAGGTCTTCTACAGCACCCGCCTGTACAAGGCGCCAGATGCTGCCAGGGATGAATTTCCTGAAATCAACATCATGTCCGACCCGGCCCGCACCGACTACGTCAAAGCCGGGGTACTGGTACCCATCGAAGACGGGCAATGGATCGTCACCCTCGTCGGCACCCGCGACCACCAACCACCCACCGACGAGACGGGGTTCGCTGCATACGCCCGAAGCCTGCGCCATCCCATCATCGCTGACCTCATCGACACGGCCAGGCCGCTCACCTCACCCCGCGGCTTCCGCATCCCAGGCAATCGGCGCCGCCACTTCCACGATCTACCGGACTGGCCGAGCGGATTCGTCGTACTCGGCGACGCCGCCTGCACTTTCAACCCCATCTACGGACACGGCATGGCGATCGCCGCTCGCGGCGCACTCGCCCTCGACGCAGGACTTCAACGGCACGGCATCGACAACGGCGCTCATCGCATCCAACGCGATATCGCCGACGAAGCCGACCTCGCTTGGGAGATGGCCACCCGCCAGGACCTGCGTTACCCGACAACGCTTGGGCCGCGTCCCGGCCCCGTGGCCCGCCTGCAACAACGGTTCCTGGATCGTGTGACTTCGGCAGCAACCGCGCGCCCCGCTGTCACCGCCGCGCAACTGGATGTCTACACCCTCTCGGGACCTCCCAGCCGTCTGCTGACTCCTCGCGTCCTTTTGGGCACCCTGCTAGGCCCGCGACGGCGAGCACGGATCGAACCTCCTCTCACCGCCGACGAACGGCCCACATCCTCGCGACCGAGTTCGTAGCCAGCAGCAGGAACTGCGCTCGATGCATGCTGCTCAGAAGTGAGCAGGGGTTGGCCCGGAATGGGCAGACGCAGGGTGTTACCACCGCGGCGCCACTGTCCTGGCTCGAATAGCTCAGCGTTAACCCAAACGAGTGATCATCCCTCTTGGCTTCTCATACTGACTTCAAAGTCAGCGCCTTACGCACGTTGAAGCACGTAGGGGGTCACGGTGTAGACCTTGGAGACAGCTCCAAGTTCAGATTCCAGAAGCAGGAGGAGGTGTCCCGTGTGGACGTTGACATCGCTGGAAGGCAGTATGTCGATCTTCCTGTTCTGTGGATTGCTCGGCGCAGTCGCAGGGCCTACGGTCTTGATGCTCAGCCAGTCGATAGCGCGCGACAAGCCGCTGTCGTGGGATCTCGTGACGATGATCGGCTGGGTGCCGCTTCTCTCGGCATCAACGTTTCTCAGCGCCACGTTGATCTACGTGATTCGGGTGGTGCCTTCCGCAGCAGTGGCGGTCGTAGCCTGGATGGTGATCTTCGGCTTCCTGCTTGCGTTGATCGATTGGACTTGCCACCAACTACCACACCGCGTCGTCGCGGTACTGCTTGCTGGCGGACTTGTCCAGTTCAGCGTCATTGGAGTCGCGGAGCGCAGCGTTGGACCGCTTGCTCGTGCAGTTGCGGCCGCCGTGGTGGTGTTCGTGGTGTGGTTTGTGATCTACCTTCGGCTTCGTGCGGACCTTGGGTTCGGCGACGTCACACTCGCAGCGACGTTCGCAGCTTTCCTCGGATGGTTCGGATGGCGTTACGTCCTATTCGGACTCACGGCGGGGCTCGTTCTCGCGGCGATCTCGAACCTGGCTCTGCTCGCTTCGAGGCGCATCAAGTCCCGCGACCGCACCGCTCTTGGGCCTGCGCTGATCGTGGGGTCCATCTACACGATTCTTCACGCGTGACGGAGGTGACGTGATGTGTCTGCCGCTCAAGGGCGACAGCCCCGTCATCGCGTACGAAGCACCGCGGGTGCTGCACCGCTCGACCACGATCTTCATGTTGACCGTGCAGGTTGCCCTTGCCGACTACCTCCGCCCGGACATCAGCTTCACGCCGGGCGTGCCGGTCGAGGTGGCCCCCGCGCCCTCGCGGGGCCACCTCGGCACCACTGTTCACGTATCCCGTTTGGAGGCCGCGATGAAAAGGGCTGTACGCCTTCTCATTCTGGGAGGCGTGGTGAGCGCACTGACGGCATGCGATCAACACGCTGCTGACCGTGCGAATGATGGTTCGGCGTCTCGACCGCCGTCGTCATCAACGGGGGTTCCTGTCGACGTCGCTCGAGATCGTGCGGTCTCGGCCTATCGGGAGATGTGGTCTGCCTTCGCCGCGGCGGGGGCGACGTCTGATTGGCAGTCTCCCGCGTTGGGGAAGCATGCAACAGGGATCGCATTGGACAAGCTGACGCGCAGCTTGCGCGCGGATCAGGACAAGGGGCTGGTCACGAAGGGAAGTCCAACCCTCAGCCCTCAAGTGTCCACCGTGGACCCGGCCAGTGATCCGCTGAAAGTGACGATCACCGACTGCGGCGATTCGACAAACGCGCTCAAGTACCGCAAGGACAACGGTCAGCTTGCTGACGATTCGCCCGGCGGCAGGCGACTCATCAATGCCATCGTGGAAAAACAAGCGGACGGGAAGTGGAAGGTAACCGACTTCGGCGTCCACGACCTGGGGACGTGTAAGTGATGAGACGAACTACAACACTGGCGGTGCTGGCAACGGTAGGACTGTGCGCAGGAACAGTGCCGGCACTCGCCGATGACATCTGGGGCGGAACGAACTGCAACCAGTCGCCATCTCCGGTGTGCGACGTCTCGGCAGGTACTCGCCCCGACCACTCGACGAGCCACGGGCACAACAACACCAGCGGCAACGACGCCTCTGGCGACGAAGGTTTCGGCTGCCGCTACGTACCAGTCGACGGCCAGCCGCCGGAGGGTCAGCAGAAGGAGTCTGGCGGTTGGTTCATGGTGCTTTGCTCGCCGGATGGCAAGGATCCTGACTCGCACGGTCCGGTCTGGATCCCCACTGGCGCACAGCGTCCCGCGACGCCATCACCTGAGCAGGTCGCACAGATCGCCCGAAAGCGGTTGCAGATGCCGCGGCCCGCTATCTCGGCGAGTCCGGGCGGAACCCAACTGGTGAACCTCCCGACATGGTTGTGGCTCTCAAACGGATGGACGCCAGTCTCGGCCACCGCCTCCGTACCGGGTGTGTCCGTGACCGCTGTGGCCAAGCCCGTCTCAGTGACCTGGTCCATGGGGGATGGCGGCTCGACCACCTGCAGCACCTCGGGCACTCCTTACACCGCAGATCGCGATCCGAAGAGCACATCGCCTGACTGCGGTTACACCTACCGGAAGTCTTCAGCAGGGCAACCTGCCGACGCATTTTCTGTCACTGCCACGGTGAACTGGACCGTGACGTGGTCCGGTGCAGGACAGGCCGGGACGTTCCCGAACATGACGACCTCAGCCGTAGTGGCCCTGCGAGTGGCCGAAAGCCAGGGGATAGCGGCCGGCTGAACGGCGCTCCTGCTTGACGACGGCGGGCGCACGCAACGAATACCCGGTTGGAAACAAGGCACGTCTGACACCTGAGTCGACGCGTCGCGATGGCGTCATGCCCGAAGGAGGTAGGCGGTGACAACAGCCGCAGCTTCGACCAACACAGATACGACGAAGCGGAAGGCATCGTCGAACGCGTGGGCTGGCCGTGATGGCAAGGCTCCATCGCGTCTGACCGGCGGTGCTCGGCGCCGCAGCGTGCCGTATCTCTTGCTTGGTGTCCTCCTGGTTCTCGTGTGCGCGGCCGGAGGCGTATTCACCGGCATGCAGCTGGGTGACCGCGAGACCGTACTTGCACTGGCCCGTCCCGTTGCCGTAGGCCAGATCCTGTCTGCGCAGGACCTCAAGCAAATCGGCATGCCGAGGAATAGCGGCATGGACCTCATGCCCGCGGCGGCTACGTCCGCAGTGGTGGGACAGCCCATGGCATTCAGCCTGCCCGCCGGTTCTCTGCTAAGCCGCTCAGTTCTCGGCTCACCGCTGATTCCCGTACCTGGCAAGGCCATCGCCGCTGTGGGACTCAAGCCTGGTCAGTTTCCACCTGACCTGTCACCCGGAACCACGGTGACGGTGCTGACCACGCAGGGGCAGAACACGACACCCAGAACGGCAACGGAAACCGGGCAGACATCGTCGTGGACCGCAGTGGTGGCTGGCGTCGCGACGCGCGAGACAGAACAGACCACCGTGGTGTCCCTGCAACTGCCCGAATCGGACGCACGCGCCCTGGCTGCTGCCCCAGCAGGTCAGCTGAGTCTGGTCGTGATCGCGGGAGGAGTCCGCTAATGCTCATCGCCGTTTGCTCACTGAAAGGGTCGCCCGGCGTGACCACCCTGGCCACGGCGCTCGGCGCCCGCTGGCCGGGCCAGGAGAGCCCGATCGTGGTCGAAGTCGACCCAGCCGGCGGTGACCTCATGGCCCGCTTCCGCCTGCGGGACACACCCGGTCTGGTCAGCCTGGCTGCAGCAACCCGTCGCCGCGGCGGTGCCGACCCCAACCTGGTTGCCCAGCACACCCAGCTCCTGCCTGGGGGACTGCGGGTGGTGCTCGGACCGGTTGGTGCTGAACAGGCTCGCGCGGCCCTCGGCGTCCTGGCGTCGGGTCCGTTGTCGCCGCTGCGCCGCGCCGCTGACCAGCCTGGCAATACGGTCATCGCCGATTGCGGTCGGGTAGACCCAGACTCCCCGGTGCTCGCGATCATCCGCAGCGCTGACGTGATGCTGCTCGTCGCTCGTCCTCACGATGACGAGCTCGCACACGTCGCACTCAAGTTGCAAACTGCCCAGCAGTGGTCGCGCCGCCCGTGCTTCGTCCTGGTTGGAGACGGCTACCCAACCGCAGAGGTGTCCCAGACCCTTCGCATCCCCGTCATGGCTCGTGTGCCTCGCGATAACAAGGGTGCAGCTACGTTGTGCGGCCAGAGCATTAGCCGCCGTACCCCCAGCAAGTCCGCGCTGGGACGTGCTGCCGCCAAGATCGCGCTCAACGTCCACGTGAACTCACAACCGCCGATCCACCACGGCACCCAAGCATCGCAACTGCGGCCGGCACGTCCAGGAGAACTCGCCTCGAGTGCCGTCCCGCAGCCGCTCGCGCCGAGCTCCGGCAACGGGGTGGTGGCACCATGACCCGCTCCGAGCTCGGCGATCCACGCCTGACCGGATCTGCCAACGGCACCGGCCCGAACCTGCTCACGACACAACACATGCCCGGACCCGCGCAGGTTCCCTACCAGCCGATCGATGGGACCGCGGCCATCGAACGACTGCGCCAGCACCTGCGGCATGAGCTCTCTTCCCAGCTCACTCAACGCATTCGTGCTGACGAGTCCGCCGGCCGGCCACCGATCGACGGCCCGCACCGCCGTCAGCTCGCCCAGACAATCCTGACCGACGCTGCCGAGGCACACGCTCAGGCTGAACTCCGCAACTCCGCCACCGGCGGAATGCTCGTGCCGCCCGACGTCGAGCAGCGGCTGATCAACCAGGTTCTCGACGAAGTCTTCGGTCTGGCTGGACTGGAGCCGCTGCTGGCCGACACCGACATCGAGAACATCAACATCAACGGCGACCGAGTCTTCGTCAAGCGCGCTGACGGTCGACGCCATCGATTGCCTCCGGTAGTGGGATCCGATACCGAGCTGATCGAGCTCATCCGCGACCTGGCCACCCGCAGCGGCGTCGAGGAACGGCGCTTCGACCGCGGCAGCCCGATCGTGAACTTCCAGCTTCCCGGCGGAGAGCGCGTCTCGGCCGTCATGGCGGTGACCACACGGCCATCGGTGAGCATCCGCCGTCACCGGTTCACCACGGTCACGCTCGCCGAGCTGCGGGGGAACGGCACCCTCGACCTCGCCCTGGAGAGCTTCCTGGCGGCACTTGTGCGAGCCAAGCGCAACATCCTGGTCACCGGCGGTACGGCCATCGGCAAGACCACCTTGCTACGCGGCCTCGCATCGGCCATCCCGCCGTGGGAGCGACTGATCACCATCGAGGACGTCTTCGAGCTCGGCCTCGACGAAGATGCCGATGCGCATCCCGACGTGGTGGCACTGCAAGCACGCGAACCGAACATCGAAGGCCAGGGCGCGATCTCGCTGTCCGACCTGGTGTGGCAGTCCCTGCGAATGTCGCCGGACCGGGTCATCGTCGGCGAGGTCCGCGGCCCCGAGGTCATCCCGCTGACCAACGCAATGTCCATGGGCAACGACGGCAGCATGGGCACCCTGCACAGCAGCTCAAGCCAGGGCGCCTTCACCAAGCTCGCCGCCTATGCAGTGCAAGGACCTGAACGGCTGCCGATGGAGGCAACCAACCTGCTGGTGGCCGCCGCCCTGCACTTCGTGGTGCACCTCGAGAAGCCACGCGACGACTCGAGCAAACGCGTCGTCTCCTCCATCCGCGAAGTAGTCGGAGCCGACGGCGCCCAGATCATCAGCAACGAGGTCTGGCGACCAGGCCCAGATCTGCGCGCGGTGCCAGGTGCTCCGCTGCGCACCGACACCCTCGACCTGCTCGTCGAGCTCGGCTACGACCCAGACTTGTTCGAGCGGCGCGACGGGTGGTGGACACCGTGACCGCGACCGCTGCCCTGTTCGGCTTGCTCGGCGCCAGCGCAGCCGCAGGTGTCTTGCTCATCGTGGCAGGGCTGCGTGGCCGCTCTGTGGGCCCGGCTACCTCGTCGCGGCTGAGCGTCTGGCTCGCTGCGCGCCCCGACCGCAAGCAAGTCGGCTGGCTGGCCGTGGCTGTCCTCGCCGGCCTGGCTGTCGGCGCGGTCACCGGGTGGGTGATCGGTGCTGTCCTGACCGCGTTCGCAGTCGTCGGCCTACCGCGGATCCTCGGCTCGAACATCGACCACAAGCACCACCTCGAACGCATCGAGGCGATCGCAGGGTGGACCGAGATGCTGCGCGACACCCTTGTGGCCGCTGCAGGTCTGGAACAGGCCATCCTCGCTACCGCCCCAGCCTGTCCCGTGGCCATCCGCGACGAGATCACCGAGCTCGCCGTCCGGCTGGAGCGCGGCGAACGCCTCGCACCCTCCCTGCGTCATCTCGCCGGCCAGCTGCACGATCCAACGGCCGACCTGGTGATCTCCGCGCTCGTTCTCGCCGCAGAGCACCAGGCCCGCCAGCTGGCCGACCTGCTTGGTGAACTCGCGAGCGAGGCACGCGAACAAGCGTCGATGCGGATGCGCGTCGAAGCCGGCCGCGCCCGCACTCGAACCAGTGTGCGCGTCATCGTGATCACCACGCTGTCCTTCGCCGTCGGTTTGGTGCTGCTCAACCGTGGCTATCTCGCGCCGTACGACTCCGCGTTCGGGCAAATCATGCTGCTGCTCGTAGGCGCGCTGTTCGCTACCGCTTTCGCTTGGCTGGCCAGGATTGCGCGCCTGCGCGGATCCGAGAGGTTTCTGACCGAGCTGGGAGCGATCCGACAGCACGACACCGAGGTGGACGTTGACGACCTGCTCATCGGCAAGGGGGCGCCGTCATGATCAGCACGTTGCTGTGGGGAGCTGGGCTTGGTGTCGGATTGTGGGCGTTGGCGATCTATGCCTTCCCGCCGCGGCCGCCGCTGCGAGCCCTGGTCGACCGGTTGCAGACGATGCCCGCGCCGCCACCGATCCTCGCCGCGGACTCCGCCGGATGGGCTCTGCGCGTTGGCCGCCCGTTCGTCAAGCCGTTGAGCATGCTCGGATTGCCCAACCGCAAGCTGCGCAACGACCTAGCGGTCACCGGAAAGGGCATTGAGCACCATCTCGCCGAGAAGGCCACATTGGCGCTGACGGGGCTGCTGCTGCCGACTCTGGTCTACCTGATCTTCACCGTGGCTGACGTAGGGCTCGGTTGGGAGGTACCGGCCGTCGCGAGTCTCGTTCTTGCCCTTGGCGGCTTCCTGTTCCCAGACCTCAGCGTTCGACAGGAGGCCGAGCGACGCCGCTCTACCTTCCGCCATGCATTGTCGGCCTACCTCAACCTGATCCGGGTCCTGCTGGCAGGTGGTGCGGGAGTCGACGGCGCGTTGTCCGATGCGGTCGGCATCGGCAAAGGATGGGCATTCCAGCAGCTTCGTCGCGCACTGGTCACTGCCAAGCTAACCCGAACTACGCCTTGGTCCGTGCTCGGACAGCTCGGCACTGAACTCGATGTGCACCAGCTGTCCGAGCTGGCTGCGTCGGTGAGCCTCGCCGGGACCGAAGGAGCTCGCGTGCGCCTCAGCCTCACAGCCAAAGCGGCCGCGCTCCGCACGCGTGAACTCACTGACGCTGAAGGAGAAGGTCAAGCCGCTACCGAGCGGATGAGTCTGCCCGTAGTGATCCTTTTCGGGGCCTTCTTGATCTTCATCGGATTCCCAGCACTGGCAAGCGTGCTGGGAGGGCTCTGAAACCCCCGTGAGTTCACGAATTCTGAAGCCTTGGTCACCACGAACCGAAGGACGGAGGTGCTGAAATGATCCTACGAGAACCCTTGGGTTGCCGAACTGGCGGTGCGGCTGGAGACCGTGCGGACGTAGCGTTCGGCACCTTGGGTCGTGATACCGAAGAAGTCACTGAGCCGTCGGGCGTCTCCGTCGGTCACTGCTGCTTCGTACAGGATGCGGTCCTGGCGGATGGCGTCAGCGGATACGCCGATTGTATTGCTGACCCAGGTTGGCGTGACACTGCATGTTCTGACGCCAGTGTGCCCGTTGATGAACAAGTGCGGGTTGACGGTGGTGGGCCATCGTCGTGCGCGTTCGTTCAGCCAATTGGCGATCTTCTCTCGGGCTTGTGGTGCCAAGGGAACAACTCTTCGTCCGATATGGACTTGATGGTCGCGAAGGTCTGTCAGCAGGAGGCTGCACAACTCGTGGGGCCACAGGGCATGGAACGCGATGAGAGCTGCGAGGGCTTCACGAACCGGTTTGCCGGAGGTGAGCGCCTCGCGGACTTTGGCAAGCTCCATGGGCAGGGGTTCGCTTTCCTGCACCACGATGCGAGGCAGCCGCGTCGCCGGATTACTGAAGATGACCTGCTTGCTCTTGAGGATCCGGAACAGATCGCGTACGCCGGACAAGGTTCGCCGCTGATCTTTTGGGCTGGCAGGAAGGGCATCGAGGATCGCCTGCCGGCCGACTTCGCGAAGCGACAGGTATCCGGCCTCGGCCCAGGAGTTGAGGATCGTGCCGAGGCTGGCGATGTGGCGGCGAAGTGTTGGTTCGCCGGTTGGGTTGTAGCGAGGCGGTGTGGCGGTCCCGTGCCTGCGAATGGTGAACCACTGGCTGAACTCGTGCGCCATCTGTTCGGGCAGTCGTGCGGCGTGTTGGGCGAAGAAGCCGTCCAAAGCGGGTTGTCGGTCGTCGTCGAGCATTCCGGCGGAGGCGAGGACTTCCAGGACCGACTTGAGGTTGTTGAGCTCCCGTCCTCTCGTGACCGCGCTGACGTCACTGGCTGGAATTGCTGCCCCGGGAGTGTCCTGCAGGGCGAGCAGAATTCGGATAGCGCCGCGGGTGTTGACGATGAGGCCTTGCCCCCAGCCGAAGCTCGTAGCGTGGCCGAGAAGAACGTTGTCCAGTGCGGCTTCCAAGTCCGGCAGTGGCGGGACGAGTGGGCAACGCCGTGTTCGTGGATGCCGCCGCAGCAGGTCGAACAGCGTCAGCTGGCGGTGAGCTACCGGGTATCGCGCGGGCCACTTTCCTTGCGGGGCGGGTTCAGCGACAGGGTCGGGGCGCTTCTCGCGGAACAGGTCGGCGATGAACAACTGCTGGCCATTCCGGTTGGCGTCACGAACATCCATGCTCTCGTGCGCGGGCCGGACCAGATGGGCCTGTCGGCAGCACAATCGGCAGTAGCCGCGGGCATTGACAACGACCAACCGCCTGCAGGATGGGCACGGCTCCGCCGGTTCAGGAAGCCGTTTGTGCCAGCCGTGGCAGCCCTGACAGAGTCCACCGTAGGTACGAGTGACGCCCCAGGCCAGGCAGTCCCGGCACGACTCGACAACGGGCGCCTGCCGGTGGCAGTGCCGACACAGATTGCCGGCGTAGTAGTTGTCAGTCGAGCCGCATCGCTTGCAACGCGGCGGCCTCTTCCACACACGCGGAACGCAGTCGTAGCAGCATTCCCTGCCGTAGTAAGGGATCGGACGCACACCGCAGCGGGCGCATTGCCGCACCTTGGTCATGCCGGTGGTGTTGTCCGGTTGCGGCCAAGCCGGGGACGAACGACAGCCACACCGTCCGCGGTCGCGTGCGTGCGCTGGGTAGGACGCCGGGCGACGACTTTCCCGGGTTCGCAGATCAGCAGGTCCGAGGGCTGGCAGTTCAGGACCGTGCAGATGATGTCGAGGTCGTCGAGTCTGATGCTGGTTGGGGTGCCGGTCCACAGGCCGGACATCTTGCCCGCGCTGATCTCCAGGCCAGCCTCGGCCAGCTGCCGTCTGAGTTCGGTGGACTTCCAGATCCCGCGTTCGGCGGCCTTGAGTCGCAGGTTCCACTGCACCGGTTCACTCCTGTTCGCCAGCGAGACGCGCCGCCACACGCTGGTTGGCGGCGTCCCATGCTTGTTCGATGTGCTCGGCCTGGACGTGGATGTAGCGAGTGGTGGTCGACAACCATTCGTGGCCGAGCAGGTCCTGAATCGCCTTGAGGTCCAGGCCACGCGCGTAGAGCGACGACGCGCAGAAGTGCCTCAGTCCGTGTGGCGTGAGCTTGCCCTCCCAGGCAGGGAGCCAGCAGCACACCGCGCCGGCCAGTCCGGAACGCAGCGCGTCGTCTCCGGCCCGGCGACACCGTCCGGTATCGCGGTCGCGTCGTTCGCTGGGCAACAGCGGCGCGTCAGGATCGGCCCAGTCATCGCCGAATTGATGGCGAATGTCCATGAGCCACCACGACATCAAGGCATCAACGGAGTTGATCGCAGGCACCAGGCGAGTCTTGGGGCCGCGCCCGTGGCTGCCCTTGCCGAACCGCACGTGCAGCTTTCCGTACTCACCCAGATCTGGCCGCCAGTCACGAATGTCGAGCATCACGGTCTCCTGGATCCGCAGCCCGGCCCTCCGCCACAGCGACGCCGCAAAATAGTCACGCGCCGCGGGCAGGAACTTACGGGTCTCCATGAGACTGGCGGCCCACGCACTGAACAAGGCGTCGACTTCGGACTCCGACGGCGGTACCCGACCAGCGCCGTACTCGGTGCGGGACGGCCGGTTGTGCTCGTCGATCGGCTGGCAGACCACATGACCGGTCAGCAGATGGATTTCGGCTTGGTATCGGGAGATCAGGAAGTCGAAATAGCCCGCCAGCGACAGCGCTTTGTGTCGCACAGTGGACTTCGCCGAGCCGCGTTCGCGCCGGAGATACACGAGGTATCGATCAGCGTCGGCTGGCTGAGCTGTCCACACTGGACGGCTGACGAACCGAATGAAGTCGAACACGACCGCGCGTTCGGCAGAGACATAGCTGTCGGTCAGGCCGGCACCGACCATCGCCAGCACGTACTGGTCGACGAGTTCCTGCTCGAAGTCCTCAAGCTCCTGCGGCGTCCGAAGCCGTTGGGAGGACCCGAGCGAGCGCACTACCGCCAGCGCCACAGGCACCTCACTTCATCGGAGACGACCAACCATCGCAATCTCCGACATACCTTCAGGATTCGCGACCGGACGTCAACATATCCACGCGATCGAGTGAACCCACCACCACCTGCAAGGCAGGCAAACCAACAAGTTCCGCCCGCGAACGAACTCGCGGGTTTCCCGATGCGCGGTGATCTGTCGAGATAGGACTTTCTAGGGAGAAGAAGATGTTTACAGAGGTTCAAATTCTAGTCGCGCACATCCGGGTCGGGGTGGAGCGGCTACGGAACGACGACCGCGGTTACTCGACCGAAGCGGTTGTAGTGACCGCACTGCTGGTCTCACTTGCTCTCGCCGCCATCGCCGTCCTAGCGGTGAAGGCCATCCAGAAAGCCAACAGCATCAACCTGTAGGCCGGTGATCACCATGCCTCACAGCAACCGCCGAATCGTGTAGGGAGTCAACGAAGTTGGCGGTTGGTCCGTGCATTTGGCGGTCGGGTGGCGGTTAGTCGTCAAGTTGGCGGTCGGCGGGCGTGTTTCCGAGGCATCTCGGATGCGTGGTCGCAGCATCGCGCCTCATGGATACCGGACATGTTCGGCTGAGGTTCAAGGATCACTCGGGTTCTGTGCAGGAGACGGAGCTGGCGATGGTGCGGACAACAGAGCTGGTGGCGGGTCGCCCCTGGCGGGTGTTCCGCTGGCATCGGGGTCAAGCGCACTACTCGGGTTGGCATTGGTCGGCAACGATGGGACGGCATGTCGTGTACGAGAGCCGTTTGGAGCTGGCGCGCTTGCTGCTGGCGGATTTCGATCCGCGGGTGGTTTCGATTGCGGCGCAACCGTTTCACGTGACCGGACGCTCGGACGGCCGGACACGCCGGCACGTCCCGGACTTCCTTCTGGTGGACCGCAGCGGTGTGGTGACGGTCGTGAACGTGAAACCGGCCGAGCTGTTGGGTGACCCGAAGGTCTCCGAGGCGTTGGCGTGGGCTGGCAGCGTGTTCGCGGGACGAGGCTGGGTTCACGAGGTGTGGTCCGAGGTTGACGAGGCAGTGTTGGCCAACGTGCGGTTCCTGGCCGGGTATCGGCACCGTGAACGAGTCTCCGCCGACCTGGTCGCCCGCATCGAGGGTGCAGTCGAGGAACCGGTGAGCCTGGGTGCGTTGGAAGCGGCCTTGCCGCACCAGTTCTGTGAGGTCCGTCCGGCAGTGCTGCATCTGCTCTGGCGAGGCACATTGCGTGCGGACTTGTCGGTTCCGTTGTCGGGTTCGACGGTGCTGGAGCGTGCCGCATGAGTGGACAACGGGCCTGGACGGTCACGCTGCGGGACGGCACCCGGCTGATGCATGACGGCGAGATCTACACCGTGTCGGCAATGGACTCCGACAGCGTGGTGCTGCGCGGACATCGTGGCCGCAGCATCCGGGTACGCACCGCAACGCTACTCGGCGATCCGAGTACTCGGCTCCTCGACGCGCGGGACGACGTGCCGGAGGCGATCGGGTCGCTGCTGGACGATCTGACCGATGTCGAGCAACAGCAACTGGATGCTCGGTTGGGGCACGTCCGCGAACTGCTGACCGGGTACGTCTCCGGTCACGCGGAGACCGCCGCGGCCGGTGAGCCTCGCCCTGGCTATGACCCGTCGCTGCCGCTGAAAGACCGCTACACGGCCAAGGCCGCCGAGATCGGCACTGGGGTGCGCACCCTGGAACGGTGGATGGCAGCGTTCCGCGAATCCGGACCGGCAGGGCTGGTGGACCGCCGCTGCACACGCGCCGCCGATGTTCTGTCCGGTGTGGACGAGCGCTGGCTGGCGATGTGCCGGATCGTGCTGGCCGAGCACACCGAGGCCTCCCGGCCGACCAAGAATCTGGTCCTGGCACGGGTGGCTGCCCGGCTGGACGCCGAACACGGGACGGGCGTGGTGCGGGCACCGGCGATCAAGAAGTCCCGCGCGGTGCTCACGGAACTGACCCGCGGCACGAACGCGTTTACCGGCTCCACCAAGGGAAAGCGTTCGATCGCGGACCGCCCGCAGGGAGTGTATGGGCGGTTGCGGGCGAGTCGGCCGGGCGAGTATGTGCTGCTGGACACCACACCGTTGGACGTGTTCGCGATGGAGCCACTGACCCTGCGCTGGGTGGGGGTAGAACTCACGGTCGCGATGGACCTGTATTCCCGGTCGATCACCGGGATGAGGCTGTCCCCGGTGTCGACCAAGGCTGTTGATGCCGCGGTCGTGTTGTTCGAGACCCTGCGCCCGGCCTCGCGGCGGTCCACCGGATCCGGGTTGTTGCCCTACGCCGGGCTGCCGGACGTTGTGGTGCTGGACGCGGACAATGCCTGGCTCGACCCGCAGACACGCGTGGCCCGTGGGGCGGGGCTGCCGGAGGTGGCCGCGGAGACAGTGGTGGTGGACCACGGCAAGATCTACCTGTCCGAGCATCTGATGGCTGTGTGTGAGCGGCTGGGGATCTCGGTGCAGCCTGCCCGGCCACTGACCCCGACGGACAAGGCCGCGGTCGAGCGGTTCTTCCGCACGCTGCGGGACGGACTGCTGGCCGCGCTGCCCGGCTACAAGGGGCCCGACATCTACAGCCGGGGTGCGGATCCGGAGGGCTGCGCCTACTTCTTCCTCGATGAGCTGGAGCAGGTGATCCGGGAGTGGATCACCGGGATCTACCACCACCGGCGGCATGGCGGGCTGGTCGAACCGCGGGTGCCCGGCCTGGACCTGTCCCCGGCCGAGATGTTCGACGCGGGTCTGGCTCGCGCTGGGCGGTTGCGCATCCCCGCGCATCCCGGGCTGGCATTCGACTTCCTGCCGGTGGCATGGCGCACGATCCAGCACTATGGGGTTGAGGTGCATGGGTTGCGCTACAACGGGCCGGCGCTGACCGGCTACCGCAACCGCACCAGCCCGTTCACCGGTGCCCACGCGGGCAAGTGGCCGGTGCGCTACGACCCCGACGACGCATCGAGGATCTACTTCCAGGATCCCGCCGACCACGTCTGGCACGAACTGGCGTGGGAACACGCCGACGCGTTCGGCACGCCGTTCTCGGCCGAGACCGTGGCCTACGCCCGGCGTCTGGCACTGGTCTCAGGGCGTCACGTCGACCCGCGCCGGTCGCTGGCCGAGCTGCTGGACCGGTGGGACGCGGGATTGGTGCGCCACCCCGCGGAGCGGCGGATGGCCGTGCGGGCTTGCCAGCAGCGCCAGGCTCAACTCACCGACTCCACAATGGATAGTGGCGTGGCTGAGGTGGTCGAGGTGGTGGCGCTGCCCACCGTGGCGGCCATCACCGCCGCCAGCCAGCCCACCCCTGCGGACGGGAAGTCGGTGCCGCCAGGTGGGGACGACGACATGGTCGACGAGCTGGATCTCGACGACACCGCAGACGACACCACTGTTGACGACGAGACGTTTTACGCCGACGCGCTGGGGGTGCTGCGATGAGCCGCGAACAAACCCTGAGCGCATCGGCGCTGCAGGAACGGGACTGGAATCCGTGCAGCAAGCAAGGCTGGTTCGCCTTCGCTGACGCCGAGGCCCGGACCCGGCCGCCGGCGCACACCACTGAGCAGCTCGCGGCCATGCCGCGCGCGGCGCGGCTGCGCCATGATCACGCCCGCGCGCTCTGGCACGCCAACCTCGGCCCGATCCGCACCCCGGCAGTCGACGCGATCTTCGAGGAACTGGACGAGATCGTGGGCAGCAACCGCCAGGACGGCGACAAGGTCAAGCCCGCCGCGGTGCTGGATGCCCTGCCCGGCTTGGGAAAGACCACTGCGGCGATGGCGTTCGGGCGCGTGTTCCACCGCGACCAGATCGACCTGCACGGCCCCGAGGGTGCCACGCACGACGGATCATGGCAGCGCATCCCGGTGATCTATCTCGGCCTGACCTCCAACACCACCATGCGCAGCCTGAACGCGATGCTCTGCCGGTTCTTCGGCCTGCCTGGGGTCGACCGGGGCAGCGCCACCCTCCTGGCACACCGGGCCGCGGACTGCGTCGCCCACTGCAAGACCCGGCTGATCATCGTCGATGACGTGCACTTCCTGGACGTCAACCGCCGCGACGGCCGCGAGGTCGCCAACCACTTCAAATGGCTGGCCAACACCTTCCCGGTGACCTTCCTGTTCGTCGGCGTCGGGCTGCGCGCCCGCGGCCTTCTTGACGAGGGCCTGTCCGGCACCGATGCCGCCTTCTCACAAACCGCCCGCCGCTGGAACGTGCTGTCCCTGGCCCCGTTCGAGATCAGCACCGCCACGGGACGGCGCACCTGGCGACAATTGCTGCTCGGCATCGAACGCGAACTCGTACTCGCCCACACCCACCGCGGCATGCTCGCCAACGACCTGAGCGACTACTTGTTCGCGCGCAGCACCGGACACTTCGCCTCACTGATGTCGCTGATCAGCCGCGGTTGCTACCGGGCGATCAAAACCGGCACCGAAACCCTCACCGGCGGCCTGCTCGACGCCGTGCGCATCGATCAGGCCGCTGAAACCGCCCGCGGCGAACTCCACGCCGCTATCGAAGCCGGGCTGTTGTCCACCCGCCCACGAGCAGGGCACGCAACCCCGCGCACCCAGAAGGAGGGAGCGGCATGAGCTCGTCCACGCGCTTCGGCTATCAACTCGACTGGACTGCTCCGTCGGACGACCGCTCACCAGGTGACGGCTTGGCCATCAGCTCCCGATACGCCTCCAGCGACTCGAGCGCTCGTCTCGCATCCGTGGCCGCCAAGTGCTTGGCGTTCAGGACTCTCGGAGATCTGCGATGGTCTTCCTTTAAGTCATCCACAACTAATCTGGCGACGAGTCCACGCAATAAATTTGAATACTGCTCGATCTCTTTAGACTCCATCTTGTCAAAGATGTCCGACGTGAGAAACACGGTAGTTACTCCAATAATTAATTGGCCGCCCGGAATTGGCGAGGCGGGAACAGTACGCCGCCGCGAGGCACATGGGAAGAGCCTGTTGTCTGCGCCCCGCTTGAGGTTGTCCGGGGAGGCGCCATGATCACCCGGATTCCGTTCACCCTCGCCCCGCTGCCCGGTGAACCCTTCGGACTGTGGTGGCACACCTACGCACTTCGCCTGGGTGTCACCCGCGCCGAACTTGCCCACGCCGCCGGCATTCCTTCCGGCATGCCGCCCGGACCTGAGCATGCGGTGGCGATCGCCGCCGCGGCCGGGCTCACCGCCGACGAGGTGAACGGGATGTTCGCCACCTGCCGGCCCTGCCCGCCCGAGCACGTCCTGCGGGTCTGGGCACCTCAACTCTCCAGCCGATTCTGTCCCGGTTGCCTGGCCGACGGCACACCCTGGCAGGACGCGTGGGCACTCCCGCTGCGCTTCTACTGCCCGGCTCACGACCAGCCGCTGGCCGAGCGTTGTCCCGCCTGCGGCACGACGCCACCCAGCCGCAGGACACCGGCCGGCATCGCCCTCACCTCGTCGTCCTGCCCGTTCTGCGACCACGACCTCACCGCCACCGGCCGGCATCACGCCAGCCACGACGGGGAGCCCTCCGCGGCCGCTCAGAAGCTGATCACGACCACGCTGTCGCGGATGCGCGACCCGGCGGCCACCGCGCGCGAACGTGAACGGGCACAAGAACAGCTGACCGATGTCACGCTCATTGCCCTGCACTTCACCCAAGACGATGTCGCCACACAGCGCGGCTTCAACCATCGGCTGCCCGACGCGACCGCGTTCACCACCGCCGTCGGAATTCTGACCGCACCATCGGCCGGCAGTGGGCAGGACCCACTGGCCCGGCTGGTCACACGATGCTCCCGAGGCCCACGATCGCGTGCGGTCCCGTTCTCCTGGCGGACCGCCAGTCCAGCGCTGATCACCCGCATCGCCCGAGCCCGCGACACATCCCTGACCCCGATCGAACGCATCCGTTACGCCACAACCCTTCCCGCCGACACTGCACGCCCACGCGGACGCACCGATCCCGCGCTCACCCGCGCACGCCGCCTGCCAGACCAACTCTGGCCGGTCTGGACAATCCGGCTGGTCGACGATGACGGCCTCGACGGCTCCGCCTTCCGCGCCGCACTGATCGTCGCGTTGCTGCTGCCGCACAGCAATCTGCAGCTCAAGGAACTCACTCCGCTGCTGCCGCACCAGCCAGAACCCGCCCATGTCACTCACCAACTCCGCCGCCTCACCGCCATCACGCGAGGTGATGCCGCACTGCGGATCCTCACCGAACTCGGACTCGCCCTCGACCAGCACGACATTCCGATCGACTACGCCCGTCGGCGCCACCTGGTCGCTGACATCGACCTCATCGACAAACCGACCTGGACCCGGTACTGCCGCGACGCCGGTCTACGCAGCGGTGGGCAACGCCGCCTGGGCCTGGCCCGACGCTATCTCTACGAGCTACTCACCGCCGGCAACCTGGCCGCCGCACCTGAGCCCTACCGGCTTCCCGAAGGGGCACCACGGGCAGACTTCGTCGAGTTCTGCGCCAGCCTGCCCGTTCACCTCGTCGCGGCACTGACCGCACACGCCGAAGAAACGCTCACCGCAGCGGGCATCAGCGACGAACCCCTGACATGGCACCCGCCCGTCAACTGGACCACGGTCACCGAATGGCCAGGCGCGGACCCCGAACACACCGATCCGGGCCCGATCCACGAAGCCGTGCTGACCCAGTGGTCCTCCGCACCCCACAACCATTGGGCACCAACACACATCATCGCCGACACACTCGGGATCTCCAGCCACCACCTGCGATACGTGCTGCGCCAGCACCCGATCGACCACGCTCCCTACCGCCAGCACCGATCCGGAGCCATCATCCCGATGCCGCGCGGCGGCTGCACCATCGGATATCGAGCCGATCCACACCCCGACGATCCCACACGGATCTTCCTCGTCGACCCGGACTGGCTGCGCGAGCAATACACCACCTGGAACCGTTCACTCACCGACATCGCGAACGAGATCGGGTGCCGCAAAGCGACTCTGCGGGCTTTTGCTGAGGCACAAGGCATCCCACGACGCCCGCGCAGCGGAGGCACCGACTGCATCACCACCGGCACGATCGCCGGCCACCCAGCCGACATGCCCTACTTACTCCGGAAATCCCTGATAGGACGGCAATCCCGCCATCGCCTCGAGCGGTTCCTCGCCATGACCCACTACCCGAGCCTGAACCAGGCAGCCAGCGCACTCGGCGTTCACCAGTGCACCCTCACCTCCCAGCTACAGCTCCTCGAACGCGCCTGCGGCGGACTGCTGTTCCACCGACTCCCACACCCACAGCCAATCGGACCGCTGACACCCCTCGGAGAACAACTATGCCAACAAGCACGCGAACACCTCGACCACGCCCTCAACACATAAGAAGCCGCAACCATGATCGCAGAAAGCGCCAACTCCGATGCCTCAACGCAACCTTGCCGGACGACAACCGATCAACATCAGCGATCGTTTCCCAGGAACCAACCGCCAAGAACGCGGCCCCAACCGCCAACTCCACAGAATCCCTACAGAACCGGTCGAAGGACGCTGGGCGTGCGTTCAGCCTGGATGTACGCGCGACGCGGCTTACATCGACTGCGGGCCGATCAGTGTGGGGCTGGCACGGTAGAACTCGTCATCGCCATGCCGCTGCTGCTCCTGCTGCTCCTGCTTGGCGCACAGTTCGCGCTCTACATGCACGCCACGCATATTGCTCAAGCCGCTGCCGCACAAGCTCTGTCTACGACGCGCGTCTCAGGCGGTAGCACTGCAGCTGGGTACACCAAGGGACAGCAGATTCTCTCCCAACTGGGGAGCGGTCCCTTGAGGGAGGCATCGATGGAGATCCAACGTGGACCGACCCGAGCGTCCGTGACAGTGACTGGAACGGTGATCGCCTTGATCCCGCTCACCACCTTCTCGGTGCAAGCCGAAGCTGTTGGTCCCGTGGAGAAATTCATTCCACCGACCGGTGACGAGGTGTCAGCACCATGACCGAACTCGTTTACCAATCAGCGTTCGCCCGTGTAACACATACCGGGTTCGCAGTGCTTCGGCGGGACGTGCGAGGCTCCGCCGCAGTTGAGCTCACTCTCGTGGCGCCACTGCTGACCCTGCTGTTGTTGCTCGTCGTGCTCTGCGGTCGACTGGCTGAGACCAAACTGCGGATCAACGATGTCGCGCATCAAGCGGCTCGTGCCGCAACCCTCGCTCGGACATCATCGCAAGCAGTCGCCAACGCCGAAGCCACTGCCAACGCCGCGCTGGCCTCCGCAGGGATCAGCTGTCAGGCGCTGTCGGTGTCCACTGACGTGAATGGCTTCAAGCCTGGATCCACGGTGACCGTGACAGTGTCCTGCAGCGTCGGCCTCAGTGACCTCACAGCGCTGGGCGTGCCGGGCACCAGGACCTTCCACTCCAGCTTCTCCTCCCTGGTCGATGTATGGCGCGGCACGCCGTCACTCAACCGCACTGGAGAGGTCTGATGAAGCCAATCACGTTGGTGCGCAAGCGAATGGGCCGGTTGCACGAAGACGAGCACGGCAGGGTGACAGCTTTCGTCGTCATCGTCGCCGTCGCGGCACTCTTGTTCGCCGGCCTCGTACTCGACGGCGGACTTGCTTTGGCAGCAAAGGTTCGAGCGATCGGTGAGGCCCAGGAGGCCGCACGGGCAGGAGCTCAAGAGATCGACCTGGCCGCCTACCGCGCGGACGGAAGTCTGCGCTTGGCAGCGCAAGAGGCCAGCGCAGCTGCCCGCAACTATCTCACCGCCGCTGGGCACAGCGGCACCGTGTCGGTCAATGGCAACACGATCAACGTCACGGTCACCATCAACGAGCGAACCCAACTTCTCGGACTCGCTGGCGTCGGATCGATCACGGTCACCGGAGGCGGGCAAGCCCAGCCGCAACGCGGTATATCCGGAGTTCTCCCATAACCCGGCTCGCTGCTCGAACCAAGCGCAAGCATCAACGCAGAAGGAGGCCACGATGCCTACTACAGAGGAGATCCAGCGTCGCGTCGAGGAAGCTGATGCCGCCCGCGGCGCCAAGCGGTCCGCAACAGCTGCGAGGGTCGGCGACCTCGCCAAGCGACGGGCCGCCGTCGCCGAGCAGTTGGCTGGCATCGACCGAGAACTCGGCGACGTAATCGCTGAGTCGAGCGATGTCATCGAGATCGACGAGCTGGCACGGTTCACTGACGTTCCGGCCGCGGATCTCACGCAGTGGCTCAACAGCCGGAAGACGACTCGTCCGAAGCGCAAGCGGGCGACCACCGGTACGTCCACCGCGAAGAGCGATGTGCGCCAGGGCGTTACCACGACGGACACTTCGTCGACGAGCCAACTGCCCACGTCGACAGAGCGCGCGCCAAGCCAGGCCGACGCCCTGCAAGCCTCCGCGCGTGTCCCCGCAGAGGTGGCATGACAGACGCCTCCGCTTCTTGTGGCGCACAGCTTTGAACGTACCCACACGGAAGTGATCGGCGAGCGATAGAACCCCTTCCTACCGAGGAATCGAGCACGTCGTGACCGCACACGCCACTCGTCGGAAGCCGACTCGGCACCACAACACTTGCCGCCGGGCTGGCTGGACACCGGCTGCGGCGTGGCAGTCTGTCGTCCGGATCATCCGCGGAATCCTTGCGGCTCTCGTCCTCGCGGCTCTCGTCATCGGCCTTCCGTGGGTTCTCGCGCACTTCGTGGGCTGGCCCCTGCCCGACCACATGCCGACCTGGGACGAAATCCAGGCGACACTGCTCAACCCGATGAGCCCCCAGCTCCTCCTCAATTGCCTCGCGGTGCTGTGCTGGATCGTCTGGTTCTTCTTCACACTCGACGTCCTCCGCTGTGCAATCGATGCCGCGCGAGGCGTCACCTGGCCACAAGTCCGTCCGCCGGGCCCGCTGCACGGGATTGCCGCCGCGTTGATCGGCAGCATCGTGCTCACTTTGCTCGGCAACCGCACCCCCTACACCGCGACGGCGCCGGCGGTGGCCACCCTGACGAACGGGCTCGCGCCAGTCGCTGTCACTGCACCGCTGACTCCAGGCGTGACTGCCACCTCCGCCGAGACAGCGGCGGCCGTCACAGCGCAGACGACCTTGGTGATCGACCGAGCAGCACCGGCACCGCCAGGCATGGTTCAGGCCAGTGAGGAAGTCCGGCTCCCGCGGTATGGGATCTACGACAGCCTGTGGCGCGTTGCTGAACGCATCTACGGCCCCGGAGGCGGCCCCCGCTGGCCCGAGCTGTTCCAACTCAACCGCGGCGTCGAGCAGACAGACGGCCGCGCACTGACCAACCCTAACCTCGTGCGTCCTGGCTGGAAGATCACTGCTTACATTCCCGCACCGTCCGACGTACATCAACCGGACGAACACCAGCCGCAGGTTCCAACCGAGCAGCCGGCGCCGCCGACGAGTACGCCACGTTCAACGCAATCCCCACCGACACCGGGCGAGGCTGATCGGGCAGACGAACTCGGTGCTGGCCAAGCGGAACCAGGGCTGAACCTGACTACTGGCGCCTTCGTCAGTCTCGGCCTGGCCGCGGCGATCACCGCAGCTGTCACGGCTGCCCGCCTGTGGCGCCGTCGCCGCTACCGCATCGGCAGTGGCGACCGCGCCGACCTGCAGCGCACCATCGCGCCCGTGGTCCGCGCCCTACGCGCCGCACATCAACCCGACGGCGAGGGGCACGCCTCAGGACCGATTGACGACATGGAGTTCGTCGACCTCGCGCCCGTTCCGCCACGCATCCACATCACCGCTGCCGGACGCGTCGAACCCGTCGATGAACCGGCACCAGTTTCGGCACGGGTCGGCGTGCGCGGCGGACGCGAGCTCGCACTCAACCTCGCCAGCGCCCGTGGACTTGGCCTGACCGGGCCCGGCGCGATGGCCGCTGCCCGCGCGCTGCTGCTGCACCGGCTCACCGCGCCTGGGCAACCAACCAGCGCTCACTGCGTGATCGTTCCGACCAGTGATCTGCTGCTCGTCTTCGATGGCACAAGCGTCGAGAAGCTTCCATCCACTGTTCTGGTGGTCGACTCCCTCGACGCCGCCCTCGAAGAGATGGAAACTGCTCTGCTCACCCGGACCCGCCACGTCATCGACGAGGCCGCCTCACTGACCACCTTCGGCTCGCTCGTGCTACTCGCCAGCCCTGCCCCGCACGCTGAGCGCCGCCTGCAGGCTGTCCTGGACAACGGCTCTGCCCTCGGCTTGGCCGGCATCCTGCTCGGCCAGTGGAGGCCAGGTGCGACCGTCCGGACTCGCGATGACGGCACCGTCAGCGCGACCAGTCCCGGCCTCGGCACCGCCCTTGCCGACACGCGGCTCTTCACCCTGCCAGCCATCGACGCGAACGACTTGCTGCGCGTGCTCCGCGACGCTGAAGGCCCCGATCTTCGGGTACCGAGCCACGATCGCGGCATGGTGAACAACGAGATCCAGCTCCCGGACACCGTCCACGGCGCCACACCGTCAGCACCAGGCCAGGACGATCTTCAGGCCGCGCCCGCCCCTCTCGAGCAGACACCGACGGCCAAACCGACCGGATGCGACGAGGACCTGGTCACCGAGAACGAGGACGCCGGGACTGCAAGAGCTCCGTCATCGCGAGCCGACGAACATCACCAATCCGCCAACGACGAGCTGGCATCACCGCGGCTGCCGCTGGCTGTTCGTGTCCTGGGTCGTGTCCAGCTCATCCTGCACGACTACGGCGAGCGCGAGCTCGACAGCGCGCTCACCCCCAAACAGCGTGAAGTGCTTCTCTGCCTCGCTCTGCACCCTGAGGGCGTGCGGCGTGAAGCTCTCAACGACGCCGTATGGCCCGACAGCAAGCCGCCACGGCCGTACAACAGCTTCCACAACACACTCTCGCTACTACGTCGCGCCCTGGGCAGCGCTACCGACGGCGCGTTGACCGATCTCGTCGTCAACGACGATGGCCGTTACCAACTCAATCCCGAGCTGGTAACGGTCGACCTCTGGCAACTCCAGGATGCCCTTCAGGCTCCCCGACTTGCCGACCGCGACGCGCAGGCTCGGCTGACCAAGGCAGTCGAGCTCTACCTAGGCGACCTCGCAGAAGACCTGACAGCGTCCTGGGTGGAGCCCTTCCGGGAATCCGTCCGCCGCGACGTACTTGATGCACTCGGCGCCTTGATCCGCGCTTTGAGCGACAGCGAGCCCGAAACCGCACTCGCGTTGCTCGAGCGCACTCGCAAGCTCGATCGCTACAACGAGAGCATCTATCGCGACATCATCCGGATCCAGGGCCGGCTCGGTCAGCACGCCGCCGTCCCGCGCACCCTCGCACTGCTGACGACGACCCTTGAGGACATCGGTCAGTGCCCAGGTAGCGACACCCTCAACCTCGCCGAGTTCCTCCAACGCCGGAGCAATACTCGACGGCCGGCCTCTCGCGGCAATCCTGCGGCCAGCTGATGCGGGGCGACCTCTGGACGGCAGATCCGCCGCCGGAGTAAGCAATAGGTGACCGACCGCGATAATGTCTTTTCCGCGAGCCTGCCCAACAGGCCTGCCAGGTCCATCCGTCGCAACGCCCGAGCCAAGGCATGGCTCTGAATCCTTCGCTCGTTACCCTTCCACGGATCGAACGTGGTCATACCTTGAGTGATGGGTATAGAGCTCGCTATATTTCAGCGGACCGCACTCAATGCCATTGAATGTGCATCAGTCGCTCACGTGTCGGCCAGGTGACGGAGATCCCGCGACCGCTGCGTGCTAATAGATCAACAGCGCGCCTTGTGCGTCTCACAGAGCGTCCTGTCGAGCTACCGATACACGGTCCGATCTACCTACCTGTTAGAGCGGTAGCCCCCTGAGCTGCAGAAGTGCCTGCTCAACAGGTCTGATACCCCTACCGATGCAACGCCCGACTCGGTCGCCGGCAGGCATATGAACAGTCGATTTGGGTGGGTGGTCGCCTGCCGTTGTTCTTGACTCCGTGGTCGCCTTGACTGCGATGGTCACCATCTTCCTCGTACCCCACTTTCCGCCGGCCGAGCCCTGCCCGCACGCCTCTCTCGCTCGTTCGGCTCGCTCACGCTCAGGCCTCTGTCTCGCCGTGGTCAACTGCGCCCGAAATGCCGTCGAGCTTCAATCTGATTTCAATT
This sequence comes from Lentzea sokolovensis, assembly GCF_033949975.1. Lineage (NCBI taxonomy): Bacteria > Bacillati > Actinomycetota > Actinomycetes > Pseudonocardiales > Pseudonocardiaceae > Lentzea > Lentzea sokolovensis. The sequence continues at coordinate 417,275 of NZ_JAXAVU010000007.1, forward strand.
GCCGTGAGCGTATTGACAGGCGCGATTTCAATGTTCCTCAACCGCCGTCATTCTTGAGGTTTCACGGATGAATTGTGTTGACTGAGATTCGAGCCTATCGAGTTCCGTGCAAGTCCCGATCTAAGCAATTCTGCCAACTGAAATCCGAAAGACTCTTGGATCGAACGAGCTGCCCGGTCGCGGGTCGTGTCGCTGGGCTCCGTCGTGCCGGTCGCGGGTCGTGTCGCTGGGCTCCGTCGTGCCGGTCGCGGGTCGTGTCGCTGGGCTCCGTCGTGCCGGTCGCGGGTCGTGTCGCTGGGCTCCGTCGTGCCGGTCGCGGGTCGTGTCGCTGGGCTCCGTCGTGCCGGTCGCGGGTCGTCCTATGCCGTTCTTCCAAGTGGGCACACAAGGCGTTGCCCCCCGTATGTGCATGGCGGTTGAGCTGCGCAGATCCAAGATCAGGTCACGGCAAGGTCACGACAAGGGGTATCCCTCTTGCGGACTGTCCTACTGAGGTGTCTAATAGACACGTCAGTAGGACAGTCCGCCGAGGGGGCGACGAGGACCGGGGCACGGAGCCCTGCGAGTCGATCACCACGGTGTCTTTCCTAACGACAACAACCATAAGTCCCGCATAGCGCGGGCAGCGGCTTGGGCCGCGCGGACAGCAGCGAATCCGTGCAGAGCAGCGTGAAGAACGACGCGTAGCCAAACGCGCATTTCTAGTCTGGAATGCGTAGTAACTGCGCTTGCAGCTTCACTACGTAAAGCTCTTGCTATAGAGCGGAGTAGCGCGCATAAATGGCATGCCTGCCATAGGTGTGTCCCCAAGATAAGTCAATGGTGGTCTAGCACCGACAAACGTCGCAGTGCCTGGGCGTTCGGGGTTGTATTAGGCGGTTGCCGACATTGGGTTTTCTCTGGCCGGAGAGCATTGCTCTCGCCTGCCCATAGCACGCTAAACCCTTACGGGCATGGTTCCCTGCATTGCGCACTAGACATAACGGCTTATTCAGCAGAGATCAAAAGATTCAAGGAATGTGCTATCGAGACGCGCAATCCGTACCACGTGAGCAGTGTCGTATTGCCCGGATACAGGATGTGTCCCCTTTGCGGAAATCTCACAACGGTGAGGGTTGCGCGTTTCGATACCAGCCCACAACTGGCCTGAATCACTGTCGGTCAACCACTTTATGTACACGAAACGGAGTACCCGCCATGCCTATGACTCTGATCGATTGGTCCGCCCGTATTAGCGCCATGGCGGACGCTCTGTCCGTTCCGGACGGCGGATTCTCTGTCGATCCTAGCGATGGTTCAGACGTTCGTACCGGCTACGCGGTAGCCGTACACCCGGAACACGAACACATTTTCGACGGTCGCGTCACTAGTAATGACCTTCACGAATACATCGCGCGTGCAAAAGACGCTCTCACGCTACCCGGTCGCGTTCTCGGGGGTTGGTGCGACCCTGACACCGGCCGTGTCTACCTGGACGTTTCCGTCGTCACTGCCGACTTGTCTGAAGCAATGACGCTCGCGCGAGCAACGGCGCAGGTCGCGATTTTCGACTTTTCCGCCATGGTATCCGTTCCGGTCGCGGTTGCCGCGTGAATCGAGGGGGAATCGTGAGCGCAGTCATCGTAATGATCAGCGACGGCCAAGCGCGACGTATCGCGTCCGATTGGCATGGCGGTATGTCATCCGCACTGTATTCCCTGGCCTCATCCGGGGCGGTTGACCTTGACCGCGCCCGAGACGAGATCTCGCGCGAATTGCAGAATCTGGACGTCGGAGAGATTCGGCGCGAGTTGCTCGCGCTCGACAAATACGTACGAACGGCCGGCGAACGTACCGCCGTAGCGGAATGGTTCCGCTTCTGGGACGAGTCGCCGGTGAGCGTGAATCACACGTAAGGACCTGATAGCAATGCTCACCCCCAGTGATCACCCATGGTTCCAGGCTCACCCCGTGAGCCACGAAAACATCGTGTGGCACTGGGAACAGGCCACACCCGACGAAATGGCCCAAGGCATGCGTTGGTATATCGACGCGCACCACGTGGCAACCGTCATCGCCAACGGTAACGCCCATCTCGGCGCCGGAATGCTCGCGATCTACTCGCCACAACAGGGATGGATCGGAAACATTCTCAATGCCGCTCGCGTGCTCCGCGAGGGGCAAGGGATCGGCGGACCTGGATCCGGCATATTCGCGTCCACTTCGCAGAAACGCGCGGCCACTCGGTTGCTGTCCGGCGAACGATACGAAGACATTCTCGCCGGTCCGAAGATCCGCGATTTCGCGCACCTGATTGAGCACGGCGGAGACAGAGACCCCGGAGACCCGCGCGTTGTCATCGATCGGCACGCGCTGTCTGTCGCGCACGGTCGCGCACTCAGTTCAGACGAGTACGGCTCGGCACCCCTGAAAGGGTTCAAGCGCCAAGACGGTTCGATCAGTCGCCGGCACTACGACTACGTGGTGAGTCAGTACCACCGTGCCGCGGAAATGATCTCCGCCATCTCTGGTGACCGGGTTTCGGCACATCAGGTACAGGCCGTGACGTGGCTTGTCCGCCAACGGCTGAACCAGCAAGCCGAACAGCAGCGCGGCCCCAACCGCCTTGACAAGGGCCGCAACCAGGCGCGCGCAAATTCGGAACAAGCCTGGCAAGCCTTCCGAACCAACCACTTTCCCGAGCTGGCGAAATGCCCCGGCACCGGCTACCAGGCGGCTGCCTAATGGCTGGTCTCGCAGCGAAAGGCGCATTAATGGAAACAGGTGTGAAACACACGTGCGGCGGACCTGTCTTCGGGCGAAAGACGCCCGGATGCCCCCGCTGTGATCAGCTTCTCGCCGGTGTCCAACCTGTCGAATGGGCAGGAACGCGCAGCAGGAAAGACCGCGCGCGAGACGAACGGCAAGACCGACTCGCGCGCCGAACGCATTTCGCACCCGGCGGGCCACATGCTACCGGCAAATGTGGGTCAGTCTGCACCTTCGGAGACTGGTGACCAGTCGCACCCGACTCATTGACGTCGCGCGATCAGCCGCCTACCCGCAGGCTCGCGAAATGAGGACCTGAGAAATGAGCACAACGCAAACCAATCGCGTCCGAATGACCGTGATTCGACCGGGTGGCCTCGTCTTCATTGACTCGACGCCATACGCCCGAACACCGACGTCGACTACTTCCTTCACGAACTCGACCGTGTGCTCGCCGAACAGTGACTGACCTCGTCAACACCTCCGGAATTCATCACCCGCCCGACGAAAGCGAATACAGCCATGACCGACGACCACTCGACCACCGTCGACACGCTGCGCGCGGAGCTCGAACGGGAACGCGCACGCGCCGATTCCTTCGAAGCGATCAACCGGGTGCAGGCCGCCAGCCTCGCCGAGCTGGCCAAGCGCGCGGCGAACCTCCGGTGCCAGGTTGCCGACCTGGCCGACGACGCCCTGAGCTCGAAACCCATGTCGGTACAGGGTTTGCGCAATGTCACCGGCCGGATGAACGGCTTGGCGGAGGCCCTGAGCTGTTCGGCACACGGCTACGCGGGCGCACGCACGACGGACATGCTGTACCCGACCGTTGACGATGATCTCCGCGCGCACAAGTGGACGCCGCGCCCCGACCGGGGCCTGGACGGCACGTTGCCGCCGATCCCGATCACCGAGATGGGCGACCGTCGGGGCTACGCCCGCGGCTGGCACCGGGGCCCGCAGTGGATCACGTTGTGGTTCACCGGACCGACCGCCGTGGCGTACGGGGACTGCAGCGACCACGGCCGGCTCAACAACATCGACGCCATGCGAGCCGTGATCACCTCCGCCCGGTCGTTGTCCGCTTCGGCGCTGGCCGAGTGGGTCACGGCACGGCAGGAAGCACACAAAGTGCCGTTCGACGCCCCGTATGGCCGTGTGTTCGCACACCTCCAGGCCGGTCCGTGGTCCGCGATCGACATCGACCGATGCGACGAATTCGGAGTCCGCACGCCCACCGGCACCGGCAACACCTCCGTGTGGATCTGCCCGAGCGACCCCGATTTCCGGCTCTACGTCTGGGGAATCGGCAACGAACCCGCCCACGTCCGCTACTGGGCCGGCCCCGTGGTCGACATGGCCCACCTCGTCCAGATCACCGGTCAGTACCGCTGACAGGTGATCACCGGATTCGCCCCCACCCACGAGGTCCAACGGCGGGTGTCGGCTGCGCGCTGGTCGACACCCGCCGAATCCACCGACGCGTTCATCACGTCCCGAAGGAGACGCCGTCCCATGACCGACACCACGCACACCCACACCCACACCGTCGTGACATTGCCGGTAAACGGATGCGACTCCCGCGACGGCACGGCGACCCTGACTCAGATCGTGGACGCGACCGGTGGCCACACCGTCCACATCGTCACCATCGACGAACGTGCCGCCGAGTGCTACGGCATTCGCCAGCCTGTCAGCGTGGTCGGTGGCCTCGTTCGCACTCGCGGCCGATGGTCACCCACCGCCTACCGCGACCGTGCGCACCTCCTCGACGGAGGTGGACTCGTCTACTTCCTGCCGAACGCCTCGAGCCGAGTCCGCGCGGTCCGCGCGTTGCTGCGCTGGTGGTTCGTGGTCGCCCGTCGCGCCCGCGATGGCGCCGATCCGCGCCATCTCGACCCGTGCCAGGAGTCGCCTGCGTCTCGCCGATGGCTGCTGGCCTAACCGCATCACCCTGTCCCCATCTCGCCCACCGCGACGGTCGACGTCCCTTGATTCGGTCCGGCCGTGCCGCCGGACCGACCGGGCGAGGCGACCTCACGGTCACTCTGCCGCGCCCATCTCCGGCCAGAAAGGACCGACACCGCCATGACCACTTCCTCAACCGCCGCCATCGCGGACGTCCTCGACTGCGGCCACACCGCCACGCCGGACCCCGCCGGGATCGGGACCGGTCGCGTGATCGACCCGCACACCGGCGCCACGAGCTGCTACCTGTGCTCGGACGAACACGAGCGCGACGCGATGACTCGCGCGAACACATTCGTCGCCTACGTGTCCACCGACGGCGACGCACTGACCACTTGGCCCGGCGGCTACCTCGCCACCATCGATCCGGCCGACACCTGCCAGACCGGCCGACGCACCTACACCCCGTCCGGCGGAACGTGGACCCGGCATGTCTGGCACGCCACCGACGTCGACGGAGGCCGCTGGACCGGCGTCAACGGCGGCCCCGGCCTGATCATCCGCGTGCACCGGCTACGCGCGTGCACCTGGCAAACCGAGTTCGGCAACGGCGGCGCCCCGCGCTACTGCCACCGCCGCGCCACCCGAGCCGGCCAGGGCGGCGCCTTCGACCTCTACTGCCGCAGCCACGCCCGCCAGGTGTTCGACCTCTACGGCTGGACCACGACCGGCCTTCCACCCGGCGCGCTTGCCGAGGTTCGCGCGTGAACCACGCCACCACAAGGAAAGGAGTGCTTTGTGTCCGTGAAGTTCTACGACCGCCTTGACCTGTCACGGGCCCACCTGGACGACGTGCTCACGGTGCCCGCAAACCGCGCCAAAGCGCTCGACGTGGCACGGGAACGCCACTTCCCGCGCCGGTCGCTCACCCGCGCGACCAACCGCATGGGCTTCTGGGTCTACGTCTTCCAACTCGGCGCCGATGTCCAACTCGGCACGGTCACCCTGGCCGGCGCTCAGCCTGGCGCCAAGAACGTGGTCACGCTGGCGGTCCGCCAGCGTGACCACTACACCACCCCCGGCATGCCGCTGACCGAGGTGGCCGGCCTGCTGGCCGCGATCGCCGACGACTACCCGCAGACCGCCTTGACCGCGCTGCTGGCCGACAGCCTCACCAAGGTGCTCGACCTGTGGACCGACGCCCGCCGCAACGGCCGGCCCACGATCGACATCCGCGACCTCGACCGCGCCATCACCAGCGAACTCGCCCCCGCCATCAGCGCATGGCGCGCCGGCGACGCCTTCCCACGCCCACGCCTGGCCGACACAGCCTGGTCTGAACCCGTTCCGAGGTGAACACCATGCCCATCAACGACCCCACGACCGCAACCCCGTCCGAGATCGACGAAGAGCTCGCCAGGCTCGACATCGAGCACGCCAAGGCCAACGACACCTTCAACAGGCTCACCGCCCGCGCCCAGGGCCTGGTGAACGACGGCATGGCCGAGTACACAACCGAGTTGCGGTCCCGGATCGAACAGGCTCGCCAGACCATCGCCGAGTGCGAGACAGCGGCACGACCTCTTGAAGCAGAATTCGAACGCCGGGGCGGCTGGACCCGCGCCTGGCTGGTCCTCAACACCGGTGGCCACGTGCACCGCACCACCGCCTGCCGCACCTGCTTCCCGTCCACGCGGTTCGCCTGGCTCACTCAGCTCTCCGGCCACGACGAAGCCGAGATCGTCGAGCAGGCCGGCAAGGCCGCGTGCACCGAGTGCTACCCCAGCGCACCGGTCGACGTCCGCAACCGGCCCAGCCGGATCAAGACCCCCGAGCAACTCGCGCGGGAAGCGGAGAAAGCCGAACGCGCTAAGGCCAAAGCCGCAAAGGCGATCACCGCGCCGGACGGAACACCGCTGCGTACCAAGCAATACGGGCAGATCGAGACCGAGTTCACCGCGCGGCGCTCCTACATCGAGGCGCTGTCCTACGCCCGGCTCCTTACGAAGCGCAACGTGGCGTTTCACCGCAACGCCATCGCCGAGTACCACGAGGATGCGCAGCTCATCCTGGCCGCGCTCGCCGCCAAACACAGCCGGACCGTGGACGACCTGCGCGCCGAACTGGCGCCCAAGGTCGAAGCCAAGTGGAACCGCGAACACAGCAACTGGGGTTAGTCGCTCCCATCAGGCAACCCGTTCTCACGAAAGGGCTTCAACCGATGATTTTGGTCGAAACGCTGGAAGACCTGCTTTACAGCTACCTCGAAGATCCCGCCCGGCCCGGCTCGGCCGTCGGCAAGGTCAACGCGCAAGACCTGGTCAGCCACGTCGTACAGCACCTTGCCGAGCGCGGTGTCGACGTGGGTTTTCAGGACGGCTCGCGCCTTACCCTGCCAGGCAACACGCCCCGACAGCCGGAACCCGAACGGCACCGCCTTCCCTTGGTACTCCAGGAAAACGACGACGGACACGTCCGCATCTACTGCGACGGTCGCGACTGCGTCTGGTCCTGGCCGCTCTACCAGCACGCGAGCACACAGGCCAACGGCGACACGATCACCAACGCCGTTGAACACGCCATCGGGCGGCACCGCCACTCCTGACCGCTCCGTCAACGAGCGACGCACACCGCGCTGGCCGAAGTAAACCAGCTCGTCGGCATCGCGGTGACGAAGAACGAGGAGATCGCCGGAGCGCCGGTCCGTGATGGCGATCGAGATACCCACCGCCGGCTTTGGCTGCGGCAGGCGCCACTCATCGAAAGCCGGGGTTGCAGCAACGCGGCCTGAACCGCTCACCGAAATTCCGCCTCTCTCGAAGGGACACCGCCATGGCTCGGTTCGACCTGCACCCTGCGCACATCGACGGACTCATCAACGCCGGACTGCAATTCGGCTTGATCGGCGTCTTCGACGATCCCACCCCGGTCGGCCAAATGCTGCTTCAGCAGCATCGACCCCATCGCGACATCGAGCAGAAGGACGGTGGGCCGCCGGATTACGTCGCGACGGTGACAGACCGCGCGCTGCATCCAGTCGCCGTACTGCGCCTGCTGGACTGCTACGAGTACCAGACCAGCGGCACGATCGGCTGGCACGCCAGCGAGGCGCACGCCTGGACAAACCGTATGCGCGAGAAGGTACTCACCCGGCTGCCCGCCGAGGCCAAAGCCAGCGTGCGCCATGGTGCCGACTACGTCCCGGCCTACCGGCTTCTCGCTGCCTATACCGAAACACCCTGGGGTATCACGGAACTCGACCAGATACCCGGACTCGGGGACGGCGTCATCGAAGTGCCGGTCGTCCGGAAAGGACTGCGCGCGGAGATCCTGACCGGCCCGTTCCACAGCCCGAACAAGGGACTGTCCTCCCGCGTCACCCACGTGACGGTCATCGGCGTCGGGGAGGAGCGGACGCTGCCCGCTTTCGCCGAGATCTTCGAACCCTCCGACAACGCGCCGGGTGTCTACCTGCTGTTCGAGTACGGCCGCTACGTCGCACGCCCCCCCGACGCCCCGCCCGGCAAGTGGTTCATGGCCTCCGGCGCTCACCTCCACACCAGCGATTCCCGTTGGCACGAGCTGATCGGTCACAGCCTGCCCATCCCGCTGCACGACCGCACCGAGCCCTAGCCGGACCAGCGCCGCGGGCGCGAAACCACTTCCGAACCACCAAACCGACCCATCCAGGAGTTTGACCATGCCTTCACGCGATGAACTGCACGCCAGGCTGTTCCTGCTGCGCGCAGCCGAACCACCAGCACCTGCCATCCACCAGTACGTCGCCGTCCACGGGCCGGTCGAAGCCGTCGCACAGATCCGGCACGGCACCGCTCCCGCAGCCGTCGTCAGCGAGATCACCCAGCCCCAAGCCCGGATCGACGATGACCTGCAGGCCCTCGACGACGGCGCCGCGCGCTTGCTCACACCCGAAGACGACGAGTGGCCGTTCGGCCGGCTCACGAGCCTGGCGGCCGGTCATGGAGCTCCGCTCGCGCTGTGGGTGCGCGGCAGCGGCTCGTTGGCCGAGCTCACCAGTCCCGCGGTCACGGTCACAGGCGCCCGTGCGTCCTCGGCGTACGGAAACACCGTGGCCGGGGACATCAGTTACGAGCTCGCTCGCGCCGAGGTGACAGTCGTCAGCGGTGGCGGTCTCGGGGTGGACGAGGCGGCGCACCGTGGCGTGCTGGCCGCCGAGGGCAGGACGATCGTCGTGCTCGCGAACGGTATCGACCGGACCTATCCGCACCAGCACGCCCGGCTCTACCAAACGGTGATCGACCAGAGCGGATTGCTCGTCAGCGAGTACCCGATCGGCACACCGCCGACTCGCATCCGGTTCCATGCGCGATGCCGGTTGCTGGCTGCGCTCAGCGCGGCGACCGTGATCGTCGAAGCCGGGCAGCGCAGCGGCGCACTTGCCGTTGCCCGCGCCGCTGGAGAGCTCGGCCGTCGGGTCTACGGCGTGCCCGGTCCGATCCACTCCGTCACGTCGAAGGGCGTCAACGAGCTGCTGCGCACCGGCTCCGCCACGGTAGTCAGCTCCGTCGAGCACATCGCCTATCGGGAGGGACTGCGATGAACGGCCTAGACCGCTACCAGGCCGGCTTGGCCGGTCTGCAGCTCCCGGACGAATGGCACGTCGACGTAGCGATCCGACCGCGGCGCCGCAGCGTCGGCATCGAGGTCAAGCCTGGCGGCGCCGTCACCGTCCTGATCCCGCCCACGGCCGACCCGAACCAGGTCGCGCGCTTCGTCCGCAGCCGGCGCCGCTGGATCACCGAGAAGGTTGACACAGCGGCACGACTGGCTCCCGACCACTCGGTCAAAGCACTGGTCGACGGCGACGAATTCGACCTGCTCGGCCGGCGCTACCGGCTCCAGTTCGTCGCCGAGCAGCCCGCAGGCATCGGGCAGCTGCCTGCGGCAACGGCGGACCGGATCCTGTACGCGCGCGCAGAGTCACCGGAACAGGTTCGCCGGGCGATCATCGACTGGTACCGGACGGCCGGGCTCGCCTGGGTGAAGCGCGAGGGACGCCAGTACGAGCTGGACGGCCGGATCGAGGGCCTGCGCTACGAGGTACGAGATCTCGGCAGGCGCCGCTGGGGGCTCTACCGCGGCACACCCAAGCACATCACGGCTCTGCACTGGGCGGTCTTCGGCCTGCCCGTGCACCTCGCCGAGTACGTGCTCGTGCATGAACAGGCCCACGCGACGAGGCCAGGCGGTCGCCCCCATGGACCCGCCTGGCAGCGGCGCATGAACCTGTGGATGCCCGACTGGCAGCAGCGCCAGGCAGAACTCGCCGAAGTCGGCCGTCACTGCTGGCTCGGGGATCACTAGGAGCGCGCCGGTGGCTAACTGGCCGTTCCTTGACATCAAGCCAGTTGCAAGTGCTGGCGAGGGCGACGTCAGCCTAATCCGACGTCGCCCTCGCTGATGTCCTCACAGACGGAATGATAGACATGTCTGATAGACACACGCAGCCGACGATTTGTCGTCGCGTACGACACGACGCCACGCGAGGGAGACTGCCTGATGAGCGACCCCGAGGAAGTCCTTCAGCTTCGGGCCAGCAGGGCCGAGGTCGAGGGGATCAAGAAGGAACTCGAAGCCGCCCGAGCTCAGCAGGCCGAACTCGAAGAGAAGATCAACGGGCTGCTCGCAAAGCAGCGAGAGGCTCGTAAGAAGCGCCGCAAGGTTGTGCTCGCCGCGGACGCTGCCGGAGTGCCCCGTTTGAGGATCTCCAAGGAAGTCGGCATGCAGCGCAGCAACGTGTACAAACTCCTCGAAGGCGACGACAGCGACGAAGCCTAGGCGCCGTCGTAGCCGGTCGAATCCCGACCAGCGGGCGGAACTGCGAGCGGCGGTTCGCTGGGCTCATCTGCAGAGCTCGATGCCGTTCTGGTGGTAGAAGTTGACGGGGTCGATGGCTTGGCTGTTGACTTCGATCTGGAAGTGCAGGTGAGGTCCGGTGGATTGGCCTCGGTTGCCGACTTCGGCAATGTGTTGGCCCGCGACCACCCATTGTCCTTTATGGACGAAGTTGCGGTTGTTGTGTCCGTAGGTGGTGATGGTTCCGTCGGGGTGTTGGATGCGGATCCAGAGACCGTATCCGGTGGCGGGACCGGCGTCGATCACCTGGCCGTCGCCGGCTGCGACGATGGTGGTGCCGACGGGCGCGGCAATGTCCAGCCCGTGGTGGAACCCTCCGTCGCGCGGCCCGAATCCGGAGCTGCAATGTCCCGTTGTGGGAACCGTCCATTCTCCAGTGGTGGCGGAGCAGGTGGCGTTGTGGACGGCGGCGACGATGATCCGCGCGGCGAGCTCGTGCCGGGCGTAGGCGTCGGGGAAGCCCGAGCGCTGGACGGTTTGCGCGGCGTTGGTCAGGCTCATCGCCTGCCATCCAGGCACCGCGAGCAGATGCTGGTAGAACTGGGTGGCGCTGTAGGTGGGGGTCATGATCTGTGCTGGGGTGCCCCAACCTTGAGACGGACGTTGCTGAAAGAGTCCGAGGCTGTCGCGGTCGCCGTAGTCGAGGTTGCGCAGCCCGGACTCCTGCATCGCGGTGGCGATGGCGATCACCCAGCCTCGGGTGGGGACGTTCATCTGCTTGCCGACTGCAACGATCGTGGCGGCGTTGGCCATCTGATCGGGGTCATAGCCGGCGACATCCGTTGTTGTGGAGCCGACTGCGGCGCAGTCCGTGCGGTTGCTGTCGCCGAACAGGCCTGCGATGCCGCCAACCACGGCAGCGACGAGCACGACAAGCAGGAGGAACGCGACCGCTGCGATGATGGTGATCTTCATTGTGGACATGCGTGATCGACCTCCCCGTGTGGACGACAGCGAGGGGTGTTCACCGAGGTGAGGAGAGTGGGCGCGCCGGCACCGCCGATGCAGCACGGAAGGTGAGCGGTTTCGGAGTTGCCTCAGCGGCGGCCTTGCCAGGCCAGGTGAGGCCGCGAGGTGATGGGCAACGGCACGACCGTCCGTATCGCTCAAGCCAGGACGTCAAGAAGCGCGTTGGTAATCAGCCTGTCGACCCGTGCGGTTTCGGTTGCGCCAATGGCGATGCGTTTACGCGGGGTCGGTTGTCGGTCGGTTCCTGGCGCGGATCGTGCGGCGCAGGCTGGTGCGCGCCGCGGCCAAGTCATCCTCAAGCTCGGTGATGGCTATCACTGCGACGGCGACGGCGTTCTTCATGGTTCACTTCCCGCGCGGAAAGTGGTTGTTCGAGGGCCTCGGAGGAAGCGGATTCGGCGCGGTCAGCTCGGTCGCCTGCTCCTGCGGTGTCGGCGAGGACTGCGTGGCGAGCGTTTCGAGCTGTGGCCAGACTCGGACTAGCTCGGCGAGCCGTAGCCGGCCATGTGCGCGAGCCGACTTATCGACGACTGGTAGCCACCGGCGAACGGCGGGACTGCTCGCGTCTGCGACGCCGGTGAGGTCTGCGGCGCTGGTCGCGACCGGCACCAGTGCTGGGCGGTCCAACTGGAGCAGAGCGTCAGCGAGCGCTCGGCGTGCGCTGGTTTCTCGGCGATTGCTTGGCAGCCACACGAGGACGGGTGTGGTGATTCCTGTTGCAGTGGCGAGCTTTTCGTAGCCGTAGAGCTTGCTCGCAAGTCGGCCGAGATCCTCGGTGCCGAAGTCGAACTCAAGGAAGAACTCGACTTGTTGACCGTCTTCGTGCCAGCGGCCGTAGGCGTCAGGGCGAACCATGTCACCGAAGAGTCGGCCACAGCGCAGTTCGGACCACCACGCGGTCAGCCGCCCGCGCGCGTCCGACTGGCGGCTGAGTGCGACGAGAGCGGTGAAGAAGCCGTTGACCCCCACGGTGTGTGCCAGGCGCAGAGAGTGGGCGATGCCGATGGCGTCCTCGTGGCGGTAGCCGAGTTGCCTGGGGTCCAGACCGTCCTCATACGCGAGGGCAACCGCGCCGGCGACATCGAGCACATAGTGCATGGGCGCGGTGCCGGAGCTGACGAACGGCTGGAAGCGGTCGACAACCCGCCACTTGAACAGATCGAGCAGGCGATGGTTGGCCGCGCGCATGGTCGGATAGCAGAGCTCGACGATCTGTGATGTAGTGAAGACCTTGTGCTCGTGCAGCATCCGGGCCAGCCACCGGTCCCGGACGGTGAGTCGTCCAGCGAGCTGGGCGTGGTGCTCGCCGGTGGCCGCGGCCCTCGGAGTTGGGCGCTGAGGCATGTGACCGCGCAGCTCCCGCTGGGGCGTGGGATTCGAAATCACGGGGCAGGAACCTCCCAAGCGCGGAGCGAATGAGGTCAGCGCAGGTGGCTAGCGGCAGCCAGCACGCGCCACGAGAATCCCGCATCTGCTGAGGATGAAAGGGATTGATCGATCAGGCCGCACGCCTCGGATCCACAGTGGACTTAGTGGGCAGCTCGGCGACGGTGGTCGGGTTCGCGATCAGTGGGCGAGTGTTGACCCTGGCGGCTTTGCGGATTGCCTTGGCGCGTCCGGGAATCGCGGGCCGGAGTTTCTCGGTGACCGCGGTGAAGGGCGGCGCTTCCTCGCCGCCCAGGACGAGGCGGGCGGCGACGTGATAGACGCCGAGGTTGGACAGGTCGTGATCTGACAACCGCGGCTGGGTGTGCCGCGCGAGCCGCTTGGCGTCCTCGGGTGAGGCGTTGAAGAAGATCTTCGATCGGGCGTTGGTGCTGATGCCCTCTTCCAGCTCTTTCGGCAACTGACCGAGGTATTGGTGGGCCAGAGTCATCGAGAGCCGGTAGCCGCGGGCCTCGGCGAGCATGTCCTCCATCGGGTAGGCCAAGTTCAAGAAGTTGTGGCACTCGTCGATGTACAGGGCGCAGTCGCGGCGCTTGCGTTGCGGGACGCGGGCGCGGCGGGTGGCGGCCTGCCAGGTGCGGGCGACGACGATCGAGCCGACCAGGCGCGCGGTCTCCATGCCCAGCGCGTCGCGAGCGATGCGCACCAGGCAGATGCCACCGGTGTTGAGCACCTCGTCCATGTCTACTGTGGATTCCCCGCTTGCGATGGCGGCGCGGACGAAGGGTCGCAACAGGAATCCGCGGACCTTGTTCATCAGCGGCGCGATCACCTGTGCGCGGCTGGCTTCGGACAGGTCGTCGTACCAGGACCAGAAGCCCTTGAGTACCTCGTCGTCGATCTGGTCGCACGCCCGAGCACGGTATGCGGGAACGGTCAGCAGCTTGGGCAGGTCGATCAGGGTCGGGGTGCCGGGCATCGCGGTCAGGGTGAGCAGGCCGGCGCGCAGGATGTCGTCGGTACGCGGCCCCCACGAGGAGGAGTAGATCCGGGAGAAGATGCTGACGAGGTTGTCGACCGCTCGGGCCTTGTCCGCACCCTCCAACGGGTTGAGCACCGGCGGACGGGCTCGGGAGTCGGCATCGAAGAGCACGACCTTCTCGCCGAGTTCCTCGGGCAGACGCATCAGGATGTCTGAGACGAGGTCGCCCTTCGGGTCGACCACGACCACGCCGCGGCCGGCCTCGGCGTCGGCGAGGATCATGCGCGCCATCAGCTCGGACTTGCCGGAGCCGGTGGCACCGAGGATGTGCATGTGGTGGCGGGCGTCGGCGATGTGGAGGCCGACCGGGCGGGCGTGGCCGGAGTCGGACAGCCCGATGGGTTTAATCTGCTCGCCGGTCGCGGCGATGCCCGGTGGGGGTGGCACGGCCTTGGCGCCAGCTCGCTGCAGGCCGGGCGTGGAGTCGTCGATCGGCAGGTGGGCGATCGCGGCGAGCTCCGGGATGGACAGCAGGTCGCCCTTGCCCAGCCGCCGGTCGGCGAGCGCAGGGATCGGGTGGCGGAGCCGGGCCCGTCGGTAGTGGTTGTGCTCGGAGTAGGCGGCGAATGCCGAGGCAATCGCGTGTCCGCGGCCCCGCAACACTTCCCGCACCGCCTGGACTTCGCCAGGGGCGGGGTTGTCGGAGACGGTGGTGGCCACGGCGTAGCGGATGCGGGTCTCGAACTGGTTTTCCCTCAGCTTCTCGACGATGGCGCGGTCCTGCGCTGAGTAGGCCAGGCTGGTCTGCCGATCCAGCCCTGGTGTCCGCGTGCTGGTCGATGGCTTCGGCGTCTTGCCGGGTGTGATGACGTCGAGCAGTCGGCCGATCAGGTGGACCGAGCTACCGCTGTGTACGCGGCGGGCGGCCCGACGGGCTTTGGTCACCCGGTGGCCGGCGACCGGCCGGGCGAGGATCTGCACGCAGGCCCGCTCGTGCGGGCCGAGCCCGACCGGTGCGCCGAGAAGAGCGCGGATCGGGTCGGCCGGGTGCTCGGTGCGGATGGGCAGCGCCTCGGGTAGTGCCAGGCGTAGCTCGCCTCCGACGGCTTCGATCCGTCGACCCGCAGGCGCGGTGGTCGGGATCGGGGGTTTGGCGGGGGTAGTGCGGGTGTGTGCGCCGGGCCAGGCGGCCTCGATGGCGCGTTCGACCATGCCAGGTGGCACGAGGCCAGGCACCCAGAAACGGATCTGCACGCCGTCGCCGGTGAACGTCAGCTCGACCGCCAAGTGCGGCTGACCGCCGAACCGGCGCAACCAGCCGGGCCGCAGCAGCCCGACCAGGTTGGACCACACGGTGACCGCACCCGCCGGGTCGACCGTCGGCGGCGCCAGCACTGTGATCAGCCGGGCGTCGGTGATCAGGCGCTCGTGGTAGCGGCGGCGCCATCGCCACCGCGTGATCACCAGTGCGGTCACCGCGATTGCGAGCACCGGCCCGGCGATCGGGCCCCAGGTGAGGGCCAAGTCGCGCAAGGAGGTCAGCACATGCTGGAAGGCGCCCAGCGGGTCACGCAGGTAGTCGGTCACCGGCGAGGCGTGCGTATCTACCGTCTGCGCGCCACGCGAAGCGGCGAGGGATGTCGGGTTGATCATCCAGTACATCGGGACCTCCCATCAAAGAAGCGAGCGACAGCGGGGTGAGTCGGGCGACGGGTCAGGCCGCTTGCGACTGGTCGGTCTGAGTGCCTTCGGCTGCGGTTCGCGGCGAGTCGTGGCGCGTGTTGTCGACGACCAGACGCAGGAGCCGGCGATCCCGGCGTGCGTTGCGTTCGGCGTCGATCTCGGCCTGCCATTCGGAGAATCGGCGCCCGGCCAACCGCTTGAGGTAGGCGGGAATGCGGTTGGCCGGAACACCCACCAGCCGCGGTCCGAGCACTGCGAGCAGATCGCTGGCCTCCTGGGAGGCCCATCCAGCTGCCGCGACGGCGGCCTCGTTCGGAAACACGTCCGCTACGCGATCGGCGGCCGGATTCAGGGCAGCATCCTGTGTCCCGCCATACGAAAAGACCCACAGGAAGTTCGATGGCGGGTTCGGCTCGACGAGCCTGCGAAACTTCTCGACCTCCTTGCTGTAGGCGTAGAAGTTCGTGTCCGAGCAAGCTCGGCAGATGCGCATCCATGCCTCGACGTAGGCATCAGAGAAGAAGTCGCCGCTGTCGTGGATCCGGATCCACGCGCCACGAAACTTCGCTGCGCCCAGTTCAGCGACCATGGCGGTCTCCCAGCCGGCCAGGTCATCGAGCACGAACATCAAGTTCGCTTGGTGCTTCGCGCGGACGACTGGCCAGGTGTAGGTGCCGTGCCGGGCGTAGCACGCCTGCGCGCAGACTCCCGCGCTCGGACAGGTGTTGTAGGTGCGGCCGTCCGGCAGGCGCCCAGCCCAGGCGGGCAACGACCAGTTCCACACGCCGATCTGGCGCATTTCGCGGTTCTGTGTGAGAAGCCGGCTCGGGCGGCGAACCGTCGCCGGCATGGGCAGTGGTGCAGACATGGGTGTCCCCCTGGATGCGATTCGGTAGCAGCGACTTGGTGCGCTGTGTGGCGCGTTGGGCTCTCAGGCCGCGTCGAGGTCGATCTGAGACGCCTCACCGTCGAACGAGTCGGCGATGCCGCTCGGGGCGTCCGCGTCGAGTTCGACGAAGGCGTTCGCGATTCCTGACGAGTTGTCGGAATACTCGACGGTTTCTGCGGGATTTGAGGTCACCAGGTAGTGCTCCGCGGGCGATGCAATGGCCTGGAAGGCCACACGCTGAGTCCCAGTTGACAGCAGCCCCTGACCGCGGTCAGCGGAGAGCAGGAACTGCCTTTCGCCCATCGAGAGGTCGAAGGTGCGGGTGATCTCGTCGATCGCTTGCGAGGCCTGCCGTAGCAGGATCTGCGTAGCGGCGTTGGCCACGACGGCTTTGCCGAGGTCCGAGCCCAGCACGTCGGCCGTGTCCTGCGTGGCGACCGTGAGGCCCGCCCACTGCTTGCGGCTGGCCTTGGCCATACGGAACAGGAACTCGGCCCCGGCGGGCTCCTTCATCAGCAGCCAAGCCTCGTCGACCACCACGAGACGTGGCCGACGGATGGCGGGATTGCTGACCTGCCGCCACACCGCGTCCAACGTGAGCAGCGTGCCGATGGGCTTGAGTTCGTCGGCGAGATCCCTCAGCGAGAACACCACAAGGTGCCCCTCGGGACGCGTCGATGTCGGCCCGGAGAACAGGCCGGAGAACGCGCCGGCGACGTACGGGTGCAACCGGGCCGCCAGCTCGACGCCAGCCGCGTCACCGGCCTCGGTGAGGACCCCGGCGAGGTCGGCGAGCAGCGGCGCCGGACGGGTCCACGTGCGTGGGTCGGAGGTGATGCCGACCCTCTGGTAGGTCGCGGTGATGGCCCGGTCCAGCGCGGCGCGTTCACCCGCGGCGAGCTCGCTTCCCAGCAACACAGAGATGACGGTGTGCAGGAACAGTGATCGGCGGATGAGGGCGTCACGGGGTGCGGTGCGACGCCCGTCCGGGCGGGTGTGGATCGGCAGGTCCATCGGGTTGAGCCGCACGTGTTCGGCGCCGAGGTGGACGTAGGTGCCGCCGACCGCGTTGGCGAGGCGGGCGTACTCGTCTTCCGGGTCGATGACGTGGATCTCGATTCCGCGGTACAGCGACCGCAGCAGCTCGAGCTTGACCAAGTACGACTTGCCCGCGCCGGAGCGGCCGAGGATCACCGAGTTGTGGTTGTCCAAGGCGAACCGGTCGTGGTGCACGAGCCCTTGGGAACCAACGTTGAAGCCGTAGAGCACCCCGCTGGGGGCGCCGACTGAAGTCGGGTCCGGCGGTGGCAGGTCCGGTGAGGTGAACGGGAACGCCGCGCTCAACGCCGAAGTGTCGAAGGTGCGGCGCATCCCGACCAGATCCAGGCCCATCGGCAGGGTGGTGATCCAGCCCTGCAGGCTGCGGTACGTGGTCGGCTTGGCGTCCAGCAGCAGCGACGCTGCCAGCGCCCGGACCGCCGCGACCTCGTCACCAAGAGCCTCTTCGGTCGGAGCGTGCACCGTGAGATAGAGGCCGAACCGGTAGAGCTTGCCTTCGCCACGGGCGACCCGAGCGGACAGGTCGTAGGCATCCTCGGTAGCGGCTTCGACTTGTGGGTCGAGCAGCCGACCCTTGTCGCTGGTGTGGCGCCGTCCGGACTCCAGTTTGGACAGCTGCTTCTTCAGGCGGCTTGCTGCCGTAACCGGGTCGATCGGCTCGATGTGTAGCGACACGTCGACCCGGCCTGGGTAAGTGAGCAGGGGCTGGAGCCACCCCGGATGCACCTCGCGGGGGTAGCCGGTAATTGCGAACGAGGCGACCCAGTCACCCCCGACCTCCAATGCTCGAGGACGGATCGAGATGGCGTCCGGCGTGAACGCCCCAGCTCGTCCGGGCACCGGTCCGGCAGGCGAGCGACGTGCGCGGCGCGTGGACTTGGTCCTCATCGGCCGTACCTCCCCTCGAAGTCGTCGCGGTCGTCCGTGTCGTCCCACTCGTCATCTGCTTCGTCCGGGAACTGCTCTGTGGTGGTGGGGACGGGGCGGCCGAACGCGCTGGGGTTCCAGTTCTCCTCGGGTGCAGTCGTGATGACTTCGTCCGATGCGGCCAGCGCCCTGGATGGCGGGATCAGTGAGTCGGGGTTGCAGGCGGCGGCCAGCACCGCGGTGGCCTGCCCGGCATCCAGGGGAGTCACGGCGATCCCGGTCGGGGACAGCAGCTCGACTGCTTCCCCGAGCCGTCGCACCAGCCGTGCTTCGGCAGCGCGCCGCGCGGCGTCGTCAACCGGACCCGCTTGCCTGGCGGCTCTACGCCGCGAGGTGAAGCCGGACAGCGGCGAGGCGCCGCCGAGCCCGTCGGTCGGTGTGGTGGTGTGCAGCGGTTCGCGGAGGATGAGCAGTACCTGCCGGCGCAATAGATCGGTCGCCCGGCGGAGCTGATCGAGGTAGTCGGCGTGCTCACGCGCCGCAGCTTCCAGCGCTGGGTGCGGCAGACTGCAGGCCTGCTCGCGGAGTTCGGCGATCTGCCCGGACAGGTCGAGTCGTTCGGTGCGCACCAGCACCTGTACCGGGGCGGTGAGGCTGTGCAGGTACCGCCCGAACGAGGCCACGAGACTCTCTTGCTCGGTGGGCGTACGCAGCCCGAAGTTGACCGTCGAGCAGACGGCGACTACGGCGACGCCGTCCTTGCCGAGGTCGATAACGCCCGTCGTGCTGACCGCCTCGGCTGGCAGTCGCAACGCGGTCGGCGAGACCGATGTGGCAGCACCCAGGCCGCCGCGATCCGTGCCATTGATGGCGTGGGCAGTGAGCCACTCTGGGGCGGGCTGGATCCCTTCCGGCGCGGCCACGCGATGCTTCGGACTCAGCTGCTGGCGCAGCGCCGCGAGGGCCAGTTGGTCCAGCGACAGCCCGTCACGCTGCCCGAGGGCGAGCACCGCGGCCGATGCGCCAACCGGGATCGCGATGACTAGAAACACCGGCAGCGGAACGAATGCCCGCGCGGCAAGGTAGACGCCGTAGAGCACCAGCCCGACGACAGCGAGGATGGCCAACTGACGCGCCGTGAGGTTGCCCAGCACGCGGTCCTCACGATCGACGTCGGCGGGAATCCGGACAGGTTGGCTCATGGCCGCCCACCCCTTTCAGATGTGTCGTTACCTGGTGCGGGCGGGCGCGACGGCGCCTGGAAGTGCACGGGTGCAGGGGTGTGAGTGCGAGCTCGTCGACCGTGGCCGCCGAGGTCGGGAACGGCCTGCCGGAACACCGTCGGGACTGGCGCGCCGGTGGCTCGAATCGGCGCCACCTCCGGCGTGGCGGCGGCTGGACGGAACTGCAACTCGGCAGGCACGGCCGCGGTGCGTAGCCGGGGAGCCGTAGCCGCGGTGCGGGTGCTGGGCGGGGCCGGCCGGAACACAGGTGCACTGGGACGGCCGATCGGACGAGGCAGCGACTCGGCGCGTCCGGGCGGGGGAGTCGGTGGGCGGAACTCGGGGACCGCTGTGCTGCCCGTTGGGTTCCAGCTGGCGATGTCGTGGGTGGGCACCTGGGGAGCGGCCTGCTGGAACCGCAAGTGCTGCTGGCCGGACACAGTGCGGCGGTGTGCGAGTTCGCGGGCACGCTGTTGCTGGAGGCGCCGCGCGACCGCCTCAGGGGTGTAGATGCCTCCGACGCCGCCCCACTCCCGGATCGGCGCGGGCCACCGCGGTTCAGGCGCTGACCGGCCACCACCAGTGCCACCAGATGCGGTTGCCGCAGCGGTCCTCATGGCGAAGCGCCCACCGAGCAGACCCATGGTCTTGCCGAAGACGAACGCGTACGCCAGACCGCCCAGGAACGACCGGCGCCCGCCACCGATCCGGACTTGGTGCATGACCCAGGTCGGGATCTTCACCAGAATCCACACCAGGGCGATCAGGACAATGAGATTGATGAACCCGTTCTGGTTGGGAATGCCGAAGAACGTGAAACCGCCAGGCTGCAGGAAGACCTTCAGCGCGCAGATCAGCGCCAGGCTCTGTCCAATCTGGATTCCGAGCACACCAGCTCCGGCGCGCCAGAACCATTGCGCTACGCCTTCGGTCTGCGGCAGGCCGTGGCACATCAGCGCAAGGGGTGCGCCGGCCAGCAGAAGCACCGTGAGCGCGACCCGCACGACGTAGCCGATGAGAAGCCCGACCAGCAGGATGGTCAGCACCAGCGACAGGAACCCGGCAAACATCCCGCCGTCGAGCAGGGATCGCGTCACCATGGCGACGAACAGCTCGCTGATCGCTTGGCCGGAGGCCTGCGGGTCGAGGCTGTCGCCGAGCACCGCGACCGAGGCAGCGTTCGCGAAGCGGATCGCCTGGTCGCCGAGAAACAGACTCAGGTTCGCGGCCAGGAAACCGATGACGATGCGGGGTCCGATCTCCCGGATCGAGTACCGGGACTGCACGCTCCCGTGGCTCATCACGACGATTCCGGCGAGCAGGACGAGCAACGAGTAGACGGCCACCATGAATAGCCGGGACTGCTCCCAGATCTCGCCGATCCGCGGTAGCTGGTCCAACGTCGGTGTGGACAGCAACGTGCTGCCAACGAAGCGCAACAGCATGTTGAGCGACTCGCCCACGAGGCGGTTGATGAACGCGTTGATGCCCTCGCCGACGCAGGCCGTCGGGTTGGTGAAACCACACTCCCCACCGGACGATCCGGTCGGAGGAACAGTCGGGAGAGGTGCCGTCGGCGACGTCGACGGCGAGGTGGACGGTTGTGGTAGGCAACCCGGCGGGAGTGGCTTGCCGGACTGCGGTGGTGGGCATACCAGAGACGTGGTCGGAGTTGGTGTGTTCGGCCGGCACGGCGCGGGAGGCTGGGGACCCGAGCACGGGTCGACAGGCGTCGACGGCGTCGGTGCGCTCGGAGTGGTCGGTTGTGCCGACGCGGTCAGCGTGAACGCGCAGCCAAGGACGACCAGTAGTCCGGCGAGCAGCATCCACACCGCACGCTGCCGACGACGACCGGACCGCGCGGCGGTCCGCCGATCGGCGACGGCCGATGCAGCCTGCGACACAGGGCTCGCGCCCGACAGGGTGTGCTCGGCATTGGGGATGGTGCGGTGGATGCCCGTCATCGCTAGGCCCCCACGAATCCTTTGAGGACTTCGATGACGAGCGGTGTCGACAGCGCGCCCAGGTAGCCCCAGCAGGCCGACCGGAACGCCGTCTTCGCCTTCTCGATCTCGCCCGGATCCCCGGCGCCGGTCATCCGCCGTACGAACGCGATGGACAGAAACACCGTCGCGAGGGCGGCCAAGATGCCCATGATCCAGTTGCGGATGTTGGTCAGCACCTGATCCACAGACGCGACCAGTGCCACCGTGTGGACGGTCTCGGCCTGCGCGGAGGACGCCGACAGCAGGAACGCGAGAATCAGCAATTGGCCAGCGACCAGGAGAAGTCGGGGTCGTTGTGTACCGTCACGGCGACGGTCAGACATCGGAGTGCTGTCGAGCGACGTGCACTCGGTCTCGGTGACTGCGGTCGGTGCGCCGGCGATTGTCGGCGAGATCGAGCGGCAGCTGGTTTGGTGCGCATGTGGCCGGTCCGCCACCTTGGCCGTGAGCGAAATCAGGCGCATGGGGTCACCTCCGAAGGTCGGGCTGAGCGCGGGTGTGTCCCGCAGCCCTGAACTCCGGATTTCGCGTCCGTTTTGGACACGCGACTCTGAACTTTCTTCGCCGATTCGATATCAGAGACGGACACGGATAGTGACGACCGCGGCAAGTCGCGGGCGGGTGTAACTGGGCGCGCTAGCGCCACCGCGAGGGCCACCTGGTCGGTCAGCTGGTCGGTCGGGTCGGTGTCGATGGCGTCGTCGCGCAGGTAGGCGGCGAGTCGGAGTTCGGCGCGTTTACGTGTCTTGTAGACCGCCCACTCGCCGAGTTCGTGCTGTGCCGCCCAGTCCGCGATCGGCACCTCGTCCAACCGGGTCGCGCCGATCAACGCGGCCTCGGTCTGGGACAGGACTCCGTCCGCGACCGCTCGAGCCAAGACGAGATCTGGGTGACCCCACGGCGCGCGCGGCGGGGTCGAACGGAAACCTGGTGCGACCGGAGTCGGACCCGACAGCGCCTCGGTGAGCGCGTGGTAACCAGACCGGTATGCGGCCCACCGCAGCCGAAGCATGATCCGCGGCGGACGCAGATCAATGGTCGACAACGCGGTCAGGAAACCGCGCAGAACCTCGGCATGAACGTCGGCCGGATCGCCTGCGAAGCGGTCGGACAGCCTGGCCGCGACGGAGGTCAATGCGGGCAGCGCGACCCCGACCGCGGCGACCGTCCAGGTCGCACCTTCAACGCGGGAGCGCAGCACCAGATGGGCCCACACCGCGTCCCGCGTCGCCTGCGGACACCGACGTGCCAGGAGCCGGTCGCGCACCTCATCCAGCGCGATATTCCGGTCAGGCAGACCCGGAAAGAGCCTCCCGTTCAGCGACACCGGATGTGGCCCAGCCACCAGCCAGGTAAAGGTGTCTCGCGCAATATCCAGCGAGTTGGGAGCTGCGGCGTCGCCGCAGTGACGGAAAACGGATTGTGCTGCCATGTTGTGTCTCCCGGAGCGTTGATGCGAACAACAACGCTAGGAAGCCACACCGGATACCACGGAAATACCACGTCGCTACTAGTTTTCAACTATGAAAGGCTCGAAAGGCTACTACGTCACTACTATTTCGGCCCGCACGGGCAGCTCGTCAAGATCCGCAAAGCGGTCGTGGTGGTCAGGAGCAACGGCATGCACTAGTAGCCGCTGATCTGGTGTTATAGGTGTCGGCTAGTAGTGGCCTAGTAGTCCGAGCGCGCCGCAGGCGGCAACAGGTCAAGATCTACTTTGAGCTGACCCAAAGAATCTTGAGAAATCTGGCCGCAGGGTGCATGGCACGGTCCCGTGGTAGGCGGAAGCTGTAAGTCTGTGCTTGAGATCGGCGAAACAGACACATCGTCGCTGCGGCGGGCTATCGCATGTGCGGAAGAGTTCAAAGAAGTTTGTCGGGCGTGTCCAAAACCGGGTCGAAAAACGGAGTTAAGGGGTGACAGAACAAGCAGCATCGACCCACCAGAGGAGACCGGCGATGCCCCCGACATACGGCAACGACTCCACGGGAGATCGCTCCCCAGAGCAGGACTCGGTCGACACGCCAGTTGTGCCGATCGCGCTGCCGCGGAAGCGGCGAACAGCCCGCCGACGGCGCCTGCACCTCACCTTGCGCCACCCTCGTCCCAGCAGCGTCTGGTTGTGCGCTCAAGACGAGTTGCGTGAAGGTACTGGGCTGATCGCCCACTGGCTTCTGACCGCGGTCATCAAGACCGTCACCACCTACAGCCAGCCCGGTCAGCGAGTGCTGCTGCTCGACTCCGCGGCGTTCACCGCCACGCCTGCCTCGTCGTCGGTGACCGGACTGCCCAACCGGTCTCGGCGCAGCCCCTACGTCGGCCTGCTCGAAGCCGGCTGGACCGTGGTCCGACTCGGCCGCAGCGTCCAGACCCACACTGCGGTCGAGCACCCCAACCGACTCGACGACGCTCCCGGCACATCAGCCGGGTCGGAGTCCGGATCCGGACTACCTGCCACTGGTCCGTCTACCGACCGCCCCGCCGAGTCGCCGTCCGATCATCGCCACGGATCGGACCTGGAGGAGTCCGGACACGATCCGGACCTCTTCGACCTCATCATCACCGCGGCCGAGCCGAGCACCCTGGGCCGGGTTCGCCCAATGGACTGGGCCGGTCTGCTCACCCCGACCGGCACCCTCGCGATTGTCACCTACCGTGACTGTTCCCGTGGTCGACTCGCCGACCCCGCCGGAGCACTCGTGTGGGCGGCACGTCACGCCGGGCTCCGCTACACCGACCGCATCGCTCTCCTGCGCGTACCTGTCCGCCACAGCGCGCTGACCGTCACGAGCACGGCCATGCGCGATCGCTCGCACACCTCAGCGGCTGCGCCGACGACATCCGTCCGGCACGCCCAAGTACACGACGACTTGCTGGTCTTCACACGCCACACCGCACCGCGTAACGCCGTCGACGGCGAGGAGACCTCCGATGCCTGACCGTCCAATGTCGGCGTCGCAGTTCCCCTCGACATCGGGGGAGGAGCCGCCGAACCTGTCAATGTCCGTGTGGCCAACCGGCCAGCGAGACCTCGCGACACAACTGCGCGACGCCGACTGTGTGCGCGGCACCGATACCGACATCGACCTGATCCCGCCCGCGATCGCCGCCCAGGCGATCGCCACCTACAGCCTCCCCGGCGACCTCGTCCTGGACCCAGACTGCGGGGCCGGCGTCGTTCTGGTGAAGGCGCTGCAGGCCGGCCGTCACGCGCTCGGTCTGACCACCAGTTCTGGATGGTGGACGCTCGCCCGAGCCAACATCACCGCCACCAAAGCCGCAGGCGCTTGGCGCGACGGGTCCGTCCTAGACGCGTACCCGACGCTACTGGCGACCATCCGCGCCGCCGGACTCGTCGGGCGAGTCGGACTTGTCCTGACCGCCCTGCGCACCCCGGCCGACGACCCAGGCGAGCACGCGGTCGGTCCGGACCGCGACCCCACCGTGGCCATCGACGAACTCGCCGCGACGCTCGCCTACTGCGAGCCGCTGCTGCGTTCCGGCGGGCACCTCGTCGTGGTCGCCCGACCCCGCCGAAACGCGGACGGCTCCCTGGTCGATCTGACCACTCCGCTGATCGCAGCGGGCACCTCAGCCGGACTGGCGCCGGTCGACCGATGCATCGCGCTCATCGCGGGACTGCGCGGCAGCCGACTCGTCACGCGCGCCTCGCTCGCCGACCGGCGCGCCGTCGCTCGAGCGCGAGCCAACGGAGCGCCCGTCGCGCTCCCCGCGCACCACGAGGTGCTCGTGTTCCAGCTCGCACACGACGCCGAACTCGCCGCCGCAGCGGCCGAAGGCCGATGGCCGACCAAACACAAGACCGCCACTCGGTCCGCAGTCAATGGCGTCGACTACCTCGGCTGGAGGCGAGCGGCATGACCACCCGCCTGTACTGCCGCGAGTGCGGCTGGCACCCCGTGTTCCGACGCAGGCGCACCGCACTGCGTGCCGCAGCTCGTCACGATTGCGCCGGTGCACCGGTGGCCGAGACCATCCACACTTGGTGGACACGGCTGTGGGCAGCCCTGTGGACAGCCCTGTGGACAGGTCGGCCGGGCGGCGCTCCCGGGACCATCGACGACTCAACAGGCAATGGCACGACTGGTACCGACGAGCTGCGGGATGTCCACGGTAACCGCATCCAATGGGCCGTACTCGCCGCGCACCACGCCGAGACCACCCGCCGATCCCGTCAGGCCATGGTCGAACTGGTCCGCGCCGGCTACCAGATCGGACCACCGCCCTACGGCTACCGCGCTCTGCGCATCCGCGTCACCGCCCCAACCGGGCATAGCAAGCTCCGTGCGGTTCTCGTCCCGGACTGGCAGACCGCCGCAGTAGTCAGACAGATCTTCAGCTGGCGCGTCGACCATGACCTGAAGTTCGCCACCATCGCCAGGCGACTTAACGGCGACCCGCGCCAGTATCCGACCCCGGCGTCGACCGGGCAGTGGACCGCCAAAGCAGTCCGGCGCATCGTCACCAACGTCAAGTACACCGGGCGCCAGGTCTGGGCCCGCACCGTTGCCGGACGCCCGGCTCCAATAGAGCAGTGGGTCACGTCGGCACCGAAGGTGCACGAGCCGCTGGTCGATGAGCGCATCTTCCGCCGGGCGCAGCCAGGCGCTGCCGAACCTTCGACAGGCGTAGCCGACCCGGCCGATGGCCGACCGAGTGCGGCATGACCGCTCACCGGTGGAACCTCGCCGCGACGGTCTTGTTCGCCGGCTACGCGGCGACGATCGCCTCGGCGAACTGGGCCTCCACACTTTGGCCAGCGGTCGCTGTAGCGGGCTTGCGGATTCCAACCGGAGCGTTCATCGCCGGGCTCGTGTTCACCGTCCGGGACCTTCTGCAGGACGCCGTTGGTACTCGGACAACGCTGCTCGCGATCGCTCTCGGCGCGGCGTTGTCCGGACTGATCGCCTCGCCCAGGATTGCTCTCGCCAGCGCGGTGGCATTCGCCGTCTCCGAACTGGTCGACCTCGCCGTCTACACCCCGCTGCGACGTCGAGGCCACATCGCCGCGGTGGGCATGTCGAACGGACTTGGGCTGCTCGTCGATAGCCTGCTGTTCCTGCCGCTCGCCTTCGGCTCGCTGGCCTACCTTCCAGGACAACTCGTCGGGAAGACAGCCACCACCGTCCTCGCGATCGTCGTACTCGCCGGCGCCCGCACACACCAGAGGGCGGTGCCAGCGTGAGGTTCTTCCTCGGCATCCACCAGCCCATCTGGCTGACCCGTGTGCGCGACATTCCGCTCCTGGTGTCGCACCGACGGCTCGGGCACCGCCGTACCCTGCCCAGGGCCATCACCGAATGGGCGCTCGACTCAGGCGGTTCCACCGAGCTCCAACTGCATGCCGGGTGGCTCACCGGCGAGCACGCCTACATCCGGTCCGTTCGTCGGTACGCCGACGAGATCGGTCGGCTTCGCTGGGCGGCACCGCAGGACTGGATGTGCGAGGAGCGCATCCTCAACTGCACTGGTCTGACTGTGCGCGAACACCAGCTGCGCACCGTTCGGAACTTCGTCCGGCTGAGGGAGTTGGCACCTGACCTACCGTGGGTGCCGGTGTTGCAAGGCTGGACCCTTGCCGATTACGAGCGGTGCTGCGACCTCTACGGCTTGGCCGATGTCGACCTGCCGGCTGAACCTCTGGTTGGCGTCGGGACGGTTTGCCGACGACAGAGCAGCATCGACGTTGAGCGCATCGTGCGAGTGCTCGCCGCCAGGGACCTGAAGCTGCACGGCTTCGGGGTCAAGACCGCCGGGTTGGGTCGCTATGCCGATGCTCTGTCCAGTTCGGACTCGATGGCCTGGAGCAAGCGCGGCCGATACGTCAAGGGATGCGGTCCGAGTCATCGCACCGAATCGAACTGCCTGAACTTCGCGCTGAGCTGGCATCGGCAGATCCAGTCCGCGGTGAGCGAGGTTCGGTCACCCCTGGGCGGCGTGCAGCCAGGCTGTGTGACGGCCGCAGCATGCGGGCCGTTGTCTCGTCGGTCGTGAGCGGCTACGTCTTGCTGTCGGAGTCCGTGTCGTTCGGCTCGGTCAGCGACACGTCGTGCGGAACGTCGATCCCGAACAGCTCGTTCGGCGTGCACCTCAGTGTTGTGCAGAGCGCCTGGAGGGTTCTCACCTTCACCTGGGCCGGCGGCTTCTTGATCAGATCGGAAGCCGACTGGAGCGAGATCTCGAAACCGGCGTGCTGGGCGAGGAGATCGCGGAGTTCTGTCGGGGTCCAGACATTGCGGCTGGCCATGACCTTCCGCAGCCGCCACTCGATCTGCACCTGCAGCCGTCCCTGTTCGTCGCGCCCGGACTCGCGGCACCGCTTGCCGCGTCGCGCCTCAGTCTCCATGACGACTGGGGGAGGCGAGGTCCCGCATATCCGGCGTGTCCAGCCAACAGTGGACCGAATCAGGTGACATGCGATGAGATCAGGTAAAACACGCTCAACTAAGGTGCTACCTTATTTGAGGTCGATACTGCCCGCCTGGCAGCGCGGAAAGGAGTTGAGATGATTCGACCTGCAACCCCAGACCTCGCTGACAAGCGACTGGCGTTCTGGGGCTACACGAACCGCCGGGGCGCGGACGCGGCCCTGGATCTGGTGCGGCAGTTACGGCGATGTGAAGACTCGTGCGACGGGCGCCTCAGCATCACCCACTTCTTCTACGAGCTACCGATAGAGGTCGACGGCGGAGTGGTCGAAGCTGTCCGTGACGCTGGTGGTCCCTCGCGCTACGACGGCGGTTGGGACGCTCTGGCGGACGCGCTGCCTGCCGACGGCAAGGGTTTCGAAGCGATCGTCTGTGCAGGGTTCGACCGCATCAGCCGCAGTGCGGACCGGTTCTTCGCAAGGCAGCAACAGGCCTCTGCTCACGGGGTGGCGTTGCTCTCGGCTGACACACGAGCATTTGGTCGGGACGTCGAGGACTTCGGATATGCGGTGTGGTGCACCAGTGGATGACTTGCGCAAACGAGACGCGGATTCTGGGCGTCTCACTGCGGACGAGGCTCCCGAGATGGTCTTCGACATCCGCCGCGCTGAAGGCGCCGAGGCAGATCAGCTTCGTCTGGAACAAGCCAGAGTGTTGAAGGAGGTGACCGAATGGCTGGCCCAGCAGCGATCCGAGAGTGGGCAGGATCGCGCCGCGTAGACCGCACGCATCCGCACTCAGGGGCAGTCGGAGACGTCGAGCCCTCATTCATCCGAGTCGCGTTCGTCGGGCGGACCTCGACCTACGACCAGCAGGACCCGACCTTGTCGATTCCGCGGCAACTGCGGACGTGCCACGGCGCGCTGCCGGACAACGCGGTCATCGTCGCGCACTTCTACGACATCGAGTCCGGTCGCAAGGACCTCTCCGACCGTGGGCGCGGCAACGCGCACGAGCTGTTCCAGATTCCGGTCCCTCGGGACGGAGGTATTCAGGACCTGCTCGACGAGGCCGTTCGGCCAGACCGTCGCTTCGACGTTGTGATCGCCGAGGACATCTCTCGTGTGAGTCGCCGGTCGTACACCTCGACGGAGATCGAGCATCGGCTGGAGACGGCCGGCGTCATGCTCGTCTGCGCCGACGAACCGTTCCGTCTCGACGCCAAGGGACGCCGCGCCAAGACCTCGACCCAGGTCCTGACGCGGAGGGTCAAGCAGGGCGTGGCCGAGTGGTACGTCATTGAGATGCTCGGCAAGGCGTGGGACGGCTTCGAGACCCACACCGAGCAGGGCTACAACGTCGGCAAAGCCTGCTACGGCTACCTCGCGAAGAAGATTCCGCACCCGGTTCCCGCCAAGCGGGCCAAGGGCCTCAAGAAGACGCGGCTGGACGTTCACCCGGTCGAAGGCCCCGTCGTCCGGAAGTCGTTCGGATGGCGGATCGCGGAACGGCTCGGCTACCAGGCCATCGCCGACCGGCTCAACGAAGACCTCGTCACCAATCCGCCGCCGACTCCCGTCGACCCGGACAACGCGGTCGGCATGTGGACCTATTCGAACGTTCGCGACATGCTCACCAACCCGAAGCACACCGGGCACATGGTCTGGAACCGCCGGGCTCGAAAGGGTGGCGGGAAGAACCGGATGAACCCGGTCTCGGAGTGGGTCTGGTCGCCCGAGCCGACACACGAGGCGAACATCGACCTGGAGACCTTCGTCCAGGCTCAGCAGGTCGCGGAACAACGCGAGCGGTCACGCACCGCGAGCAAGAGTCGCGATCCGCAGGCCAAGCGGACCTACAGGCTGCGCAGCTACATCTTCTGCGTGCTCTGCAAGCGTCGCCTCTACGGCAAGACGAAGCATCAGCACGCCTACTACGTCTGTGCGCCGAAGAAGGCTTGGGTTCCAGAGGGGCACCCTCCCTCGACCTACTGGGTCCGCGAGGACGGCATGGTGAAGGGGCTCACCGAGTTCCTCGCGAACCAGGTCTTCGGGCAGTACCGGCGCCAACTGCTGTCCGCCAGCCTCAAGGAACTCGACGAGAACGCGAAGAAGGATCGCAAGACCAAGATCACCGCGCTGCGCCGAGCGATCACCGAGGCCGAGACCAAGCGGAAGAACCTCGTCCGCAACCTGGAGCTGACCGATGTCGACCAGGACTTCGTTCGAGACGTCAACGAGCGGAGGGCGGAGCTTCAAGGCGAGATCGAGGGGCTGCGACCTCAGCTGGCCAAGGCGGAGGACGAGGTGCAGCACGCACCGAATCCAGGTCTGCTCGACTTCCTGCCCGTCACGCCGGTCGAGCTGGCCGAGTTGCCGGACGAACTCTCGCGGAAGCTGTTCGAGGCCCTCCGACTGGAGATCCACTACGACTACGTGTCCCGCAGCGCCACCTGCCGGGTGACGCTCCTCGGCGACACGATCGAGGCCGTCTCGAAGACCATTCAAGAGGCGGTCGTCATC
Source organism: Lentzea sokolovensis (assembly GCF_033949975.1). Lineage (NCBI taxonomy): Bacteria > Bacillati > Actinomycetota > Actinomycetes > Pseudonocardiales > Pseudonocardiaceae > Lentzea > Lentzea sokolovensis. Next base: position 447,804 of record NZ_JAXAVU010000007.1, read on the forward strand.
CCGTTCCCGAAACAGAAAGGCCCCACCATGGATGAACTCCACGGCGGGACCGTCTGTGTAGTGCCCCCGGCAGGATTCGAACCTGCGCTCCCGCCTCCGGAGGGCGGTGCTCTATCCCCTGAGCTACGGGGGCCGTAGCTACGTGAAAGATCCTAGCGCATCCGTGCGACTGTGTTTCACACCCACCCCCAGCGGTGGTGGAGCGTGGCCTTCGTCACCAGCCCGTGGGACTGGGAATATCCCGGATTGCACTCATGCGCATGTCGCTATATGTTCCGAAGCATGGGTCATGGCCACGGACACGGATCGGCGTCGGCGAGCGGGCAGCACGCCGGCAAGCTGTGGATCGCGTTCGGCATCGGTGCGGTCTTCATGGTGGTGGAGTTCGTCGTGGGGTTCGCGACGTCCTCGCTCGCGCTGATCTCCGATGCCGCGCACATGCTCACCGACGTGCTCGGGGTCGGGATGGCGCTGGCCGCGATCATGGTGGCCAGGCGGGCCAAGGCCGGGAAGAACCGCACGTTCGGGTTCTACCGGGCCGAGGTGCTGGCGGCGCTGGCCAACGCCGTTCTGCTGTTCGGGGTGGCGGGCTACGTGATCTACGAGGCCGTCGGGCGGTTTCAGGACCCGCCGAACGTGCCCGGCTGGCCGGTGTTGATCGCTGCCACGCTCGGACTGGCGGCGAACCTCGTCAGCTTCAGCGTCCTCAAGGAGGGCGCGAAGGAGAGCATCAACGTCAAGGGTGCGTATCTGGAGGTGCTCGCCGACCTGATCGGGTCGGTGGGTGTGCTGATCTCGGCGCTGGTCATGATCACGACGGGCTGGAAGTACGCGGACCCGATCATGGGTGTGCTGATCGGCGTGTGGGTGTTGCCGCGGACGTACAACCTCGCCAAGAACGCGCTGCACATCCTGTTCCAGCACGCGCCGGAGCGGTTGGACGTCACCGAGATGCAGAAGGCGCTCAACCAGCTTCCCGGGGTCACCGAGGCGCACGACCTGCACGTGTGGACGCTCACCAGCGGTATGGAGGTGGCTTCTGCTCACCTCACGACCGCGGAGAACGCCGACCACGAGAACGTGCTCAAGGCCGCTCAGTCGTTGCTGGCGACCAGGTATCACATCGAGCACGCGACGCTGCAGGTCGAGGGTGGCTCGTCAGCGCAGCGGTGCCGGGAGCTTTCGTGGTGAGCCCGGCAGGTCGCGGATCCCGTCCTTAGTGGACTGCGTGCCGGTTCGTGACGGAACGACCGGGTTGCGGGGTTGTGGCACCGCGACCCACACTCGGCCTCGTTCGAACGGCACCACAGGAGCCTCCCCAGTCACTGCTGACGAATCGTCAAGATCTCATCGAAGTATGTCTTAAAGGGATAGATCCTTTCAGGTGAACGGGAAAGGCCGCGTTCCGTGACGGAACGCGGCCTTTCTCGGTAGAACGAAGGTCAGTTACGCGTTACAGCCCAGCGCACTGTCCTGCCTTCGGCCCCTTCACGTCGTTCGCGAAGCCGTTGTTCGACGGGACGGGGGTGTTGCCCGTGCAGGACAACGGCCCGCCGACCGAGGTGGCCGCCACCACTGACCTGGTCTTGTTCGAGGTCAGTGACACAGGGCCACCGACCGTCGAGTTCTCGACCGCGACCTCCGTCGACGAACCGTGCACCGACACCGGACCGCCCACGCGAGTGCCCACGAGCACCACGGAGGCCGCGTCCGCCGCCGACAGCGGGCCCTTGATCTCTCCGCCGAAGACGTAGAGCGTCGCGCCCTTCTGCACCGTCACCGGGCCGTTCACCGTCGCACCGTCCACATAGGTCACGCCCTTGACCTGCAGCGGACCGTTGACGGTGCCGGTCACCGTGGTGGTGGCCGCCGGCAGCGGCTTCGACATCAGCTCGAACTCGGCCAGGGCCACGTCGCCGGAGAACTCCAGCCGGTAGAAGTTGTACCGGCCCGGTGAGGCGATCTTGAACGAGCGCGTGTACTGCTGCCACTGGAAGTTCTCGCCGGAACGCTTGTCGACCGTCGACCACGTCTTGCCGTCGTAGGAGCCCTTCAGCTCCCAGGCCGACGGCGACGTGCCCGTCTTGGCGTTGGTCAACGTGTAGAACTCCGCCTTCTCCTTCACGTCCGCGGCCTTGAAGTCGAACGAGCGAACCACCGCGGAGGTCGAGGAGGTGTTGTCCACCAAAGCGCCGACCGAAACGCCCGAGGCCACGTCGCGCAACGGCGTCGGAACCGCGTCACCGGTGGTGATCGAGTCCGGCACGTCGTTGACGCCGGTGCCCCAGGCAGAAGGCTTCGGGCCCATGTCGAAGTCGATCGTGGCGCCGGCCGAGAGCACGTCGTGCGGCAGCGACGTCTTGTTCCACGCCTTGCCGTTGACCTTCACGCCCTGCACGTAGATGTTCTTCGCGTTGTTCTTCGGCGCGTTGATGACGAGCTTCTTGCCGTTCTCCAGCTTGACGGTCGCCTTGGTGAACAGCGGCGAACCGATCGCGTAGGCCGGCTTGCCCATCTGCAACGGGTAGAAGCCCAGCGACGAGAACAGGTACCACGCCGACATCTCGCCGTTGTCCTCGTCACCGGCGTAGCCCTGGCCCTGCTGCGAGCCCACGTACAGGCGCGACAGGATCTCGCGCACCTTCTCCTGGGTGCTGGAGGGCTTGCCCGCGTAGTTGTACATGTACGCGATGTGGTGCGACGGCTGGTTGGAGTGGCCGTACTGGCCCATCCGCACGTCGCGCGCCTCGATCATCTCGTGGATCACGCCGCCGTAGCCGCCGGGGAACTTCGCGGTCTCCGGCAGGGTGAAGAACGAGTCGAGCTTCTGCGCCAGCTTGTCCCGTCCGCCGTACAGGTTCGCGAGACCCTGCCCGTCGTGCGGCACCGTGAACGCCATGTTCCAGCCGTTCGTCTCGGTGTAGTCGTAGCGCCAGTCCTGCGGGTTGTACTTCGCCGGGTCCTCGACCCGCCAGGAGCCGTCGACGTTGCGGTTCTGGAAGAAGTCGATCCGCTTGTCGAACGTCAGCACGTAGTTCTGGGCGCGGTTGAGGAAGTACTCGTACTCCTCCGCGTACCGCTTCTCGCCTGTCTTCTCGTGCAGTGCCTTCGCCATCGACGCGATGCCGAAGTCGTTGACGTAGCCCTCGATCGCCCACGACCACGCCTCGTCCAGCTGATCGTTGCCGGTGTAGCCGAGGAAGATCGACTTGTCCATGCCCTTGCGGCCGACGTTGTTGCTCGGCGGAACGACGGACGCGTTCTTCACCGCGGCGTCGTAGGCGGCCTTGATGTCGAAGTTCGACACGCCCTTGAGGTACGCGTCGGCGAACGCCACGTCGGAGCTCGTGCCGGTCATCAGGTCCGCGTAACCGGGGGAGGACCAGCGCGAGATCCAGCCGCCGTCCTTGTACTGCTGGACGAAGCCCTCGGCCATCTCACCCGCCTGGGACGGGGTGAACAGCGAGTAGGCGGGCCAGGTCGTGCGATAGGTGTCCCAGAACCCGTTGTTGACGTAGACCTTGCCGTCGACGATCTTCGCGCCCGTCTGCGTGGGCGTGCTCGGACCGGTCGCGGGCGCCACCGGGGACGCGTACTTGATCTTGCCGCCGACGTTCTCGAAGCCCGAGTTCGGGTAGAGGTAGAGCCGGTACATGTTGGAGTACATCGTGATCAGCTGCTCTTCGGACGCGCCCTCGACCGAGATGATGCCGAGGATCTTGTCCCACGCGGCCTGCGCGCGGTCGCGCACCGAGTCGAACGTGTCCGAACCGCTGACCTCTTGTTCGAGGTTGGACTTCGCCTGGTCGACGGAGATCAGCGAGGTGGCGATCCGCAGTTCGACGGTCTTGTCGCCGAACGAGAAGTAGCCACCCACGTTGTCGCGGCCCGCGCCGGTCAGCCGGCCGCTCGCCGTGACCGCCTTGTCGACCTTGCCGTAGACGAACAGGCGGGTCGCGCCGGTGGAGAGGCCGCTCTTGACGTCCGAGTAGCCCGTGACGACACCGGAAGCGGCGTCGAGGGTGACACCACCGAGGTTGTTCACGTTGTCGAACACGAGGTTCTTCTGGCCCGTGTCGGCGAACGTGAACCGGAAGACCGCCGCGTGGTCGGTCGGCGCGATCTCGGTCTTCATGCCGTTCTCGAAGGTCACGCCGTAGTAGTGCGCCTTCGCGACCTCGTTGTCGTGCCGGAACGGCAGCGCCCGCAGGGCCCGGTCCTGCGTCGGCGCCTTGTCCGACGGCATGACCTGGAACGTCTGGCGGTCACCCATCCACGGGCTGGGCTCGTGGGACGTCGTGAACGCCTGCAGCGTCGGCAGGTTCTGCGCGTTGTTGCGCTGCGCGTACTCGTACAGCCAGCTCTGCGAACCCGCGTTGGTCATCGGGGTCCAGAAGTTGAAGCCGTGCGGCACCGCGGTCGCCGGGAAGTTGTTGCCCCGCGAGAACGAGCCGTTCGAGTTGGTGCCACGCGTGGTCAGCACGTAGTCGGAAGGCTTCGCGTACTGCTTGGTGACGACGTCGCCGATGCGGATGTCGTCGTACCAGGCGCCGAACTCCGTCGGGCCCTTCGGACCGTCGTAGGCGACCAGGATCCGCTTGATCGTCTTGCCGGCCGCGACGGCGCCGATCGTGGACGCCACCTTGTTCCACTGGTTGGCGTACAGGAACTTGCCCGTGCCCTGGCCCTGCGGCGACAGCGTCGCGCCGTGCTGGTCGACCGCCTTGAGGTCGCTCAGGTACGTGCCGTCGGAGAACGCGAGGTCGACCGACGAGTACGTGCTCGGGTAGTTCAGGTTGTCGGTGATGAAGTCCGGGAAGATCATGTACGACAGCTCGGTCTTGGCGTTGACCGGGACGTTGACGTCGAAGACCTTGTTGTAGCTGTACGCCCGGCCCTCGGTCGTGTGCTTGCCCTGGGCGCGGAACGCCTTCACGCCCGTCCAGCCGACCCGCGACTTGGCCGTGTAGCCGCCAGTGGGGCCGTTGCCGACGACGCTGCGCATGTTCGGTGCCGGGGGCGTCGAGGTGCCGTCGGACAGCTCGACCTCGGCGAGCTGCACGATGTCCGCGCCGTGGTTCGCCGTGATGTCGAGCTTGTAGTGCCGGTACGACGCCGGGGAGGCGATGTCGTAGACCTTGGTCTGGAACCGGTCGGTGAAGTTCTCGCCGGCGCGGGTGTCGAGGACGGTCCAGTTCGTGCCGTCGGCCGAGCCCTGCAGCGTCCAGTCCTTCGGGTCGCGCTCCGGTGCGTCGTTCGCCGAGGCGAGCGAGTACTTCTTGATCGTCTGGGGGCTCGACCCGAAGTCGAAAGTCACCCAGCCGGTCCTGGCGAAGACCAGCCACTTGGTACTGGTGGTGCCGTCGACGAGCTCGTCCTTGCCCTCACCCGAGCCGGAGTTCTCGCCGTTGACCGCCAAGGTCGCTTTGTCGGCGACGTTGCCGGGCAGCCCGGTGCCGCTCGAACCGATCACGCCCGCCGACTTCGGCTTGCCCGACGCGTCGGTCTCGACCGTGTTCGACCACGACGGTTGTGGCTGACCGTCCTCAAAGGACGACGAAAAACCCACTCCTGGCTCCTCTGGTGCGGCGGCCGCGTAGCCGTTGGTGACGCCACACACCAGTGTCGCAGTGATCGCAACGCTCAACAGAGTTCTGGTTCGTCTCTTCCCCAGTTGCCTCATTGCAACCCTTCCGCCGCCCAGCTTGCCCCTTTTGGGTGGGAGCGTTTCGGCACGTGACATCGTTGTCAAGGGAGCGGACAGGAATTGTCGCGCAACCTGTCTCCTCAACAGTTGCGCGCGACGCGAGTGGATCAAGATCTAGAATCGGCCGGTGAGCGACCGCAAGCCGCCAGAGGTGGGTACACCAGCGGGCATGCGCGTGCTCAACCAACGCGCCGTGCTCGACCGGCTGCGCCGTCTGGGTGCGGCCACCCGCCCTCAGATAGCCAAGGACACCGGGCTGTCCAAGCCCACCGTCGGGCAGGCGCTGGTCGATCTCGAACGCCACGCCCTCGTGCGCCCGACCGGCCGCACGACCACCGGTCCTGGCCGCTCCGCGGTGGTCTACGAGCCGAATCCCTCCGCCGGGTACGTGCTGGGCGTCGACATCGGCCGTGAACGGATCCGGGCGGCGCTGGCCGATCTGGGCGGGTCTGTGGTGGCCCGCGTGGACGTGCGCAACCGCAGCCGATCGGCCGCCGCCCTGGTGCGCACCGTGACCGACCTGGCCGAGCGCACGGTGGCGGACGCTGGGATCGCTCTCACGGACGTCGTGGTGAAGGTGATCGGCAGCCCCAGCGTGATCGACCAACGCTCGCGGGTCGTGCGGCACGCGCCGCAGCTGCCGGGCTGGGAGTCGCTCGGTGTGCTGGACGGACTGGAATCGGCGCTCGGGCCGGTGATGGTCGTGGAGAACGACGCGAACCTGGCCGCGTTGGGGGAGCACGTCTACGGGGCGGCCAAGGACGCTCGCGTGTTCGTGTGTGCGACGGTCGGCACCGGTGTCGGCATGGGCATCGTCGTGAACGGAGTGCTGTTCCGCGGCGCGCACGGGGCGGCAGGCGAGGTCGGTTTCCTGCCGTACGGGGAGTCCGCTTCGGACGTCCGTCGTGGACAGTTCGAGGACGCGGCCTCGGCGGGATCCGTTGTGGAGCTGGCGCGGGAACGCGGGCTGACGGCGCGTTCGGCCCGTGAAGTGTTCGGCCTCGCGCGCAAAGGCGACGAACAGGCGTTGGAGATCGTGCGGCTGGAAGCGGAACGGCTCGCGTTCCTCGTCGCCGCCGTGGCCGCGGTGATCGATCCGGAACTGGTCGTGCTGGGCGGTGGCGTCGGGTCGAACGTCGACCTGCTGCTCGCTCCGCTGGAGGCGACGCTGCGCACGATGACACCGCTGGCGCCCCCGATCGTGGCGGGCTTGCTGGGCGACGGCGCGGTGCTATCCGGAGCCCTCGCGATGGGCCTGGAGGCGGCACGTGAATTGGTCTTTGAAGTTACTCTCTGAGAGTAGTTGAGTGGCTCTCACCTGGTGATTCACTCAATTGTCGTAACTGTTAACGGCGTTGTGTGGCTTAGCGTTACCGGCACCTCCACCTGGAGGGTTGTGTCCTTCCGTTGCAAGGGGAGTCGGTAGGGGGATGCGGGGGACGTAGCCCCCTACCGGCCGTGCACTGGGCAGGTGCCGCGCCCGCACCACCATCAGCCTGCCCAGTGCAGCAACGGCTAACGAGGTGTCGGCCGGTGGACGTTCGCCGTCGTCGACTCGTGGTGGGTGGAGTCCGCGATCCACGCCCCCGGGATGGACGCGTCGATCACGCCGTCCTCCAGCCACGTGTAGTTGCCGTCGAGGACCTGCCTGGCCAGCACCTGATCGCTGTCGTCGGTGTTCTTCCAGAGCTTCTCGAACAGCTCGTCGACCCGGATCCGCGCCTGCTTGGCGAACGCGTCCGCGAGCGCCTGCGCATTGGGGTTCTCGTCCTGCGCGGCCCGCACGCACGCGGCGCTGATCGCGAACAGTTCGGCCCCGATGTCCACGATCCGGCTCAGGAACCGCTGCTTGCGCTCCATCTTCCCCTGCCACCGCGACATCGCGTAGAACGTCTGCCGCGCCAGCTTGCGCGCCGACCGTTCGACGAACCGCAGGTGCTTGGCGAGCGGCCCGAACTCCGTGTAGCCGGCCGGGGTCTGGCCCTTGCCGACGACGAGAGTGGGCAGCCACTTGGCGTAGAACCCGCCTGCCTTGGCCGCCGCCTTCATCTTCGCGTTGCGGTCGGCGTCCGGGTCGATGATGTCGCCGGCGACGCTGAGATGCGCGTCCACGGCCTCGCGCGCGATCAGCAGGTGCATGATCTCGGTCGAGCCCTCGAAGATGCGGTTGATGCGGAGGTCCCGCAGGACCTGCTCCGCCGCGATGCCGCGTTCTCCGCGCGCCGCCTGGCTCTCCGCCGTCTCGTAGCCGCGGCCGCCGCGGATCTGGACCAGTTCGTCGGCCACCAGCCAGGCCTTCTCGGACGCGTAGAGCTTCGCGAGGGCGGCCTCGATGCGGATGTCGTGCTTGCCGGCGTCCGCGAGCTCGGAACTGAGGTCCAGCACGGCTTCCAGCGCGTACGCCGTCGCGGCGATGTAGGCGATCTTGCCCGCGACGGCCTCGTGCTTGCCGACCGGCAGGCCCCACTGGATGCGCGACCCCGACCACTCGCGGGCGATCTTGAGGCACCACTTGGCGCTTCCCGCGCAGAGGGCGGGGAGGCTCAGCCGGCCGGTGTTCAGGGTGGCCAGCGCGATCTTGAGGCCGGCGCCCTCCTTGCCGATGACGTTCTTCTTGGGCACCCGGACGTTGTGGAACCTCGTCACGCCGTTCTCCAGGCCGCGCAGGCCCATGAACGCGTTGCGGTTCTCGACGGTGATGCCCTCGGCGTCGGCTTCCACGACGAACGCCGTGATGCCCTTGTCCGGCACCTGGGCCATGACGACCAGAAGGTCCGCCACGACTCCGTTGGTGGTCCACAGCTTCACGCCGTCGAGGACGTAGTCGTCGCCGTCCGGCTTCGCGATGGTGCCGAGCCTGGCCGGGTCGGAGCCGACGTCCGGTTCGGTGAGCAGGAACGCGGTGATCTCGCCCTTGGCGCACCGCGGCAGGAACTCCTGCTTCTGCTCCGGGCTGCCGAACATCGCGACGGGCTGAGGGACGCCGATGGACTGGTGCGCGGACAGCATGGCGCCGATCGCGGGGCTGGCAGAGCCGACGAGCATCAGGGCCTTGTTGTAGTAGACCTGGGTCAGGCCGATGCCGCCGTACTCGGGCTTGATCTTCATGCCGAACGCGCCGAGGTCCTTGAGGCCCTTCAGGACTTCGTCGGGGATCTGGGCGTCGCGTTCGATGACGGTGTTGTCGATGTGGGACTCGGTGAACTTCCGGAGTTTCTCCAGGAACGCCTCGCCGCGTGCGCGGTCTTCGGCGGTGCCGCTCGGATGCGGGTGGATGAGGTCGATGCGGAAGTGACCGAGGAAGAGCTCCTTGCCGAAACTCGGTCGCTGCCAGCGGGTTTCCCGTGCTTGTTCGGCGACCTGCCTGGCCGCGCGCTCGTCGACGGTCATGGGTTACCTCCCAGTAGGTGTGACCCACGTTACTCGGGGGTAGGCGGATGTCCACCTGCTCACGGGGTGAAACCAGGTAACGGAAGGCCGCCCTTTCGGGGCGGCCTCGCGCGCTACAGCCAGCCGCGTCGAGCAGCGAGTTGTCCCGCCTGGAACCTGCTCCGCGCCCCCAGTCGCCCCATCACGCCGGCCATGACCCGCCGCACCGACCGCGCCGAGGTGCCCAGCCGTGCCGCCGCCGCGTCGTCCGTGGCGCCGGCGGCGAGCAGACGCAGCACGGTCCGTTCCTGCTCGCTCAGTCCGTTCTGGGCGGGAACGTCCGCGGCCATCGCGCTCGCCCACAGGTGGTCGAACCACGCCGCCAGCAACGCGACGGTCTCCGGTGACGTGATGGTCACCGGAGACGTGCCCGGCACCACCGCGACGGCCGAGTCGCACAACACCAGTCCGGACGGCAGCCCCGAGTAGGTGCGCACCTGGTCGTGCCCCCGCAGGAATGCGGGCACCGAGGCGCGGTCCACGTCGTCCGGGTACAGGGCGCGCACCGGCGTCCCGCGGGGCAGCAGACGGACGTCCACCAGTTCGTCCGCGCCACCCGACATGCACAGGTCGATCCGGGCCTGTGCTCGCATCAGCAATTCCTGCACGTCGTCCATGCCGAAAAGGCTATGAGGCCGCCCGGGACAAAACCTGCAGGCGACCTGCACGGCACCTGCACGCCTTTGTCCTGATCCGGCCACGGCGTTTCCGGACGTGCGGAAACCCTTGTCCCGCACCGCATTCGCCCGGCAAAGTTCACCCCACGATGTTCCTGATCGAACGAAATCTGAAGAACCAAATCAATTCGGCCGCGATCGAGCGGTCACAGCTTTTGAATCCTCGGATTCGCGTCGACGAAAAAGGTTCCCAGGTCGTGGCGATGGTGCGTGCCGCGACAAGGGAGCAAGCCGAATCGATTGCAACGGAAATCTTGGGAGAATAGTCATGCGCGGAATCAAGCCGGTGCTCGCCGCCGTCGTCGCCAGCATCTCGCTCGCCCTCCTGCCGATCGGGGCCGCCGAGGCTGCTCCGGCCACGCCGAGCTTCGGAGCCCAGATCGACCCCTACTCGCCGTACGACGGCCAGTCGACGTGCGAGGCCAGCGCCAAGGCCGGTCCGATCGGGGTGCGCGACCTGCTCAACTCCACCTACGGCACGCACACCGCGGGCATCAGCCGCAACTGCGACGGCAGCGTCAGCGAGCACCACGAGGGACGGGCGCTCGACTACCACTTCAACTACTTCGACGCCGCCGACCGCGCCAAGGCCGACGACTTCCTGAACTGGGTGCTCGCCCCTGACCAGCACGGCAACACGCACGCCATGGCCCGCCGGCTCGGCGTCATGTACATCATCTGGGACAACAAGATCTGGGAGTCCTACCGGCCGAACGCGGGCTGGCAGCCCTACTCCGGTGACAGCCCCCACCGCGACCACATCCACATCAGCTTCAGCTGGTCGGGGGCGCACAAGCAGACGTCGTGGTGGACGCAGGCCGCACCTCAGGTCGGCCGGATCGGCACCGTCGTCAACGGCACGCTGAACATCAAGGAGGGCAACCTCTTCTCCGCGTGGGTGCCGCAGATCGGCAACGTCGCGAAGTTCGAGATCGACGGCGACCGCATCGGCGTGCTCACCACCGGCGGCGAGGTGCTGGTCAAGGACGGCGACCTCTACGCGCCGTGGGTCTCTCAGGTGGGCGGTGCCAAGGACTTCCACCTCGCCGGTGACCGGATCGGCGTGTTGCGCAACGACAACTCGCTCGCGGTGAAGGACGGCACGCTCTACGCGGGCTGGACCGAGCAGACGAGCAACGTCAAGGACTTCGACCTCACCCCTAACCGCCTCGGCGTCGTGTTCACCGACGGCCTCGCGAGCGTCAAAGAAGGCGACCTGTACGCGGGCTGGGTCAACCAGCTCTCCGGCGCCAAGGACATCGAGCTCGCCGGCGGCCGGATCGGCGTGCTGCGGGGCGACAACTCGCTGGTCGTGAAGGACGGCACCCTCTACGCCGCCTGGACCGAGCAGACCGGTGACGTCGCGAACTTCGAAATGACGGGCAACCGCATCGGCGTCGTTTTCGGAAACGGCACCGCGAGCGTCAAGGAAGGCGACCTGTACGCGGGCTGGGTCAACCAGCTCGGAGGCGCCAAGGACGTCGAACTGTCCGGCGACCGAATCGGCGTCCTGCGGGCCGACAACACGTTCGCGGTCAAGGAAGGAACCCTCTACTCCTCCTGGACCGAGCAGGCGAGCCCCGTCACGCAGGCCGACCTCACCCACCGCTGACAAACCCCTCCCCGAAAAGGACCAGGAAAATGAGTAGGAAGATCGCGGCCGCGCTCGTCGGAACGGCCATCGCCACCACCCTGCTGGCAGGCGTCGGCGCCACCGCGGCCCAGGCCGCCGAGGCCGGACCCAGGATCGGTGTCCTGATCAACGGCACCCTGAACATCAAGGAGGGGAACCTGTTCACCTCCTGGGTGCCGCAGATCGGCAACGTCGCCAAGTTCGAGATCGACGGCAGCAGAGTCGGCGTCCTCACCACGGGAGGGGAGGTGCTCGTCAAGGACGGTGATCTGTACGCCCCGTGGACCACCCAGCTCGGCGGTGCCAAGGACTTCCACCTGGCCGGCAACAGGATCGGCGTGCTGCGCAACGACAACTCGCTGGCCGTGAAGGACGGCGATCTGTACGCGGGCTGGACCGAGCAGACCGGCGACGTCAAGGACTTCGACCTCACCCCGAACCGCGTCGGTGTCGTGTTCACCGGCGGCCTCGCGAGCGTCAAGGAGGGTGACCTCTACTCGTCCTGGGTGAACCAGCTCTCCGGTGCCAAGGACATCGAGCTCGCCGGTGGCCGGATCGGTGTGCTGCGGGGCGACAACACCCTCGCCGTGAAGGACGGCACGCTGTACGAGAGCTGGACCGAGCAGACCGGTGACGTCGCGGACTTCGAGATGACGCCGACCCGCATCGGCGTGGTGTCCGGCAACGGCACCGCGACCGTCAAGGAGGGCAACCTCTACGCGGGCTGGGTCAACCAGCTGGGCGGCGCCAAGGCGATCGAACTGGCGGGCGACCGGCTGGGCGTGCTGCGGGCCGACAACTCGTTCGCGGTGAAGGAGGGCTCGCTCTACGCCTCCTGGACCGAGCAGGCGAGCCCGGTCAGCCAGGCCGACCTGACGGCACCGGCGAGCGCTCCCGGCCAGGTCGTCACGCTGCAGGACCTGCGCAACATCTACGGCGCCATCTCGAACGAGGCCACCGTCCAGCAGGGCCTGGAGTCGCTGAACGCCGAGATGATCCGCGGCGGCATCACCACCCCGGCGCGCAAGGCGGCGTTCCTCGCGACGCTGCGCAACGAGAGCGGCTTCCGCTACAACGCGGTGGAGGGCGGTGTCTCGGCCACCTACAAGGGCCGCGGCTACATGCAGCTCACCTCCGAGGCGAACTACCGCGGCGCCGGCGCCCACCTCGGTGTCGACCTGCTCGGCAACCCGGAGGCCGCCGCGAGCCTGCAGTACAGCGCCTCCATCGCCCGCTGGTACTGGACGGTCGCCCGGTCCGACTCGAACAACGCCGCCGACCACTACGACATGGGCCTGATCTCCCGCTACGTCGGCTACGCGGCGAGCTCCGCCGAGGACGCCGAGCGGTGCACCGACTTCAAGTCCGCGCTGCGCTACTTCAACGGCGGCTCGCTGCCGGTCGCGGAGGGTGCGATCACCTGCTACCGCCACTGACACCCCTGCCCCGCAACTGAAAGAGGCCACCTCACCGTCCCCCAGGGCGGTGAGGTGGCCTCAGCCTTGGCCGGAACTACCTGCGGTGCGTCACATCTCCCTGTGAGACGGAGGGCGACTGGTTCGTCCAGGACGCCCAGAGCGTGCCCTCCTTGACCTGGAACGCCCCGTGCGTCTGCCGCACCCCGACGCGGTTGCCGGACAGTTCCACCTCGGCGGCGTCGCGCAGCTGGTCGACCCAGTCCGCGAACAGGTTGCCGTCCTTGACCCGCAGCAGGCCGTCGGTGAGCACCACGCCGACGCGGGTGGGCGTGATGTCGAAGTCCGCGACGTCACCGGTCTGCTCGGTCCAGTCCGCCCAGAGCGTGCCGTCCTTCACCGCGAGCGTGCCGTTCGTCCGCAGCAGGCCGATGCGGTTGCCCGCCAGCTCGATGTCCCGCGTCCCGCCGAGCTGGTCGACCCAGCCCGCCGACAGGCCGCCGTCCTTGACCGTCGCGCTGCCGTTGCCGAACACCACACCGATGCGGGACGGCGTGAGGTCGAAGTCCGTGACGCCGCTGGTCTGCTCGGACCAGCCGGCGTGGAGATCGCCTTCCTTGACCGCGAGCGTGCCGTTCGTGCGCAGGACACCGATCCGGTTGCCGGCCAGGTGGAAGTCGCGGGCACCGCCCAGCTGCGGTACCCAGTCCGCGTAGAGCGTGCCCTCCTTGACGATCACGTCGCCGCCGGTGGTGAGCACGCCGATGCGGTTGCCGTCGATCTCGAACTTCACCACGTCCCCGCGCTGGGGCACCCAGTGCTCCTGCAGCGAGCCTTCCTTCACGTGCAGCGTGGTCCCGGCCAGCACGCCGACCCGGCCGACGCGCGGCTCCAGGTACGGCTCGGCGGCGGCCCGCGCCACGGGCAGCCAGTCCTGGTAGCGGGTGGTGCCGTAGGAGGCCTTCCACTTCGGCAGCCAGGAGTCGCCCTGGGCCTTGTAGGCCTTCTGCGTCTCCTGCGCGTTGCAGGCGGGCGTCATGTAGCAGGAGTTGATCGCACCGCTGGCCACGCCGTGCTGGAAGAGACCCTGGTCGAGCTGGCCGTTCTCGTTTCTGTGCGTGGCGTCCGGGCGGCAGTGGGACTCGGTCATGCCGACGGCGATCGCCTGGACCAGCGCGTCACCGGTGAAGCCCGCCTGGTCGGCGTGGTAGGCGCACACTTCGGGACCGCTGTCGGCGGCCAGCGCGGTGGTGGGCGCGGCCGTGAGCGCGACCGGCAGAACGGCTGCGGCGAGCAGGGCGCCCAGTCGTCGGGACATGGTGTTCCCCCAGTTGAGATGTGCTGTGGTCGGTACGGCGAGAACGCTAAACGCCCACCCTGCATGAAACCTGTACGACTATGGTCGTGACCGTCATGGAGATCGGAATCCTGGGGTCGGTCGAGATCTGGCACGACGGCGAGCGCCTCGCCGCCGGTGCGCCGCAGCAGCGGTGCGTGCTCGCCGTTCTGGCCCTCAACGCGGGGCAGGGCGTGTCCGTCGACCGGCTGGCCGAGGCGGTCTGGGGCGAGGAACCGCCGGGGGACTGGCGTGGCGTCGTCCACGGCTACGTGTCGCGCCTGCGCAAGGCGCTCAAGCCCGCCGGACTGGAGATCGTCCGCCGCTCACCGGGCTACTCGCTCGACGCCGAGGTCGACCTGCACCTGTTCCGCAAGCTCGTCGCGGACGCCCGCGGGTCGGCTGACCCCGCGTCCGGGCTGTTCAAGGCGCTGGCGTTGTGGCGCGGCACGCCGTTCGACGGTGCCGCGGGCTCGTTCGTGCTGGACCGGCTGCGGGACGGGCTCACGCAGGAACGGCTCGGCGTCGTCGAGGAGTGGGTCGAGCACGAGCTCCGGCTGGGCAGGCACCGCGAGGTGATCGGCGACCTCACCGTGCTGTGCGCCGAACACCCGTACCAGGAGAAGCTGGTCGGCCTGCTGATGCTCGCGCTGCACCGCAGCGGGCGACAGGCCGAGTCGCTGCGCCGCTTCGACGAGTGCCGGCGCCTGCTCGCCGACGACCTCGGCGTGGATCCCGGCGACGACCTGCGCGCGCTCTACGAACGCGTCCTGCGCGCGGACCCGGCGCTGAACCCCGCTCCCGCGGACGTTCCCGTCGCGCCGGTCGAGCCGGTGCGCGCGCCGGACTCGCTGCCGTTCGACGTCCCCGACTTCACCGGTCGCGCGCACGAGTTGGAGCGCCTGATCGAACTCGTCGCCGGACGAGGTGGCGTGATCTCCGTCGACGGCATGGCGGGCGTGGGCAAGACCGCGTTCGCCGTGCGCGCCGGACACGCGCTCGCGTCCCGCTTCCCCGGCGGCCGGTTGTTCGTCGACCTGCACGGATACACCCCGGACCGGCAGCCCGTGACCGCCGAGGCCGCGCTGGGCGTGCTGCTGCGGTCGCTGGGCCTGCCCGGCACGGAGATCCCGGCCGGGCTGGACGACCGCGTCGCCACGTGGCGCACCGCGATGGCCGGGCGCCGCGCGCTGGTCGTGCTGGACAACGCGTCGGACGCGGCACAGGTCCGTCCGCTCGTCCCGGGCTCGCCCGGCTGCGCGGTGATCGTGACGAGCCGTCGCCGGCTGCCCAATCTGGACGGTGCGGTGCCGCTGTCGCTGGACGTTCTCCCCGCGCAGGAAGCAGAAGAGCTGTTCCTGCGCGTGGTCGGCGAGGATCGCGGGCCGGGTGCGGCTGAGCTGGTGTCCCTGTGCGGCTACCTGCCGCTGGCGGTCAGGGTGGCCGGGGCCCGGTTGCGGCATCGTCCACGATGGACGGTCGCGGACCTGGTCGAACGGCTTCGCGTGGAGCAGCAACGATTATCGGAGCTCGCGGTGGACGACCGGGGCGTCGCCGCCGCGTTCACGCTGTCCTACGAGCACCTGGAACCCGCGCTGCGCCGCGTGTTCCGGCTGCTCGGCCTGCACCCCGGTGTGGACTTCGACGCGCACGCCGCCGCCGCGTTGACCGGTCTGCCGCGCCCGCGCGCCGAGGACGCGCTGGAGGACCTGCTCGACCACCACCTCCTCGAACAGCAGGTGCGCGACCGCTTCCGGTTCCACGACCTGTTGCGCGAGCACGCCCTGGGGCTCGACGGTCCGAGGGAAGACGCGGACGTCCGCGTCCTCGACTACTACCTGGCCGTCGCGCACCGCGCGACGAACGTGCTGCAACCCGGTCGTCGCCAGGTTGAACCGGAGCTCGCGCACCCGCCGTCGTCCCTGCCCGTCGTGGCCGACCTGCCCGCGGCCTCCGCGTGGTTCGCGACGGAACACCCGAACCTGGTGGCGGCCGTCGCGCACGCCGAACGCCGCGGTGTCGAACGCCTGGTGCGCGACCTGCCCCGCAACACCGGGCATTACATGATCATCTCGCACCGCATCGACGACCTGATCGTGACGCAGGAGGCGGGCCTGGCCGCCGTGCGCAGGCTGGGTGACCCGCGCGAGGAGGCGCTGAGCCTGTCGCACCTCGCGCTGTCGTACTACATGGCCTGCCGTTATCGGCTGGGTGCGCGGCACGCGACGGCGAACCTGGAACTGGCGCGCTCGCTCGGCGACGAGGTGAACGAGGGGTACGCCCTCGCGATCCTGGGCCTGCTGCACCAGCGGCTCGGCGAGTTCGCCGCCGCCCGCGACTGCAACGCCCGGGCTGTGGAGCTGCGGTCCAACAGCACCGACTACCGGCTGGTCGCCATCTGCGTCGGCAACCTGGGCCGGATCGCGCTCGCGGCCGGGGACCTCGACGCCGCCTGGGCGTACCTGAGCAAGGCCCTGGTGCGCAGCAGGGAGATCTCCGAACGCAGCGAGGAGGCGTCCGTGCTGTCCGGGCTCGGCGCGACCCTGAGCAGGCAGGGCGACCACGAGTCGGCGTTGCGTCATCTCTACGAGGGTCTGGAGCTCGCGGGGGAGGTCGGCAACACCGACTACGTGGTGCGGGGCCGGATCAAGCTCGCGGAAGGACATCGGCGGGCCGGGCACCTCGAACGGGCGCTGGCGGTGGCCACCGAGGTCGTCGACGACCTGCGCAAGGGCGTGCTGGTCGATCACCTCGCGAGCGCGTGGAACGTTCTCGGCCGGGTGCGCGGTGATCTCGGCGTGCCCGCGTCGTCCGCGTTCGAGAACGCGCTGGAGCTCGCCACCCGGATCGAGTACCGGATCGAGCTCGCGCACGCTCTGCAGGGCCTGGGACGCACGGACGAGGCCGCCGCGCACTACCGCGCGATGGGCGTGGCCTGACCAAGCGAAAGGGCCGCCCGACGAACGGACGGCCCTCGCACAGCGACAAGTGACACCTGGTTACGGCAGCGGTGCGGCTCCGCGCTTCGCCAGGTAGTCCTTCATCAGCTCGGTCTCGGCGGACTGCGACTTCAGCATGTTGTCGGACAGCGTCCTCACGAACGGCTGACCGGCGGCGGTCGAGGCGTACTCGGCCATCGGTGCCCCGCCCACGTGGTGGCGGAGCATGAGCTGCAGCCAGTAGACGTCGAAGTCGCGTCCGGCCGGCATCGTGCGCAGCTTGGTCAGTTCCTCGGTCGTGGCCATGCCGGGCATCAGCGGCTTGCCCGCTTCCGGCGTGGTCGCGCCGTGGCCGTGCACGCCCGCGGCGTCCATCCACTTCATGTAGACGCCGGAGATGTTCTGCTCGTGCTCGTTCCACATCATCAGCCAGCCCTTCATCCGCCCCACCTGTTCGAGCTGGGTGGAGGAGATGTCGAACGCGAGCTGGCGGATGTCCGGTTCGGTCGAGCGGTCCCTGGCGATGTTCGCCATCTGGATGCCCTGCAGGTGGTGCACGGACATGTCCTGGCAGAAACCGACGTCCACGGAGCCGGAGGCCGGAACCGCGCCGGACGAGGACGAGCCGGGGAGTTTCACGAGCAGGCCCACCGCCGCGCCCAGCAGGAGCACGGCGAGGACCGCGGCGCCGATGACGAGGGTCCGAGCCACCCCTGAGGGGCGGTCGGACACCTCGGTCTCGTCAGGAGCGGACATCAGCTCGACGGCGGCGTCGAGACGGAGCCCGACGCGGGCGGCGTGCTGGCGTTCGGCTGGGCCTCGGTCTTGGAGTCGTCCTTGCCGCCGTCCATCGGCACGGCGTCGGCGCCCGGCTTCTCGGCCACGAACGGGGCCGGGTTCGACAGGAACTGCGGGTTCTCGCAGGACGCGCCGACCTCGGGGTAGGTGTTCGGGTTGCGCAGCAGCGACGAGATGAACTGGTCGACGCGCTCGTCCTCGACGGTGTCCAGCTTCAGCTGGTGGCCCCAGGACTGCAGCGAGACCGGCTTGTCGAGGCCCGGGAACGGCGAGAGCGCCATGTACGGGATGCCCTCGACCTTGACCTTGAGCTTGTTGAGCGCGTCGTCCTTGACCTGGTCCGGGTTGTACGCGATCCAGACCGCGCCGTGCTCCAGGCCGTGGACGATGTTCTCGGTGCGGATGGCCTTGTCGTAGACGACACCGGTGCAGTCGGCCCACGTGGCGTCGTGCGGGCCGCCGAAGGCAGGCGTCTGGTCGTAGGCGACGCGCTGGGTCGGCTCGACGTGCCGGGAGCCCTTGTAGTCCTTGATCACGATGCCCGCGAGCGCGGTCGACGGATCCTTGTTCGTGTCCGAGGGCTTCCACTTGGCCAGGGCGGCCTCTTTGACGTTGTTCGCGTGGATCTGCGAGTACGCATACCCGAAAACACCGCCCGCGAGGCCCAGCACCGCGATGACCGCGATGATCGTGCCCCACGGCTTCGGCTTGCTCGCCACCACCGAGGAACGGGCTGCGGCCACGCTGTTGCGTGTGGCCTTCGTCTTCTTGCCGCTGGTCATGTCCGCCTCAGATGTCGTCCTGGTCAACCGGCGCCAGTGTAGGGACATCGTGTCTGATCACTGTCAGCGCAGGGCGATACCACGTCCGCGTTAACACTTGCCGTCTCACCCTCCGAGACCCGGTAACCCGGTCGAGACCTGCGACAACGCTTCTCTAAACTGTTCCAGCGTGACCCCTGAAGCGCTCGCCGATCTGGTCCGGACCACGGTTGCCCAGTTGCTGGCCGACCGACGTCTGGACGCCTCCGCTCTCCCGGAGCAGATGACGGTCGAGCGACCCAGGAACCCCGAGCACGGCGACTACGCCACGAACATCGCGCTGCAACTCGCCAAGCAGGCCGGCGTGCAGCCGCGCGAGTTCGCGACGTGGCTGGCCGAGGCCCTGCTGGCCCAGCCCGCCATCGCGAAGGCCGACGTCGCCGGTCCCGGTTTCCTGAACCTCACGATCGCCACCGAGGCCCAGGGAGCGATCGTTCGCGCGGCGCTGGAGGACTTCTACGGCACGGGCTCCGAGCTGGCGAACAAGCGGATCAACCTGGAGTTCGTCTCCGCGAACCCCACCGGCCCCATCCACCTCGGTGGCGCGCGCTGGGCGGCAGTCGGCAGCGCGCTCGGCGAGATCCTGCGGGCCCGTGGCGCCGAGGTCGTCCGCGAGTACTACTTCAACGACGCCGGCGCGCAGATCGACAGGTTCGTTCGGTCGCTGATCGCCGCCGCCAAGGGCGAGCCGGCCCCCGAGGACGGCTACGCGGGCACGTACGTGAGCGACATCGCCGCCGAGGTCCTGCGCCGCGAACCGGGTGCGCTCAGCGACCCCGAGACGGTGCGCGGGGTCGGCGTCGGGCTCATGTTCGAGGAGATCAAGAGCAGCCTGCACGACTTCCGCACCGACTTCGACGTCTACTTCCACGAGGACTCGCTGCACCAGAGCGGCCGCGTGGACGAGGCGATCGCGAAGCTGAAGGCGAACGGCTCGCTGTACGAGAAGGACGGCGCCTGGTGGCTGCGGTCCACGGACTTCGGTGACGACAAGGACCGCGTCGTCATCAAGAGCGACGGCGACCCGGCCTACATCGCGGGCGACATCGCGTACCTCGTCGACAAGCGCGGGCGTGGCTTCGACCTGTGCATCTACATGCTCGGCGCGGACCACCACGGCTACATCGCGCGCCTCAAGGCCGCGGCGGCCGCCCTGGGCGACGACCCGGACAGCGTCGAGGTGCTGATCGGCCAGATGGTGAACCTCGTCAGCGACGGCCAGCCCGTCCGGATGAGCAAACGCGCCGGCACCGTCATCACGATGGAGGACCTGGTCGACGCGGTCGGCGTGGACGCGGCGCGCTACGCCATGATCCGCTCGTCCGTCGACTCCAGCCTCGACATCGACCTCGACCTGCTGCGCAAGCACGACAGCGAGAACCCGGTCTACTACGTCCAGTACGCGCACGCCCGCATCTCGGGAGTGCTGCGCAACGCCGCCGACCTCGGTGTCACGCAGGGAGACGACCTCTCGCTGCTGGTGCACGAGCGCGAGGGCGACCTGATCCGCACCATCGGTGAGTTCCCCAGGGTGGTGGCGACCGCGGCCGAGCTGCGCGAACCCCACCGGGTGGCGAGGTACCTCGAAGAACTCGCCGGGTCCTTCCACCGCTTCTACGACCGCAGGAACGGCGTGCGCGTGCTTCCCCAGGGCGACGAGGAGACCACTCCGTTGCACCGGGCGAGGCTCACGCTCTGCGCCGCCACCAGGCATGTTTTCGGAGCGGGCCTCGGCCTGCTCGGCGTCACCGCACCGGAGCGAATGTAAATGCGAGCACATCCCGCTGGACCTCGGCACGCCGACGTCATGGCATCCGGCACCACCGCCGGAGACCGCCCCTCGACCGCCGACCAGCTCGACTACCTGCACCCGACCGTGTGGCCGCGCAACGCCTCCCGCAACGCTTCCGGCGTCGTGGAGCTGGCGGGCGTGGACGTGCGCGGGCTGGCAGAGCAGTACGGCACCCCGTTGTTCGTCATGGACGAACAGGACTTCCGCGCGCGTTGCCGCGAGCACGCCGAGGCGTTCGGCGACCCGACGCTCGTGCACTACGCCTCGAAGGCGTTCCTGAGCGTGCAGGTCGCGAAGTGGGTGGCCGAAGAAGGCCTCTCCATCGACGTCTGCAGCGGCGGCGAGCTCGCCATCGCTCTGCGTGCGAACTTCCCGGCCGAGCGCATCGCGTTGCACGGCAACAACAAGAGCGTTCCCGAACTGATCGCGGCCGTCGAGGCCGGCGTCGGCGGGATCGTGCTCGACTCGTACCACGAGATCGCGCGCCTCGACCAGATCGCGCGCGACCGCGGGGTGGTGCAGAAGGTGCTGATCCGCGTGACGGTCGGCGTCGAGGCCCACACGCACGAGTTCATCGCGACCGCGCACGAGGACCAGAAGTTCGGCTTCTCGCTGTCCTCCGGCGACGCGGCCGAGGCGGTGCGGCGCGTGCTGAAGGCCGGTGGCCTCGAACTCGTCGGCCTGCACAGCCACATCGGCTCGCAGATCTTCGACGCGTCGGGCTTCGAGGTCGCCGCGCGCCGCGTGATCGGCCTGCTCGCCGAGATCCGCAAGGAGCACGGGGACATCCCGACGTTGAACGTCGTCGACCTCGGCGGCGGACTCGGCATCGCCTACACGCCGGACGACGACCCGCCCCCGCCCGCCGAGCTCGCGCGGCAGCTGCACAACATCGTGCAGAAGGAGTGCGAGCACAACGGCTTGAGCATGCCTCGCATCGCGGTCGAGCCCGGCCGCGCGATCGTCGGCCCCGGCACGGTCACCGTGTACGAGGTCGGGACGATCAAGGACATCGAGCTGGACGGTGGCGCGCGGCGCCGGTACGTCAGCGTCGACGGCGGCATGAGCGACAACATCCGCACTGCTCTGTACGACGCGGTCTACGACTGCAAGCTCGTCTCCCGTGCCGCCGAGCCCGAATCGCGGGCCGTGCTGTGCCGCGTCGTCGGCAAGCACTGCGAGTCCGGTGACATCGTGGTGCGCGACTGCTGGCTGCCCGACGACCTCGCGCCGGGAGACCTGGTTGCGATCGCGGCCACAGGGGCCTACTGCTACTCGATGGCGAGCGGGTACAACCGACTTCCACGGCCCGCGCTCGCCGCGGTGACCGACGGAGAGGCGCGGCTGCTGCTGCGTCGCGAGACCGAGGACGACCTGTTCCGTCTGGAGGTGTAGGCAGTGTCAGTCAAAGAGGCGGGCCCCGTGAAACCTATTCGTGTCGCGTTGCTCGGTTGCGGCACGGTGGGCACGGAGGTAGTCCGGCTGCTGACGGACCAGGCCGAGGACCTCACCCAGCGCATCGGCGCGCCGGTTGAGCTCGCGGGCATCGCCGTGCGCAGGCCGAACAAGCACCGTGAGGTGCCTGAGCACCTGCTCACCACGGATGCCGCGGCGCTGGTGAAGTCGGACGACGTGGACGTCATCGTCGAGGTCATCGGCGGCATCGACCCGACGCGCGGCCTTCTGCTGGAGGCGCTGCGCAACGGCAAGTCCGTCGTCACGGCGAACAAGGCGCTGCTGGCCGAGCACGGCCCGGACCTGTTCGAGGCGGCCGACGCGTCCGGCGCGGACCTCTACTTCGAGGCCGCCGTCGCCGGCGCGATCCCGTTGCTGCGCCCGTTGCGGGAATCCCTTGCGGGAGACCGGATCACGCGTGTCATGGGCATCGTGAACGGCACGACGAACTTCATCCTGTCCGCGATGGACGCCACCGGCGCGGGCTACAACGAGACGCTCGAAGAGGCCTCGCGTCTCGGTTACGCCGAG
Source organism: Lentzea sokolovensis (assembly GCF_033949975.1). Lineage (NCBI taxonomy): Bacteria > Bacillati > Actinomycetota > Actinomycetes > Pseudonocardiales > Pseudonocardiaceae > Lentzea > Lentzea sokolovensis. Next base: position 470,337 of record NZ_JAXAVU010000007.1, read on the forward strand.
GCCGACCCGACCGCGGACGTCGACGGGTTCGACGCCGCGTCGAAGGCCGCGATCCTTGCGTCCCTTGCGTTCCACACCCGTGTGACGGCTTCGGACGTCTACCGCGAGGGCATCCGCGCGGTGTCGGCGGCGGACATCGCGGCCGCCAAGGGCCTCGGCCGCACGGTGAAGCTGCTGGCGATCTGCGAGCGCGTCACCAGTCCGTCCGGTCAGGAATCAGTCGCCGTTCGAGTGCACCCGGCGATGATCCCCAGGACGCATCCGCTGGCGAGCGTCAACGGCGCGTTCAACGCGGTGTTCGTCGAGGCAGACGCGGCGGGGGAGATGATGTTCTACGGGCAGGGTGCAGGTGGCGCCCCCACGGCGAGCGCGGTCGTCGGCGACCTGGTCGCCGTGGCGCGCAACATGGTCGCGAGCGGGCACGGCCCGCGCGAGTCCGCCTACGCCGCGCTCACCGCGCAGCCCATGGGGAACACGCCGACCCGCTACCACATCAGCCTCGACGTGGCCGACAAGCCAGGTGTCCTCTCCCAGGTCGCCGCGGTGTTCGCCGAGCACGACGTGAGCATCGCCGCGGTGCGCCAGGAAGGCCGCATCGAGGACGCCAGTCTCGTGATCGTCACGCACGCGGCGACCGACGCCGCGCTGCGGTCCACTGTGGACAAAATCGGTGGCCTCCCCGTGGTGCGGGACGTCGTCAGCGTCATGAGGGTGGAGGGCGAAGAGTGAGCGCTGTCAGAGCAGGCTGGCCCGGTCTCATCAACGCCTACCGGGACCGCATCGAGATCCCCGAGGGCGCTGAGGTCGTGACGCTGCACGAAGGCGGCACGCCGCTGGTGCACGCTCGAAGGCTCTCCGAGGCGACCGGGTCCGACGTGTGGGTCAAGGTCGAGGGCGCGAACCCGACCGGCTCGTTCAAGGACCGCGGTATGACCGTGGCGATGACGTACGCGCTCGCCTCCGGCCTGAAGGCGGTCATCTGCGCCTCCACCGGCAACACGTCCGCCTCCGCCGCCGCCTACGCGGCCAAGGCGGGTCTCACAGCGGCCGTGCTCGTGCCCAGCGGCAAGATCGCGATGGGCAAGCTCGCGCAGGCCGTCATGCACGGCGCGAAGATCCTGCAGATCGACGGCAACTTCGACGACTGCCTGGAGCTCGCGTCCAAGACCGCCGCCGAGTACCCGGTGACCCTGGTGAACTCGGTCAACCCGGTGCGGCTCGTCGGCCAGCAGACCGCCGCGTGGGAGGTCTGCGACGTGCTCGGCCAGGCGCCGGACGTGCACTGCCTGCCGGTCGGCAACGCGGGCAACATCACCGCGTACTGGAAGGGCTACACGTCCTACGACCAGGGCCTGCCCCGCATGTTCGGGTTCCAGGCGGCCGGTGCGGCTCCGCTGGTGTCCGGTGAGCCGGTGCCGAACCCGGAGACCATCGCGACCGCGATCCGGATCGGTTCGCCGGCGTCGTGGACGGGGGCGATCAAGGCCCGCGACGAGTCCGGTGGCCTGATCGACGCCGTCACCGACGAGCAGATCCTGGCCGCGTACCGCCTGCTGGCGTCGTCCGAGGGCATCTTCGTCGAGCCCGCGTCGGCCGCGTCCATCGCCGGTCTGCTGATGACCGCCGAGGACGGCAGGCTGCCTCGCGGGTCCACGGTTGTGTGCACCGTCACCGGCCACGGTCTGAAGGACCCCGACACGGCGTTGCTCGGCACGACCGAGGTCGAGCCGGTCCCGGTCGACCCCGGCGCCGTCGCGCACGCGCTGGAGCTGGCGTGAAGTTCCTCGTCTCCGTCCCCGCGTCGACCGCGAACCTCGGTTCGGGGTTCGACGCGCTGGGCATGGCGCTCGGCATGTACGACGACGTGGAGGTGGCCGGCGGCGAAGGCGTCGACGGCCTCTCGATCACGGTCGACGGTGCCGGATCCGGCGACGTCCCGCTCGACGAGACCCATCTCGTCGTGCGGGCCGTCCGCGCCACCGGCTACACCGGTGGACTGGCACTGAGGTGCCGCAACACCATTCCGCACGCACGGGGACTGGGCTCGTCGGCGGCCGCGATCGTGGCGGGCGTCGCAGCCGGATTCACCCTGTTGGGTCGCGAGTTGGACACGGACGCATTGCAAATCGCCGCCGAGTTCGAGGGGCACGCGGACAACGCGGCTGCCTCCTTGTTCGGCGGCGTTGTCGTTGCGTGGTCTGAAGGAGAGCGCTACCGCGCCGTCCGCATGGACGCCGACGCACGCGTGCGCCCGTTCGTCCTCATCCCGTCGCAGGAGTCGTCCACCAAGACCACGCGCGGCCTGCTTCCGGCCGAAGTGCCGCACTCGGACGCCGCGCACGCCGCGGGGCGCGCTGCCCTCGCGGTGCACGCGCTGACGTCGGATCCGGCAGTTCTCCTTGCGGCGACTGAGGATCGACTCCACCAGAACTACCGCGAGCCCGCATGGCCGGACACCGTTCGGGTGATCAACGATCTTCGCAAGCTCGGAGTTCCCGCCTGCGTGAGCGGAGCGGGACCCACCGTGATCGCCTTCGGTGATCTTCCTCCCGAGGTCGACGTGCACGGCTTCGACGTGCGGAGACTCGACGTCGACGCCGCCGGCGTGCGCGTTCGTCCATTGGACTGACACACCCGACCCCGGTTGTTGCATGGCGGAGGACCGGCGTCTACTCTCGGGGGCGATCAGTCACCGCGCGCACGGGCGCCGGTGTCGCGCTCGGACACTCGTTCCGAGTCGCAATCCTTTTGCGTTCCGGCTCTGTGCCGTGCGGGCGGGGCGAACGCAAAAGAGGCACCCGATCGCCGTGTGATCTGAGAAAAGTCCCGTGCTTGAGGGAAGCCGTCGTGCTTCCGTCTTCATCGGACTTGACCGCCGTTCCCCGCTGAAGTGGGAAGGCGGGTCCGCTGGGCCGCGTAGGAGGCGGGGCCTGGTCAGGAAGGACATGTGTGACCAACACCGATTTGCTGAGCAGCGAAGTCGCAGCTGCCGCTGGTTCTGGAGCCGAGGAGAACGCTCTGTCCACCCCATCGAACGGCACGACGCCGCGCCGCCGCGCGGGTCTGTCCGGCATGGTGCTCGCCGAACTTCGCGAGCTCGCCGGCCAAATGGGCATCACCGGAACCGCAGGCCTGCGCAAGGGCGACCTGATCGCGGCCATCAAGGAGAAGCAAGGCTCCGGCGCCCCGGCGAAAGCCGAGAAGCCCGCGAAGGCCGACAAGGTCGCCGCGAAGGCCGAGGCTCCCGCCGAGAAGCCCGCTAAAGCGGCTGAGAAGGTCGTTGAAAAGCCTGTTCAGCAGCAGCTCGAGGTAGCGGAGAAGCCCGCCGCCGAGTCTGGCGCTTCCGACGACGCTCGCTCGTCCGAGGACGGTGGGCGCCGTGGAAACCGTCGCCGTCGTTCCGGCCGTGGCGGTGGCAACGCCGAGGGCGAGAACCAGCAGCCGCAGCAGGAGCAGCGTTCCGAGCGTCCTGAGCGGAACGACCGTCCCGAGCGTGCGGAGCGCCCCGAGCGCGCTGAGCGTCCGGACCGCGCTGAGCGTTCCGACCGCGGCGACCGCGCTGAGCGTCCGGACCGCGCTGAGCGTTCCGACCGCGGCGACCGCGCTGAGCGTGGCGAGCGTCAGGACCGTGGCGAGCGCTCCGAGCGTTCCGACCGCGGCGAGCGTTCGGACCGCGGCGACCGCAACGAGCGCGGCGGCCGTGACCGCAACCGCGACCGCGGCGAGCGCAACGACCGTGGTGACCGTGGCGGTGACCGCCAGGGTGGTGGCCAGCCCGACGGTGACGACGACGGTGGCCGCCGTGGCCGCTTCCGCGACCGCCGCCGCCGTGGTGGCCGTGGCGAGGAGCAGGGTGGCGGCGGTCGTGGCGACCGCGAGACCGAGGTGCGCGACGACGACGTCCTGCTCCCGGTCGCGGGCATCCTGGACGTGCTGGAGAACTACGCGTTCGTCCGCACGTCGGGCTACCTCGCGGGCTCGAACGACGTCTACGTCTCGTTGTCGCTGGTCCGCAAGTACGGCCTGCGCCGTGGCGACGCCCTCACCGGCGCCGTCCGCCAGCCGCGCGACGGCGAGCAGCAGCGCCAGAAGTTCAACCCGCTGGTCCGCGTCGACAAGATCAACGGCCTGGACCCGGAAGAGGCGCGCAACCGCCCGGACTTCACCAAGCTGACGCCGCTCTACCCGAACGAGCGTCTGCGCCTGGAGACCGAGCCGCACATCCTCACCACCCGTGTCATCGACCTGGTGATGCCGATCGGCAAGGGCCAGCGCGCCCTGATCGTGTCGCCCCCGAAGGCCGGCAAGACCTCGGTGCTGCAGTCGATCGCCAACGCGATCACGACGAACAACCCCGAGTGCCACCTGATGGTCGTCCTGGTGGACGAGCGTCCGGAAGAGGTCACCGACATGCAGCGCTCGGTGAAGGGCGAGGTCATCGCCTCGACCTTCGACCGCCCGCCGTCGGACCACACGACCATCTCCGAGCTCGCCATCGAGCGGGCGAAGCGCCTGGTCGAGATGGGCCACGACGTGGTCGTGCTGCTCGACTCGATCACGCGTCTGGGCCGTGCGTACAACCTGGCTGCCCCGGCTTCCGGCCGCATCCTGTCCGGTGGTGTCGACTCGACGGCGCTGTACCCGCCGAAGCGCTTCCTGGGCGCGGCCCGCAACATCGAGGGTGGCGGTTCGCTGACCGTCATCGCGACGGCGCTGGTCGAGACCGGTTCCGCCGGCGACTCGGTGATCTTCGAAGAGTTCAAGGGCACGGGTAACGCCGAGCTCAAGCTCGACCGCAAGATCGCGGACAAGCGGACGTTCCCGGCTGTCGACGTCGACTCTTCCGGTACGCGCAAGGAAGAGCTGCTGCTGTCGCCTGACGAGATGGCTGTCACGCACAAGCTGCGTCGGGTGCTGCACGCGCTGGACGGACAGCAGGCCATCGATCTGCTGCTGGACCGGCTGCGGAAGTCTCGCACCAACATCGAGTTCTTGATGCAGGTCGCTAAGACGACGCCTGGGTCTGAGCAGGACTGACCCGTTTGTAGGCGTGTGAGTTTCACGTGAAAAGACCCCCGGTGCTGGTCACCGGGGGTCTTTTTGTTGGGGTTCACTCGAATGCCGGGGTTGGCGCGTGGGTTGGGTGGGTCGTCTCCCTGGTTCGTTGGCGGGCGGCGGTTTGTTGTCCGTAGGTGGTTGGGTTGCTTGCTGGTGTGGCGGTTGATTCCTGGGGCTCCGCCCCAGACCCCGCCAATCTGATCAAAAGCCGGGGTCTACGCCGTGCGCGGGTTGATGGCACGCCTGTTGCGTTGGGCGGAGTGGCGTTGCTTTGGTGGTTGCGTTGGTGGGGTGGCTTCGTCACGAGTCGAGCCAAGAGCG